>JH599963.1:98186-131393 GCA_000245075.1 Acetobacteraceae bacterium AT-5844
CGGGGCCGGCGGCGGCGGGGTGTACAGCGCGTAACGGGCACCGATCAGGACAGAGTGGTTATGCGCCTGGTCGATCTGGAAATCGCCAGTGCTGACCGTCTGGCCCGCCGGGTTGGTCACGCGGCCACCGAAGTCGCTCTGCAGCGTGCCGGTGTAGCGGTACTCGGCCGTGATCGAGAGGCCGGGCACGGATTCGATCGGGAAGGCCAGACCGGCGATGCCCTGATAGGCGAACTGGCCGACCGTGTCGTCGATGCGAACGGTGTTGCCGCCGGGTGCGCCGCGCGTGCCCTTGATGTCCATATCCGTCCAGAGATAGCCGACACCACCACCGATATACGGCACGACGGCGACGGGCATCGTCGGGAACCACTGGGGCAGCTGGAAGTCGTAGAAGACGTTGGCCATCACGCCATACTGCTGCACCTCACCGCCGAAATTGCGGAAGACGCTGTTGGTCGTGCTGCCCGGCGCGCGGCCAGGGAAGCCGCCCATACGGTTCAGGTCGTTGTAGCGGAAGGAACCTTCGATCTCGGCGCGCAGGCCGTTGCCGAAGCCGTAACCCACTGAGAGAACGCCGACGAAGCCTTCGTCGAAGTTCGCGTTGCCCTGGCGGCTCGCACCGGTGCGGTCGAAGTAGGCGGCGTTACCGCCCTCTGCCGTCAGGTTGTTCTTGCCGTAGTGGTTCCAGCCGGCGCCGGCGCCCAGGTACACGCCCTGAATGGGCTGTGCCGCCGCGGTCGGAATGAAAGAGGACTGCGCCATGGCCATGCCGGGCAGGGCGACGACGGCGGTTGCTGCGAGCAGCAGGTGACGGAATTTCATATGTTCTTTCCTCAGCAACCCAGTGTGCGGGCGAAGACAGAACCCGGGTTGCATCCGGCAGTTGCTTTATTTCGATCGAATGAATATCGGTGTGGCGAAAAAGCCACGTTTTACGTTGATTCCCTTTAAAAACAGGGATTTGGCCGGATCTTAACTGTTACGGTTTAGCTATTTTTGTATCGCCTCGCGCTGCTTTATGGGCTTTTTACTCTAGCTTCCGCTACGCCTGAGCCGAAATGGTTGCAGTGACAACCCCGTGAGGGTTGCCACTGAACGCACGCTAAAGGTGTGAAAGAGGCTCAGAAACCCGCGTCGGGGCGGGCGAGATAGAGGGTTTCATCCGGCGTGTCCGTGCGCCCCAGCACCTTGTTTCGATGCGGAAAGCGGCCAAAGCGGTGAATCACGAGCCAGTGGCGCCAGGCATAATCGATCGTGCCCCCAGGAGCGCGGGAAGCCGCGTCATCCCGCAACCCCTCGAACAGCGCGACGGACAGGTTCTGATCTTCCATCGCCTCGCCATGCTCGAAGGGAAGATAGAAGAAGCTGCGCGCCACGGTGCCCATGGCCAGATCGTGCCGGCGCTCCAGCACCGCCCGCCGTGCCACCTGACGCGCATGGGCGTCCGAGGCAAAAGCCTCGGGGCTGCCGCGGAACAGGTTGCGCGGAAACTGGTCCAGCAGGAGCAGCAGGGCGAGGGCGCCTTCCGGCGTTTCCGCCCATGCATCCAGCGCGCCTTCCCGGGCCGGGACAACCAGATTCCCGAAATGCTGCCGGATCTCGGCGTCGAAGGCATCGTCCCGCTTGAACCAGGCGGCGCGGAAGGTCTGCATCCCTTCCGCGAACCAGAAATTGAGAATATCGCGCGGGCTGCTCATACCTTGGTGGCCTCACCTCGCACGGCGCGGGCGAGCAGGCGGATGGAATGCACCGCCTCCCGCCCGGAGAGATCACGGATCTGGTGCCGACAGGAGGTGCCGTCGGCAACGATGGCATCCTCCCGCGCGGCGGCGCGGACGGCGGGCAACAGGGACAATTCAGCCATGGCATGACTCACTTCAATGTTCTTCGCGTCATAGCCGAAGCTGCCCGCCATGCCGCAGCACGAGGAAGCGATGGGCGTCACCTCCAGGCCGGGGATGCGTTTCAGGGTCTGCACGGCCGGCGCGAAGGCACCGAAGGATTTCTGGTGGCAGTGCCCGTGGATATGGGCGCGGTTGGTGCCGATACTCTGCAAAGGCAGTTCCGTTTTCCGCTTGGCCAGGAACTCGGTGGCCAGATGGGCGCGGGCGGCGAGTTTCTGCGCTGCCTCTCCGGGAAGGAGCGAGATGAACTCGTCTTTCAATGTCGTCAGGCAGGATGGTTCCAGGCCGATGACAGGTGCGTCGCTGGTGGAAAGCGCCTCCAGCGTACGGCGCGCCTCCTCCCGCGCACGGTCCACCATGCCGGCCGCCAGATAGGTGCGTCCGCAGCATAGCGGGCGCCCATCCGCCGCCCGGGCAGGGTGGACGCGATAGCCGGCGGCACCGAGGACCGTCACCGCATCCCGCAAATTCTCGGGCTCGTAGTAGCGGTTGAAGGTGTCGGCGAAGAGCAGGACTTCCTCGCCGCTGCCCTCGTGCCGGGCCTCCGCATCCTTGAAGGCATCGCGCCGGAACTGGGGAAGGGGGCGCCTGGCGGAGAAGCCCGTCAGCTTTTCCGTCAGCCCGGCGAGGCCCGGCACGCTGTCCCGCATATTGGCCAAAGCCGGCATACGCGCCGCCCAGGGGGCCCAGCGCGGCAGGGACGCGATCAGCCGGTCCTTCAGCCGGAAGCCATGCTTCTGCGCACGGGCGTGCTGCGCCTCGATTTTCATCTTCGCCATGTCGACGCCAGTCGGGCATTCCCGGCGGCATGCCTTGCAGGAGACACAGAGGGACATGGCCTCCGCCACCTCCTCCCCCGCCAGCGCATCCGGCCCAAGCTGCCCCGTCAGCGCGAGGCGCAGCGTATTGGCCCGGCCGCGCGTGAGGTGCTGCTCATCCCGCGTGGCGCGGAAGGAGGGACACATGACGTCGGCGTCGAATTTCCGGCATGTGCCGTTGTTGTTGCACATCTCCACCGCGCCGAGGAAACCGCCCTGCGGCCCCGGCCAGGCGGACCAGTCCAGCGCTGGCTTCACATGCGGGTCGGCGGTGTATCCGGGCGGGTAGCGGAACAGCGTGCGGTCATCCATGCGCGGTGCCCGCACAACACGGCCGGGGTTCATCAGCCCGGCGGGGTCGAAGGCATCCTTCACCGCCTCGAAGGCGCGGACGATGCGTGCACCAAACATCGACTCATGAAATTCAGAGCGGACGATGCCATCGCCGTGCTCGCCCGAATGGCTGCCCTTATATTCACGCACAAGAGCAAAACATTCCTCGGCGATGGCGCGCATCTTCGCAACGTCCTCGCCGTCCTTCATGTTCAGCACGGGGCGGACATGCAGGCAGCCGACGGAGGCGTGCGCGTACCAGGTGCCCTTGGTGCCGTGGCGGGCGAACACGTCGTTCAGCCGCTCGGTGTAGTCGGCGAGGTCGGGCAGATCGACGGCGGTGTCCTCGATGAAGGAAACGGGTTTCCCGTCGCCCTTCATGGACATCATGATGTTCAGCCCCGCCTCGCGCACCGATGCCACCTGGGCCTGGAAGGCGCTGTCGGTCACCCGCACCACGGCGTTGGGGTAGCCGAGGTCGCCCATCATCTCCTCAAGCCGCGCGAGGTCGCGCAACAGCGCGGCATCGTCGTCGCCATGGAACTCGACGATCAGCAGGCTGTCCGGCTCCCCCAGCACGATCGCGTCGATGGTGGGGCGATAGATCGGGATGGAGCGGCCGAGGTCGATCATGGTGCGGTCCACCAGCTCGACCGCCTCGGGGTTCAGCGTGACGAGGTGCTGGCTGGCGGCCATGGCGGCGCGGAAGGTGGGGAACTGGCAGATGCCCAGCACCTTGCGCGGCTTGATCGGCCACAGCTTCAGATCCAGCGCCGCCGAGAAGGCGAGGGTGCCCTCGCTGCCCACCAGCAGCCGCGCCAGGTTGCCGCGCCCCTCCGCGCGGGCCGCCGGTGTCAGCGCCTCGATGTTGTAGCCGCCAACGCGGCGAAGCTGGCGGGGGAAGCGGGCGGCTATCTCCTCCGCCTCCCGCGCGCCCAGCGCCCGCAGGGACTGGATGAGCGTGGCGACATCGGCGGGGATGTCATCGCCGAGGGTGTCGGCAATTTCGCCAAAGGTGAAGCGGTCGCCATTCGGCAGCAGCGCGTCGATGGCCAGGACATTGTCCGCCATGAGCCCGTAGCGGATGGATTTGGAGCCGCAGGAATTGTTCCCCGCCATGCCGCCGATGGTGCAGCGTGCCCAGGTCGAGGGATCGACCGGGAAGAACAGTTTTTCGCGTTTCAACGCATCGTTCAGCGCGCCGAGCGCGATACCGGGCTGCACCTTCGCCACGCCGGCGGCGGCGTCCACGGAGAGCACGTTGCGCAGATACTTCGTGCAATCGATCACCAGCGCGCGGTTGACCGTCTGCCCGCACTGGCTGGTGCCGCCGCCGCGTGGCAGGACGGGCACGCCTTCCTCCCGGCACAGGGCGAGGGCCGCCTCCACATCTTCCATGGTCCGCGGCACCAGCACGCCGATGGGCTCCACCTGATAGATGCTGGCATCGGTGGCGTAGCGGCCGCGGTCGGCCGGTGAGAAGCGCACCTCGCCCTGGGTGTTGCGCTTCAGCTTCGCGGCGAGGGCCGAATCGCCCGGACGGACCTTGGATGTGGTGATGGCGTTCATGGAGTTTCCCTACTCCCAGGGAACCTAGCCGGATGTCGCGCCGCTGTCCGATCTATAATGCTCATCAATCCGAGAAGCCGAACTCATTGGCGGTTGAGATGGATGAAGGGTAGGGCTTTCGGCAACGGAGGACCCGATCACCATGGCCTATTTCCAGTCCAAGCCTGTCGCCGGCCGGCATTTCCTGCAGATCCCCGGCCCGTCCAATGTGCCGGACCGCGTGCTGCGCGCGCTGGACAACCCGACGATGGACCATCGCGGGCCGGATTTCGGGCTGTTCGGCAAGCAGCTGCTGGAGAAGGTCAAACCCGTCTTCGGCACCAAGGGGCCGGTGATCATTTACCCCGCCTCGGGCACCGGTGCGTGGGAGGCCGCCCTGGTCAACACGCTCTCTCCGGGCGACACGGTGCTGATGTGCGAGACCGGCCAGTTCGCCACCCTGTGGCGGGAGATGGCGGAGCGCCTGGGCCTGAAGCCCGTCTTCATCGAGACCGACTGGCGCCGTGGCGCGGATGTGGAGGCCATCGGCGACAGGCTGAAGGCGGACAAGGCCCATACCATCAAGGCGGTGGCGGTCGTCCATAATGAGACCAGCACGGGCGCGACGAGCCGTATCGACGAGGTGCGGGCCGCGATGAACGCGGCGAACCACCCGGCGCTGCTGCTGGTGGACACCATCTCCTCCCTCGGCTCGGTCGAGTACAAACACGATGAGTGGGGCGTGGATGTCACCGTCTCCGGCTCCCAGAAGGGGCTGATGCTGCCGCCGGGCCTCTCCTTCAACGCGGTGTCCGAGAAGGCGCTGAAGGCGAGCGAGAGCGCAAAGCTGCCACGCAGCTTCTGGGACTGGAAGCCGATGCTGGCCAGCAACGCCACGGGCTACTTCCCCTACACGCCCGCCACCAACATGCTCTACGCGCTGGATGCGGCGCTGGACCTACTGCATGCGGAGGGGCTGCAGAATGTCTTCGCCCGGCATGAGCGTCATGGCGAGGCCACCCGCCGTGCCGTGCGCGCCTGGGGGCTGGAAGTGCAGTGCGAGGACCCGCGCCACTATTCCCCGGTGCTCACGGCGGTGCGCCTGCCGGAAGGCCACTCCGCCAACGCGCTGCGCGCCACCATCCTGGAGAAGTTCAACATGAGCCTGGGCAATGGCCTGGGTAAGCTGAACGACCGCGTCTTCCGCATCGGGCACCTCGGCGATATCGGCGATTTGCAGGTGATGGGCACGCTGACGGGCGTGGAAATGGGCCTGCGCCTCGCCGGCGTGCCGCACAAGACAGGCGGCGTGCAGGCGGCCATGGACTACCTGGCAGGCAACGCCTGAGACGCCGAGGCTTGAACCGGGAGGCCCTTCTGCCCCACCTGTGCGGGGAACCGAGTTTGAGGGTGTGATTCACGCTTCCGGCGGTTCCCGCCTTCAGCGACCACACCCAGGAGGACCACCCCCAATGACGACAGAGATCGACGCCGCCACCCGCACCGAGCTGGAGGCCGCCGCCTTCCGCCGCCTGGTGGAACATCTGCGCGAGCGGACCGACGTGCAGAATATCGACCTGATGAACCTGGCCGGCTTCTGCCGCAACTGCCTCAGCCGCTGGTATCGCGAGGCCGCCGAGGCCCAGGGCATTGCCCTGCCGGACCCCGAGGCGCGGGAGACCATCTACGGCATGCCGTACAAGGAGTGGCAGGCGAAGTACCAGAAGGAAGCGACCCCGGAACAGAAGGCAAAGTTCGCTTCCGGCAACCACCAGCATTGAGCGAAGCCGGGGGCAGGGAGGGTTTGCCCCGCTACCCCCGGCCCGCTATACCGCGCGCCCCGGTGCCGCTCCACGGCGCCGGCCCTGTGGTGGTACTGCCTGGAGACTCTTGATGAGCGATTTCGACGCGATGGAAGCCAAGGCCAGCCGGGACCGCCAGGAAGCGGACCCCGACTCCGAGGTGGGTGGCATCGCCGTTGACCGCCTGCGCTCCATCATCGAGCGCGTGGAGCGGCTGGAAGAAGAGCGCAAGGCGCTGGCCGACGATATCAAGGATATCTTCGCCGAGGCGAAGTCCGCTGGCTTCGAGGTGAAGGTGATCCGCCAGATCATCCGCATCCGCAAGCAGGAGCCGGCCGAGGTGGAAGAGCAGGAGACGCTGCTCGACCTCTACCGCCGCGCGCTCGGCATGTGATGCGCGCTGGCCGTGCCGCGAGATTATTTCGCGGCGCGGCCTTTTACGGTGGATGCGGCTGGCTCAAACCGGCTTCATCACGCCGCAGGTGGTGACCAGCCGGATCCGGTCCCACTCATCCCATGCTTCCACGATCGTGCCGCCCGAAGCGCGCACCATCGACATGCCGCTGATGCGGACTCTCTCTCCCGTAGCCGACATGCCCAGCCCGTCGCCGCTATGGGTCGCTTCCATGGTCCATCGGCCCGCGGCCCGCTCGCCATCCTCGATCACGTCGTGGAGGGTGAACTGAATGTCCGGGAAGCATTGCAGCAGCTCCTCCTGGAACGCGCGGAAGGCGGCTGGCCCCTGGGCGTCCTGGCCGGCCATGTCCAGCGAATGGAGCACGCCATTCGGCGCCAGGTAATGCGCGATCCTGGAAGCATCCCTCTGGTTCCAGACCTCCTCAAACCAGAGGCGTAACATCTCTCCGGGCGATGGCTGCATGGCGGTGTCCTCCTGGGCGCCGCTTCAGAACGGCGGCCGGAGGCTAATGCATTTTAGTGCTTATTCGTAATGATATTCATGTCGGCCGAGCCCTCAGCCGTAAAGCCGGTTGATCGCTTCCTCATGAGCCTGCAGGACGGCCTTCCGCTTGATCTTCAGGGTTGGCGTCAGCATGCCCGCCTCGGGCGTGAAGGGCGGGACCTTCAACGTGTGGCGGACCCGCTCGATGGAAGAGAGCCGCGCATTCACCCGTGCCACGGCCTTGGGGACATTGTCTTCCTGCCCCTCGGCGGCGACGATCAGCGCGGCGATGCCTGGGCGCCCGTCGCCCGCCACCACGGCCTGGGCGATCTCCGGCTCCGCCATCAGCATGCTCTCGATGCGGGCGGGGCTGACCATATCGCCGCCCAGCGTCTTGATGATGTCCCGCTTCCGGTCGGTGATGCGCAGGAAGCCCTGGTTGATCTCGCCCACATCCCCGGTGTGGAGCCAGGGCGGCCCGCCATCACCCCGGTCCACGACGGCGGCCGCGGTGGCGTCCGGGTTGTTCCAATAGCCATCCATCACCAGCTCGCCGCGTACCAGCACCTCGCCATCGGGCGCGATGCTGACTTCGACGCCATCCAGCACCCGGCCGACCGTATGGCGCCGGTTGTCCCAGGGCACGTTGACGCTGATGACCGGCCCGGCCTCCGTCTGCCCGTAGCCCTGGATGAGGGGAATGCCGAGGGCGATGAAAAAGCCGGAGAGATCGGGGTCCAGGCGCGCACCGCCGGAGACGAAGGCGTGCAGCCGCCCGCCGAAGCGGGCGCGCACCTTGTCGCGCACCAGGCGCTCCAGCACCGCATCCTGCACCTGTTCCCACAGGCTGAGCGTCTGCCCATCCAGCCGCTTGAGGCCAAGGCGCACCGCCGCGTCGAACATCCGGCGCTTGAAGGCGGATTCCTTTTCCAGCCCGGCCAGGATGCGGGCGCGCAGCACCTCGAACAGCCGGGGTACGGCGGTGACGACGACGGGGCGGATCTGTTGCAGCTCGGCTGCCAGCTTCTCAGCGCCCCGGCTGTACACGACCTCCGTGCCGAAGGAGGGCAGCAGGAAGCCCCCCACCGTGTGCTCATAGGCGTGGGACAAGGGCAGGAAGGACAGGTAGCAGCCGTCATCCGGCAGCTTCAGCGCATGAATGAAAGCGGCGACGCCGCGCCGGTTGGCCAGCATCGCCCGATGGGGCAGCATCACGCCCTTGGGCGAGCCGCCGGTACCGGAGGTGTAGATGAGGCAGGCCAGCCGGCCCGGCGGGATGTGCTCGACCTCCGCCACCAGCATCGCCAAATCCGGCGGGGTGGCCAGCAGGTCGGCCCAGGAGACGGTATCCTCCGCCTCGTCCATGGCCACCAGCAGGTCCAGCCCACCCAGCCCCGCGGCCTCCGCCAGGCCGCGCGCCAGCTTGGGCGTGGAGGCAATGGCCGCCCGCGCGCCGGAATCCTTCAGGATATGCGCATGGTCCGCCACCGTATTGGTGATGTAGGTGGGCACCGATACGGCGCCGATCGCCATGATGGCCGTGTCGGCGATGATGAATTCCGGCCGGTTCTCCGAGACGAGCAGCACCCTGTCCCCAGGGCAGACGCCCCGCTGGCGCAGCCCTGCCGCAACCGAGGCGACAGCCATGGCATATTCCGCCCAGCTCATCCGCTGCCAGCTTCCGCCCCGCCAGAAGCGCAGCATGGGGCGCTCCGGCCACTTGCGCGCCAGGCTGAGCATCATGCCCGGCAGGCTGTTCCAGTTTTCCTCGGGCGCCATGTTCCTCCCTCTGTCCGGCATGGATAACGGTGCCGGACGCTTGGCCTGCCGTTAGATGGGCTTATATCGGTGGGTAGAGAACCACAACCGCAAGGCTTCCCGTGCAGTTTCCTCATCTCCGCCAGCCCGCCCACGATACCGCTTCCCGCCCGCAGGGCGCCGGGGGGGAGGCCATGCTGCCGGTCTGGGACCTGTCCGACCTCTATGCCGGCGCCGGTGATCCCCAGCTCGAGGCCGACCTGAAGCAGGCCGACGCCGATGCGCGGGCCTTCGAGGATGCCCATGCCGGCAAGCTGGAGAGCCTTTCCGGCGACGCGCTGGCCAAGGCCATCGCCGCCTATGAGCGGATCGACGAGATCCTGGGGCGGGTGATGTCCTACGCGCAGCTCGTCTTCTCCGGCGATGCGCAGAATGCCGAGAATGGCCGCTTCTACCAGACGATGCAGGAGCGGGTGACGGCCATCTCCTCCCACCTGCTCTTCTTCACGCTGGAGCTGAACAAGCTGGATGAGCCGGCGCTGGAGGCCAAGCTGGCCAAGAGCAAGGCGCTCTCCCACTACCGCCCCTTCCTGCGCGATCTGCGCGTCTTCCGCCCGCACCAGCTCTCCGACGAGGTGGAGAAGCTGCTGCACGAGAAGGAAGTGACCGGCCGCAGCGCCTGGAACCGCCTGTTCGACGAGACCATCGCCGGCATGGAGGTGAAGGTGGGCGAGGAGACCTTGAACGTCTCCGGCGCCCTGAACAAGCTGTCGGACCGGAACCGCAAGGTGCGCGAGGCGGCGGCGAAAGGCGTCTCCGCGGCCTTTGGCGAGAAGGCCCGCCTGTTCACGCTGATCACCAACACGCTGGCGAAGGATAAGGAGATTATCGACGGCTGGCGCCATTACCCGCGCCCCGGAAGCTCCCGCAACCGCGCCAACATGGTGGAGGATGAGGTGGTGGACGCGCTGGTCAGCGCCGTCGTCGCCTCCTATCCGGCGCTGTCGCATCGCTACTACGCCATGAAGGCGAAGTGGATGGGCCTGCCCAAGCTGCAACATTGGGACCGCAATGCGCCGCTGCCGGATGAGGACGACAGCAACATCCCCTGGGATGCGGCGCGGGAGCGGGTGCTGACGGCCTATTCGGCCTTCGACCCCGAGCTCGGGCGCATCGGCAAGGAGTTCTTCGACAAGCCCTGGATCGACGCCGCGCTGCGGCCCGGCAAGGCCTCCGGCGCCTTCGCGCACCCAACGGTGCCGAGCGTCCACCCCTATCTGCTGCTCAACTACCACGGTAAGTCGCGGGACGTGATGACGCTGGCCCATGAGCTCGGCCATGGCGTGCACCAGGTGCTGGCGGCCGATCAGGGTTACCTGATGTCCGGCACGCCGCTCACCCTGGCCGAGACCGCCAGCGTGTTCGGCGAGATGCTGACCTTCCGGGCCGTGCTGGACGCCGAGACGGACCCGAAGCGCCGCCGCGCGCTCCTCGCCGGCAAGGTGGAGGACATGCTGAACACGGTGGTACGGCAGATCGCCTTCTACCGTTTCGAGACCCTGCTGCACGACGCCCGCCGCAAGGGTGAGCTTTCCCGCGAGGAAATCGGCGCGCTGTGGATGCAGGTGCAGGTGGAGAGCCTCGGCCCGGCCTTCGAATTCACGCCGGATTACGAGATCTACTGGTCCTACATTCCGCACTTCATCCACACGCCTTTCTATGTGTACGCCTATGCCTTTGGAGATTGCCTGGTGAACGCGCTTTACGGCGTGTTCCAGGAAGGCAGCGTCAAGAACTTCCAGGCGAAGTATCTGGAGCTGCTGAAGGCCGGCGGTACGCTGCGCCACCAGGAACTGCTGGCCCCCTTCGGCCTGAACGCGGCGGACCCGGCCTTCTGGCATAAGGGCCTGAACGTCATTTCCGGCTTTATTGATGAACTGGAGCGCGCCGAAGAGCGCGACGAACTGGGACGCGCCGATGTCTGACGACCGCGAGGGCCGCAGCTTCTTCGGGGAGGTGCGGCGGATGGCGCGCACCTCCGGCGCCGTGGGCGGCATTGCCGCCCGGGTGGCCGGGGAACGCTATCTGGGCATCAAGACCAACAAGGCAGGCCACGCCAATGATTTGAAGGCGCTGCTCGGCGGGCTGAAGGGGCCGCTGATGAAGGTGGCGCAGTTCCTCAGCACCGTGCCGAACGCCTTGCCGCCGGAATATGCCCAGGAGCTGGCCGGGCTGCAGGCCAACGCGCCGCCGATGGGCTGGGCCTTCGTCCGCCGCCGCATGGCGAGCGAGCTGGGCACGAACTGGCAATCCAAATTCACCAGCTTCGGGCAGGAGGCTTCGGCGGCCGCCAGCCTGGGGCAGGTGCATCGCGCGACACTGCCGGACGGCACCACCGTCGCCTGCAAGCTGCAATATCCCGACATGTCGAGCGTGGTGGAGGCCGACCTCCGCCAGCTGAAGATCGCCATGGGCATCTTCGCGCGCATGGATGACGCCATCCAGCATGATGACGTCTATGTCGAGCTGTGCGAGCGGCTGCGCGAGGAACTCGATTACGAGCGCGAGGCCGCGCATATGCGGCTCTACAACATCATGCTCGCCGACGTGTCGGATGTGCGCACGCCGAAGCCGGTGGAGGGCTATTGCACCCGCCGCCTGCTGACCATGAACTGGCTGGAAGGCCGCCCGATCATGGACCGGCTGGCCGAGGAGCCGCCGCTGGAGGAGCGCAACGCCTATGCCCGCGCGCTATTCCACGCCTGGTATGTGCCGTTCTATCGCTACGGCGTCATCCACGGGGACCCGCATCTCGGCAACTACCAGATCCGCCAGCCGACGGAGACGGAGCCTGCCGGCATCAACCTGCTGGATTATGGCGCCATCCGGGTCTTCCCGTCCAAGTTCCTGCGCGGCGTCATCATGCTCTATGAGGCGATGCGCGACGAGGACGAGGAAAAGGCGCACGAGGCCTATACCACCTGGGGCTTCACCGATCTGACGAAGGAGAAGATGCAGGTGCTGGGCCTCTGGGCCCGTTTCCTGCACGAGCCGCTGCTGGATGACCGCGTGCGGCTGATCCAGAAGGATGGCGACATGGATTTCGGCCGCAAGGTGGCGGCGGAAGTGCATGCGGGCCTGAAGCGCACCGGCGGTGTGAAGCCGCCGCGCGAATTCGTGCTGGTGGATCGCGGCGCCGTTGGCCTCGGCAGCGCCTTCATGCGCCTGGGCGCCGAGTTGAACTGGCACCGCATGTTCAACGAGCTGATCGAGGGCTTTGACGAGCACAAGCTGGCCGAGCGGCAGGAGCAGGCCCTGCGCGACGCTGGCGTGCCCCCCGGCGGCTAACCCCTGACGCGGCGCGCGGAGATGCTACCCCCGCGCGCCGCTTCTGTGAGATGCTGACCCTCGCGAGCGGCCCGCCCTTCGCAACGCGGCCGCCGAGGGAGGTTGGCCATGATTTTTGTCGTCATCGCCCATGACGGCATGGATGCCGGGGCGCTGCAACGCCGTGCCGCGGCGCGTCCAAAGCATATGGAACGGGTGGAACCCCGTGCCCGCAGCGGCGAGTTGCTCGCCGGCGTCGCCCTGCTGGACCGGCCTGACGGCAATATGGTCGGCTCCATGATGGTGCTGGACCTGCCCGATGAGGCGGCGGTGAAGAAGTGGCTGGCCGAGGACCCGTACACCCAGGGTGGGGTATGGAAGAGCGTCACGATCCATCCTGGCCGCATCGCCCAATTGCCCTACAAGCCCCTGACCGGCTCGCCCCTTTCAGGCTGATCAGGCCGCCCCCAGCTCCTCGGTGCGGCGCTTTTCCAGCTCTTCGCCATAGCGGCGCAGCAAATGGGCCTGGGTGAGCAGGCCGATGACGTTGCGGCTGTCCCAACCGTCGATCACGGCGAGCGCCTCGGCCTCAGCCGCGTCGAAAATGGCCATGGCTTCCTTGGCGTTCATCGCCGGCAGCAGGGGCGTCTTCTGGTGGTGCAACAGCGGCGCGATGGTCTCCATCCCGTCGGAGGTCTCGGCATGAGCCTCGGGTACGGAGACCAGCCCCGCATAGCGCCCGGCCTCGTCCACCGCCACCACGCGGGTCGCGGCGCCCAGCGGGAAGTCGCGCCGGAAGGAGGAGAGGCGGATATCCGTCCTCACCGTGCGCGACTCCCGCCGCATGAGCTTGCCCACGGTGAGATCCCGGAGCCACCCGATATCGCGGGCGCTGCGGATGGTCTCGCCCCGCAGATGGAAGCGCCAGGTGGCGAAGGAGTAGCCGAAGAGGCGCCGCACGGTGACGCTGCTGGCAATGACAGCCACGAGCACGGCGCCGGTCATTTCGAAGCTGCCGGTCATCTCCAGCGCCAGGAAGGTCATGGCCAGCGGGGCGCCAATCACGGCCACGCCAAAGGCGCTGGTGCCCACGGTGATGAGAAAGGTCGGGTCCACACCAGGCGGTATCACATACGCCACGAAAGCGGCGAAGACCTGCCCCATCAGCGCGCCCAGCAGCAGGGAGGCGAAGAAGAGGCCACCTCTGAAGCCGGAGCCGATGGAGATGGCGGAGGCCACGGCTTTCAGCACCAGCAGGAGGGCCACGGCACCCAGCGTGTTCTCCACCATGAACAGCCGGTGCAGGGAGGCATGGCCTGCCGACAGCACCCCGGGCGTGATCAGTGCCAGCATCCCGACTGCGAGCCCGCCGACCGCCGGCCGCAGATTGGGCCAGGGGATGCCCCTGCGCAGCCAGTGCTCGGTGAGGGTGACGCCGCGCATCAGCGCGATACCGGCAAGCCCGCAGATCAGGCCAAGCACCAGGGCGAGCGCATAGCTCAGCAGATCAGCCCCATCGGCATTGCCCACGGAGAGAACGGCGTTCTCTCCCCGCAATGCGTGCGCCACCACCAGGGCACAGACAGCGCTGATCACCACCGGCGCCAGCGTGGCGATGGAGTAGATGCCGATCACCAGCTCGAAGGCATAGAAGGTGCCGGTCAGGGGCGCGTCGAAGGCGGCTGCGATGGCGCCGGCGGCGCCGCAGCCCACCAGCACGCGCAGATCTCCCCGCCGCAGGCCGAAAATGCGCCCCAGCCTGGAAGCCGCGCCGCCCGCGATCTGCGTATAGCCGGCCTCCAGCCCCACCGAGGCGCCGAACCCGTTGGAGACCAGGTTCTGCGCCACCACCACCACGCCGTCATTCATGGAAAGCCGGCCGCCATGCAGCGCATTGGCTTCAATGGGGTCCACCGGCGAGCGGGGGCGCACGCGCGCCAGCAACCGGTTCAGCCCGCCCAACAGCAGGCCACCGAGCGCCGGCAGCAGCAGCAACTGCCACGGTTCGGCGCCCCGAATGGAGGAAAGGCCGTGCTCGGCGCCGGGACCGTAAAGCAGCACATGCATCACCCGCGCGATGGCGCCGATGGACACGGCCAGCAGCCCGCTGACGATGCCCACCACGGCAGCCAGCAGGATGACGCCCACCTCTGTCTGCCGCGCCCAGGCGCGGAACACCGCGATCCCTCGCAGAGGGTGGAGATGGGGATAGTGCAGGCGCATGGGAGGACGCTACAGCAGCCCTTCGCGGCGGAAGGAAAGGTGGCGGCCATTGCCGATGATCAGGTGGTCATGGACGGCGATGCCCAGCAGTTCGGCCGCCTGGCGGATTTCGGTGGTCATGCGGATATCGGCGCCGCTGGGCGTGGGGTCCCCGCTCGGGTGGTTATGCACCAGGATCAGCGCGGTGGCCTGGAGTTCCAGGCCGCGTTTCACCACCTCGCGCGGATAGACGGGCGTGTGGTTCACCGTGCCCCGCGCCTGCGCCTCATCGGCGATGAGGCGGTTCTTCGAGTCGAGGAACAGGATGCGGAAGTGCTCGGTCTTCTCGCGGGCGAGGATGGCGTTGAGGTAGTCCAGCAGCCGCTGCCAGTTGTCGAGCAGCGGCCGGTCCAGCACCTCTTCCCGCATCAGCCGCAAGGCTGCGGCCTGCACCGTTTTCAGCGCGGCGATGCCGGCCTCGCCAAGGCCCTCGATCTGCCGCAGCTCTTCCGGGCGTGCCGAGATGGCGTTGCCGAAGCTGCCGAAGCGGGCGAGTAGCGCGCGGGCGATAGGTTTGGTGTCACGCCGGGGCAGGGCGAGGAAGAGCTGCATCTCCAGCAGCTCATGATCCAGCAGCGCATCGGGGCCGGCGGTCAGCAGCTTGCGGCGCATCCGGCCACGGTGGCCTTCCGCCGCGCTGGCGAGAGGTGCGGCCGGGACGGACGCGGCCTCGATGTCCAGAGGCAGGGCCAGGCTGGCCCCTGCCTCCGCCATGCCGCCCGTCTTGCGCATCCCACCCCCCTGACCTGCAAAAGGTCAGGCGAGTGTTGGCGGATGCCGGAGGGCAAGTCCAGGGGGTATCAGATGTCGTAAGGCGGCTTGTGCAGCCCGGCGGGGGAATAGGTGAAGACCTCGCACCCGTCCTCGGTCACGCCGATCATGTGCTCGAACTGAGCGGAGAGGCTGCGGTCCCGCGTCACCGCCGTCCAGCCATCGTCCAGCACCTTCACCTCCGGCCGGCCGACATTCACCATGGGCTCGATGGTGAAGAACATGCCGGGCTTCAGCACCGCGCCCTCACCAGGGCGGCCGAAATGCAGCACGTTGGGGGAGGCATGGAAGGTGCGCCCGATGCCATGGCCGCAGAAATCCCGCACCACGGAGAAGCGCTGCTTCTCGACATAGCTTTGGATGGCGTGGCCCACATCACCCAGGCGCGCGCCGGGGCGCACCGCCTTGATGCCGCGCATCAGGCTCTCATAAGTCACGTCCATCAGCAGCTTGGCCTTGGTGCTGGGCGTGCCGGCCGCATACATGCGGCTGGTGTCGCCATACCAGCCATCGAGGATGACGGTGACATCGATGTTCAGGATGTCGCCATCCATCAGCTTCTTCGTGCCCGGGATGCCGTGGCAGACGACATGGTTGATGGAGATGCAGGAGGCGTGCTGGTAGCCCCGGTAGCCGACGGTGGCCGAGGTCGCGCCGTTCTTCTCGATGAATTCCAGAATGAGCGCGTCGAGCGCACCGGTGGTGACGCCAGGGCGGACATGGGGCGTGATCATGTCCAGCGTGGCCGCGGCCAGCTGCCCCGCCCGTCGCATGCCGACGAAATCTTCCGGCGCATGAAGCGTGATGCGGCGGGATTCAGAAGCCGATTGTTCCATAATCGGCGAAGATGCGCGGCCGGCCTTCCCGTTGCAAGGCTTTGGAGGGATGGCAGCCGTGCGGGAGGGGCATCAATGGGGGCGGGAACGCTCCCCGGCGCTGCGTTCCACCGTGCCCAGCGCATCGGCCAGCCGCGCATTGGCACTGCCGGGGCGGGCGGGCTGCTGCTGGGTTGGGGCGGGAGACCAGCCGGTCAGCACCAGCATTTCCAGCGTCACCGGAATTTCTTCGCCCTGCTCGGCGAGGCGGGAAAGGGCAAGCGGGAACAACGCGCGGGGAGGGATGCGCCCGTCCCGTGCCAGGGTGGCGTTGCCTTCGCCGGCGGCACGCAGGTCCCGCAGCAGCGCGAGCGGCGTCCGGTAGCGCAGCTCCAGCCGGTCCCGGTCGGCCACGGGCAAGGCGAAGCCGGCGCGCTGCAACAGCGAGGCGCCGTCCCGCAGCTCCGGGAAGGGGGAGATGCGGGGGCTGATACCGCCCCGCAGCTCGGCCTCCGCGGCGCCCAATGCTTCTCGTAGCGGCTGCAATGTGCCCAGCGCCGGCAGGCTGGCGAGAAACAACCCATCGGGCTTCAGCGCGCGCCGAAGCTGCACCAGTGCGCCCGGCAGGTCGTTCACCCAATGGAGCGAGAGGCTGGCGACGATCAGGTCGAAGCTTTCGGGCGCGAAGGGCAGCCATTCCTCATCTGCCGCCACGGGCAGGCCACCCGAGAGGGCCGCCATGCGGGAGGAGAGATCGGCGGAGACCACCGTCTCGATCCCGCGTGCCTTCAGCAGGGGCGCGACGACGCCACGGCCCCCGATATCCAGGGCCCGGCTGAAGCGGTGGGTGGTATCGTCCAGCCGGTCCAGCAAATGCTCGGCAGCCGCTTGCAGGATGGGCGCCACGGCACCGACTCCCGCCGCCGCCTTGTCCCGGCGCCGCCGAACCAGGGTCCGGTCAAAAACCTGCATCGCATCCGTCATGACCGGGCTGATGCGCCCGCTGGCGGGTCGGATGCAAGGGCTTCATCGAACTCACATACTCGTGATATTCATCGGCGCATGACGGTTCAGGCCATGATAGGGAGCATCAGGCGGTTGGGCGGCGTGGCGCTGGATACGCTGTTGCCGCCCCGATGCCTCTCCTGTTCCACCATCGTGCCCAGCCAGGGAACCCTGTGCGGAGAGTGCTTCCGGGGCGTGACCCTGATCGGATCGCCGCTCTGCCATCGCTGTGGCGTGCCATTCCTCCATGGTGGCCAGGGGGTGCCCTCTGGGGAAGGGGCGGAACTTCACTGCCCGCGCTGCGCTCTGCGGTCCCCGGAATACGGCCAGGCCCGCGCCGCTTATCTTTACGATGCAGGGTCGCGCCGCCTTGTCCTGCCGCTGAAATATGGCGACCGGACCGAACTGGCCGGCCCCATTGCCCGCCAGATGGCCCATGCGGGTCGGGAATTGCTGGAGCGGGCCGATTTCCTGGTACCTGTGCCGCTGCACCGGCGCCGGCTGCTCGCGCGGCGTTATAATCAGGCGGCGCTGCTGGCCTGGAAGCTCTCGCGGCTTTCCGGTGTGCCTTGCGCGCCAGACCTGCTGCGTCGCCGCCGGGCCACGCAGCCGCTGAACAAGATGGGCGCGGCGGAGCGGGCCGCGGTGCTGGAAGGTGCTTTCCGCCTGGCACCCGGCGCGGTGGCGAAGCTTCAGGCCCGGCATGTGCTTTTGGTGGATGACGTGCTGACCTCCGGGGCCACGGTTACCGCCTGCGCTCGCCTCCTGCTCGGAGCAGGCGCCGCAAGGGTGGATGTGCTGGCCGCCGCCCGGGTGCCGGACCCGTCACTCGCGGATGGCGCGGACCTGCCATCCTTTCGCAACGCTCTTGACCACGACGCAACAGCCGACGATGTGTGAGCACATGGCCAAGGTCGAAATCTACACCACCGCACTCTGCCCTTATTGCTCCCGCGCGAAGCTGCTGCTGGGCCGCAAGGGCGTGGATTACACCGAATACGACGCCCCGCACGGCACCACCGAGCGGGAGGATGCGATCCGCCGGTCCGGCGGCCGCACCACGGTGCCGCAGATCTTCATCAACGACCAGCCGATCGGCGGTTGTGATGATCTGTTCGCGCTGGACCGCGCCGGTAAGCTGGACCCTCTGCTGCAGGCTGCCTGATGATCCACTACCAGCTCCGCTGTGAGCAGGCCCATGAGTTCGATGGCTGGTACAAGGACAGTACCAGCTTCGACAAGCTGGCGGCTGCCGGATTGGTGGAGTGCCCTGTCTGCGGCAGCGCCAAGGTCTCCCGTGCGTTGATGGCGCCGGCCATCGCCAAGACGCGCGCGGAGAGACAGGAGGTTGCGCCGCAGCAGCCTCAGGCAACACCTCCAAGCCCTCCGCCAGCCGGGCCACAGCAGGCCGCGGCCGGCCCGATTCCGGCCCAGATGGTGGCCCTCCTCCAGCGCATGCGCGCCGAGGTGGAGAAGAACTGCGACTATGTCGGCAACGACTTCGCCGACGAGGCCCGCAAGATGCATCGGGGCGAGAGTGAGCTTCGCGGCATCTATGGCGAGGCCAGCGATTCCGACGCCGAGGAACTGCGCGAAGAGGGCATCGACATCGCGCGCCTGCCCTGGGTGCCGCGCGCCGACGGCTGAAGACGGATGGCCGGGGCCGCTCAGGCCCCGCCAGCGGCGGCTTCCGCCCGGTTGCGGATGACATCCAGCACGATGCCGTGGAAGTCGCCCAGGAAGCGTTCTCCCCACCAGCGGCAGTAATCGTTGAACGGCGTGGCCATGCTGTAGCGCGTGGTCAGCGTCAGCCGCGTGCGGTTGCCGGGCAACGGCTCCAGCATGTAGTCGCCATCCTCCAGGCGCAGATAGTCGCTGTCCACGCGGATATGCGCCTCCACGGCGGCGGGGATGGAATCCGGGGCGAAGTGGAAGCGCCAGGCCAGTCGGCGATCCTGCTCCCACTCGGTGACATGCTCCTGGAAATGGATGCCCTGGCCCCAACGAAGCAGCCGCACGGCACCCGGACCTTCTCCCTCCAGCCTTGCATCCACCGGCTTCGGCACGCCGATCAGGTTATGGCTTATAGTGAAGCGCAGCTCCTCCGCCCGGATATCCGGAATGGCGACGGTGTGCTGCCACACGGTCGCGGGCGGGGCGTCGATCTCGATGACCGTCGTCACCGCCGCATGCTCGGTGGGGTAGGTCATGGCGGCATCCATCGGCATGCCGAGCAGCGGCACCACCACCAATAGCGCCGGCCCCTTCCGGCTGCTGGATTCGCGCAGCAGGCCGCCCGTCACCAAGCGCGGAGATGATGCCGAACAGCAGCAGCAGCGGCAGCGCCATGACGATGCAGATGCCGACTTCATGGAAGATCAGCACCGAGAGAATCACGAGGCCAAGAATAGCCAGCGTGGTCCACAGGATGTGGCGCCCGCTGCCGGCGGTGCCGTCCGGGTCCGCCAGGATCACCGTCAGCGCGCCGATCGTGGCAGGGGTCATGACCAGCCCCGCCAGGAAGGGCAGGCCCGGGCTGTCCGCCTTGATGCCCAGCCAGACCAGCACATACAGCACCAGGGCATAGGGGATGACGATACCCAGCGCCCGGACGAGGCGCTGCGTATTGCGGGAGCGAAGGGGTATTAACCCCTCCGCAGCGCGACGATGTAGTTCACCCCCACATCCTGCGTCGCGCGCCAGGGGTGCCCCGGCAGGCCCGGCGTCATGCCGCTGATGGCGGTCGCCCGCAGCCCGGCGGCGCGCGCCTCTGCGCCCAGCTCCGCCGGCGTGACGAACATCTTCCAGTCATGCGTACCGCGCGGCAGCAGCCGCAGCACATATTCAGCGCCCACCTTGGCGAAGAGGAAGGAGCGCGCGGTGCGGTTCAGGGTGGAGAGGAACACCATCCCTCCCGGCGCCACCAGTGTGGAGAGCGCCCGCAGGAAAGCCGGACGGTCCGTGACGTGCTCGATCACCTCCAGCGCCATCACGGCATCGAAGCGCGCGCCCTCGGCGGCGAGGTCTTCCGGCATGCCCTGGCGGTAGTCGATCGACAGGCCGCTTTGGTCCGCATGGGCGCGCGCCACAGCCAGCGCCGCGGGGGCGGCGTCGAGTCCCGTGACCTTGGCACCCCGCCGGGCCATGCCCTCGGATGCGAGGCCGGCGCCGCAGCCGACATCCAGCAGGCTCAGGCCGCCGAGTGCTGCCGGGTCCCGCCCATGGGCGCGGGCGAGTTGCCCGGCGATCCAGTCGCAACGTAGTGGGTTCATGGCGTGAAGGGGGGACATGGGGCCCTTTGGGTCCCACCATTCGGCGGCCAGCGCGTCGAACTTGGCGATCTCGTCCGGGGCGGCGGTCGTTGTCATGGCGGTATCCTTCTGGGCATCCCCGGGTGTGTCCCCTGGGCGCATCCCCTGTTGCGGCGCGGCGCGGTGCCCGTTATCTGTCGCAGCCCTTCGCCGGCCGCAACCGTGGCGGGCATCCGTTTCTCTTTCGGACCGATCCTTCAGAACCGCATGGCACGCATCGTGATGAAGTTCGGCGGCACTTCCGTCGCCGATCTGGACCGTATCCGCAACGTCGCGAACCGCGTGAAACGGGAAGTTGACGCCGGGAATGAGGTGGCGGTGGTGGTCTCCGCCATGTCCGGCGCCACCAACCAGCTGGTGAAGTGGTGCACGGATCTCTCGCCGCTGCACGACGCCCGCGAATACGACACCGTCGTCGCGACCGGCGAGCAGGTGACGATCGGCCTGCTGGCCATCGCGCTGCAGACCATTGGCGTCGATGCGCGCTCCTGGCAGGGCTGGCAGATCGCCATCCGCACGGACGGCGCGCATGGCAAGGCGCGGGTCGAGGATATCGACGGCACCGTGCTGATCGAGCGGATGAAGCAGGGGCAGGTGCCCGTGGTCGCCGGCTTCCAGGGCATCGGCCCGGATAACCGCGTGACGACGCTGGGCCGTGGTGGTTCGGACCTCTCGGCCGTCGCCATCGCCGCCGCCGTGAAGGCGGACCGCTGCGACATCTACACGGATGTCGATGGCGTCTACACCACCGACCCGCGTATCGTGCCCAAGGCACGGAAGCTGCCGGCGGTGGCCTACGAAGAAATGCTGGAGCTGGCCTCGGTCGGCGCCAAGGTGTTGCAGACCCGCTCGGTCGAACTGGCCATGAAGCAGCGGGTGCGGGTGCAGGTGCTGTCCTCCTTCGAGGACAAGCCGGGCTCGATGGTCGTTGATGAGGATGAGATCGTGGAACAGCCGCTGGTGACGGGTGTCGCCTATTCCCGCGACGAGGCCAAGGTGACGCTGCGCCGGGTGCCGGACAAGCCCGGCATCGCCGCCGAGGTGTTCGTGCCGCTCTCGGCCGCCAATGTGAATGTGGACATGATCGTCCAGAACCTGGGCGCCGACGGCACCACGGACATGACCTTCACGGTCGGCAAGACGGACCTGCCGCGCGCGAAGGAAGTGCTGGAGAAGGCTCGTGCCATCATCCAGTTCGAGTCCATGATCACTGACCCGGACGTGGCCAAGATCAGCATCGTCGGCATCGGGATGCGCAGCCATGCGGGCGTCGCCGCGACCATGTTCAAGGCGCTGTCCGAGAAGGGCATCAACATCCAGGTGATCTCGACCTCCGAGATCAAGACCAGCGTGCTGGTTGGGCTGGAATACACCGAGCTGGCCGTGCGCGCCCTGCACACCGCCTACGGCCTGGACGCCGAGGGCTGATGCCTATGGATGTGTTCGCCACCCCCGCCGGTGCCGTTGATTCGCTGATGGCGCGGGGCGCCGCCTTCCTGGGCACGCGCTACGCCATCCTGGGCGGTGCCATGAGCTGGGTGAGCGAGCGCAACCTGGTGGCCGCCCTCTCCAATGCCGGTGCCTTCGGCGTCATCGCCTGCGGTGCGATGATGCCGGACCGGCTGGCGGAGGAGATCGCCGGCACCCAGGCGCTGACCGACAAGCCCTTCGGCGTCAATCTGATCACCATGCACCCGAACCTGATGGAGCTGGTGCAGGTCTGCCTGGACGCCAAGGTCGGCCATATCGTCTTCGCCGGCGGCATTCCGCCGGGGCCGGCGATCAAGGCGGCCAAGGAAGGAGGCGCCAAGGTCATCTGCTTCGCGCCCGCCCTGGCGCTGGCGAAGAAGCTGGTCCGTTCCGGCGCCGATGCCCTGGTGATCGAGGGCTCTGAGGCTGGCGGCCATATCGGCCCGGTGAGCCTGACGGTGCTGGCGCAGGAAATCCTGCCCCACATCCGCGACGTCCCCGTCTTCGTGGCGGGTGGCATCGGCCGTGGCGAGGCCATCCTCTCCTATCTGGAGATGGGAGCCGCGGGCGTGCAGATCGGCACGCGCTTCGTCTGCGCGACGGAGAGCATCGCCCACCCCAACTTCAAGCGGGCCTTCATCCGTGGCGCGGCGCGTGACGCCATGCCGACGGTGCAGCTCGATGAATCCTTCCCCGTCATCCCTGTCCGGGCGCTTCAAAATGAAGGGACCAAGCGGTTCCTGGAGCACCAGGCCGAGGTCATCCGGCGGTACAAGGCGGGTGAGGTGGCCAAGGAAGCCGGCCAGCTCGATATCGAGCATTTCTGGGCCGGTGCTCTGCGGCGCGCCGTGATCGACGGCGATGTCGAGAATGGCTCCCTCATGGCCGGGCAGAGCGTCGGCATGGTGACCAAGGAGCAACCGGCGGCGGAGATCATCGCCGAGTTGCTCGAACAGGCTCAAGCTGCATTGACCGCGCGCCGCGCTGGCGCTTGAAAGATGGGCACGCTCATGTCTCCCTGCGTGGGGAGGCATGAGCTGAAGCTTGCGCGCCCCGCCTGGCTGGGAGAGCCCGGGGTGCCCGACCTTGCCAACCGCGGTTCGCCGCCATGCGGCGAGATGAGGTGTCCTTCGCGTGCCCTATGACCTGAAGCGCCACCCTCGCCCCGAAACGCATAGTGCCGAAGCCGCCCGCGTGGGCGAGGAACTGCGCGACTCCCGCCTGGCTCTTGGCGTCAGCCTGGATGAGATGGCGGACGAGCTCCGCATCAACCGGCGCTATCTCGCGGCGCTGGAGGAAGGGCGGGTGAGGGACCTGCCCGGCATCGCCTATGCCACCGGCTTCGTGCGCAGCTACGCGCAGGTGCTGGGCCTGGACGCGCCCGAGATGGTGCGCCGCTTCCGGGAAGGCGCGGGCGTGGCCGCGCCGCCCAAGGATCTCGTGTTTCCCGAGCCGGTGCCGGACCGTGGTGTTCCCGCCGGGGCCGTGATCATGCTGGGGGCGGTGCTGGCGGTCGCGGGCTATGCCGGCTGGTATTACTGGAGCGGTGCGGCCAACCGGACTTCCGAGGAAGTGCCGGCGCTGCCGCCGCGCCTGGAACAATCCGCCCGCGAGGCGGGTCAGCCACCACTGCCGGAGCTTCCGCCGCCCGCCACGGCCCCGCAAACTGCGCCGCAGACGGCGACACCCGGCCCCGCGCCGGTTCTTCCCGGCACGACTCGCCCCGCGCAACCTGGGCCGACGGCCCAGGGGCAGGGCGGTTCTTCCACGCCCTCACTCCCGCCTGCGACGCCGGGCCAGCCTGTGCCGCCGGGCGGCGTGCAAACCGGTTCTTCCCAGCCCGGTTCTTCCCAGCCTGGTCCGGCCCAGCCGGCGCCTGCCGCGCCCGCACCGCCGCCTTTGGCGCAGCCGGAGCCGCAGGCGCCCGCCGTTTCGCCCAACCAGATTGTCCTGCGGGCCAAGGATGATTCCTGGGTGCAGATCCGCGACACCCAGACGGGCCGCAGCGTGCTGAGCCGCATCCTCCAGGCTGGCGACACCTTCGAGGTGCCCGAGGGCGGCAATCTGATCATGACCACCGGCAAGGTGGAGGGGCTGACCATCGAGGTCGGCGGCACAGCCTCCGCCGCGACCGAGGGGCTGATCGGCGTCCGCCGGAACATCCTGCTGGATGCCGCGCGGCTGCGCGAGGCGCAGGCCGGACAGTTGCCGACCCGCTAACCGCGGGTCTTACCTACCCGAAAGGTGCCTTGGCCAATGGGCCTGGCGCTGCCATATCGGCGAAAGATCGCAGCGGGAGGGTTCCGGCCGCCATGTCCTATCGTCCGTATCAGCAGATCCTGCGCCGGAAGTCCCGGCAAATCCGGGTAGGGAAGGTGCTGGTCGGCGGCGATGCGCCGATCAGCGTCCAGACCATGACCAACACGCCCACCGAGGATGCCGAGGCGACCATCGCCCAGATCCGCCGGGCGGAAATCGCGGGCGTGGACATTGTCCGTGTCTCCTGCCCCACGCCGGAATCGACGGCGGCGCTGAAGGAGATCGTGCACGAGGTAAACGTGCCGGTCGTGGCCGACATCCACTTCCATTACAAGCGCGCCATCGAGGCCGCGGAGGCCGGTGCGGCCTGCCTGCGGATCAACCCGGGCAATATCGGCAGCAAGGACCGCGTGAAGGAGGTCGTGAAGGCCGCGCGGGACCATGGCTGCTCCATCCGCATCGGCGTCAATGCCGGCAGCCTGGAGAAGCACCTGCTGGAGAAATATGGCGAGCCGAACCCGGAGGCGCTGGTGGAAAGCGCCCTGTGGCACGCCGCCCACCTCCAGGAGCTGGATTTCCACGAGTTCAAGATCAGCGTGAAGGCGTCCGACGTCTTCCTGGCCGTGGCCGCCTACCAGCAGCTGGCCGAGGCCTGCGACCATCCGCTGCATATCGGCATCACCGAGGCGGGCGGCAAGCGCACGGGCACGGTGAAGTCGGCCATCGGCCTGGGCAATCTGCTCTGGTACGGCATTGGCGACACGATGCGCGTCTCCCTCTCCGCCGAGCCGGAGGAAGAGGTGCATGTCGGTTGGGACATCCTGAAGTCTCTCGGCATCCGGCATCGGGGCGTGAAGATCATCTCCTGCCCCTCCTGCGCGCGGCAGGGCTTCAACGTCATCAAGACGGTGGAGACGCTGGAGGAGCGGCTGGCGCATATCGAGACGCCGCTGACCCTTTCCATCATCGGCTGCGTCGTGAACGGGCCGGGCGAGGCGCTGATGACGGATATCGGCGTCACGGGTGGTGGCGCCGGGCGCCACATGGTCTATCACGCCGGCAAGACCGACCACACCGTCGATGATGGCGCGATGGTCGATCACATCGTGGAACTGGTTGAGAAGAAGGCCGTCGAGATCGCGGCGGCCGCTGAACTTGCCAAACAGGCGGCGGAGTAAGAACGAGTGAGCGGAATGCAGCCGGTACGCGGCACCCGAGACCTTATCGGCGAGACCTTCCGCCGCCACCACCAGGTGGTCGAGACTGCCCGCCACGTTTCCAATCTCTACGGGCTGGAAGAGTGGGCGACCCCCATCTTCGAGAGCACCAGCGTGTTCGCGCGCTCGCTCGGCGAGACGTCGGACGTCGTCTCCAAGGAGATGTACACCTTCGAGGACCGGGGCGGTGACAGCCTGACCCTGCGGCCGGAGGGCACGGCGGGCGTCTGCCGCGCACTGGTCTCCAACGGCCTGACCCAGGGCGGGCTGCCGCGCAAGGTGTTCTATGCCGGCCCGATGTTCCGCTACGAGCGGCCGCAGAAGGGCCGCTTCCGCCAGTTCCACCAGATCGGCGCCGAGATCCTGGGCGCGGCCGAGCCTCTGGCCGATGCCGAGGTGATCGCCATGGGTTGGCAGATCATCCAGCAGCTTGGCATCGATGACGGCGTGGTGCTGGAAATCAACACGCTGGGCGATACGCCCTCCCGTGACGCCTATCGCGCCGCGCTGGTGGCGTATTTCCGCAGCCATGCCGAGCAGCTCTCCGCCGACAGCCAGGCGCGCCTCGAAAAGAACCCGATGCGCATCCTGGACAGCAAGGATGAGGGGGACAAGAAACTGGTGGCGGCCGCGCCGACCATCGACGAGCACCTGACGCCGGAAGCCAAGTCCTTCTTCGATAAGGTTCTGTCCTATCTCGACATGTTCGGCGTGCCGTATCGCCGCAACCCACGCATCGTGCGTGGGCTGGACTATTACAGCCACACCGCCTTCGAATTTGTCACCGACCGCCTGGGCGCCCAGGGCACGGTAATGGGTGGCGGCCGCTATGAAGGTCTGGTGAGCGAGATGGGCGGTCCCGCGACCCCCTCCGTCGGCTGGGCCGCCGGCATTGAGCGCCTGGCCGAACTGCTGGCGGAGACGCCGGAGGCTTCCCGCCCCGTGGCCGTCATTCCTGTGGCGGAGGCGCAGGAGGCCGCCGCGCTGGAGCTGACGCAGATGCTCCGCCAGGGCGGCATCCCTTGCGAGATCGCCTATAAGGGCAATCTGAAGAAGCGGATGGAGCGGGCGAACAAGATCCACGCCAAGGCCGCCATCATCATCGGTGAGAGCGAAGTGGCGGAGGGCGTCTTTGTCGTCCGCAACCTGTCCGATGGCACGCAGGAGCGTGTGGGCACGCCGGGCCTGTTGCCTGCCCTGGCCGCCGCCGGCGTCGAGGACGCGATGCTGGAGCAGATGATGGGCAGCCTCGAGGCCAGCTTCGAGGACGACGACGAGACGGCATGAGTCTGTCCGAAAAACTGGATCGGCTGCTCTATCGCGCCGATGAGCTTCGCGCCCTGCTGGAGACGGCGGATGGCGCGAAGGTCGGCGCGATCGCGCGTGAGCTCTCCGAGCTCGACCCGCTGGTGGAGAAGGTGGGCGAGCTTCGCGCCGCCGAGCGCGCGCGCGACGAGGCCGAGGCTCTGATGGCTGACCCCGAGATGCGGGAACTGGCCGAGAGTGAGTTCTATGCCCAGCGGGACGCCGTGCCGGTGCTGGAGCGTGAGCTGCGCCTGATGCTGCTGCCGAAGGATGCGGCGGATGAGGGCAACGCCATCCTCGAAATCCGCCCGGCTGCCGGTGGAGACGAGGCGGGGCTATTCGCCGGCGAATTGTTCGGCGCCTACCAGCGTTATGCCGCCACGCGCGGCTGGCGCTTCGAGGTGTTGGACTATGACGAGAGCGAGGTTGGCGGCATCAAGGGCGCGACCGCCGAGGTGCAGGGCAGGGGCGTCTTCGCCCGCCTGAAGTTCGAGAGTGGCGTGCACCGCGTGCAGCGTGTGCCCGCCACGGAGACCCAGGGCCGCATCCATACCTCCACCGTGACCGTGGCCGTGTTGCCGGAGGCGGAGGAAGTGGATGTGCAGATCAACGAGAGCGATCTGCGTATCGACACCTACCGGGCCTCCGGCGCCGGTGGTCAGCATGTGAACAAGACGGACAGCGCCGTCCGTATCACCCACATCCCGAGCGGGGTGGTGGTGGCGATGCAGGAGGAGCGCAGCCAGCACAAGAACCGCGCCAAGGCGATGAAGGTGCTGCGCGCCCGGCTCTACGACGCCCAGCGCCTGGCGGCTGACACGGCCCGGGCGGGGGACCGCAAGGCTCAGGTCGGCACCGGGGACCGCAGCGAGCGCATCCGCACCTACAACTTCCCGCAGGGACGGGTGACGGATCATCGCATCGGCCTGACGCTGCACAAGATCGACCGCGTCATGCAGGGCGAGTTCGACGAGATCATCGATGCGCTGACCGCCGAGGACGAAGCCGCCCGGCTGGCAGCGGCCGATGTCTGACTGCCCCGACCCGAAAGGGAGCGTCGGCGCCTTCTTGTGCCGCGCAGGGCAGCATCTGCGCGCCGCCGCCATCGAGAACCCACGGCTGGAGGCGCGGCTGCTGCTCTCGACCGCCATGGAGGTGGACAGCACGGCGCTGTTGCGGGACCCGCGCGCGCCCGTGCCGGAACAGGCCGCCAGCCGCTTCGCCGCCATGCTCAACCGGCGGCTGGCGCATGAGCCGATGGCCTTCGTCCTGGGTCATCAGGGCTTCTGGACACTGGACCTATTGGTCTCCCCCGCCACGCTGATCCCGCGCGCGGATTCGGAGGCCATTGTGGAGGCGGCGCTTCAGGGGCCCACGCCCTCGCGCGTGCTTGATCTCGGCACGGGCACGGGGTGCCTGTTGCTGGCCGTGCTCTCCGAGCATTCGGGGGCCTTTGGAGTCGGGGTGGACCTTTCGCCGGAGGCGGCGGCGCTGGCGGCGGAGAATGCGCGCCGGAATGGATTGGCGGCGCGGGCGGTCTTCCTGGCCGGTAGCTGGGCCGAGTCTCTGGCCGGCAGTTTCGATCTGGTGCTGTCCAACCCGCCCTATATCGAGAGCGCAGCCATTCCTGGCCTGATGCCCGAGGTGGCGGTTCACGAGCCGGCCCGGGCGCTGGATGGCGGCGCCGACGGGCTGGACGCCTATCGGCTGATAACCGCTGATCTGCCGCGCCTTCTGGCGCCTTCCGGCCGTGCGGTGCTGGAGCTGGGGCAGGGTCAGGTGCCCGCCGTGGCGGAGCTGGCGCGGTCGGCCGGGCTGGCCGTTTTGGGCACCCATGCGGATCTTGGAGGGGTGGAACGCGCGCTGATCCTGCAACGGCGGTGAAAAAACCGTTTGGCGAGGACGTAAGGCGCGGTTAGGGTGCGAAGCAGCGGCAGGCTACGCGGCAGCGGGCCTGGAAGCCGCCGGGGAAGTCAGCGGGGCAATTTGGTTCCTGGCGCCCGGCACCGCAGCGACATAACCACCATCCGCGACAAAACCGGCTGGCCGGGGGCATCCCGCCTTCGCTGTGCCGGGTAACGCGAGCATGAGACGGCGAACGCAATACCGATGAACATGAAACGCATGCGCGGCCGCGGCGGCCACCGTCAGGGCGGCGGCGGCGGGGGCGGAGGCGGCGGGCAGTTCCGCCAGAGCAACCCCAACCACCAGCCGATGAACCGCAACCATGTGTTCGACTCCAACGGGCCGGACATGCGGCTGCGGGGTACGGCCCAGCAGTTATTCGAGAAGTATTTGCAGCTGGGCCGTGACGCC
The DNA here is from genome assembly GCA_000245075.1 of Acetobacteraceae bacterium AT-5844. Taxonomy (GTDB): domain Bacteria; phylum Pseudomonadota; class Alphaproteobacteria; order Acetobacterales; family Acetobacteraceae; genus Pseudoroseomonas. The sequence continues at coordinate 127,312 of JH599963.1, forward strand.
ACGGGCTCCGGTGACCGCGTGATGGCTGAAAGCTACTTTCAGCACGCTGAGCATTACTTCCGTATTCTGAACGCGATGGCCCAGGCCGCGCAGCAGAGCCAGGCGCAGCAGCAGGCGCGCCGCCAGCAGAACCAGGAAGCTGGTGAGCAGGCCGAGGGCGCCGAAGGCGAGGCTCAGCCCGCCGGTGGCGCTGAGGTTGTCACGCAGCAGACCAACTATCAGCAGGACGCTTCCGAGGATCAGCCTCAGGCGGCGGTCCAGTAAAGGACGCGCCTGGCCTGGTCTCGGGCCTTGCGGCGATGAAGCGGGGTGGGCCTTGGCCCGCCCCGTTCGCGTTTCAGGGCAACTCTTCCAGGGAATCTCCCAGGGCGACGCGGCCTCTTTCCACCACTACCGCGTGAACGCCCATATCCATGTGGCCAAAATGCTCACGCAGCAGCTTGGGTACCGCCGCGTCCCGCTCGCCGGTGAGTGGGTTCACCTGGGTCGCCGGGCACCGCATCGTGCGCTTCTCGATGAGCAGCCGGGCACCGCCGAGCAGCACCTCCTTGCCCACCCAGTCGAACTCCGCCCAGGCCGGCAGGCCCGAGAAATAGATATTGGCGCGGAAACGCAGGGGGTCGAGCTTCAGTCCGGTCGCCTTCTCGAGCGCCGCGATGCTGGCCAGGTTGATGAGCGTCACGCCCTTCTTGCGGTCGTCGGCGAAGGCATGGCCGGGGGCGGTCACGAAGCGGGGCGTGCCTCGGGCTTCCTTTCCCAGATAGGCGGTGAGGGCGGCCGCAATGGCGTTGCGGCCCTCCGGGGTCGAGGTGTCGGCGCCCATCGGCGCTTCGCCGGGGATACGCAGCAGCAACTGGCCGCTGCGTCCGTCATAGGCGGCGGAGACCAGGGCCAGCCGCTCATTCACCATGAGGCAGGCGAAGTGGCGCTTGGGCAGGAAGGCAGGGGCGGCTTCGTCGAAGGGCGCATCGCCCTGGGCGAGGGCGAAGCGGCGATCATGGATGATGCACTCGCCTTCCTCCAGCTCAACCACCTCCATGGCTTCCGCCGTCAGCCCCTTTACGGGATAGCGGTACAGTGTCTCGACGCGCATGGCGCTCCTGCCTTCCTGTCACTTTTTGCTCAAGCGGGGCCTTGAAGGGGCCGTCCCCCTTCTACCACATCGGGGACGACAACGGTGCTGGGTGTCGCCTGTTCAGGGGCATCTGGCGCCGGTCCGCTCGACAAGGAGGGGCCAGATTTATGGACATCGAGAAATTCACCGAACGCGCCCGGGGCTTCCTGCAGGCTGCGCAGACCATCGCCATTCGCGAATACCATCAGCGTGTGACGCCCGAGCATCTGCTCAAGGCGTTGCTGGACGATGAGCAGGGCGCTGCCGCCGGGCTGATCCGCGCCGCCGGCGCCGATCCGAACCCCGTGAAGGCGGCGGTGGATGCTGAAGTAGCGAAGCTGCCCAAGGTGCAGGGCGCGGGTGCGGGCCAGCCGCAATTCGTGCCCGAGATCGTGCGTGTTCTGGATGCCGCGCAGCAGCAGGCGACCAAGGCCGGCGACAGTTTTGTGGCGCAGGACCGCCTGCTGGTGGCGCTGGCCGCCAGCGACACGCCGGCCGGCCGCGCGCTGGTGGCCGCGGGTGCCACGGCCCAGAAGCTGGAGGGCGCGGTAGAAGCCGTGCGCAAGGGCCGCAAGGTGGACAGCGCGAATGCCGAGCAGCAGTTCGATGCGCTGAAGAAATATGCGCGGGACCTGACGGCCGCCGCCCGCGACGGCAAGCTGGACCCGGTGATCGGCCGCGACGAGGAGATCCGCCGCGCCATCCAGGTGCTGGCACGCCGGACCAAGAACAACCCGGTGCTGATCGGCGAGCCCGGCGTCGGCAAGACAGCCATCGTCGAGGGGCTGGCGCTGCGTATCGTGAACGGAGACGTGCCGGAGGCGCTGCGCAACAAGCGCGTGCTGGCGCTCGATCTCGGCGCGATGGTGGCCGGTGCCAAGTATCGCGGCGAGTTCGAGGAGCGCCTGAAGGGTGTGCTCACCGAGATCGAGACAGCGGCCGGGGAGATCATCCTCTTCATCGACGAGATGCACACGCTGATCGGTGCAGGCAAGGCGGATGGGGCGATGGACGCTTCCAACCTGCTGAAGCCGGCCCTGGCGCGTGGCGAGCTGCACTGCATCGGCGCCACCACGCTGGACGAGTACCGCAAGCATGTGGAGAAGGACGCGGCCCTGGCCCGTCGCTTCCAGCCCGTGTTCGTGGGCGAGCCGAGCGTGGAGGACACCATCTCCATCCTGCGCGGCATCAAGGAGAAGTACGAGCTGCACCATGGCGTCCGCATCGCGGACAGTGCCCTGGTGGCCGCTGCGACCCTCTCCAACCGCTACATCACCGACCGCTTCCTGCCGGACAAAGCCATCGACCTGATGGACGAGGCCGCCAGCCGCCTGCGCATGCAGGTGGACAGCAAGCCGGAGGAGTTGGACGAAGTGGACCGCCGCCTGCTCATGCTCAAGATCGAGCGTGAGGCGCTGAAGAAGGAGACGGATGCCGCGAGCCGCGACCGGCTGGAGAAGCTGGAGCGGGAAGTGGCCGAGCTGGAGGAGAAATCCGACGCTCTCTCTGCCTCCTGGCAGGCGGAGAAGGGCAAGCTGGCCGACTCCCAGAAGGCGAAGGAAGAGCTGGACCGCGCGCGGACCGAGGTCGAGGTCGCTCAGCGTAAGGGCGACTATGCCCGGGCCGGTGAGCTTCTCTATGGCCGCATCCCCGAGCTGGAGCGCCAGATTGCCGCCGCGGGCGGTGATGGCGGGCGCCTGGTGAATGAGGCGGTAACCGAGGAGAGCATCGCCGCGGTGGTAAGCCGCTGGACCGGCGTGCCGGTCGAGAAAATGCTGGAGGGCGAGCGCGCCAAGCTGCTGCGGATGGAGGACCAGCTGCGTCAGCGGGTGGTTGGCCAGGAAGAGGCGCTGGAAGCGGTCTCCAAGGCGGTGCGGCGTGCCCGTGCCGGCCTGCAGGACCCGAACCGGCCGATCGGCAGTTTCCTGTTCCTTGGCCCGACGGGTGTCGGTAAGACGGAGCTGACCAAGGCCATCGCCGCCTTCCTCTTCGATGACGAGCGGGCGCTGCTGCGTATCGACATGTCCGAGTACATGGAGAAGCACGCGGTGAGCCGCCTGATTGGCGCCCCTCCGGGCTATGTCGGCTATGAGGAGGGTGGCGCGCTGACCGAGGCCGTGCGTCGCCGGCCCTATCAGGTGATCCTGTTCGACGAGGTGGAGAAGGCGCATGAGGACGTCTTCAACATCCTGCTGCAGGTGCTGGACGATGGCCGGCTGACGGACGGGCAGGGGCGGACGGTCGACTTCCGCAACACGTTGATCGTGCTGACCAGCAACCTGGGTTCCGAGATCCTGGCCGCCCAGCCGGACGGCGAGGACGTGGACCTGGTGCGTGGCCAGGTGATGAATGTGGTGCGCGGCCGCTTCCGGCCAGAGTTCCTGAACCGGCTGGATGAGATCGTGCTGTTCCGGCGCCTGGCACGGAAGGATATGGGCTCGATCGTGGAGATCCAGCTCAGCCGGCTGCGCAAGCTGCTGGAGGACCGCAAGATCACCCTCGAGCTGGACGATTCCGCCCGGGATTGGCTGGCTGAGGCGGGGTATGACCCGATCTATGGCGCACGTCCGCTGAAGCGGGTGATCCAGCGCAGCCTGCAGGACCGGCTGGCCGGGATGTTGCTGGAAGGCGCGGTGCAGGATGGCAGCGCGCTGCGCGTGACGGCCGGTGTGGACGGGTTGGAAATCCGCCTCGCTGGGCTGGCCCAGGCGGCCTGACCGGGCGATCCGATCAAACCTGCCGAGGGGTTGAATTACCCCTTTGACAGGAGGCGGGGAGAGGATTAGAAGCCGCTCCCTGCCCACGACGGAGTCACGGAAGTGACTTCAAAGCAGGCAGATCGCTGTGAAAGAGTTTCGCTGCGAGGGGTTGACCGGCGATGGAAGCATCGCTAAATGCAACGCCTCGCCGTCGAGATGGTTTCGAAGCGGTGAGTAAAACTAAAGTACTCGCAAATAAAACTAAAATA
>JH599964.1 GCA_000245075.1 Acetobacteraceae bacterium AT-5844
CTGCGCGGGCGGGGCGGGCAGGGGCGGCGGTGTCGGCGGCGCCCGGCGGATTGGCCCAGCTCTGGGCGGCCGGCACGTCCAGCCGGGGAGGAGGGGCGGAGAGACGGTCCAGCGGTGCTTCGGAGAGCGCTTCATCCACGCCCCAGTCCAGTTGCAGCCGCAGCGCCGCAAGCAGGGCGGCGGCCTCCGGATCGGGATGTGAGGAGGTGGCGTTCATCCTGCGCATATCGGCGGTTCCCAGGGTTCCGCGCAACCCGGGATCGGGCTAAGGCGATCAGGCGGGATCTGTGAATCAGGGAAGAGAACGAGAGAATGACCGAACGGGAGAGCATGGAGTTCGACGTGCTGATCGTCGGCGCGGGGCCTGCCGGGCTCGCGGCGGCAATTCGGCTGAAGCAGGTGTCTCCCGACCTGTCCGTCTGCGTGGTGGAAAAGGGTTCGGAGGTCGGCGCGCATACTCTCTCGGGGGCGGTGCTGGAGCCGCGCGCCCTGGATGAACTCCTCCCCGACTGGCGGGACGCGCCGCCCGCGCTGGCCACCCCGGTGGTGGAAGACAGCTTCGTGTTCCTGACGGAAGGCAAGTCGGTGAAGCTGCCGACGCCGCCGCAGATGCACAACGAGGGCAACTACGTCGTCAGCCTGGGCAATGTCTGCCGCTGGCTGGGCGAGAAGGCCGAGGGGCTCGGCATCGAGATCTATCCCGGCTTCGCGGCATCCGAGACGATCATCGAGGATGGGCGGGTGAAGGGCGTCGTCGCGGGCGTGATGGGCATCACCCGGGAGGGCGAGGAAGGCCCGAACTACCAGCCCGGCATGGAGTTGCGAGCCAGCTACACGCTGTTTGCCGAGGGCTGCCGTGGCTCACTGACCAAGAAGCTGGAGCAGCAATTCGGGTTGCGGGAGGGCGTGCAGCCACAGACCTATGCCATCGGCATCAAGGAACTGTGGGAAGTCCCCAAGGAGATGCACAAGCCGGGCAAGGTCTGGCACTCGCTCGGTTGGCCGCTGAAGTCCGATACCTATGGCGGCGCCTTCCTTTACATGTTCGGCGAGAATCTGGTCTCCATCGGCTTCGTCATCGGGCTGGATTATCCGAACACCTGGCTCTCGCCCTTCGATGAATTCCAGCGCTTCAAGACGCACCCCGCGGTGCGGGTGATGCTGGAAGGCGGCAAGCGCATTTCCTATGGCGCGCGCGCGCTGAATGAGGGCGGCTTCCAGTCCATTCCGAAGCTCGTCTTCCCGGGCGGTGCGCTGATCGGCGATGGCGCGGGCTTCCTGAACCTGCCGAAGATCAAGGGCACCCACACTTCCATGAAGTCCGGCATGCTGGCGGCGGAAGCCGTGGCTGCCGCGCTGGCGGCGGAGGAGCCGCCGGCGGTGCTGGAGAGCTACCCCGAGGCGCTGAAGGCGAGCTGGGTGTGGAGCGAGTTGCACAAGGTGCGCAACATGCGCCCGGGCTTCGCGAAATGGGGCCTGTGGGGCGGGCTGGTGAACGCGGCGCTGGAGACGGTGACGGCCGGCAAGCTGCCCTGGACCCTGCCGCATCATGCGGACCACTCGGCGACGAAGCCGGCAGACCAATGCCCGCGAATCGAATATCCGAAGCCGGATGGCAAGCTGACCTTCGATCGCCTTTCCTCTGTCTTCCTCTCCAATACCAATCATGAGGAAGATCAGCCGGCGCATCTGAAGCTGCGGGACCCCGATGCCTGGAAGCCGGTGAACTGGGACCGCTTCCGTTCGCCGGAGAGCCGCTATTGCCCGGCGGCTGTGTATGAGGCTGTAGGGGTAGAAGAAGGCGAGCCGCGGCTGGTGATCAACGCGCAGAACTGCGTGCACTGCAAGACCTGCGACATCAAGGACCCCAGCCAGAACATCGACTGGTGCACGCCCGAAGGGGGCGGTGGGCCGAATTATATCGGCGGCATGTAGCTGTTGGTGGTTCCGGCAGGCGTTTCCGCCGGGATGGCGCCTGCTTGGAGCCGGAGCCGAGGATGGTCAGGCCATCAAGGCAGATGGGCGGGCTGGCTGACCGGGAGGCGGCTGGCGCGGGGCAGGGCCGCGCGCCGCGCTTCTGCGTCCGGCCTCAGGGCCAGGAAACATCCATGCTGTCGCAGGTGGGAACGTTGCGCCGCTCCTGAGAGCGGCCGCCATTGAACACCACGCGGATATCGACGGAGCAGCCCTGGCCGGATGGCAGGCTGACCCAGATCTCCCGGCCAGCGGGCAGCGTGCGGTCGCCCAGATGATCGCGACCCCAGCTGTCCTGTTGGGTGGAGGAGACGTAGAGCTCCTGGATCGTCTCCCCGCTGCGGTTCACGAAGTTGAAGGAGGGATCACCCTGGTCCCGGTTGCGGCCGGCGACGCTGCCGCCGCTGACGGAGCCGCCCGCGCCGCCCGAGGGGCGTTCGATCGAGCCGCCGGCACCGCCATCGCGCTGCGCGCGGTTGGACGGGTTGGTGAAGACGATGCGGGTGAGGTTGCAGGCGTTGACGTTCCGCTTCTCCTCCTCCTGGCCACCTTCATACTGGACGCGGATGTCCAGCACGCAGTCGCGCGCGGAAGGGGTGACACGGACCTGCTCGCCGGCGGGCAGGATGGAATTGCCCAGGATATCCGGCCCCCAGTTGGAGAGGCGGGTGGGCGAGACATAGGCCCGCTCGATGGTCAGGCCGGAATTATTGACCAGCCAGAAGCGGTTTTGTGCCATGGCCGGAGAGGCCATGAGGGTCGTGGCGACGACGAGGGTCAGCGCCAGGGCAGTCAAGAACGAACGCACGAAATCCTCCATGCGGTAGGCGAAAAGGGAGAGCACGGCCGCAGTGCGGATGCGCCGGTAGGATGCGGAAAGCCGGGGCCGGATGGTTCTCCGGGGTTTTCTTGCCTCCGGCGCATCGGCCTCCTCCTGGCCGGTTCTGCCCTGTCGGGCGGTTGGGGGGAACAACACCACGGCAAGCGTGGCCGTGGCGGCATTATGGCATAAAGTTTCGCTTCCCGCAGGATCGGCCGTGCCGCACTTTGCCTCGCTCGCGAATAGTTGGTCGTTTCTTGCGAGGTGCGTGACGGGGCGGGTGCCGGCGATGCGGCGTGCTTCGCCCTTGAGCGGGTTGGGGCGCCGGTTTTGCGGTCCGGCCGGGCCCGGTGCCGGGGCCGTGGCATGGCGCTTCATCGGCGCCGGGCCGAATGTCACCGGGCGTGACAATGCAGGCGTTTCCAGCTTGCCCCAAATGGCTCTAACCTTATGGGCATGGCCGTAGTCGCTTCCCCTCGCCGTATTGCCCTCCTGGCCGCCGCCATGCTCGCGGGTTGTGCCGCCAGCGGTGGTGCCCCCGATGCGGGGACGCCCAATCCCATTCCGCCGGGGCGCCTGACGGCATCCGGCACCTATCTGGCCGGCAGTTATGCCGCGGCGGAGACCGATACCCGCGCGGCCGCCGACTTCCTGCTGGAAGCCCTGCGCCTGGCGCCGGACCAGCCGGAGGTACTGAACCGCGCCTTCCTGGCCACCGTGCTGGACGGACGGCCGGAGGCGGTGCGGATTGCCCGCCGCCTGCCGGAGAACGAGCTGGCCGCGATGCTGCAGGCGGGTGCCGACGCCATGGCCGGGCGGTGGGATCGTGCGGAGACGCGGGTGCGCAGCCTGCCGCGCCAGGGTGCCAGCCAGATCCTGCAACCTTTGCTGCTGGCCTGGGTGCAGTTCGGGCGCGGCAATACGGATGCCGCCATGGCCACCCTGCGGCCCATGCTGGAAGGCAACCGCCCGAGCGGCATCGCCGCCCTGCATGGGGCGATGATCGCTGATCTCGCCAACCGGCCGCTGGAGGCGGAGCGGTTGATCCGCCTGGCGCTGGCGCATTCGCCGGAGCCCAATCTGCGGCTGGTGCAGATTTCCGCCGGCATCCTTGGCCGCGCGGGCAAGGAAGCGGAGGCGATGAAGCTGGTCGAGAGCATCTCGACCGGCGGGGATGACCTCGCGATGCTGGGCACGCCCGATGTGCGGCGGCGCATGTTGCGCGACCGCGCGGTGAATTCGGCCGTCGAGGGCATGGCGGAGGCGGAACTGGCGCTGGCCGGTGCGCTGCGGGGGCAGAATGCGCCGGAGCTGGCGCTGCTGCTGGCGCGGCTTTCCCTGCGGTTGCGCCCGGATTTCGTGCCGGCCTTGCTGGTGGCCGCCGAATCCCTCATGGCGGAAAACCATTATGAGAGCGTGCTCTCCCTGCTGCGCAACGTGCCGCAGGACGACCCGCTCTACCCCGTCGTCATCGTGCGCCGGGCCGTCGCGCTGGACCGGCTGGACCGCCCAGACGAGGCCATCGCGGCACTGCAGGCGCTGTCCGCGGCGCGGCCTGACTCCCCGCAGCCGCCGGCGCGCATCGGCGACCTGCTGCGGTCCCGGGAGCGGTATGCGGAGGCCGTTCCGGCCTATGACACCGCCGTGGCGCGGGCCGGGGATGCAGCCAATACCTGGCCGCTGCTCTATGCCCGTGGCATCGCGCTGGAGCGGTCCGGCCAGTGGCCGCGCGCGGAGGCGGATTTCAAGAAGGCGCTGCAGCTCTCTCCAGAGCAGCCCTATGTGCTGAATTATCTTGGCTATACCTGGGTGGAGCGGGGCGAGAACCTGGCGGAAGCCCGCCGGATGCTGGAGCGGGCAGCCGCATTGCGGCCGCAGGACGGCAATATCGCGGACAGCCTCGGCTGGGCGCTGTTCAAGCTGGGTGACGTGCCCGGCGCGGTGAAATGGCTGGAGCGCGCGGTGGAGCTGGAATCGCGCAACGCCGTCATCAACGACCATTTGGGGGATGCCTACTGGGCGGCCGGACGGCGGCGGGAGGCCATCTTCCAATGGCGGCGCGCCCTGGCGGTGGACCCGGAGCCGAAGGAGACGCCGCGCATCGCCGCCAAGCTGCGGGAGCACGAGGCCACCTCCCGGCCGTGACGGTGTTGGCGGCCAGAGCGGGAGGGGCGGCCGAGCCCGCGCCCGCCAAGGTGAACCTGTACCTGCATGTCACCGGCAGGCGGGCGGATGGCTATCATCTGCTCGACTCGCTGGTCGTCTTCGCGGGCGCGGCGGATGTGGTGGGCATGGCGCCGGCGGAAGGGCTCTCCCTGCATCTCGCCGGGGCCGAAGGGGCGGCACTGGCCGCCGAGCCGGACAATCTGGTGCTGCGGGCCGCGCGGCTGCTGGTGGATGAGACGGGCTGTACTCCCGCCGGGCAACTGACGCTGGAGAAGAACCTGCCTGTGGCCTCGGGCATCGGCGGGGGGTCCGCCGATGCGGCGGCGGCGCTGCGGCTGCTGAACCGCTCCTGGATGCTTGGCCTGCAGGAAGGGCGCTTGCTCGACATGGCGGCGCGGCTGGGCGCGGATGTGCCTGTTTGCGTCTCCGCCCGTGCTGCGCGGATGGAAGGGGTAGGGGAGGTGCTCTCCGCCGCCCCGCGCCTGCCGGCCTGCGGCATGGTGCTGGCCAATCCGCGGGTACCGCTGCCGACGCCTTCCGTATTCCGCGCGCGCCAGGGTGGGTTCACGCCGCGCGCCAACCTGCCGGAGGCATGGGCCGACGCGGCCGCCATGGCGCGGGACCTCGCGGCTTGCCGCAATGACTTGCAGGAGGCAGCCATCAGCCTGTGCCCGCCTGTTTCCACGGTGCTGGAGGCGCTGGCCGCGCTGCCCGGCTGCCTGCTGGCACGCATGAGTGGTTCCGGCGCGACCTGCTTCGCCCTGTTCGCCGATGCCGAGACGGCGCGGAAAGGGGCAGGAATGTTGCCGGAAGCGTGGTGGCGATGGGGTGGGGGTCTTTACGACGCCCCCCTTTGACGCTTATTCAGGCGTCCCACCGGTGGGGCGTAGCCAAGCGGTAAGGCAGCGGTTTTTGGTACCGCCATTCCCAGGTTCGAATCCTGGCGCCCCAACCAGCCGGATCTCCATTCCAGAGCACGACGCGCGAACCGCAGGGCCTTTGCCAGCGCTGGGCTCAGCCTTGTTTATAGGTGTGGGAAAGCGCCCGTGCCGCCTCCATCACCAGGGGGCTGACGCGGCGGCGGAAGGTCTCCTCCGTCCATTCGGAGAGGGAGCCGGCGGCATGGATGGCCGCGACCGGGCGGCCATGGATGTCCAGCACCGCTGCGGACAGCACGATCTCGCCGAGAGCCGATTCCTCCAGCGCCAGGGCATAGCCGTCCCGCCGCGCCTCCTCGATCTTCGCGACGAGGGCGGACATGTCCGTGATGGTCTTCGGCGTGAGGGGGCGGCGGTCCGACTGTTCCAGGATGGCCATCGCCTCCGCCTCGGGCAGTGCGGCGAGCATGGCGCGCCCGCCGGAGGCGCAGAAGGCGGGGATGCGCCGGCCGACCAGCGTGGCGGAGAAGGTCTCCCGCTTGCTCTGCAACCGCACGACATAGACGATGTCCGTACCGTCGAGCAGGCTGAGGTCGATTCGTTCCTTTACCGATTTGCGCAGCTCGTGCAGCACCGGCGTCGCGCTTTCGACCAGCGCGTTCATGCGCAGGAAATCGAAGGCCCGGTAAAGTACCTTCTTGCCCGGCACGAGGCCGGCGCTGGAGCGCTCCAGATAGCCTAGCGCTTGCAGCGTGTGCGCGATGCGCTGGCCCGCGCTTTTGTCCAGCCCCGCGGCGGCGGAGAGCTCCGCGATGGAGAGAGGGCGGGGCTGCTGGCTGAAGGCTTCGAGAACGCGGAGCGTGCGGGCCACCGACTGTAGGAACAGCCGGTTGTTCTTGCCGCTGGGCGGGCTTGGCTGCTCGGCCGTTGACATAGCAAAAACCCTTTCCCTAACATCGATCTACGATCCGGCCGTATCGTTATGAAATACGACGGGAGCGGGGCTTTGGCAAGTTTCGCCTGAGCCGGCCACCGTGATGGGGAGCTCTATGGAACGTTTTCAGGGACAGGTTGGCGCGGTGACCGGCGCCGCCTCCGGCCTCGGCCGCGCGGTCGCGATCGCACTAGCGGAGGAAGGGGCGAAGCTCCTGCTGATGGACCGCGATGCCGCCGCGCTGGAAGGCGTCGCGGCGCTGTGCCCAGGTTCCATCACCGCCCGTGTCGATGTTTCCAGCGCCGCCGATGTCGAGGGCGCGGCGGCGGAGGGATTGTCCAGGCTGGGGCCTGCGAACTTCCTTGTCACGGCTGCTGGTATTCTGGGGCCCACAGTACCGGCCGTGGAGGCCGATGAAGCGGATTGGGACCGGGTCTTCGACGTCAATGTCAAAGGCACCTGGCTGGCGGTGAAGGCCTTCCTGCCGCAGATGCGGACCCATGGCCGGGGTGCGATCGTGACGATGGCCTCTACGGCCGGGTTGACGGGCTCCGCGCAGTTGCAGGCCTATTCCGCTACCAAAGGCGCGGTGGTCATGCTCAGCCGCAGCCTGGCCCTGACGCATGGGCCAGAGGGAATTCGGGTGAACTGCGTCTGCCCCGGCTCGATCGAGACGCCAATGCTTGCCGCCACCTTCGATGCCGCTGGCGGTGCCGAGGAGCGGGCAGCGCGTGTGGCGCAATTCGCCGCGCGTTATCCGCTGCGCCGCTTCGGCAAGGCGGATGAGGTGGCGGATGCCACGTTGTTCCTGTTGAGTGAGCAGGCGGCGTTCCTGACGGGTGTGTCCCTGCCAGTGGATGGCGGGCGCCTCGCCTGAGGTAACGTCGATCAGCCGCCTCGGCGCAGGGCGAGAGGCCTGCGCCGGAGGCGGCCATGCCGCGGGCCGACCGCCGCGCGCCAATGGCCGCGCCACGAGCTTCCAGGAAGGCCCGTGGCGCCTTTTTCCATTTTGCGACCAAGGATGTTCCCATGCCCCGTCACATTGCCTGCCTGTCCTATGATTTCGATACCTGGTCCGGCTTCGCCTCCCGCGGGATGATGACGCCGACGCCGGTTTCGCGCGGCGAGTTCGGCGTGATCGGCGCCGGGCGGATCATGGATCTGCTGCGCAGCCGGGGCATCAAGGGCAGCTGGTACATTCCCGGCGTCGTCATCGAGACTTATCCGGAAGCCTGCGCCCGCGTGGTGGCGGAGGGGCATGAGGTCGGCCATCATGGCTGGAGCCACGTGCCGCCGGCCGAGCTTTCCCCGCAGCAGGAGGCGGATGAGTTCGCCCGCGCCGTGGAATCGATCCGCCGGCTGACCGGGCAATCGCCCTCCGGCTACCGCTCCCCGGCCTGGGACCTCAGTGACCACAGCATCGACCTGATGGTGCAGCATGGTCTGCGCTACGACAGCAGCATGATGGGCCATGATTGCGAGCCCTATTTCGCCCGGCGCGGGGACAAGGTGGCGGTGGATGCGCCGCTGGTGTTTGGCGAGACGACGGATCTGGTGGAAGTGCCGATCAGCTGGTCGCTCGACGACCACCCGCATTTCGAATTCTTCCGCACCAAGGCAGGCGTGATGCCGGGCCTCGCCAATGCGAATGCGGTGCTGGAGAACTGGCTGGCGGATTTCGAATATATGTGCCGCACCACGGAATGGGGCGTGATGGTCTACACCTTCCACCCCTATGTCAGCGGCCGTGGCCACCGCATGATGATGATGGAGAAGCTGATCGACGGCCTCGGCCGCATGGGCGCCGAGTTCCTGACGCTCGATCAGGTGCAGCAGGAATACCGCGCGCGGCAGGCGGGCTGAAGCGCCCTCGGCCCAGAGCCATGATGGCCGGCGGCTGCGCCGGCCTCCTCCACTTTGAAGGATGTTTGCCGTGAGTCAGGACAACCGTTTTGCCGGCCGCGTGGCCATCGTTACCGGCGCCGCTGGTGGCATCGGGGCCGCGACGGCCATCCGCCTCGCGCGGGAAGGCGCCAAGGTGTTGGTGGCCGACCGCTCGGCGGAGGTGGAGGCCGTGGCACGCGAGATCGGCGGTGCCGCGCTGGCGCTGGATGTCAATGAGAAGGGCGCGGGAACGAAGCTGGCCCAGGCGGCGCTCGACAGGTTCGGGCGGCTGGACATTCTGGTGAACAATGCCGGCATCGGCGGCAGCAAGACGCTGGCGGAATCCGATGACGACCTCATCGACCGCTTCGTGGACATCAACCTGAAGGCGGTGCTGCGCGTGACGCGGGATTGCCTGCCGCACATGACGCGCCCGGGCGGGCGGATCGTGAATATCTCTTCCATCTTCGGGCTGGTTGGGTATCCGGGCACGGCGGCCTATGCGGTGGCCAAGGCGGGCGTGGCGCAGCTCACCCGGCAGCTGGCCTGCGACCTGGGGCCGGAAGGCATTCTGGTGAATGCCATCGCGCCGGGCGTCATCGAGACGCCGATGACGGTGAACCATCTGCAGAATCCGCGCTACTTGGCGAACATGCTGGCGCCGACGCCGCTGCGCCGTGCCGGTAAGCCGGAGGAGATCGCCTCCGCCGCCGCCTTCCTGGCATCGGAGGATGCATCCTTCATCACCGGCCAGGTGCTCATCGTCGATGGCGGCTGGCTGACCTCCCGTGCCGCGCCCTGAACCCGTTTCCTGAAGCCGAAAGACCCAACCCATGAAGCGCCGTACATTCCTGGCCGCCAGCGCCGCGACGCTCGCCGCGCCCTCCATTGGCTTCGCGCAGCAGAGCAAGGTGCTGCGGTTCATCCCGCAGACCGATCTCAGCTTCCTCGACCCGATCTTCAGCCTGGCCTACGCCACCCGGAACCATGGCTACATGGTCTTCGACATGCTGTACGGCACGGACAGCAACTACCGCACCTCGCCGCAGATGGTGGAAGGGCACGTCACGGAGCAGGATGGCCGCCTCTGGCGCCTGACGCTGCGTGACGGGCTGAAGTGGCATGATGGCGAGCGCGTGCTGGCGCGGGACTGCGTGGCCAGCATCCGCCGCTGGGGCGCGCGGGACCCGTTCGGCCAGGCGCTGCTGGCGGCGACGGATGAGCTCTCGGCGCCGGATGACAAGACCATCCAGTTCCGCATGAAGCAGCCCTTCCCGCTGCTGCCGGATGCGCTGGGCAAGCTGCCGCCCCTGCTGCCGGTGATGATGCCGGAGCGGCTGGCGAAGACCGATGCCTTCACCCAGGTGACGGAGATGGTGGGCTCCGGCCCCTTCCGCTTCGTGGCGGGCGAGCGCGTTTCCGGGGCCCGCGCGGTCTATGAGAAGTTCCAGGATTATGTGCCGCGCAGCTCCGGCACGGCCGATGGCACCGCCGGGCCCAAGGTGGTGCATGTGGACCGCGTGGAGTGGACCACCATCCCCGACGCCTCCACCGCCGCCGCCGCGATGCAGGCAGGCGAGCAGGATTGGTGGGAATTTGCCGCCAACGACATGATCCCGCTGCTGAAGCGCATGCGGAACGTGAAGGTCACGGTGCAGGAGCAGGCGGGCATGATGTGCTTCATGCGCCTGAACCACCTTCACGCACCCTTCAACAACCCGGGCATCCGCCGCGCGCTGCTGGGCGCCTTCGAGCAGTCCGATTTCATGATGGCCGTGGCTGGTGAGGACAAGGCGATGTGGAACGCGCCGGTGGGCTTCTTCACCCCCGGCTCGCCCATGGCCAATGACGAGGGCATGGGCGTGTTCCGCGGCCCACGTGATTACGCCAAGGTGAAGCGTGAGCTGGAGGCCGCCGGCTACAAGGGCGAGAAGGTGGTGCTGCTGGGCGCCACGGACCCGACCTTCATCCACGGCCTGAGCGAGGTGGCGGCGGATATGCTGCGCAAATGCGGCATGAATGTCGATTACCAGCTCTCCGACTGGGGCACGCTGACGGCGCGCCGTTCCAGCAAGGAGCCGACGGAGAAGGGCGGCTGGAGCTGCTACATGACCGCGCTGACCGGCGTGGACATGACCAACCCCGCCCTCAGCGCCCCGCTGCGCGGCAATGGCGCCAATGCCATGGCCGGCTGGCCGGACCTGCCGGAGGTGGAGAAGCTGATCGGTGAATGGTTCTCGGCGCCGGGGCTTGAGGCGCAGCAGCGCATTGCCGTACGGTTGCAGGCGCAGGCTTTCCGGGACGTTCCCTACATCCCGGCCGGGCAGTTCCTCCAGGCGGCGGCATACCGCTCCAACCTGGAAGGGGTGCTGCGCGGCTTCCCGTTGTTCTGGAACGTGCGGAAGGGCTGAACGGCGATCGGGCGGGGCCATGCTCCCCGCCCACACCGGTTGGTAGTTTTAGGCGTTCGATCGTACGGCGGATGTCCGGTTTGCACGATCCAGCGAAGGGCTGATCATGAACTACGTTCCGAAGACCAACGACATCGCCGGGCTGATCGAAGCCGACCGCGCGCATGTCTGGCACCACCTCTCCCAGCACAAGCAGTACGAGACCGTCGACCCTCAGCTGATGGTCGAAGGCAAGGGCATGCGCGTGTGGGATGCCAAGGGTAAGGAATATCTGGACGCCACTTCCGGCGGCGTCTGGACGGTGAATGTCGGCTATGGCCGTGAATCCATCGCCGATGTGGTGCGCGACCAGCTGGTGAAGCTGAACTACTTCGCTGGTGCGAAGGGCAGCGCGCCGGGCGCCGCCTTCGCCAAGAAGCTGATCGAGAAGATGCCGGGCCTGACCCGCGTCTATTATTCGAACTCGGGTTCCGAGGCGAATGAGAAGGTCTTCAAGATGGTGCGGCAGATTGCCGCGCGCCATCATGGCGGCAAGAAGTGGAAGATCCTCTACCGTGAGCGCGACTACCACGGCACGACCTTCGGTGCGCTCGCCGCCTGCGGCCAGCCACAGCGCAATGCGGATTACGGGCCGTACCCCGAAGGCTTCGTGGAAGTTCCGCACTGCCTCGAATACCGCAACCAGTACCCGGACGCGGCGGATTACGGCATCGCCGCCGCCAACGCGATCGAGGAGGTGATCCTCCGCGAGGGCGCGGACACGGTGGGCGCCATCTGCCTGGAGCCGATCACCGCCGGTGGCGGCGTGATCGTGCCGCCGGCGAGCTACTGGCCGCGCGTGCAGGAGATCTGCAAGAAGTACGACGTGCTGCTGCACATCGACGAGGTGGTGTGCGGCATCGGCCGGACCGGCAAGTGGTTCGGCTACCAGCAGTACGGCGTGCAGCCGGACTTCGTGACGATGGCGAAGGGCCTGGCTTCCGGTTACGCGGCCATTTCCTGCACGGTGACGACCGAGGCGGTCTTCAACCTGTTCAAGGACAATGCCGCGGACCCGATGAGCTACTTCCGCGACATCTCCACCTTCGGTGGCTGCCTGGCCGGCCCGGCGGCGGCGCTGGAGAATATGCGGATCATCGAGGAGGAAGGCCTGCTCGAGAACACCGAGAAGATGGGTGCCCGCCTGCGCGACAACCTGCTGGCACTGATGGAGAAGCACCCCGTCATCGGTGACGTGCGTGGCTGCGGCCTGTTCTACGGTGCCGAACTGGTGGCCGACCGCGCGACCAAGGAGCCGCTGGCCGAGGCGAAGGTTCAGGCCGTGGTGGCGAAGTGCATGGAGCTGGGCGTGATCATCGGCGCCACCAACCGCTCCCTGCCCGGGCTGAACAACACGCTGACGCTGAGCCCGGCGCTGATCGCGACCGAGGCGGATATCGACCGTATCACCGATGCGATCGACCAGGCGCTGACGGCTGTGGCCGGTTGAGGGGTGGGATCGAGGGGCTCTGCCCCCTCGAGCTCCCCCGGCAGGGGATGCGATCCCCTGCACCCGCGATTTTATTGGGGATCGCGCTTTGGATTGAAGGCGAATATACGCCTTCAAGTCGAGAATTTTATTATAGATCAATAAATTACTGATCCCTTGCCTTCCCTCCGGCGGGAGGCACAACAAATGGGTTTCCAAAGGCCTCAGGCCTTTGGCGGGGAGAGTTTGAGAGGGGTAGAGCCCCTCTCAAGGACCCGGCCCGCTAGCAGGCGGGGTTTCGTGGTCAGGCGGTGCGCAGGCCGTGGCGGGCGAGGGCCTCAAGCAGCGGCGCCGCATCGACATTGTCCGTGATGAGCACCAGCCGGCCGGCGATGGGATGCGTGGCGCGCTGGTATTCCGGCGGGTGCACCACCATCAGCGCGGCTTGAAGGATGGCGACGTCGCCGCCCTCCACGGGCAGGATGGCTTTCAGCCGCAGCAATTGCAGGCCGGCCCAGCCACGGATGGCGGCGTCGATGGCCTCGATGGCGTGCTTCGGGAGCGGTGCATCGGTGTGCAGCACGGTGGCGTGGAAGCGATCCGTGTGGTGCGCATGGTCGTGGTCGTGGTCGTGGTCGTGGTCGTGGGAAGGATCGGTGCAGCCGGGGCCGCAGGCGGAGAAGCCCTGGAGGGCCGGGCTGTCCAGGCCGAGCAACTCGCCAGCCGCGATCTGGCCTTGGATGATGGGCAGGATGGGGGCGGTGGGGTTCAGGGCGCGCAGCCTGGCGCTCAGCGCGGCGATGGCGGCGGGTTCGGCCAGATCGGTCTTGGTAAGGAGCAGCCTGTCCGCCACGCGGGCCTGGGTGGCAGCCTCGGGCTGGTGGGCCAGGGTCTCGGCGCCCGCCACGGCGTCCACCGTGGTGATGACGGCATCCAGCCGGTAGCGCTCCATGACCGCTGCCTCGCCCAGCAGGAAGCCGAGGAGGGGGGCGGGGTCGGCGACGCCTGAGGTTTCCACCACCACGCGGTCGAAGGCGCGCAGGCGGCCATCGGCGACCTGCGCCTGCACATCCAGCAGCGTGTCCACGAGGTTGCCGCGGATGGTGCAGCACAGGCAGCCATTGGCGAGCAGGATGGTGTCGTCGGACGAGGCTTCCAGCAGGTCGTGGTCGATGCCGACCTCGCCGAATTCGTTCACGACGACAAGCGTGCCCGCGAAGCCCGGCTGGGTGAGCAGGTGAGCGATGAGCGTGGTCTTCCCGCTGCCCAGGAAGCCGGTGACAAGGGTGACGGGGATGCGGCTCATATCGCCCGGGCCCGCCGCACCAGGAAGCGGCCCTGGCCGGGCTTGCCGAGGAAAGTATCGTTCTCCACGGCGATCTCGCCGCGCCGGATGGTCATGCTGGGCCAGCCGGTGAGGTCCATGCCGTCATAGGGATTGTAGCCGATGGCGCCATAGTGGCTTTCCACCCCCATGCGGCGGCGCGTGTGCGGGTCGATCAGCACGAGGTCCGCGTCGGCGCCCACGGTGATGCTGCCCTTTTCCGGCGCCAGGCCGAAGAGGCGGGCGGGGCCGGTGCTCCAGGCTTCCACCAGTTGCGGCAGGGTGATGCGGCCTGCTTCCACGCCCAGCGTGTAGAGCAGGGGCAGGCGGGCCTCGACGCCGGGCACGCCATTGGCGATGCGGTCGAAGGAATCCTTGCCCAGCGCTTTGGCTTCCGCGCTGTAGGAAGCATCGTCCGAGGTGACGGCGCCGAGCGAGCCGCTGGCGACGCCCTGCCATATACGGTCCTGCGTGGCGGCATCGCGCAGGGGCGGGCTCATGACGTAGAGATGGCCGTCGACGCGGTCATACCTCTCGGCGGTGAGGGCGAGGTAGTGGGTGCAGGTCTCGGCCGAGGCCGCCTGGCCGCGTGCCTGCGCGGCCTCGATGAGGTCGAGCGCCGGGCCGGAATTCAGGTGGAAGATGTGCAGGGGGCAGCCGGCGTCCTCTGCCAGCAGCAGGCCGCGTTGCACGGCCTCGGTTTCCGCGAGTGCGGGGCGAGAGAGGGCGTGGAAGCGCGGCGCCACCTCGCCCGCCGCAAGATGCTTCGCGATGGCGTGGTCGATGAGCGAGGCGTTCTCCGCATGCAGGCCGAGCATGCCACCAGCGACGCCCAGCGCGCCCATGAGGTCGTGGAGCGGGCCGTCCTCGACCTTCAGCTGCTCCTTCTCATAGACGGTGTAGACCTTCATCGAGGATGCGCCGGCGGCGACGATGGCGGGCACCTCCGCCAGCGTGGCGGCGTTGATGTCGGTGGCGATGAGGTGCAGGCCGTAATCGCAGGCGACATGCCGGTCCGCCTGCACGCGGCGGTGCTTCAGCCCGTCCATCATGGTACGGCCGCGCCGTTGCAGGGCGAAATCGATGACCGTGGTGTTGCCGCCGCGCAGGGCGGCAACGGTGCCGGAATAGAAATCGTAGACGCTGCGCTGCCCCATGAAGCCGATGAGAAAGTGCACATGCGGATCGATGCCGCCGGGCAGCACGATGCGGTCCGTGGCATCGACCACCCGCGCGCCGCGCCCGGTGCCGGGCTCCGCCAGGCCGAGGATGCGGCCATCGGCCACCAGGATATCCGCCTTCTCCACGCCCGCGGCATGGGCAACGGTACCGTTGGCGATGACCAGATCGACGGTCATTTCAGCATCTCGCGTGAGATGACGATGCGGAGGATTTCCGAGGTGCCGCCGCCAATTTCCGCGAGCTTCGAATCGCGGTAGTGGCGCTGCATGTCGTACTCCATCAGATAGCCCCAGCCGCCCATCATGCGCATGCCGTTCAGCGCGGCGCGGACATAGGTTTCCGAGGAGGCGAGGTTGGCGACGGCGGATTCCTTGTTGTTGGGAATGCCGCGATCGACCAGCGTGGCGCTGCGGTAGAGCAGCAGCCGCGCGGCATCGATTTCCATTTCCATATCCGCGAGCTTGGCGCGGGTGAGCTGGAACTGGCTGATGGCCTGCCCGAACTGCTGCCGTTCCTTGGTGTAGGTCAGCGCCTTGTCCAGGCAGGACTGCGCGGCGCCGACATTCACCGCCGAGAGGCAGCAGCGCTCGTAATCCAGCGTCTTGAGAACGTTGCGCCAGCCCTTGTTGACCTGGCCGATGACATTGCCCTTGGGGATGCGGACATCGGTGAGGAAGATCTCGTTCAGATCCATGGGCTTCAGGCCCAGCTTCTTCAGCTTGCGGATCTCGACGCCCGGGGTGTCCTTCGGCAGCAGGAACATGGTGATGCCGTCATGCTTGGGCGCGTCGATATCCGTGCGGGCCATCAGCAGGATGTAGTCCGCGACCTGGGCGCAGGAACAGAACATCTTCTGGCCGTTGATCACCCATTCATCGCCATCCAGCACCGCGCGGGTGCGGAGCGCGGCGGCGTCCGAGCCGGAATTGGGCTCGGAGAGGGAGAAGGCGAAGCGGATGTCGCCGCGCGCCAGCTTGGGCAGCAGGTCGCGCTTCTGCTCCTCGCTGCCGAAATGGCTAATGGCGTCGGTGGCGATGACGATTGTGGTATAGAAGATATTCGCACCAGCCTCGAAATGCGCCGCGAATTCCTCGAGGAAGGCGGCGAGATCGGTGCAGCTGCCGCCGGAGCCGCCATACTCTTCCGGGATCGGCAGGCCGAGCCAGCCCTGTTCCGCCAGCTTGGCGTACAGCTCATGGGGGAAGCGCTCGGCCTCGTCGCATTCGCGGACGTATTCGATCGGGCATTCCCGCTTCAGGAAGTTCCGCAGCGCGTCGCGGGTGGCGAGTTGCTGTTCGCTCAGGTCGAAATCCATGGTCGGCCTCTCAGCGTCCGGTCCAGCGCGGGGCGCGCTTCTCGGCGAAGGCGCGTGGGCCTTCATGGAAATCATCGGATTCGCGCATGCGGCGATGGGCGGGCAGGCCGGAGCGCATTTTTGCGAAGGCCTCCCGGTCCGGCAGCGTCTCGGTGGCGTGGGCGATCTCGAGGAAGGCCTCGACGGCCAGGGGGGCGCTGGCGGTGATCCGCGTCGCCATCTCCCGCGCTGCATCCATCAGCTGATCGCGCGGCACGATGCGGTTGACGAAGCCAAGGCGCAGCCCTTCTTCCGCCGACATGCGGCGGCCGGTGAGCAGAAGCTCATAGGCGATGTTCTGGGGCAGGCGGCGCAGGGCCCGCCAGAGCCCGCCGGCCTCCGGGATGAAGCCGCGCTGCAACTCGGGCAGGGCGAATTCGACATGTGGAGCGCAGATGATCATATGCGCCATCAGCGACAATTCGAAGCCACCGCCCACCGCGAGGCCGTTGATGGCGACGATCAGCGGCTTGGTGAGGTTGGAGCGCTCCAGCCCCATGAAGCCATATTCGCCGAAATCCTCGCCGACATCGCCCGCGGCCACGGCCTTCAGGTCCCATCCTGCGGAGAAGATGCGGTCGCCGGTGGCGGTGATGATGGCACAGCGTAGATGCGGCGTGTCCTGCAACCGCGCGAAGGCGGCGTTCAGGTCGCGGCTGGCGCGCTGGTCGAAGGCATGGGCGGGCGGGTGGTCGAAGGTAATCTCGAGAATCGGCCCGTTCTCGACGAGTTTGATGCGGGAAGGCGCATCGCTCACGAGCGGAACTCCCGCAGCACGTCCTTCGAGATGATGTCGCGGTGGATTTCCGAGGTGCCTTCCCAGATCCGCTCCACGCGCGCGTCACGCCAGAAGCGCTCCAGCGGCAGCTCCTTCGTCACGCCCATGCCGCCCAGGATTTGCAGGGCGTTATCGGTGACGCGGCCGACCATCTCCGAGCCGAAGAGGTTGACCTGGGACGCTTCGCGCTGGGTGATGGTGCCGGCATCCATCTTCGCCGCGGCATCCTTCACCATCAGCTTGGTGGCGTGGATTTCCATGGCCATGTCGGCCAGCTTGAAGGCGGTGCCCTGGAACTGCCCGATCGGCTTGCCGAAGGCCACCCGCTCATTCGCGTATTTGGCGGCCATGCCCATGGCGCGCTCGGCCAGGCCCACGCAATTCGCCGCCAGCATGACGCGACCCGAGAAAATCCAGTTCTTGGCAATGGCGAAGCCGCCGCCTTCTTCCCCCAGGATGTTGCGCGCGGGCACGCGCACATCGTCGAAGGAGATCATGCAGGACTTCATCCCACGATTCGACAGCACGGCGATGGGCGAGACCTCGATCCCCGGCGTGGCCTTGTCCACCAGGAAGGCGGTGATGCGCTTTTGCGGGCCGCGTGGCGTCTCGTCCGTGCCGGTCACGGCGAAGACGATGATGAAATCTGCCCGCAGCGCCATGGTGATGAACTGCTTGGTGCCGGTGATCCGGTAGTCATCCCCGTCCTTCACGGCCCGGGTGCTGATGGCACGGGCGTCGGAGCCGGCGCCGGGCTCGGTCAAGGCAAAGCATTCCCAACGCTCGCCACGGATGGTCGGCTTCAGATAGGCTTCGATCTGGTCGCCGGTACAGGCTTTCAGAATGGGGGCAGGGCGGTTGCAGATGACACCCAGGGCGCGGCTGACACGGCCGAATTCGATCTCGCAGACCGAGCGTTCGCGGGCGCCGAGCCCGCCGCCGCCATGCTCCTCCGGCATGTTCAGGGCGTAGAAGCCGGCGGCCAGCGCCTTCTGTTGGATCTGGCGGAACAGGTCGTCCGGCACGGCGTCCAGCCGCTCGACCAGCTCTTCATGGGGCACAAGCTCCGTCTCGACGAAGGCGCGGACGCCTTCCGCGAGCAGGCTGAGATCGTCCTCGACCGCCAGATCCATGTGGGATCTCCGCTTGTTTCAATTCTAAAAACGCTGTTTCATATTTTCCGAGGGCTTCCGGCCCTGTCAATGGTGGGGCATAAGCCGCGTATCAAACATTTTCCATTCGCTGAAATGGAGTATTAACGATGCGTCGTCGTGATTTCGGAAGGCTGGCTGCGGCGGCGGGGATGACCGGCCTGATGCCGATGCGATGGGCGCAGGCGCAAACACGCGCCGAAAGCCTGCGGGTGCTCAGCGAGGCGGGGCCCAACAGCTTCGATTCCATCGGCCTCGGCGTGAATCGCAACGCCATCCAGCTGCACTGGAACACTTACGACCGCCTGCTGCGCTTCGGCACGCAGACCCGGCCGGACGGCACGCTCTATTACGACTACTATACCATCGAGGGCGAGCTGGCCGAACGCTTCGAGGTCTCCGAGGACAAGAAGACCATCACGCTGCATCTGCGCCGGGATGCCACCTTCCATGATGGCTCGCCCGTGACGGCCGAGGATGTGAAGTGGTCGCTGGACCGGGTACTCGCCATTCCCGTCGGCAAGTCGCAGTTCAGCACCGGTTCGCTGACGAGCCCGGACCAGTTCGTGGTGGTGGACCAGCACACGGTGCGTGTCACCACGCCGCAGCCGGACCGCTTCACCCTGCCGAACCTGGCGGGCACCTATCCCACCATCTTCAATTCCAGGCTGGCGAAATCCCATGCCACGGCGTCCGACCCCTGGGCGACGGAATGGCTGAAGACCAATGTGGCGGGCGGTGGTGCCTTCCGGCTTGAGAACCATGTGCCCGGCCAGAGCCTGACGCTCTCCCGCTTCGACAATTGGAAAAGTGGCACGCTGCCTGGCTTCCGCCGCGTGCTGTGGCAGATGGTGCCCAATGCCCAGTCCCGCCGCAGCTCGCTGGAGCGGGGGGACGCGGATATCGTCCAGGACCTGCCGCCGCAGGATGCCGTTTCCATCGCGCAGGCGGGCAAGGTGAAGGTGGTGGGCGTGCCGATGGCGGGCGCCTTCCAGTTCATCGGCATGAACAGCGCCAAGCCGCCCTTCGACAATGTGAAGGTGCGCCAGGCCATCGCCTACGCGCTACCTTACCAGCAGATGTTCGAGGCTGCCCTGTTCAAGCGCGGCCAGCCCCTGTTCGGTGGCACGCCGAACGAGGCGGATGGCACGGCGTTTCCGCAACCGCTGGGCTACAGCACGGATCTCGAAAAGGCGCGCGCCCTGCTCGCCGAAGCCGGGCACGCCAATGGCTTCGACACGACCTTCAGCTTTGAGCTTTCCCTTGCCACGGTGGCGGAGCCGGTCTCCCTGCTGGTGCAGGAGGCGCTGGGCAAGATCGGCATCCGAGTGACGATCGAGAAGGTGCCGGGGGGGCAGCTCGGCACGCGGCTGCAGAACAAGGAGGTGCCGTTCTTCTTCGAGGCCTCGGCATCCTATTTCTCGGACCCGGACTACTTCTTCCGCATCTTCTACCATGGCCCGACGCGTTGGAATTTCGGCAGCTACAACAACCCGGAGTTCCAGGCGCTGGTGGACAAGACCCGCTACGAGACGGACAAGGCCGTCTATGATGCAGATGTAAAGCGGATGATCGCCCTGGCGAAGCAGGACATTCCGATCATCCTGCTGTGGCAGCCGGCGCTGGATACGGGAATGCAGCAATCCGTCAGCGGATATAAGTACCTCTTCCATCGCCAGCTTGAGCTGCGCACCCTGAAGCGCGGCTGAGCCCCGGCATGGCGTTCCTGCTCCGGCGCCTGCTGGGTGTTGTGCCGACCTTGTTCGGGGTCGTCGTCGCGGCCTTCGTGCTGACGCGGCTGTTGCCTGGCGATCCGGCAGTGTTCTTCGCCAATAGCGTGACGGCCGATGCCGCCACCATCGAGGCGGTGCGGCAGAAGCTGGGGCTGGACCTGCCGCTCTGGCAGCAATTCCTGATCTATACGGGGCAGTTGCTGAGAGGCGACCTTGGCAACTCCATCGGCAGCGGGCAGCCCGTGGCGGTGGACCTGCTGCGGCTTCTACCGGCCTCCGCCGAGTTGACGCTGGTGGCTTTCGCGCTGGCGGTGCTGGTTGCGGTGCCGCTCGGCATCGCCGCCGCGTTGCGCCCGGGCTCGATCATCGACCATGCATGCCGCCTTCTCAGCACGGCGGGGGTTTCCTTGCCCACCTTCGTCACGGGCCTGCTGCTGATCTATATCTTCTACTACCAGCTGGGCACGGCGCCGGAGCCGATCGGCCGGATCGACCCTTTCGCCATTCCGCCGCCCGCCGTCACCGGCTTCCTGCTGATCGACACGCTGCTGGCCGGAGACAGTGAGGGCTTCGTTGCAGCCGCCCGGCAGATCGTGCTGCCGGCGGTGACGATGGCGCTGTTCGCCCTCGCGCCGCTGGCGCGAATGACCCGCGCCTCCATGCTCGGCGTACTGGGCAGCGAGTTCATTCGCACCGCGCGCGCGAACGGACTGCGGCGGCGGAAGATCATCTTTTCCTATGCGCTGCGAAATGCCCTTCTGCCGATCGTGACCACGCTGGGCATGGTCTTCTCCAACATGCTCGGGGCCAATGTCCTGGTGGAGCGTGTGTTTGCCTGGCCGGGCGTGGGGTCCTATGCGCTCGACTCTCTCATCGCGCTGGATTACGCGCCGGTCCAGGGCTTCATGCTGCTGATGGCGACGATCTTCGTGCTGGTGAACCTCGTCATCGACCTTGCCTATGCGGTGATCGACCCGCGCACGGGGCTGTTCCAGCATGCGTGAGAAGCTCTCTCTGCTGCGCTACGTCCTGGCCGGGAATCCGGTGACGCTGCTCGCGCTGGTGATGCTGGCGGTGCTGCTTGGCTGTGCCGTGCTGGGCCCGTCCCTGGTGCCGTATGATCCCATCGCCACCAATACATCGGTGGCCTTGCAGGCGCCCTCCGCCGCGCATTGGTTTGGCACGGACCAACTGGGACGGGACGTGTTCTCCCGCGTCGTCGTCGCGGCGCGGCTGGATCTGTCCATCGCCTTTGCGGCCGTGCTGCTGTCCATGGCGATTGGGTCGGTGCTCGGTGCCGCCATGGGATATTTTCGGGGCTGGCTGGACACGGCGGCAAGCCGCGCGACCGACGTGCTGATGGCCTTCCCGCTTTTCGTGCTGGCCATGGCCATGGTGGCGGCGCTGGGCAATTCCGTCTCCTCCGTCGTCTATGCGACGGCGGTGATCAACCTGCCTTTCTACATCCGCCTCGCGCGTGCCGAGACCAGTATCCGGCGGGACATGGGCTATATCGAGGCCGCCCGCGTCGGCGGCTCCGGCCATGCGCGCATCCTGCGGGTGTTCCTGCTGCCCAATATCCTGCCGTCACTGGTCGTGCAGGCCTCGGTCAATCTCGGCTGGGCGGTGCTGAACACGGCGGGCCTGTCCTTTATCGGCCTGGGCGTGCGGGCGCCGACGCCTGAATGGGGAATCATGGTGGCGGAGGGCGCGCAGTTCATCGTCTCCGGCCGCTGGTGGATCGCGGCCTTTCCTGGTGCCGCGCTGATGCTGGCTGTCTTCTGCTTCAACCTGCTGGGCGATGGGCTGCGGGACATCGTCGATCCCCGGAGCCGCACGTGAGCGACGCCTTGCTGTCGGTGCGCGACCTCTCGGTCGAGTTCCGCACCCGTTCGGGCATCGTGCCTGCTTTGCGCGGTGTTTCTTTCGAGGTTGCGCCGGGCGAGATGCTGGGCATCGTGGGGGAGAGTGGCTCCGGCAAGTCGGTGACGGCCTATTCCGTGCTGGGGCTGCTGGAGGCTTCCGCACGCGTCACAGGCGGGCAGGCGATCTTCGGCGGGCGGGATGTGCTGCGGCTGGGGCAGGCGGCGCTGAACGAGCTGCGCGGGGCGGAGATGTCCATCGTCTTCCAGAACCCGCGCACCGCCCTGAATCCCATCCGCCCGGTGGGCGCGCAGATCGCCGACGTCATCGCGCGGCACGACCCGGCGCCGCCCGCCGTTATTCGCGAGCGGGTGCTGGAGGCGTTGCGGCAGATGCGCATCGCGGAGCCGGAGCGGCGGGCCTCGGCCTATCCCTTCGAGCTCTCGGGCGGCATGTGCCAGCGCATCGGCATCGCCATGGCACTGGCCTGCGCGCCGCGCCTGCTGATTGCCGATGAGCCGACCACGGGGCTGGATGTCACCACCCAGGCGGCGGTGATGGACCTGTTCCGGGATGCGGTGCGCGCGCGTGGCGTGGGCTCCATCCTCATCACCCACGATCTCGCCCTGGCATCGCAGTACTGCGACCGCATCGTGGTGATGCAGACGGGTAAGGTGGTTGAAGATGCCCCGGTCAGTGAGATCTTCGCGCGGCCGCGCCATCCCTATACCCAGCGCCTGCTGCGCAGCACGCCGTCCTCGGTGGACCGGATCGAAGATCTGGTGCCGGAGGAGGAGCCGGTTGCGCCGGCGCCGCCCCGTGCGCCCACCAGCGGCCCGCCGGTGCTGGAAGTGCGCGGGCTGCGCAAGAGTTATGCGCTCTCCCGCCCCGGCCTGTTTTGGTGGCGGCGGAATACGGAGCGGTTGCAGGCTGTTGGTGGTGTGGGGCTGGCCATCCAGCCTGGTGAAGCCGTGGGGCTGGTGGGGGAGTCGGGCTGCGGCAAGTCCACGCTGTCGCGCATGATCTGCCGCCTGATCCAGCCGGATGAGGGCGAGGTACTGCTGGATGGCGAGCCGATTCACCGCATCGCGCCCGGGCGTTTTGCGCGCATGCCGCAGCGACGGCAGATCCAGATGGTGTTCCAGGACCCGACGGAAAGCCTGAACCCGCGCTTCAGCGTGTTCGATGCCATTGCCGATCCGGTGAAGCAGCTTATGCCGCGCGAGGGCACCGCCTTGCTGCGCCAGCGGGTAGAGCGGGCGGCGGCGCAGGTGGGGTTGCCGCTGGCATTGCTGCCGCGCTACCCGCACCAGCTTTCCGGCGGCCAGAAGGCGCGCGTGGGCATCGCCCGCGCCATGGCGGTGGAACCTCGCCTGCTGGTACTGGACGAGCCGACCAGCGCGCTCGATGTCTCCGTCCAGGCCGTGGTGCTGAAGCTGCTGACGCGGCTGCGGCGGCAGGAGGGAGTGGCGCAGTTGTTCGTCAGCCACGACCTGAACGTCGTGCGGCTGCTCTGCGACCGCATTCTGGTGATGCATAAGGGCCAGGTGGTGGAAAGCGGTCCGGCCGAGCAGGTGTTCAACAACCCGGCGCATGATTACACGCGCAGCCTGCTGGCCGCCATTCCGCGCCTTCCCATGCCGCAGGAGGCGGGCACCCTATGAGCGAACAGATCTGGTTCGAGGATTTCGAGCCCGGGAGGGTGCTGGAAAGCCCGCCGCGCCGCATCACGGTGGAGGATATCGACCGGTACGCGGCGCTGACGGGCGAGGATCACCCCGTCCATATGGATGAGGAATTTGCCCGGGCTGCCGGCTTCCGGGGGCGGATCGCGCATGGGTTGTTCGCCCTCGCGCTGGTGGAGGGGCTGAAGGCGCGGATGGGCGGGTTCGACCGTAGCGTCATCGCTTCCCTCGGTTGGGACAAGGTGCGCTTCCTGGCACCGCTGGAGCCGGGGGATGAAGTGCGGCTGCGGCTGGAACTGGTGGAGAAGCGGCCGAGCTCCAAGCCCGGGCGCGGCGTGGCCACGGAGCGCGGCTCTCTGGTGAAGGCGGATGGCACCGTGGTGGTGACGGGGGACCACGCCATCATCCTGTTGAACCGGCCAGGCTGATGCTGTCCTGCTGGACATCGCGGCTGGCAGGCTCGACCTTGCCCATCGTGGACACATGACGGAAGGCGGGAACGGGAATGACCGAGCGTGAACAGGTGCTGGCCGTGGTGCAGGGTTACTTCGACGCGCTGTACAATGGCAGCGTGGAGGGGTTCCGCGCCATCTTCCACCCCCAGGCACAGCTTTTCACGGCCGAGGGTGGCAACGAGGCGGCGCTGGATTTCGAGAGCTATATGCAGCGCGTGGCGGGCCGTGTCGCTCCCGCTTCCCGCAATGACCAGCGCTTCGATGAGGTGGTGAGCGCCACCATCGCCAGCCCGACCACGGCGCATGTGCGGGTGAAGGATGCCCTGGCGCCCAACCATTTCGTGGATGAGTTGCTGCTGGTGAAGTTCGCCGATGGCTGGAAGATCGTCTGCAAGGCCTATGCCTACAACAATGCGGCGCGTGCGGGATGATCCGCACCAAGGTCGTCGAGGAGAGGATTTTCGTCATCACGATGGATCGCCCGCCGGCGAATGCCATCGACCAGGTGATGAGCGACGGCCTCGATGCGGCCTTCACCCGGTTCGAGACGGATCCCTCGCTGCTGGTGTGCATTATCACCGGCGGTGGGGAGCGATTCTTCTCGGCGGGGTGGGATCTGAAGGAGGTCGCTGCCGGACGGGATGACGAAAACGGCTTCGGCAGCGGTGGCTATATGGGCCTCACCGAACGGTGGGGGTTGGTGAAGCCCGTGATCGCGGCGGTGAATGGCACCGCTGGCGGCGGCGGCTTTGAGCTGGCCTTGGCTTGCGATCTGGTCGTGGCGGCGGAAGGCGCGCGCTTCGTGCTGCCGGAAGTGCGCCATGGGCTGGTGGCGGAAGGCGGAGGGGCAATCCGCGCCCCGCGTCGCCTGCCGCCGATGCTGGCCATGGAATTGCTGCTCACGGGCCGCCCTGCCACCAGCGATGAACTGCACCGCCACGGCTTCGTCAATCGTGTCGTGCCTGCCGGGCAGGTGTTGGAGGCGGCGCTGGAACTGGCGCGCGCCATCTGCGCCGCGGCGCCGACATCCGTGGCGGCAACGAAGGAAATCGTGCAGCGCACATCGCACCTCCCGGTGCGGGAGGCCTATGCCGAGATGCGCCATGGCGACCTTCCGGCGTATCGGCGCATGAGGGCCTCTCCCAACCGCGTGGAGGGGCCGCGCGCCTTCATCGAGAAGCGGCCTCCACGCTGGACAGGCTGAGGCCGGGCCGCGATACTGGCTCAATCTGAAACCGCGTTTCTATATCAGAAACACGTAAGAGGGCCTTCGCATGACGCAGCAGTCGGAACCGCCCTTCTGGCCGGCCGGCGTGCCGCAGCATGTCGGGGCCATGCCGCGTAATCTGGGTGAGGCCTTGCGGCTGTCGGCAGCGCGGCGGCCGCACCATACGGCGCTGGTTTTTTATGGCGCCGAGCTGAGCTTCGCGGAACTGCTGGCGCGGGTGGAGCGGCTGGCGGGCTTCCTGCAGCATCGCTGTGGCCTGCGGAAGGGTGACCGGGTACTGCTGGACATGCAGAACTCGCCGCATTTCGTCACCGCCTTCCAGGCGATCGTCCGGGCCGGCGGCGTGGTGGTCCCGGTAAATCCCATGAACATGGCTGCCGAGCTGGCCTATCTCTGCCAGGACAGCGGTGCACGCATTGCCCTGGTGGGTGCGGAACTGCTGGACCGGTTCGCGGGATTGATGCCGGCGCCGCTGGAGCATGTCGTCATTGCCAGCTACGCCGATGAGCTGCCGCAGCCGCCGCTCTTCCGGCTGCCGCCCGTGATGGCGGAGAGCGTGCTGCCGCCTGTTCTGCCGCCGGGTGGCATTGCCTGGGCCGAGGCGCTGGCGGAGACGCGGGCGCCGCGCCCGGATGACGCCACGCAGGATGACCTCTGCGTCATGCCCTACACGTCCGGCACTACGGGCAAGCCGAAGGCCTGTGCGCATACTCATGCCAGTACGCTGTTCACCGCCATCGCGCAGGCCGCCTGGTACCGTTATG
Organism: Acetobacteraceae bacterium AT-5844; assembly: GCA_000245075.1. Classification (GTDB taxonomy): domain Bacteria; phylum Pseudomonadota; class Alphaproteobacteria; order Acetobacterales; family Acetobacteraceae; genus Pseudoroseomonas. Next base: position 26,053 of record JH599964.1, read on the forward strand.
ACGATGATACGGTGGTGACCGGCTTCATGCCGATGTTTCATGTCGCCGGCATGCAGGTTTCCATGAATGGGTGTGTCGTATCCGGCGCCACGGTCGTCATCATGGCGCGTTGGGACAGGGATCTGATCTCGCCGCTGTTCACGCGTTATGGCGTGACAATCTGGAGCGCGGCGCCGACCATGGTCGTCGATGTGCTCGCCTCGCCGAATTTCGACGAACGTGCCTTCTCGAAGCTGCGCGTGCTGACGGGAGGCGGCTCCACCATGCCTACAGCGGTGGCCGAAAAGCTGGAACGCCGCTGGGGACTGAAATTTGTGGAAGGCTATGGTCTCAGCGAGACCATTGCTGCGACACACCTGAACCCGCCGGAGCGGCCAAAGCCGCAATGCATGGGCATCACCATCCAGAATACCGTCTCACGCATCATCGACCCGGAGACCCTGGAAGAGTTGCCGGCAGGGGAGGTGGGTGAGATCATCATCGCCGGACCGCAGGTCATGCGTGGATACTGGAACCGCCCGGAAACCGATAGCGAGGCATTTATCCATCGCGATGGTCTTCGCTTCCTTCGCACCGGCGATCTCGGACGCGTGGACGAGGAAGGGTATTTCTACACCGTCGACCGGCTGAAGCGAATGATCAGTGTCAGCGGCTACAAGGTCTGGCCCGCCGAGTGCGAGGCGACGCTCTATCATCATCCGGCCATTCAGGAATGCTGCGTCATCTCCGCACCGGATTCCTACAGGGGCGAGACGGTGAAGGCCTTCGTCGTGCTGCGGCCCGGAGAGAAGCTGGATGCAGCCGGGCTCATGGAATGGGCGCGTGGCGTGATGGCCGCGTACAAGGTGCCACGGCTGGTGGAATTCGTGGAAAGCCTGCCGCGCTCCGGCAGCAACAAGATCGACTGGCGCTCGTTGCAGGTGGCGGAGTGGGGGAAGGCCGGGGTCTGAGTACCCCGGCCTCACGCCGCCTCAGAAAGCGGTCTGGTCGCCGCCCTTCAAGCCCAGGATCTCACGTGCCTCATCCGGCGTCGCGATCTCCATGGACAGGCTCTCCAGGATGCCGCGGATGATGCGCACCTGCTCGGCGTTGCTGGTGGCCAGCTTGCCCTTGCCGGCATAGAGGCTGTCCTCCATGCCCACGCGCACATTGCCGCCCATGGTCGCCGCCATGGTGGCCATGTTCAGCTGGTGACGGCCGCCGGCGAGGACGGACCAGCGGTAATTGTCGCCGAACAGCTTGTCGGCGGTCTTCTTCATGAAGACGAGATTCTCCGGATCCGCGCCGATGCCGCCGAGCGTACCGACAATGAGCTGCACGAACATCGGCAGCTTGACGAGCCCACGATCCAGCATGTGCGCGAGATTGTAGAGGTGGCCGACATCATAGCACTCGAACTCGAAGCGCGTGCCGTTTGCGCCGAGCTTGTCCAGAATGGTCTCGATATCCGCGAAGGTGTTGCGGAAGATCGCGCCGCGGCTGGCCTCCAGGTAATCCTCTTCCCAGTCGTGCTTCCACTTGCCCTTGTATTTCGGGATCATGGGATAGGAGCCGAAATTCATCGAGCCCATGTTGCAGGAGCACAGCTCCGGCTTGGCGGCGAGCGGCGCGGCCAGGCGGTCCTCGATGCTCATGAAAGTGCTGCCGCCGGTTGTCATGTTCAGCACGGCATTGGTGCGCTGCTTCAGGCCACGCAGGATGTGGAACCAGGTATCGAGGTCGCCCGTCGGCTTCTCGGTCTTCTCGTCCCGCGCATGCAGATGGAGAATGGCGGCACCGGCCTCCGCTGCCTCGGCCGCCTGCTCGATGATGGCGCTCGGCGTCACCGGCAGGTAGGGCGACATGGTGGGGGTGTGGGAGGCGCCGGTGATGGCGCAGGTGATGATAACCTTCTGGGACTTCGCCATCATTCTTACTCCGTATATTCCAGGCCACCGCAGATGCTCATCACCTGCCCGGTGATGGCGCGCGCCGCGGGCGAGCAGAGATAGAGCGCCAGTTCCGCGATTTCCTCGGGCTCTACAGCGGTTTTCAGGGAGACGGCGCGCAGCGCGATCTGCTCCATCTCCTCATAGGTGATGCCCTTGGTGGCGGCGCGGTCGGTGAAGACGCGGCGGATACGCTCGCCATTCACCACGCCGGGCGTGATCGCGTTGACGCGGATCTTGTGGGGGCCAAGCTCGACGGAGAGGCCGCGCGCGAAGGAGATCACCGCCGCCTTGCTGCTGGCATAGGGCGAGCGCAGCGGGAAAGCGAACTTCCCCGCCACGGACGCCATGCAGACCATGGAGCCCCAGCCATTCTTCTTCAGATGCGGCACCGTGGCGCGGGCGACGAAGAACTGGCCATTGACGTTGATGGCATGGGTGCGAACCCAATCCTCGGTCGAGATATCCTCGACGGGCGCGGCAGGCCCGGCGATGCCGGCATTGTTGATGACGAAATCCAGCCCGCCCATGGCCTCGACAGCGGCGGCAACGAAGGCATCCACCTGCGCAGGGTCGGAAACATCGCAATGCATGGTGCCAAGGCCCGGCAGGCTGGCGGCGGCCTCGGCCAGCTTGTCGTCAGCGACGTCGCAGATCCAGACCTGGGCGCCCTTGTCGAGAAAAGCCTTCGCCATGGCAAGGCCGATGCCGGCAGCGCCGGCCGTGATGAGGACGCGCTTCCGCGCCCAGTAGTCCTGCTCGGTCATGGTGGACCTTGTGTTGGAAGAGACCGTGAGGAACGCGTCAGATGGCGAATTCCTCGGCGAAACGGGGGTAGACCTCGGCGACTTCGCCGCGGACGAGATCGCGGATCTCGGCGCGCAGCGTGGCGTCCGGCTGCGGCGTGGTGGGAACCTTGTCGGGCTCCGCGTAATCGAAGCCGGTAGCCGCGCGGATGCTCTCCGCGCTCTCGCCGGGATGCACACTGCGCAGCGCGAAGCGGCGTTCATCCTTGCGCCAGTCGAACAGGCATTTTCCCGTCACCAGCGCCTGCGGGCCGCCGGGGCGATAGACTTCCGGCTCGCTCCAGCCGGGCGCACTGATGAAATCCACCTTCGGTACCAGCGCGCGCGGGTCGTGCTCTGGACGGAACAGGATGACGCGCGGCACCAGCATGTAGAGATAGGGCGAGCCGAAGGAGCCGGAGAAGCGAACCTTGGGCCGTTCGTAATCGCCGATGCTCAGCAGGTTGATATTCGCCTCGCCGTCGATCTGCGCACCGGAGAGGAAGAAGACATCGATGCGGCCCTGTGCCGCGCTGTCGAACAGCTCTTTCGCGCCGTTGGTGAAGCGGCTGTTGCGGCGGGAGCCCAGCACCGTCACGCGCATCTTTCCGCCCGAGCGCCGGCGCGCCAGCATGGCGGCTGCCATCGGGATCGGCGAGAGCGCGCCTGTCGCGACATGCCGCGCATCACCAATGAGCCCGGCAATGGCGTTGATGAGCAGGGCGGCGTCCATCACACGGTCTCCATGAACAGCGCACCCTTGGCGTAGCGGGCCTGCGCCTCGGCATCCGGCGCATATTCCTCATCGACACCCAGCGGCCAGGCGCCGCGTTCCGCGACGGCGATGGCGGTGACGTAGAGAGAGGGCAATACCCCGGCCACGATCTCCTCCCGGTCGAAGAAGCAGGTGTCGAGCACGCGCTCCACCGTCACCAGTGTTTGGCGAGAGGCGTGCGCCATCACCGTCAGCTCCTGCCGGCGGCCGACCCAGATATTGCCTTCCCGGTCTGCGGCGGCGGCGTGGAACAGGGCGAAATCCGGGTTGATCGCGGGCAGCAGCACGATGGGATCCGGCTGCTCGGAGAAGGGGTTCTGGATGGTCTTCCAATCCGTGCGGTGCCGTAGCACGTCGCTGCCGATCAGCCCGCGCAGGGGAATGAAGGGCAGGCCCTTCTCGGCGGCATTCAACTGGGCATGCAGCGCAGGGCAGGTGGAATCCAGCATGCGAATGGTGCCGTTGCGCACGGCGGCGTTGAAGGCGGGCGCGGTGCCGAACTCGCCCAGGGTGACGGCGGCGGCCTCCATGGTGCACACGCAGCCAGCGGCGATCAGCAGATCCGCCTGGATTCCAGAGGAAGGGGCGGCGACGAGATGCAAATCCTTCACCCCGCGCTCCGCCAGGGCGCGCGTGGCGGCCACGGCCACGCCGCTATAGTCCGGCGGCACCACCAGCTTGGCACCATTGAAAATGCGGGCGACCAGCTCTTGCAGGCTTTCGATCATGCGCGCGGCTCCAGGATCTTCGGCGGCGTGAAGGCGTGAAGCGGTGGTGGCGGGGCCGTGAAGGGCTCCACCTGCACCAGGGCCGTGTGGGCCACCGGTGCCTGGGAAAGGGCGGAGGTGCCGATATCCAGGGTCAGCGTATTGGCGTTGCCGTGGCGGTCCAGCCCATCCTCATCCGGGTCCCACCAGGCGCCGGTGGCCAGTTGCACGACGCCAGGCATCACCGCCTCGCTGAGCACGGCGCCAGCCAGACAGGAACCCCGGTCGTTGAACAGCCGCACCAGCATACCGTCGGTAATGCCACGCTCCGCGGCATCCTGGGGGTGCAGCAGCACCGGCTCGCGGTCCGCCACCTTGGAGCCGCGGCTGACACTGCCATGGTCGTACTGGCTGTGGAGCCGCGTGCGAGGCTGATTGGAGATGAGATGCAGCGGAAAGCGCGGGGCGCCGAGCCATTCCGCCGGCTCCAGCCAAACGGGGTGGCCGGGACAGTCCGCATAGCCGAAGCCGGCGATGGCTTCGGAAAAGATCTCGATGCGACCTGAGGGGGTTTCGAGCGGTGCGGCAACGGGGTCTTCGCGGAAGGCCTGCAACAGGCTGATGTTCTGCGGCGCCTGCGGCAGGCGGATGTGGCCATCCCGCCAGAAGCTCTCGAAGTCCGGCAGGTCCAGCTCATGCGCGGCGGCACGCTGGCGGGCCAGGGCGTAGAGATGCCGCACCCAGCCCATCTCATCCCGGCCATCGGTGAAGGCCTCGCCCTTGCCAAGAGCCTCGGCAATGCCTGCCAGAATGTCGAAATCGCTGCGGGCCTCGCCCACCGGCTCGACGATCTGACGCATGGCGAAGAGATGCGCCTCTCCCGTGGCGATGCCGAGGTCGTTGCGCTCTGCCGAGGTGGTGCAAGGAAGAACGATGTCCGCATGCTTGGCCAGGGCGTTCCACCAGGGCTCATGCACCACTACCGTCTCCGGCTTCTTCCAGGCAGCGGCAAGCTTGTTCAGGTCCTGCTGATGGTGGAAAGGGTTGCCACCGGTCCAGTAGACGAGGCGGATATCGGGATAGTTCCGCCTTTGCCCGTCATAGTCGAAAGGCTCGCCGGGATGCAGCAGCATATCCGCCACCCGCGCGACGGGGATGAAATCCCGTACCGGGTTGCGCCCTTGCGGCAGCGCGGGCCAGGAGAAGCCATGCGGCGCGTGGCCGATGCGGTTGCTGCCACCATAGCCAAAGCCGAAGCCGCCGCCCGGCAGGCCGATCTGTCCCAGCATGGCGGCCAGCGCGATGGCTGCCCAAAGCGGCTGCTCTCCATGATCCGCGCGCTGCAGGGACCAGGCGACGGCGATCATCGTCCGGGTGGCCGCCATGCGCCGCGCCAGGGCGCGGATGTTCTCTGGCTCCACGGCGCAAATGCGCGCGGCCCAGTCGGCATCCTTGGGCTGGCCGTCGGACTCGCCCGTCAGGAAGGGCAGGAAGCGCTCGAAGCCGGTGGTGTAGCGGTCGAGGAAGGCGCGGTCATGCAGCCCTTCCGCCCAGAGCGTATGGGCCAGGGCCAGCATCATCGCCGTGTCGGTATTGGGGCGGGGGGCGATCCACTCCGCATTCAGCTCGGCCATGGCATCGTCGCGCAGCGGGCCGATATTGACGAAATCCATGCCCGCCGCACGGCAACGGCGCAGATGGGCGCCGACATCATGGTGGCCGACACCGCCTGCCGAGACCTGGGTGTTCTTGATCGGCATGCCGCCGAACATCACCATCAGCTTCGTGTGGCGCTCCAGCACGGGCCAGGGCGTGTGGCGGCCAATCAGCCCGTCCTGGCTGCCGATGATGTGCGGCAGCAGCACTTCCGCCGCCGCGTAGCTGTGGGTGTTCACCGAGTAGGTGTAGCCGCCGCAGGTGTTCAGGAAGCGGTGCAGCTGGCTCTGCGCATGGTGGAAGCGCCCGGCACTGGCCCAGCCATAGGAGCCGCCGAAGATGGCGCTGTTGCCATGCTGCGCCACAACGCGGCTGATTTCGCCGGCGACCAGCGCCGTAGCCGTCTCCCAGGAGACCGGCACGAAGGCGTCCCGCCCGCGCTGGTCACGGCTTGTTGGGCCATGCTCCAGCCAGCCCGCGCGCACCATGGGTTGGCGGATACGCATGGCATCGTCCAGCACGCCGGGGATGGACTGGCCGATCGGAGAGGGGGAGGGGTCGCCCTCAAGGCCTTCCAGAGCCTGCAGCCGTCCATTCTCCACCGTGGCGCGGTAGGCGCCCCAGTGGGTGAACAGGAGGGGCGCCGCCGGCCCTGACTCTATGGTCCCTGTCTCCGCGGGCATGGTGTTCAGCCTGCCAGTTCGGCCAGGCCATTATCCAGCACGATGGCCTCGCGCTCGGCGGCATGGGCGCGGAAGCAGATGGAACCGTCCCTGCGCCAAAAGGAGAAGGCCAGCGTCTCGCCTGGATAAAGCGGTCCCGCGAAGCGCGCCGCGAAGCGGCGCAGGCGCGTGGGGTCCTGCTCGCAGAACAGCCGCAGCACTTCAGCGCAGGCAATGCCGAAGGTGCAGGCGCCATGCAGGATGGGACGGTCGAAACCCACCTGCCGCGCCAACTCCGGGTCCACATGCAGCGGGTTGCGGTCCCCCAACAGGCGGAACAGCAGCGCCTGGTTAGGGGCGGTGGGGGTGCTGGAGGTGGTCTGTGGTGGACCCTCCGGCATTTTCTGGGCCTTGACCTGTTCGCCGGCCGGTCCGCCGAAGCCCCCGGCCCCCCGCACGAAGATGGTGGAGAGAAGCGTGCAGGCCGGCCGGCCACCCTGGCTCAGCACGGTTTCCACGAACACCAGCCCGGCCTTGCCGGCACCCTTGTCATCCAGCCCGGTGATGCGAGCTTCGGTGAGCGCTTCGCCTTCCGGGGCCAGGGGGGCGTGGAAGTGCAGGTCCAGCGCCCCATGCACCACCTGCTTCAGGTCAATGCCTGCTGCATCCAGCCAGGAATCGTCGAAGGCCAGCATGGTCGCCATGCTGGGAACGATGCGCTGTGCCTTCTCCCACACGAAGGGCAGGTCGTCGGCCTCTCCTCCCGCAGCCATGCCGACCGTCAGCGCATAGAGCAGGCTGTCACGGCCGGCGTAAACGACGTTGCGCGGCGGTATGGAGAGGGCCATGAGCCCCGTGGGATCAAGCGGCATCATGCGGCCTTATGCGGTGACAGCAGGGGGAGCATGCAGCGATCCCATTCCATTTGCAACGCCGTTCCTATATTTGAAACATCAATGCCCATGCTCGCCAGGAATGATCCGATGAACCGCCTTCTCTCCGCGCAGGCTGCCTGACCCCGATGTCCGTCACGGTGGAGAAGGCTTTGCAGCTTATCGAGGCGCTGGCCGGGGCCAATGGGCCGGTCGGGGTCAGCCAGCTTGGGCGCGAATTGCAGATCAACAAGAGCACTGTGTATCGCCTGCTGGATACGCTGGTGCGTCACGGCTACGCGAAGCAGGAGGAAGACGGCGTCCGCTACGCGCTGACGGTGAAGCTGTGGGAGATGGGCATCGGCGTGGTACGCGGGCTCAGCCTGCCGCGTGCGGCGCGCCCGATGCTGGAGCAGGCGGCGGAGGAAACCGGCGAGACCACCATGCTGGCAGTCGTCGAGGGGCGGGATGCGTTGATTATCGACAAGGTGGATTCCCGCCACCCGCTGCAGATCTTCTCCCCCCTGGGCGCAAGGCTGCCAATCTCCAACTCGGCCATGGGGCGGGTGCTGCTGGCCTACCAGTCGGCGGAGTTCATCGAGGCGGCCGTGGAAGCCTTCGTGCCCCGCACCGAATTCGGCATCCAGACGCCGGAACAGCTGCGCAAGGATCTGGAGCGGATCCGGCTGGAGGAGGCCTCCCATTCCTGCGACGAGTGGCAGATCGGCATCGCAGGTGCCGCCGCCCCGGTGCGGGATGCGACGGGTATGGTAGCGGGGGCCTTCTGCATTACCGGCCCGACGGCGCGGCTGTGCGAGGACAAGCTGAAGGAACTGCGCATGCGCTGCCAGATGGCCAGCCGGACGATTTCCCAGATGCTCGGCTATTCAGGCTGAGGATTTGCCCTGGCCGCGGAGCACGGATGCCCCCGCCGCCAGATGTGGCAGCGGATGCCCGTGGCGCCGGTGATACTCGGCGGAGAAGGCCTGCCGTTCCAGCGCCTCGCATTCGTCCAGATGACGCAGCAGCCGGCGTTCGGCGCGGGCTGACGAGGCATATTTCCGCCTCAGATGGCGCCAGAGCAGCAAGGCATTGACGGCCCAGCCATCATAGCTGTGCTGGCTCAGCCGGTGGCGGATAGCGGCCGGCAAGGCCTCGAACGCTGCCCATTCCTCGCCCGGGTAGCGCTGCCAGAGACGCTCGCGGAGGCCGGTGTCGTTGTCGGAGCGCATGCGTGTCATGATAGTTATAGTATAACGTATCATCCACGCGGCGCAAACCGTGACCGGCGCTCTTTCCCTGCCGGAAGGCGCCTGGTTACTCCGGACGGCCGAGATGGCTGTCGAGCGCGGCGTTCAGCGCCTGAAGCCGCTGGTTCAACTCTTCCAGCTTCGCCAGGCTCATCTCGGAGTGCTCGATCAGCGCGGCGCCCAGGCAATGGCTCTTCGACAGAAGCGCCCGCCCCGCCTCCGTCAGCCAGACCTGAACCTGCCGGTCATCCTCCGGGCTGCGCTGGCGCGTGACGAGCCTCGCCTGCTCCATCCGCTTCACGGGCGGGGTGATGGTGCTCGACTCCAGGGCCAGCCGTGTGGCGATGGCACCGATGGTCCGGCCATCCTCCTCACCGAGAACGTTGAGCACCAGGTATTGCGGATAGGTCAGGCCCATCTCGTCCAGCATCGGCTTGTAGGTGCGGTTGATGGCGAGGTTCGTCCGGTAGAGCGTGAAACAAATTTGTTCGTCGAGCGGCAAGGGTTTTGGTGCGACCATGGTCGAGGCTCCGTTGGCTGGCGGCGTCGCGCTTCTGTTATCACCATAAATGATATCGCGATAAATTTCTCCTGGACAACGCCGGCGAGGGAGTTTAGCAGTTCGATATCGCGATAAATGATTTCGCGATATCGAACTGCCTTTCTGACGGCCTTCATCTCGAGAAAGCAGCGCCAGGCGCTGCGACACGCTGAGTACTTCCACCAGGGCAGTCATGCCGGCGGCCCTGTCGATCAACCGACTGCGCGGGCCGAGCCCGCGTGCCACCTGAACGGAAAACGGACCATGAGCAGCAATTTCGTCACCACCGCCGATGGCACCCGCATTTTCTACAAGGATTGGGGCACGGGCCAGCCGCTGGTCTTCCATCACGGCTGGCCGCTGAGCGCCGATGACTGGGACGCCCAGATGCTGTTCTTCCTGCACAAGGGCTATCGCGTCATCGCCCATGACCGCCGGGGCCATGGCCGCTCCGACCAGACGGAAAACGGCAATGAGATGGACACCTACGCGGCTGATGTCGCCGCCCTGGCCGCGCATCTCGATCTGCGGGACGCTATCCATATCGGCCACTCCACCGGCGGTGGCGAGGTCGCCCGCTATGTCGCGAAGCACGGCAAGGGGCGCGTGGCCAAGGCGGTGCTGATCGGTGCCGTGCCGCCGATCATGGTGAAGAGCGAGAAGAACCCTGGCGGTTTGCCGCTCGAGGTGTTCGATGGCTTCCGCGCCGCCCTGGCCGCCAACCGCGCCCAGTTCTTCCGCGACGTACCGGCGGGCCCCTTCTATGGCTTTAACCGCCAGGGTGCGCAGGTGTCGGAAGGCGTCATCGACAATTGGTGGCGGCAGGGGATGATGGGCGGCACCAAGGCCCATTACGACTGCATCAAGGCCTTCTCGGAGACCGACTTCACGGAAGACCTGAAGCAGATCGAGGTGCCGACGCTGGTGATGCATGGCGATGACGACCAGATCGTCCCCATCGCGGACTCCGCGCTGCTCTCCGTGAAGCTTTTGAAGAACGGCACGCTGAAGGTCTATCCCGGCCTCCCGCACGGCATGGCCACCACCCATGCGGATACCATCAATGCGGACCTGCTGAGCTTCATCCAGTCCTGACCGAGGCAGGGGGAGGCGACGTCTCCCCCTACACCGCCGCCTTCAGCGCGTGCCGAGCGGTGCGCGCATATAGACGCGGCGCAGGCCCTTTTCCTCGCGCCGCTCATATTCGGAAAATCCGAGCTTCTGATAGATGCCGATATTGCGGACCATTTTCTCATTGGTCAGCAAACGCACCTCGCCCACGCCCCGCCGCTCGGCCTCCGAGAAGACGAAGTCCATCAGGAACCGGCCCAGCCCCTGGCGACCCAGCGCGGGGTCAACCGCGATGTTATCGAGCCAGAGGTGGTCCTCGGCATCCTCCAGCACCACCAGGCCGATGATGGCACCATCCCGCTCCAGCACCCAGGCCTGCTGGTTGGCGACGCGGCGTTCGTAATCGTCATCCATCGGCGCCGGACGGCGGCCGATGACCGGGACGTAATGGGCATAGGCGCGCTCCACCAGCGCGGCCAGCAGGGGCGCCTCGCCAGGCCGCGCAAGGCGCAGGCTCATACGGCGGTGCCCCCGACGGTCAGGCCCGTCATCTTGAGCGTCGGCTGCCCCACGCCCACGGGCACGCCCTGGCCCTGCTTGCCGCAGGTGCCGATGCCGGGGTCCAGCGCCATGTCATTGCCGATCATGGAGATTTTCGTCAGTGCATCCGCGCCGGAACCAATGAGCGTGGCGCCCTTCACCGGCGCGCCGATCCTGCCATTCTCGACGAGATAGGCCTCGCTGGCAGCGAAGACGAACTTGCCGCTGGTGATATCCACCTGCCCGCCACCGAAATTCACGGCATAGAGCCCGCGCTTCACGGTGGAGAGGATTTCCTCCGGCGTGTGCTCGCCGGCCATCATCACCGTGTTGGTCATGCGGGGCATGGGGGCATGCGCATAGCTCTGCCGCCGGCCATTGCCGGTGGGGGAGACACCCATCAGCCGCGCATTCTGCCGGTCCTGGATGAAGCCCTTCAGGATGCCGTCCTCGATCATCACGGTGCGGCCACTCGGCGTGCCCTCGTCATCGATGGTCAGGCTGCCGCGCCGGTCGGGGATGGTGCCGTCATCCACCACCGTCACCCCCGGCGCCGCGATCCGCTGGCCCAGCAGGCCGGAGAAGGCGGAGGTCTTCTTGCGGTTGAAATCGCCTTCCAGCCCGTGGCCGATGGCCTCATGCAGCAGGATGCCCGGCCAGCCGGGGCCGAGCACGACCTCCATCTCCCCCGCTGGCGCCGGAATGGCATCGAGGTTCAGCAGCGCCTGGCGCAGCGCCTGCTCCACGGCGTTCCTCCAGCTCGCCTCGCTGGTGATCTGCTCATAGGTGAAGCGGCCGCCGAGGCCGTGGCTGCCGGTCTCACGGCGCCCATCGGCCTCCACCACCACGGCGACGCTCAGGCGTACCAGCGGGCGTAGATCGGCGGCGCGGCTACCATCGGCGCGCAGGATCTGCACCGCCTGCCACTCGCCGGTCAGGCTGGCCATCACCTGCGTCACACGTGGGTCGCGCGCCCGGGCATGGGCGTCGATGGCGGCGAGCAATTCGGTCTTGGCCGCGAAATCCATGGCGGGGAGAGGGTTCTCCGGCACATAGAGGCGGGCATTGGTGGCGCGGGGGGCCACCGCCAGGCTGCCGGAGGCGCCGGTTGAGATGGCGCGCACCGTCTCCGCCGCCCGCTTCAGCGCGGGCTCCGAAATCTCGCCGCCATGGGCGTAGCCGGCGGCCTCGCCCTGCACCGCGCGCAGGCCGAAGCCACGGGTGGTATCGAAGCTCGCGGTGCGGATGCGGCCGTCATCCAGGCTGATGGCCTCGCTTTCCCGGTATTCCAGGAACAGCTCGCCGTCATCGGCGCCCGCCAGGGCGGTGGAGAGGATGCGGGTCGCCGCCTCCGGCTCCAGCTCGCGGAAGAACAGGCGGTCGGTGGTGTCGAGTGCGGTCATGCCGTCTGCTCCTGTGCGGGGGTGTGGGCACCGGCGAGGCGCAGGAGGGCGGTGGTGCCCCGGCCCGGCGCGCTCTCCAGCGTCAGTTCTCCACCCATCACATGGGCAAAGGCACGGGCCAGGTACAAGCCCAGGCCGGAGCCGCCATAGCGGCGGTTATGGGTGGTATCGAGCTGGACGAAAGGTTCGAAGGCGCGGGGGATATCCTGGGGCTCCATTCCGATGCCGGTGTCACGCACCGCGATCTCGATGCAGCCATCGGATGTGGATGCCACCGAGATCCGGATGCTGCCGCCCGCCGGGGTGAACTTCACCGCATTGGAGAGAAGGTTGAGCAGGATCTGCCGCAGCCGGCGCTCATCCGCCTGGGCACGGGGCAGGCTCTCCGGCAGCGTCTCCATGACGAGTGAAATGCCAGCCTCCTCCGCCGTGCCACGGATGAGGCGCAGCGCGCTTTCCATCACGCTGGGCAGAAACAGGGCGCGGGTCCCGGCGGAATTCTCCCCGCTGCCGAGCTGCGCCACCTGCAGGATGTCGTCGATCAAGGACAGCAGATGCCGCCCCGCATCGAGGATGGCGGCGGAGAATTCCATGCCCTGGGGCGGCATGTCCCGCTCGGCCAGAAGGGCCTCGGAGAAGCCGATGATGGCATTGAGCGGCGTGCGCAGCTCGTGGCTCATCGTGGAAAGGAAACGCGTCTTGGCCGAGCTGGCGTCCTCGGCGGTGCGGCGTGCTTCCTCCAGCGCGCGGCGGATGCGGCGCTCTTCCGTGACATCGGCATAGGTGCGGACGAAGCCGCCATCCGGCGTCGGGTCGGTGCTGACCTCGATGACCCGTCCGTCGACGCGTGTGTGGATGTAGCTGCCGCGCGCGTCGGGCGGCGCCATGCAGGCCTGGTAGGCGTGCCGATTCAGCTCCCCGTCGTAATCGCCCCGGGCGCGCTGTATTTCCCGCAGATCGGCAAGGGCAGCGCCGGGCTGGAGCTGTTCCTCGGTCAGCCCGCTCATCTGGCGGGCCAGATCGTTCAGCGCCACCACGCGGGCATCTTTGTCGAACAGGCAGACGCCGTGCCGCATATGGTCCAGCATGGCCCGCAGCAGCCCCGCCCGGTGCTGGGCCTTGGCCTCGGCCTCGTGCAGCGCCGTGACGTCAGCCACCACATTGATGTGGCCGCCATCCGGCAACCGGGCGTTGCGCACCTCCAGCATGGTGCCATCCTGCCGCTGGCGCAGGCGGGGCGACATGTCGCTGCGGAACTGGCGGCTATAGACTTCCTCGGCCGTCACGCCCGGGCCGTATTCCCCGGCTTCCTCGCGGCGGCGGCAGATGTCGGCCAGGAACTCGCCCTCGCGCAGCTCGGCACCCTGCAGGATCTGCTGATAGGCGTCATTCACCATGGTGAGGCGCTGGGAAGCGTCATAGACGCAAACGCCGTAAGGCAGGGTGGCCAGCACGCCGCGCAGGGTGGCGGCACGGTGCTGCGCTTCCTCCTCCGCCTGGCGGAGGGCTGTCACATCCTCCACCGTGACGAGGAAGCCGCCATCGGCAAGCGGCCTGCTGAGGGTGCGGATGGTGCGCCCGTCGGGCAGGGTCCGCACTTCGTCATGCGGCTTGCTGCGGTCGATACGCACGCGTTCTTCGTTGGCCTCCTGGATCGTCGGGTCCAGCCCGTACTGTCCGAGGACGCTGGCCTGCACTTCGGCGAGGGAAATGCCGCGCTGCAGGGAGCCGGGGATCATGCCCAGCACGCGCTCATAGGCATCATTGTGCAGCATCAGCCGGGAATCGGCGTCGAAGACACCAACGCCGCCCGGCTGCCGCTGCAGCGCCGTCTCCAGGCGCCGCATCTCCTCCGCGAGATCCGCCCGCGCCTGGTGATGATGCGTGATGTCGATGGCGTAGCTGGCGAAGCCGCCTTCCGGCAGCGGATTCGACGTCATCTCCAGCCACCGGCCATCCGTCGCGCGGACGACGCGCCGGTGCGGCTTGCCGCGGTCGATCTCCATCACCTGCCGCGCCAGGGTCTCCGGGTCTCCCCGTCCCAGCGTGCCGCGATAGGCGCAGAGACGGATGACCTCCTGTACGGAGCGGCCTGTCAGGTCCGTACCCTTCGGCAGGCCGAGCTGGCGGATCGACTCGGCGCTGATGAACCTTGCCCGGCCCTCGGCATCGAAGACCATGACGTTGAAGGGGGCAGCCGCCAATGCCGCGGCCTCTGGAGATAGATGGGGCGAGGCGGCTGGCGCGTCGTTCATAGGGGCTTTGGACGCCGTAACGCGTGAAGGGTTGCGAGGGTGGCGGTGAGCACGGCGACGGCGACGGCCTGATGCAGCGTGCCGAGCCAGACGGGCACCACCAGCAGCAGCGTGGCGACACCCAGGGCATATTGCACGCAAACGGTGGCGCCCAGGGCCAGCACTGCCATGCGGGCACGCCCGGCCGGCAGAGTCGCGGCGCCCCAGGCGGCGAGTGCCAGAGCGGCGATGCCGGCCAGGGTGGCCAGCAGCCGGTGGTTGAACTGCACGGCGGCGATATTGGCCGTGAAATTATGCCAGAAGGGCGAGAGCATGCCGTAGCCCGAGGGCACCAGCCGGCCGTCCATCAGCGGGAAGGTGTTGTAGTCCAGCCCGGCCTTGATGCCGGCGACGAAGCCGCCCGCCAGCATCGCCAGTACCACGAGCCCCGCCGTCGGATGCGCCAGCCTGCGCAGACCGGCGGCGGTGGCCGGCGCGTCGCGTTCCGGGTGGCGCAGCGTCATCGCCGTCCAGACCAGCATGGCGTAGAGCACGAGTGCCAGGCCCAGATGCACGACGAGACGGTAGGGGGAGACAGCGGTGCGGTCCGCCTCGAAGCCGGAGGCCACCATGAACCAGCCCACCGCGCCTTGCGCCCCGCCCAGCAGGAAGAGCACCACCAGCCGCGGCTTCAACCCCCCCGGAATGCGCCCACGGACCCAGAACCAGATGAGCGGCAGCAGGAAGGCGAGGCCGATGAGCCGCCCCCACAGCCGGTGTGTCCATTCCAGCCAGAAGATCTGCTTGAAGCCTTCCAGCCCGAAGCCCTGGTTCACCAACTCGTATTGCGGAATGGTGCGGTAGAGGTCGTACAGCCTCTGCCATTCCGCCTGCGACAAGGGCGGCAGCGTGCCGGAGAGCGGTGCCCATTCCATGATGGACAGGCCGGAACCGGTGAGGCGAGTCGCGCCCCCCAGTGCCACCATGATCCAGACCATGGCAGCCACCAGCAGCAGCCATCGGGCGATGGCATGGCGGTTGGCGGTCTCTTGGGAGCGGTCGGGCAGCGGGGAAGGGGCGTCGAAAGGCATAATGGGGCCGTATCCTAGCACAATCATGGCCTGCTGGCGCCCCTCGCTGCGGTGCAGCCCACGCAAGGCTGCATGGCGTGCCGCTTGTTCGCTCAAGCCGTGCCTGCTACGCCGCGCCTCCACATGTCTGACGCAATTTCCTCGGCGCCTGTGCCGGTTTCCCCCTTGCTGGCGGTTGTCGTGCCCGTGCGCAACGAGGCGGAGAACATCGCCCCCCTCGTGGCCGAGATCTCGGCCGCGCTGGCGGATGTGGCGCATGAGATCATCTATGTCGATGACGGCTCGACCGACGGCACCGCGCAGGCGCTGAAGGCCACCGCCGCCACCACGCCGGCGCTGCGCGTGCTGCGCCATGCCACCTCCTGCGGGCAGTCCGCCGCCATCGTCAGTGGCGTGCGGGCGGCGCGGGCGCCATGGATCGCCACGCTGGATGGCGATGGGCAGAACGACCCGGCGGACATCCCCGGTATGTGGGCCTTCGTGCAGGGCGAGCCGGAGAACGACCGGCTGCTGGCCGCCGGCTGGCGCACCACGCGGAAGGACACGCAGGTGAAGCGGCTTTCCAGCCGCTGGGCCAACCGCATCCGCGCCGGGCTGCTGGGCGATGCGACGCCGGATACCGGCTGCGGGCTGAAGCTCTTCCCCCGCGCCTTGTTCCTGGAACTGCCAGCCTTCGACCATATGCACCGCTACCTGCCGGCACTGGTGCTGCGGGCGGGCGGGCGCGTCGTCAGCCGCCCGGTGAACCACCGCCCCCGCCTGCGTGGGCAGTCCAATTACGGCACGCTGGACCGGCTGCTGGTCGGCATCAGCGATCTTATGGGCGTGATGTGGCTGCAGCGCCGGTGGAAGCGGCCGCGCCTGCTGCCGCCCGGCCAGGAATGAGCGCTTCCGTCCCGCCCCGCCTGGCATCGCTGGGCAAAATGGTGCTGCTGGCGGCCGGGCTCGCGCTCGGCGGCTGGCTGCTGCGCGAGCTGGGGGGTGGGCGGCCCGAGGCCTGGGTGGAACGCTTCGGCCTGCAACAGACGCTGTGGGGCGAGACGGCCTTCGTGCTGCTCGGCACCGTGGCCTGCGCTGTGGGCGTGCCCCGGCAGGCGGTGGCCTTTCTCGGCGGATACGCCTTCGGGGCCTGGATCGGCGGCGCGCTGAGCCTGCTGGCGCAGCTTCTGGGCTGCGCGGCCGCCTTCATCTGGGCGCGGCTGGTGGGGCGGGGCTGGGCGGAACGCCGGCTCGCCGGGCGCTTCGGCCGCCGGCTGCGCGCGGTGCGGGACGTGCTGGCCGGCAGCCCGTTCAACGCCACCCTGGCGCTGCGCCTGCTGCCCATCGGCAACAACCTGGCGCTGAACCTGCTGGCGGGCCTGTCCGGCCTGCCATTGCTGGCTTTCCTGGCCGGCTCGGCCGTCGGCTACCTGCCGCAGACGGTGATCTTCGCCCTGGCCGGCAGCGGCGTGGCTGTGGATGGGCCGGAGCAGATCATCCTCGCCGTCGTGCTCTTCGTCGTCTCGGCCACGCTGGGGCTGTGGATGCTCCGGCGGCACCGTGCCGGGCGCGCCATGGACGAGGCGGAGCCGCAAGGCGAATGACGGGGTGGAAGTGGCGGGGGCGGAAGTGAAGGGGGCGGTTTATCCCGCTGCCCGCCGACTGTAAGACAGCATCATTATGGCCCGCCGCGCCCGCACATTGTCCGAGGAGGAACGCGCCCTTTGGCGTGCCTTCGCCGCGCATGTGACGCCCTTGCCCGGCCATGGCCTGCCTCCCGCACCGCCTGCCCCGGCCCCGCCGCCCCAAGCGGCAGCTTCAGCGCCCGCATCCCTGCAGCCTGCCACCGCCAGGCCGGCCAAGCCGGCCCACGCGCCGGTGCGTGTCGGCACGCCGCCCCCGGGGATCGACAGCCATCGCTGGCGCGACCTGCGGCGCGGCCGCACTCGCCCCGAGCGCACCCTGGACCTGCACGGCCGCCGGGCACAGGACGCCTATCACGCCGTGCGCGCCTTCCTGCTCTCCGCGCATGCGGATGGCATACGCTGCGTGGCGGTGGTGACGGGGAAAGGGCCGATGCCGGAAGGGGGCGTGCTGCGGCGGGAATTCCCGCACTGGCTGAACGCGCCGGATCTGCGCCACCTCGTGCTGGGCGCGGCCTATCCGCATGTGGCCAACCAAGGGGCGGTGCATCTGCTGCTGCGCCGGCGCCGCGATATATGACGCCCTTCGGCGCCCGGCTCCGCATGCTGCGGGAGGAGAAGGGGGTCACCCTCTCCGGGCTGGCGGCGGCGTTGCAGGTGTCGCCGGCCTATCTCTCGGCACTGGAGCATGGGCGGCGCGGCCGGCCATCGGCGGGGCTGATCCAGCAGGTCAACGAGTATTTCGGCCTCTGGGACAATGTGGAGGAGCTGGAGCGGCTCGCCCGGCTGTCTCATCCCCGCGTGGTGTTGGACACTTCGGGCCTCTCTCCTGAAGCCACGGAGCTGGCGAACCGGCTCGCACTGAGAATTCGTACCCTCTCCCCAGCCCGGATCGCGGCCTTGCGGGAGGTTCTGGAGCGCGAAGAATAGGCGCAGGCCTGGCCTTCCGGGAGACGTGGAGCGGGTGGCGGATATGCTGGCCCTTCCGCTCACGCCTGCTCAAAGCCTCGCGAAGCCACCCCGCCACCGACACGAAATCACTTGGCGAAAGCGGCCCCCTTGAGGAGGCTGGCGGCGTGCAGGGAACGGAGGAAACAGGCAATGCGTGTCATGGTCCTCGTGAAGGCCACAGCGGAGAGCGAGCGGGGGGAGATGCCTCCCACCGAGCTGCTGGAGGCCATGGGCCGGTACAATGAGGAACTGGCCAATGCCGGCATCATGCTGGCGGGGGAAGGGCTGAAGCCATCCTCGCAAGGCAAGCGCGTGGCCTTCGATGGCACGGGCCGCACCGTCATCGACGGTCCCTTCGCCGCCACCAGCGAGTTGGTGGCCGGCTTCTGGCTTTGGCAGGTGAAGGACATGGCCGAGGCGGTGGAGTGGGTGAAGCGCTGCCCCAACCCCATGCCCGGCCCCAGTGAGATCGAGATCCGCCCGATCTACGAGGCCGCCGATTTCGGCGAGGCGCTGACGCCGGAGATAGCGGCGGCGGAAGACAGGCTGCGCGAGAGGCTGGCCGGGCGGCAGGTGCCACCCGGCGGCTGAGAGGCAAGGCCGGGCTGGCCCGGCCTGCCTGCCCTCAGTTGATTTCCTCGCCCGGCTTGATGCCCCACATATCCGCCCGGCGCAGGAAGCCGCGATGGTCCGCCACCTGCACCTCGCACCAGGTGCTGTCGGCGCCGCAGCGGCGGATGCGCCCGACCACGCCCGGCTGAAGGCGGGCGACGACGCCGCTGCTGTCGCTGTCAGACGAATGCAGGTTCCGCTCCTGGCCACGCACCAGGAAGGTACGCCGGGCGGAAAGCGTGGACTGGTGCACCCAGCCCTCGGTGCCGTCCATGTCCCGGATACGGCGCCACTGGTTGTACTCGCGCACCACCTCCACCGGCAGGTCGCGCCGCTGATAGGTCCATTCGATCGGGAAGCGTGTATCCGGGCCGACGCGCAGATTCACCTCATCCGAGCGCAGCGCCACGAAGCGGGGCGTGGGCAGGCCGGTGACGCTGCCGACATCGGGCAGGGCCTCCGGCGGTGGCTGCACGGGGGCCGGTGGCCGCGCCGCCGCGCTGG
>JH599965.1 GCA_000245075.1 Acetobacteraceae bacterium AT-5844
GCCGCGCCCCGCCGCATCGCGGCCCCGCCCGCGCCGGACGCCTCCGGCACGCCGGCCGCGCCCATCGCCTTGAACCTGCACATCCAGGCGCCGCAATCCGTGCTGGTGCGCGGCCGCGGCCTGGATGCCGAACTGGGCGGCGACATCCGCGTGCGCGGCACCGCCGCCGACCCCGCGCCGGAGGGGGCTTTTGAATTGCGGCGCGGCACCTTCCAGCTTCTCGACCGCCGGCTGACCTTTTATCGCGGCAACCTGCTGTTCGATGGCGCCGGGCTTCTCCCCAGCCTGGACTTCGCCGCGAGAACGAATGTCCGCAGCACGACGATTACTGTCACCATCACCGGCCAGCCCAATGCCCCGAAGGTGGAGTTCACCTCCACGCCCGAGCTGCCGCAGGATGAAGTGCTTGCGCTGCTGCTCTTCGGCCGTTCGGTGAACCAGCTTTCCCCCTTCCAGGTGGCACAGCTGGCGGCGAGTATTGCAGGTACGGCGGGCGTTCTGCCGGGCGGCGGCGAGCGCGGCTTCTTCGGCCGGATAGCGGACCGGCTGGGGCTGGACAGGCTTGGCGTCGGAAGCTCCAGCAACACGGAAGATGCCAGCGGGAGCACTGCCAATAACCGGAACTCCGAGGGCCTCAACAGCGCTGCGCTGGAAGCCGGTGGCTATATCGGCCAAGGCGTCTATGTCGGCGTGGAACAGGGGCTGGAAGGCGGCCCCCGCGTCGGTGTGGAAATCGAGCTCACGCCGCAGCTGAAGCTGGAGAGCAGCACCGGTGGCGAGGCCGGTGAACGGCTGGGCCTCTCCTGGGAGCGGGAATACTAACAGGGCCGCCCGGAATGCGGCGCCGCGGAATTTGCGCGCTGCGGCCTCGACTTCCGGCGCTATCTGGCCGACAATTCCAAATGGCGGGTCTGGACCGTGTCAGCCCGGCCGCCCGCCGTCCCTCCCCCATGACCGGCCTGCTGTCCCGCGCCAAGCGCGGCCGGCAGGGCTGCGTGATGGGCCGTGAACAATGAAGGATTTCGAGAACCATGCGTGCCTTCGACGGCCAGATGTCTGGCAACCGTCCCATCCAACGCTCCCTGGAGGAGAAGAAGAGGCAGCTGCGTGACCTGAAGGAAGCCCTGGCGGCGCTGAAGCCGCATGCCGCCGCCAGCCTGCGTGAGTCCCTGACCGCGAAGATCAAGGCGCTGGAGACGGAGCTGGCCGGCCGCCGCTGATCGATCGGGATACCGCCGCCATGGCTCGCCGCGCTGCTTCGCCCCTTTCCCCCTCTTCCTTGCAGGGGATGGGCCTCATGCTCTTTGCGGCGATGTGCGGCGGCGGTGTCTCCATCTGCTACCGGCTGGCCATTCAGGACGGGCTGCCGGTGCCCATGGCGGCATTCGGGCGGGGGCTGATGACGCTCGCCTTCCTGTTGCCCTGGTTCGTCCGCATGGGGCCATCCGCCCTTGCGACGCGCCGGCCGTTGCTGCACGCCGCGCGCGGCGTCGCCGGTCTTGGCGCCTTCATGTTCCAGTTGCTTGGTATCGGCCTCCTGCCCCTGGCTGACGCGGTGGCGCTGATCAGCGCCCGCCCCCTCTGGGTCCTGCCGCTGGCGGCGCTGCTGCTGCATGAGCGTGTGAGGCGGGACCGTGTGCTGGCCACCGCCATCGGCTTTCTCGGCGTGATCATCGTGGCGCAGCCGGAGGGCCACCTGTCCTTCGGCACCGTGGCCGCGCTGGCTGGCGGGCTGGGCGCGGGGGTGGTGTTGATCACCTTCAAGCTGCTTTCCACCACCGAGCCCGCACCGCGCGTGATCGCGTGGTACGCCATCATCTCGATACTCGTGTGGGGACCGGTCTCTGCCTTCGTGTGGCAGACACCCTCGCTCTTCGCCCTGGCGATGCTGGTGGGGGGTACGCTCTTCGCGCTGGCCAGTGACCTGGCGGCCTCCGCTGCGGCGCGGCGGTGCGAGGTGGGGCTGCTCGCGCCGATCGAGTATTCGCAGATCCCGTTCAGTGCCCTGGCGGGATGGCTGCTCTTCTCCGAGCAGCCCGGCTGGAGCCTCGCGCTCGGCACCGCTGTGATGCTGGGCGCGACGGTATATCTGGTGCGGCGCGGCGGTTAGAGCGGTTTTCTCAAACCTGCCGCGCCAGCCTCAGGAAACCGCCCGGCGCAGATCGTTGGCCTTCGGCCCCGGCAGTTCGACCTCTATGGCCAGGGTGGACATGTCGCCCCCCCGGTCCAGCGAGACGTTCACCGCCTTGGAATCGATGGCCACATATTTGCAGATCACCTCCAGGAGGTCCTTCTGCAGCTTGGGCAGGAAGTCCTCGCCTGTGCGGCTGATGCGCTCATGCGCGAGGACGATCTGCAGGCGCTCCTTCGCAGCACCGGCCGATGCGGGCGGCTTACGGTTACCGCGAAAGATGTCGATCCAACTCATGCTGCCCTCCCACCGAACAGACGTGACAGGAAGCCCTTCTTCTCGGGGTCGATGAAGCGGTGCGGCCGCTCCTGGCCCAGGAAGCGCGCCACGGCATCGGAATACGCACCGCCCGCATTGGAGGCGTCGTCCAGAATGACCGGATTGCCGGTGTTGGAAGCCTTGAGAACGCTCTCGCTCTCCGGGATGACGCCCAGCAGCGGAATGGCGAGGATCTCGCGAATATCCTCAAGCTTCAGCATCTCGCCCTTCTCGACGCGGGAAGGATCGTAGCGGGTGACGAGCAGATGCTCCTTCACCGGGTCCTTCTTCTCTTCCGCGCGGTGAGACTTGGATTGCAGCACGCCCAGGATACGGTCGGAATCACGGACCGAGGAGACCTCGGGATTCGTGACGACGATGGCCTGATCGGCGAAGTACAGCGCGAGCAGCGCGCCCTTCTCGATGCCGGCCGGGCTGTCGCAGAGGATGTAGTCGAACTCCTGCGAGAGCTCGTCGATGATAGTCTTCACGCCTTCCTTGGTCAGCGCGTCCTTGTCCCGCGTCTGGCTGGCCGGAAGGATGGACAGCGTATCCACCCGCTTGTCGCGGATCAGCGCCTGGTTCAGCCGCGCCTCACCGTTGATCACGTTGACGATGTCGAACACCACGCGGCGCTCGACCCCCATGATCAGATCCAAATTGCGGAGGCCGACGTCGAAGTCGATGACGACGGTCTTCTTGCCGCTCTGGGCGAGACCGGTGGCGAAGGCGGCGGAAGTCGTGGTCTTGCCCACGCCCCCCTTTCCGGATGTCACCACGATCACTTGCGCCATGGGGTAGTCTCCTCTCTGCCGGGCCGGTAGTGCACCGGGTACCGGATCAGCCCAGCTTGTCGAAACGCATGCTCTCACCGATCAGGCGCACCTGCACAGGCTTGCCGATCGGCGCTTCCGTCAGCCCTTCCCGCACCGCGTAGTAGCCGGCGATGGAGACGAGTTCCGGGTCGAAATGCAGCGCGAAGACGCGCGCATCCGTGTTATCCGCACCGCCGGCAATCGCACGGCCCCTCAGGGCGCCATAGACGTGCAGATTGCCATCGGCGATGACCTCGGCGCCAGCATTGACCGTTCCAGTCACGATCAGATCAGCGCCCTGGGCCCAGATACGCTGCCCGGCGCGGACGGCGGTGTCCACAACCATTGTCGGGCGGGCGGTTCCGGGTGCCAGCGGGGGCGGCTCAGGCGTGGCCGGAGCCTGGGGGGCAGGCGCGGAGGCGGGCGCGGCCGTCGGCACATCCTCCTCCTTGCCCCCCGCAGTACGAAGCGGCGGCAGGCCGGCGGCCTGGGCGGCAGCCTTCAGCTCGGCCGTGCCGCCGGTGGTCCCGATCGGGACAATCTGGATGGCGCGCAGTTCCGCGGCCAGGGTGGCGAAGTCCACTTCATGCGGCGCCATGGCCAGGTCATCGAGGCCGATGACGATCGGGGCGTTGCGCAGGAAGCCCGGCGCGCGGCGAAACTGGTCGCCGATGGCGGGGACGATGACCTCGGGCCGCGCATCCAGCAGCCGCAGCACCAGCAGGTTGAAATTGGCGCCCCTCAACCGGAAGGGTTCGAGGCGGGGCTGGGCGGCGGGAGCTGACATCGGCTGCGGGTTATATCCTGACTGAAAGGCGGAGATTCGACGTTACCTGCCGCTACCGCCATAACAAACTCTATACAGGCCCAGCGCGCCATGGCGAAGCCCGTCCCGCACTTCGCCTTCAAATTACTTGGTATTCTTACTCATTGTTCCAGCCGCGAGGCCCGGCTGCGCCGCCTGCCTTGAGGTTTTGGAAGATCGGATTCGCGCCACCGGGCAATACCCCCCACCCGCAATCCGCTTTAGCTTCCGCTCCCGAGTAGAGGAGCCCCTGATGCCCAAGCATATCCCGACCCGGGCGGAGTATCGCCGCTTCATTACCATCCCGACCCGTTGGGCGGATCAGGACGCGCTCCAGCACGTCAACAACGCCACCTATTACAGCTATTTCGACACGGCGATCGGTGCGTTCCTTGCCGGAACAGGCCTGATGGACGACCTCAGCACGGATATCACCGCCGTGGCTGCCGAAACCATGTGCCGCTATCACTCCCCGGCCTATTTCCCTGATGTGCTCAGCGTCGGGCTGCGCGTCGGCCATATCGGCACCACCTCCGTCCGCTACGAGATCGGCGTGTTCCGCGAGGGCGAGGACACCGCCTGCGCGGACGGGCATTTCGTTCACGTTCACGTTGAGCAGAAGAACATGACGAAGACCACACCGATCCCAGACAGCATCAGGAAGATCTTGGAAACCCTGTTGGTGCGCTGATCGCCCACGCCCTGCGCAGCCTGCCGCCGTAACGGGCGGCAGACCGCCCACGCACTGGGCAGAAAGAAGAAAACAGTGCGCAGCTGTGTACCAAACGGGAACGGCATGGTGGTTGCAGGGCGGGACAATACCCCACAATCGGGACAGAACGCCCGTGAGCAGCCCGCCCTCGCCCGCCCCACGATCGGCCCATACGCCCCGGCGCCTTTCCCTACGCGGCTCAGCATTCGATCCAGCAAATTGGATGCAGCAGCTCGCCGACGATTCAACGGCCCTTCGCCTCGCCCGCCCCGGACAGCTCGACCAGCCTTATGCCGCGGCCGATTGGGCGCGGTGGGACTTCTTTCCCGCCGCCGATCCGCATCGTCCTTGCCTTGTGGTGCTGCACGGCGCTGAAAGCCGGGACCGAGAGTGGAGTTGCGGAGATTGGCGTCTCTGCTCGGCACTGGCGGAGGGTGTGAGGGCTCATGGCTGGGCCTCCGCCCTGCCAGGGCGCGGCATGGCTCCGGCGATGACACCGACCCGCATTGTACGCGAAACACATCGCGCGCTGGACTGGCTGGCGGCGCATGGCGCGCAACGCGGCATCGCGGGGCCATTGGTGCTGGCAGGCTGGGGCGCCGGGGCCGACCTCGCCGCTCTGATGCTGGACCATCCCGCTGTTCAGGCGGGGATCGGCATCTGCGGCTTCTACGACCTGGAAGCCGCTCCGGTGGAAATGACGGAGCTGGAAGTCATCGCGCTCTCACCACTGCGTCTGCCGGTGGTGCGGAAGCCCTTCATCATCGCTCATGACGGTGCGGAGAGCGCGGCTGTCTCGACGGAATGGCACGCGCTGCGCCAGCAGGGTGGCGCAAGGGGCAGGCTGATCGGCCTGCCCGGCCAAGGCCCCGCGCGGCTGCTGGATTCGCTTCGCGCGCCGGATGGCGCACTGTGCCGCGCGGTGCTGGACCTGTTGGCTTAGGCCGGCTTCCGCTCGATCAGTTCGATCTTGTAGCCATCCGGATCTTCGACAAAAGCGATGACGGTGGTGCCGAATTTCACCGGCCCGGGTTCGCGGGTGATCTTCGCGCCCTCGGCACGCAGCTTCTCGCAGGTGGCGTAGATGTCCGGCACGCCAATGGCGAGATGCCCGAAGGCATTGCCCAGCTCGTACTTTTCCACGCCGTAATTATACGTCAGCTCGATGACGCCGGCGCCCGTGCTCTCCGGCGCGAAGCCGACGAAGGCCAGGGTGTACTTGCCATCCGGCACGTCGTTGCGGCGGAGTTCCTTCATGCCCAGCAGGCGGGTGTAGAAATCCACGCTGCGGTCGAGATCGCCAACGCGGATCATGGTGTGCAGGAAGCTGCTCATGACAAGGCTCTCCTCAGGTTGCGCTTTCCGCCCATTCAGGCGCGAAGGGATCGACGGCCAACAGGAAAATACCCGCTGACTCGGCAGCCGCCACGGTCGCGGCGCGGTCGATGATGATGGTGCCATCCACCTGAATGGCAATGCCCCGCAGCCCGGCGGCCGCGACGGCAGCAACGGTATCCGGGCCAATGACCGGCAGATCGGCCCGGCGGTCCTGGCCCGGCTTCATGACCTTGACGAAGACGCCACCAGGCCCCTCTCGCTGCAAGGTGCCTGCGCGCGCCAGCATGGCATCGGTGCCCTCGATGGCCTCGACAGCCAGCACGAGCCCCTGTTGCACCACGGCGCCCTGCCCCACATCGGCAGCGCCCATGACGCGCAGAACAAAAAGACCCCGGCGGATATCCGTCAGCGCCTGCTCGTCCGGCTGTGTGGAGGTCAACACGCCCGGCTTGTCGACCATGATCTCGTTCAGCACCTGCCGGGCTTCGAGGGGGTTGAAACCCTCTTCCCTCAGCACCCGCACCACGGCGGTCAGGAGCGAATCATCGCCACCAAACGCCTTCATGCCGATGCGCGGCAGCAGGCGCGCGGCGCCAGCGTCGGGACGCAAGGAAAGGAAGCTGGGGCGAGAGACTTTGCCCGCGAGGATCAGGTCCTTCACCTTGGCGGCACGAAGCCAGTCCAGCATGCGCCCCGCCGCGCCAAGGCGGCAGGTGATGCTGGGATAGGCCGAGAAATCGGCTGGCTGGGCATAGCCTTCGAGCACGACCACATGCACCGGCCGCCCCGCCGCCGCGGCGGAGGCTGCGGCGCGCTGTGGCAGAAGCCCCCCGCCCGCGATGATGCCGAGAGGCCCCCCCACTGGCGGCCTCGCCCCGACGCGGGCCAGGAACTGCGCCGCTGCCGAGCCGGAATCCGCCGCAGGCATGGGCTCAGCCGGCCTCCGCCTCGTCATCCTCGATGACGGCGCGGCGGGCCTTGCACAGGCCGCGACGGCTGTCGGCGCGGACGAAGGCCAGGATCTCCTGCACCACCGGGTCGTCGCCGTACTGCGTCTCCACAGTCTTTACCCGATCCTCGAACACGCCAGGGGCGCGGAACAGGGCGCGATAGACAGCGCGGAGCGTATTGATCTGGCTGCGCGGGAAGCCGCGGCGCTTCAGGCCGATCAGGTTGAGGCCCGTCAGCCGCGCACGGTCGCCCATGACGGCGCCGAAGGGAATGACATCCGCCTCCACGCCCGTCATGCCGCCCACAACGGCCTGGCGGCCGATGCGGACAAACTGGTGCAGCGCGGCGCCGCCGCCGACGAACACCGTGTCGGCAATATGCACATGGCCGCCAAGCATGACGTTGTTGGCCAGGATCACGTGATGATCCAGCTCGCAATCATGCCCGATATGGGCGGTGCACATGATGAGGCAGTCGGCGCCGACCTTCGTCACGCCGTGACCACCCACGCTGCCGCGATGGATAGTCGCGTGCTCGCGGATCATGGTGCGGGCACCGATTTCCACGCGGGTGGGCTCGCCCTTGTACTTCAGATCCTGCGGCGGCAGCCCGATGGTGGCGAAGGGAGACACCTGGACCCCTTCCCCCAACCGCACGTCACCATCGATCACCACATGGGAGATCAGGTTGACATTGGCCTCCAGCACCGCCTGGGCGCTGACCGTGCAGAAGGGGCCGATGCGACAGCCCGGGCCGATACTCGCCCCCTCCGCTACGAGGGCGGTGGGATGAATCGCGGCGGAAGCGTCGATGCCGCGTGAAAACGTCGTCAATTGATCGGCCACCCTCAGACGCCCACGATCATGGCAGTCACCACGGCCTCAGCGGCCGCTGTGCCATCGACCCGGGCGACACAATTGAATTTCCAGACATTTCCGCGCTGCCGATCTTTCTGCACATGAATGCGCAGCTGATCGCCGGGGCCAACCGGGCGGCGGAACTTGCAGGCGTCGATGCTCATGAAATAGACCAGCTTACCACGGGCCCGCTCACCCAGCGTCTCGACCACGAGCACGCCGGAGGTCTGCGCCATCGCCTCGACGATCAGCACGCCGGGCATGACGGGGTGGCCGGGGAAATGGCCCTGGAAGAACGGCTCGTTGATCGTAACATTCTTGATGCCGACGGCGCTCTCGCCGAGCTTCACCTCGACCATTCGATCGACCAGCAGGAACGGATAGCGGTGCGGGATGGCCGCCATGATCCGGGCGATGTCGCAGACCTCGAACTGCTGTCCGTCTGCTTCGCCTTGCGCTGCCTGTTCTTCTTGCTGGTCCATTGAAATCAGTCCGTATCTTCTGGCCGCGTCCGGCCGTCCTTCACAGGTGCCGGCTTCGCGCCGTGTGCACCGATCTTGCGGAGATAGAGATTAGCCCGTAGCGAGTCTCGCAGGGGCATGGCGGGCGAGCCCATCATGTCCATTCCCGCCGGCACATCCGACATCACGCCGGCCTGGGCACCGATCCGGGCTTTGGAACCGATTTTCAGGTGCCCTGCCAGCCCGGCTTGCCCCGCCGCGGTGACATAGTCGCCCAGCGTGGTGGAGCCGGAGATGCCGACCTGCGACACCAGTACACAACCACGCCCGGTGGTCACGTTGTGGCCGATCTGCACCAGATTGTCGAGCCGGGTGCCTGTGCCGATCACCGTGTCATCCATCGCGCCGCGATCGATACAGGTATTGGCACCGACTTCCACCTCATCGCCCAGCACCACCCGGCCAAGCTGGGGGACGGTAACGTAACGGCCTTCCGCTGTATGGGTAAAGCCGAAGCCTTCCTGCCCCACCCGCGCACCCTGATGCAGCGTGACGCGATGGCCCGCCACACAGAAATTGGCACTGGAATGGGAGAAGAGACGGCAATCGTCACCAAAGCTGCAGCCGGCGCCGATAACGACATGCGCGCCCACCACGCACCGCGCGCCGAGGCGGACCCGCGGGCCGATCACGGCATAGGGTCCGATTTCGGTGCCTTCGCCGATCTCGGCATCCTCGGCCACCACGGCGGTGGGGTGGATGCCGGGCACGGGAGCCGGGCGCGGGTGGAACAGCGCCGCGATGCGGGCGAAGGCCAGTTGCGGCTGGGCTGAAACGAGCGCGGCCGTGCCCTCCGGCACCGAGGCCAGGAACGCCTCGGGCAGGATGACGGCGCCCGCCTTGGTCTCCTTCAGCGCCGGCAGATACCGGCGGTTGTCCATGAAGGTGACGTCATCGGGCTCCGCCGAGGCGAGCGGGGCCACACCTCGGAACATCCGCGCCCCCTCACCCACCGCGCGCGCACCGGCTTCCGACGCGAGGCGCGCCAGATCATACGGCCCGGCAGGCGGGTGGAAGCGCGGATCAACGCCCATGGCCGGGGTCAGTTCCGCCGGGGCTGCTGGCCCTGGGCAGGGGCACGCGGCGCCTGCTGGTTCTGCGCGGCGGCCGGCGCCGGCGCATCTTCCGCCGGGATGTTCACCTGCCGCAGCACGCGGTTGAGCTGCGTCGTCACTTCCGCGGAGAGATCGAAGGGCGGCTCGTTGAAGATGACCAGCGGGCGCGGCAGCACCAGGTTCACCTTGCGGCTCGCTGCCACCTGGCGGATCACCACGGCCAGCGCCTGCTCGATTTCCATCAGGGCGCCCTGGGCCGCCTGCTCGATGTTACGCGAGCGGTCGCGGAAGATACGCTGCGCATCCTGCACGCGGTCCTGCAGATCGCGCTCCTTGTTGCGCAGATCCTCGGGCGAAAGGGTGGCGCGCTGATTGGCGAGGTTCTGCTGCTCCTCCCGCCAGCGGGCCTGCTCCTTCTGCAGGTCCTCGTTCAGCTTCGCGCGGCGGCGCTCGATCTCTTCCCGCACCTGGTTGAAGGCGGTGGAGTTGCGCTGAACCTCAGGCACATCGACGATGCCGATGACGGCAGCCGGGGGCTGCTCGCCCGGCGGCAGCGGAGCGGGGTTCGGCTGCACGCGCTGGGCCGGGCGCTGCTGCTGCTGAGCGGGACGCTGCTGCTGCTGCGCCGGGCGCTGCTGCTGGGCGCCACCCTGGCCGGGGGGAACGAACCATTCCTGCTGCTGGGCCATGGCGGCGCCGCTGAGCAGCGTGCTGGACAGAAACATCGCCGCCAGGGCGACAGGTGCGCGTCGCGCCATCGTCGGAAAACTCCGTGCGGGCCGGCCTGTGGTCTGGCTTGCAGACTCCACCAAGCCGGCGTGTTGAGCGGGGGGCGAAGTAACGCCCCCCGTTGGCTGTGAAGGCAGCCGGGAAATCAGAAGCGCGTGCCGAAGCCGAACCGGAAGACCTGGGTCTCGTCGTAGTCCTTCTTCACCACCGCCTGCGCAATATCGATGTTGATAAGGCCGAAGGGGCTGCGCCAGGAGATGCCGACACCAGCGCCGACACGCGGGCTGGAATCGTCCACCACACCGTCGCGGTGGTCGACATCGCTCAAGGAGCCGACATCGACGAAGGCACGGCCGATCAGGCCGAGTTCGGAGGGCACCGGCAGCGGGAAGCGCATTTCGGTGCTCTGAGTCCAGATCATGCGGCCGCCAAGCGAGTCACGGTTAGGCGAGCTGACGTCACGCGGGCCGGCACCGGCCACTGCGAAGCCGCGCAGGTTTTCGCCACCGAGGAAGAAGCGGTCAACGATGCGCTCCGGCTTGTCGGCGAAGCTCTGCATGATGCCGTAGCTGCCGGAGATGGCCAGAACGTAGTCCGGATCACCCAGCCAGCGCTCGAACGGAATGTAGTAGCTGCCGTCGACACGGGCTCGGACATAGGCGACGTCGCCGCCGAGGCCTGCAAGGTCGGTGCCGAGGCGGATAACGTAGCCGCTGCGCGGATCGAGGCGGGAGTCGCGCGTATCATAGGTCAGCGTCTGGCCGATCTGGGACAGCCAGGTCACGCCTTGCTGCTCCTGAATGGCAAGGCTGGCCAGCGGATCGATGTTGAAGACGTTACGCCGGGTCAGGGTATAGGCCCAGGACTGGCGCAGCCGCTCATTGAACTCGTAGCCGGCCCGGAAGCTGCCACCGACGCGGCGCTCCTCATAACCGGAGTAGTCGGTCAGGTCGCGGACGACGTAGTAGAGGTCGAAGCCCAGCGCCAGGTTCCGGTCCATGAAGGACGGATCGGTGACGGACAGTTCCACCTGGCTGCGCCGCTGCGCGATGGTGGTGTTGATGCGGCCGTCGATGCCGGTACCCAGCAGGTTGCGCTCACGCAGGCCGACATCGGCCAACGCGCCGGCATCGGTGGAGTAACCACCGCCCAGCGACAGCTCGCCGGTGGCACGCTCCTGCACCTGGGTGTTCAGCACCACCGTCTCGGGGCGGGAGCCCGGCTGAGAGGTGATCTGCACATCGTTGAAGTAGCCGAGGTCGCGGATACGCTGGCGGGAACGCTGCACCTGCACGGCGTTGAACGCGTCACCTTCGGCAAGGCGCATCTCACGGCGGATGACGCGGTCCTGCGTGCGGGTGTTACCGGTGACGTCGATGCGCTCGACATACTGCCGCTGCGATTCCGTCACCTCGAACACGACATCGATGGTCTTGCCCTCGGTGTCGCGGGTGATGCGGGGATTCACGTCGACGAAGGGCGCGCCCTGCATATTGGCGCTGTCGGAAATCGCCTGGGAGACGCGCTCGATCGCGTCGGCGTCGTACCAGTCGCCGGAGTGGATCTCGAGGACGCCACGCAGCTGGTCCGCCGTCACGTTGCGGAGGCTCGAGGTGATGTCCACCTTCGCCAGCCGGTAACGCGGCCCTTCATTGATGGTGTAGGTAACGAAGAAGCTGCTGCGGTCGGGCGAGAGCTCGGCCGCGGCACCCGTCACTTCCGCATCGGCGAAGCCCTGGCGGTGATAGTAGCGGCGCAGCAGCTCGCGGTCGAAATTCAGCCGCTCCGGCTCATAGGTGTCGGAGGAGGAGAACGGCCGGTACCAGGCTTCCTCACGGGAGGAGACGATTTCCTTCAGCCGGCTGTCGGAGAAGGATTCGTTGCCTACGAAGTTGATGCGGGAGATCAGGGCGGTATCGCCCTCGGTGATCTCGAAGACCACATCCACCCGGTCACGGTCACGCTGGATGACCTTGGGCTCCACGCGGGCCGAGAAGCGGCCACGGCGGGCATACATTTCCAGGATACGCTGGCGGTCAGCCTGCGCCGCCGCGTCCGTATAGACGGAGCGGGTGCGGAGCTGGACCTCCTTGCTCAGCGCGTCGTCGGAGAGCTTGCTGTTCCCCTCGAACACCACCTGGTTGACGATCGGGTTCTCCTGAACCGTCACGATCACCGTGTTGCCTTCGCGGCCGATCTGCACATCGCGGAACAGGCCGGTCGCGAACAGGGTGCGCAGGCTGCGGTCCTGCCGGTCGCTGTCGAACCGATCGCCCGGCTGAAGCAGCATATAGGAGCGGATGGTGTCCGCCTCGATCCGCTGATTACCACGGACTTCGATGGCCTGGACCACATCGCCCGGGCTCGCGGCCGGTCGGGCTGGGGTCTGGCGCCTTGGCTGGGCTTCCGCCGCCGGAGGCAGCAGCACCGGGACGAGGCAGGTAGCAGCAAGCAGAAGGGCGCGTGTGACGTGCAAGGCTTCGGTCCAGGACCTGGAGAAAAGGGCGTCTTGTCGAGGCCCAGCGGGCCGAGTGCGGCCGGGAGGTTAGCGGGGATACCCCACCACCGCCAGTCCCCCGGCCCCGCCACCGTTTATGCCGTGTTCACCTTCAGTTGCAACACGTTGCTGACATCCTAGCCGAAGAGGCCGCTGAACCAGCCGATGTGCCGCACGTCGTTGAAGGTGGAGAAGACGAAGAGCGCGATGATCACCGCGAATCCGACGCGGAAGCTGTAGTCCATCACGCGGGCGGATACCGGGCGGCCCCGGATGGCCTCCGCCGCGTAGAAGAACAGGTGGCCGCCATCCAGCATCGGCACGGGGAAAAGGTTGATCAGGCCCAGATTTACCGAGAGCACGGCCAGCAGCACGATGGTGCTGGCGATACCCATCTCCGTCACCTGGCCGGAAATCTGGGCAATGCGCAGCACGCCCCCCAGTTCCTCGGTGCCACGGCGCCCAGTGATCATCTCCCACACGCTGACCAGCGTCTGCCGGCCCACCTCGATGGTCTGCTCCGTGCCGGCCATGACGGCGCTCACGGGGCCAAGGCGGCGGTAGTCGACGCTGGTCGTGGAAATGCCAAGCACGCCGACGGTGCTGCCGCCCGATTCGCGGGAATCGGGGGTGACGCTGATCGCCTGCTCCGCCCCCTCGCGGCTGATGAGCATTTCCACCGGCTGGCCGGCGCGTGGCTGAATGTAGCGCTGGATCTGCTCGAAGCGGTCCACCGGCTGCCCATCCAGGGCCAGGACGCGGTCTCCGACTCGCAGGCCGCTGCGGGCCGCGGCGCTGTTTTCCACCACCGTCCCGATATTGGCGCTCGGCTGTGGCTGGCCGGCCGTCATGTACAGCCCGGCGAAGAGGAGGATGGCGAGGACGAAATTGAATACCGGCCCGGCGGCCACCACGATCGCGCGGTCCCTCACCGGCTTCTCATGGAAGGTCTGCCCCTGGCGCCAGGCGGCGCGCTGCTCCGGGGTGGCGTCGTCCGGCCCTTCCTGGCCGTGCAGCTTCACATAGCCGCCCAGCGGCAAGGCGGAGAGCCGCCATTCCGTGCCACGCTTATCCGTCCAGCGGCGCAGAACCTTGCCGAAGCCGATGGAGAAGGCCTCGACATGGATGCCCCGCCAGCGGGCCGCCAGGTAGTGCCCCATCTCATGCACGAAGACGAGCACGCCCAGCACCAGGATGAAGGACAGGATGGTGCGGAGCGAATCAGGCAGGAAATCCAAGGTCTTCTCTCCACCCCCGCCGGGGCGGGGGGCTTATGTCACAGCGCGCGCCGCGCGGCACGGGCAGCCGCATCCTGCCGCGCCGCCGCATCCAGCGCCAGCACGGCGGACAGGTCGGGAATGGCTGGATTGCCAAGGGCCAGCAGCGATTCCTCAACCACAGCAGCGATGTCCAGGAAGCCCAGGCGACGGCCCAGGAACAATTCCACCGCCACCTCATTGGCCGCATTCAGAATGGTGGTGGCCCCTGCCCCCGCCTGCAAGGCTTCCCGTGCCAATCTCAGCGCCGGAAAGCGTTGAGGATCAGGCGCGTAGAACTCCAGTTTGGCCAATGCGGCCAGGTCCAGCTGCGGCACATCCACCTTCATCCGGCGTGGAAAAGCCAGGGCGTGGGCGATGGGGGTCCGCATATCCGGCGTGCCGAGCTGCGCCAGGACGGAGCCATCCGCGTATTGCACCAGCCCGTGCACGGTGGATTGCGGGTGCACCAGGATCTCGATCCGCGATTCCGGCACCGGGAAGATGCACGCGGCCTCGATCAGCTCCAGCCCCTTGTTCATCATGGTCGCGGAATCGACGCTGATCTTGGCCCCCATGGACCAGACCGGGTGGCGCACCGCCTGCTCCGGCGTGGCGCGGGCCATGTCCTCGCGGCTGGCGAGCCGAAACGGACCGCCCGAGGCCGTGATGATGAGCTTCTCGATTACCGCCGGATCGCGGGAGTCGAGCGCCTGGAAGATGGCGTTGTGCTCGGAATCCACCGTGAGCAGCCTGGCGCCGGAGGCCTCGGCCGCCGCTGTAACCAGATGGCCGGCACAGACCAGCGATTCCTTGTTGGCCAGGGCCAGCGTGCCGCCTCGGGACAGCGCGGCCAGCGTCGGCTCCAGCCCGGCCGCGCCGACGATCGCGGCCATGGTCCAGTCTGCCGGCATCGCCGCGGCGGCCAGCACGGCCTCCCGCCCGCAGGCAAAGGGAATGCCGCTACCTGCCAGCGCCTCGGCCAGGGCCGGCGCCGCGGCCTCATC
>JH599966.1 GCA_000245075.1 Acetobacteraceae bacterium AT-5844
TCCACCCTCACCATCTCCATCCATGGGGCCGATGACCCGGATAGGTTGAGCTTTGCCAATGCCGAGCGGGCGGTCGTTGCCGATTTAGGAAGCAGGGAATGGAGCCACCCCATCGCCCTCATGCCCTTTGGGGACTCCATGACCTATGGCTGGCGGCTTGAGGATGATCGAGGAAATTACGGCGATTCAGACGGGTACCGTAACCCGCTTTGGTGGAATTTCGCGGAACAGCACATGCTGGTCGACTTTATCGGCCCGCAGGATTCCGGTTCAGCCAAGCTTCCAAGCCCTGATCATGCCGCCTTTCCCGGTGAGAGAGCAGACCAGCTCGCACTGCGCGTCGATGACCTGATGCAAATGTTTTCGGGCGTTCTGGCTGAAGGAGACCCGGCTGCCGTCCTGCTCATGGCTGGCACCAACGATATCACACAGGAGGTTGAGCCGCAGAAGACCATCGGGCAGGAAATTCGCGCTATGCTCGACTCCATTGCGCAGGCGAGCCCGCTTATTCACGTCTATGTCGCAACCCTGACGCCTGTATCTGCGGATCATGCGAATCCGTGGAACGTCGTTGAAGTGAACGAGGTGATCACGGCGACGGTCCAGCGGGCCAAGGCCGAAGGCCTGAATGTCAGCCTGGTGTCGATGGACAACATCACGCTCGCTGATCTCTATGAAGGCAAGCATCCCAGCGAGGCTGGTTATACCAAAATGGCGTCAAACTGGTTCGAAGCCATTTTGGACACGCAACCGTCGGTAGGAGGAACACCCGGTGGAGATGCACGCTCCATCGATGCCGCGGTCCGCGACGTGGTCGGCAGCGACTTCAATGACCTGCTCGTCGGAGATTCAGGCGAAAACCTGTTGAGCGGTGGGGAGGGGAATGATCGGCTGCTGGGCGGCGGCGGCACGGATGTACTCATAGGTGGTGCCGGTTATGACCAGTTTGCCTTCGAAGCGGCCCCTGGAAATGTCACGGTGGCCGATTTCAGCGTGGAGGATTCAGATTCTCTGATCTTCCTGAAATTTCCGAGCCTCAACACGTTCTCGGATATCGCCGAACAGGTCACGCATGCTGGCGATGATACTGTCATCGACCTGCACGGTATCGGTTACGATCTGAAGATCACTTTGACGGGCTTTACTGGTGCTCTCAACGACAACAACGTCTGGTTTGCCTGATGCCTCCGACCAACGCGGCAAGCGCTGCTCGCGCATAGGTCAACGCAACTTTCTTACAATTGTCCAGTTGTGCCACAGTGCCTGACAGCTTGCCTCCCAGCTCGAGGAGGGTGGGGCGTTTCCGGAGCGGGAAATCGCCGCCCCAGCCGAATATGGCCTGGCCTCTCCCCTCGCTACATTCCCCGGCCAGAGGATAACCTGCGGGCGGAACCTTACTGAGGAGCTAGACGTGGAGATTGCTATCACTCCACTGGTGGAGCGCGTCGAGGCCCGGCTGGACCGGATCGGCTTACCAGAAGCGGAGGTGATGCGAACGGCTGGCTTGCCTACGGATCTGCTGGACCAACTGCGCGCAGGCAAGCCTGTCGTGCCTCGAGGGCAGCGACTGGTGCGGTTGGCCGAGGCGCTGGGGACCAGCGTCGCCTATCTGGTAGGGCTTGACCCAGATGCCGTGCCGCCCTCCGAATTGCTGGAAGAGGACCAGGGGCAACTTGGCCTGCTGGCCGGCGACGAAGAGGCGCTGCTGCGCGCCTATCGCCGGCTGGATGTGCCAAGCCGGGCCGCGCTGCAACTGGTGGTGCAAAGGATGGCGGGACCCGAGGCGGATAAGAAGGGCCGCTCCTGAGGAAGCACCAGCCGCGGAGTCTGCGCCTGCCTCGTTATGGTCCTGAATCCGCTGCACCGTTTCCCCCGGCAAGGCTGTCAGCGCGGCTGATCAGGATCGGCCGGCAAGAGCAAACCGCCCGTTCGGGCCTGCTTGCTTGCCGACATGGCCGTTTTATTCATTGGCCGGGTTGTAGCCGGTATTCCCAGGCTTCTTTTTGCAATAGCCAGGCATGTGCAGCACCGGCACTGGCCTTGCCATCTTCAAATTGTGAGGATGCCGGGAGCTACCGGCGCAGCGATGACAAATGCTGACTTGCTTCGCCGAAGGGGCATGGCGAGATGGAGAGGCCAGGTTCCGGCCTCGGCAACTCCACAAAATGCGCCGACGCGGGTGGCCGCATGTGACGCAGTCTACTGAGGGCCGCTTCCCCCGGAGCGGCCCTTTTGTAGGCAGGGCGCTTAACGCTTCCGGCATGGACGGGGCCTCGGTCGCTGCGGCGCACTCTTTCCAAGCCAAGACGCAGCGGGACCATTCGAATCGTCACCTTGCAGCAGAGCTAGGTGTCTTTCCCACCCCGCCCGTCCGTCTTTAGCGGAGACACCGCTCCACCAGGGCCGGCTGCGCGATACCAGCATCCTCACGTTGCCCATAAACGGTGATCCCAAGCATCTCTCTCGGCCCCTCGCGCGTTTTGCGAATACTCGCAGAACGGCCTTGTTTTGCGGGGAAGATCCTGCCCAACAGAGGAGGCCCTACCCCGCCCACCGACACTACGGACCGCAATGCTTCTGCTTTTAGGGTGCCATGAAAAAACAAATCGGAAGGGACGGAGTAGCCGTAACGGGGCCTGAAGAGTGGCCGTTTCTGCAAGGGCGAGACGGGCACCTGGTGCCGATTCCGCCGGACCACATGGTGATGGAAGGCCAGGATGGGCGTATCGTTCCCGTCCCTCTTGGCTACATGGTGATGGAGGGCCCCGATGGCCGCGTCGTCGCGGTGCCACCCGGCAGGTTGGCCTATCCGAACAGGAAGGGGCGGATCGAAATTCTGTAAGCGAATTTCACCGAACGTAAGGCTCGGTAAGTTGTTCGCAGGAAAAGCTCATTTTCGTTGTACAAACCGGAATAAGGCTTAGCGTCAGCCTCATGATGGGCGCTGACCTTCATGATCGGGAACTGGACGCCTTATGGGCGCAGCATCTCGAGGGGCGTGATCCCCCGCCAAGCACTCTGGTGCAGTTCACCCTGGCCGGCCCTCGGATCATTGTGCGTGATGGGACGAGCCGGCACGTCTGGGTCAGGGAAAGCAAATCCACCGGCGAGCGCCGCTGGAAGAAGACGCTGATCCTGGGATAATAGTTCCGCTTCTGGCTTCCTGCGGCCCAGGCAACTCAAGGCTTCGGCCAGGGAACTGTGGCGCCCCGGGCTCCAGGAAAGGCTCCGGCCGCTCAAGGCCGTAGCGAAGAGTCTGGCGACCAGTGCCATAACCCGCCGTCCTGCAGCCAGTGTCTACTCGCAGCCGCTGCTTTGACACGATGCCACCGATCAGGGGGAGGCTCATCGGAAATGGACGTCATCCATTTCCGCGGCTGACAATCCATAAGCCACGCCAGATCGGAAGCCTGCGGGATCCTTAGCTCTGCTCCCATTCAGGTTCGCGCCGTGCTTACGGTGCATCATGGAGCGGGCGAGGGAGTCCTCCACCAGGATCAATTCGCCGAAGATCCCCTCAAGCTCAGCCAGTACCTTGTCACTCGCTCTCACCAGCGGAAGCCGTGGCTTCCAGTCGCACAACCCGAGCAGGCCCAGGGCTCCCTTCACGGGAACCGGGTTTGTCTCGATGAACAGCGCTCGATGCAGAGGAGCCAGCCAATCGCGCAGCTGCGCAGCTCGATCGAAGTCACGCTCGAACCAGGCTTCCTGCATGCCAGAGCACAGCGCGGGCGTGATGTTGCCCGTCACGGAGATACAGCCGGTGCCCCCCATGGAGAGATGCGCGAGCGCCGTTGCATCATCTCCCGACAATTGCTGCAGATCCGCACCGCAAAGGCGGCGAAGGTTTGCCGGGCGGGCGAGGTCCGCCGTGGCGTCCTTGATCGCGATGATGACGCCATCTTCAAACAATCTGGCGATGGTCTCATCGTCGAACCGCACCCCGACGCGCGAAGGTACGTCGTAGAGGATGACCGGCAGGCCAGAGGCGCCGCTGATCGCACGCAGATGCGCGCGCATGCCGTCCTGTGAGGGCTTGACGTAGGGCGGTGCGGCGCACAGCAGCGCTGACGCGCCGCATTTCCCGGCCGCCTCCGCCATGGCGACAGCCGCCTGTGTACACGGTGCTCCGATGCCGGCGATCACCGGCACCCTCTTGCCGACGGCTTCATCGACATGGTGGATCGCCCGGCCCTGTTCATCAGGTGTCATGGACGCGGCCTCGCCCGTGCTGCCGCAGACGACAACGCCCACAGCTCCACGGCTGACAACCCGCTCCGCGAGGCGGCCAAGGGCGGACTCGTCCAGTTCACCATCGCCAGCGCGGAACGGCGTAACAAGCGCGGGAATCGAGCCGCGCAGGATCAAGGATTGATGGCGCATCAGCATCGTCCGGGCCTCAAGCCGAAGGAACGGCAGCCGCGAAGCGGCCGGTTACCACCAGGGTATGGCCCTTCGCCCGCCGCAGGCGCACACAGGCGTAGCCCAGCGCGTTCAGGC
The DNA here is from genome assembly GCA_000245075.1 of Acetobacteraceae bacterium AT-5844. Classification (GTDB taxonomy): domain Bacteria; phylum Pseudomonadota; class Alphaproteobacteria; order Acetobacterales; family Acetobacteraceae; genus Pseudoroseomonas. Next base: position 4,501 of record JH599966.1, read on the forward strand.
GTGCGACCAGGCTGCGTGCCAGCCGTACCGTTCCAACGCCCAGGAGCCGCATCGCGAGCCGTCCTTCATGGGCGCCATGCAGCAAGGCTTTCCGGGCGCAGAAGGCAATCTCCTCCGCCTGTTCCAGAGAGCAGACGCGCGGGGCAACAACCACCTCGGCCGCCTCCGGATGCGCCGGCGCTTTGGCGACACCCATGGCAGAACGGCAGCCGCGGCGCACGGATGCGCAGAGAAGATCGGCTGTCGTACCGCCAACCACCAGCACACGGTCATCCGTCGACGCCCCAACTTCGTCGAGCAGGCCGCCGTCATCCTCAGACGATTGGCTCATGATGTGATGGATACGTGCAGGTCGGCTCAGTAAAGTCATCGTTGTGTCCAGCGAACTATGGTCGTCAACGATGTCGGCCTTGCTGGCCTTGGTCACGTCAGTAGAAACGAGCATGGGAACCTCCACGCCGCAGTTCTGCTCGCCCTTTGCATAAAGAAGCGATAGCGATTCTGGACAATAGTTATAAAAAACCAATCAAGAGGCCATTAGTCCAGCGATACGGCGCGGGCGATCAAGCCGATGGTCGAATAGGCGGCAGCCTCGTCCCAGTTCGTCATACGACGGTCGAGCATGGGTTCCCGTATGGCCGCTGCCAGGAACACGCAGCAGGTTGCAGTCAGGAATGACAGGTAGGAGAAAGTTTGCCATTCACCTTGTGGGCCCGGATAGATAGCCGAAAGTATGGCGATGCATCCGAACCGAACGGCGAAGCGCCCCAACACCTGAAGAAATTCCATGGCTGAAGGGAGCAAAAGGCGCATTCCCTCGTATTCCTGCCCTGCCGCTGCACGGGGAGCCGCGGCAGGATTAGTAAATCAGAATCGGCGACTCAGCGTGACCATCACCCGGTCGTCGCAGACCTTCTGGCCGCCGGAGCAGTGGCTCTGGGAAATGTCGGTGCCGTAGTAACCGACCGCCAGAGTGACGCCCGCCGCCACGTCTCGCGAGATGCTGGCGGACCATGTGGCGTAGTCTGGCGTGCCGAAGCGTGGCTCATGCTCGATCCACTGGTAGCCGAACCGGGCAGATGCCGTGAAACCCAGCGGCAAGGCAACGTCCGCCCCACCTTCCAGGTACACGCCCGTGCCGGACTGGCCGAAGAAGTCAGGAGACACATACGCGCCGCCGACAACAGTGACCGTGTCGATGACCTTGCTCGCCTTCAGCGCGCCCTCGAAGTAGTCGATGTTGTAGCCGCCGGAAGGCCGGTTATAGCCGGGGTAGCTGTAGTAAATGGCCCCGATGTCCCAGGCAATTCCAAGGGCCTCGAACCTGTAGCCAGCCAGCAGGTCCAGCTCCTGCCGTGCATTGGTGCCGGCAAACGCCACGTTGCTGGCGAAGGCGCCGATATACACGCCGCTGTCGTGCAGCGCTTCCACCGTTGCCTGGATAGCCGGGCGGTTGCGGGTCTGGCTGATGCCACGGAACAGATAGTCGCTCGACACTGCCGGCGTCGCCGTGAGCGAGAGGTCAAGCGCCTCGATCCTCATTTGCGCGGAGGCAGCAACGGGGACGAGAAGAGCGGCAGCCACAGCGAGGCCCGCCGCGGAAGCAATACGGTTCATGATGTGATCCGGGATAAGGAAGGAATATCTGAGGAAAGGGCCGCCGCAACGGCCCCGCCCCTTCAGCGCAGTGCGTCGAGCGCCATGTTCAACCGCAATACGTTGACACGCGGCTCACCCAGCAGGCCGAACTCGCGGCCTTCGGTGTGTTCCTGCAGCAGACCCAGCACGCGGGCCTCCGGCAAATTACGCGCGGCGGCGATGCGCGGTACCTGCCGCGCCGCGTTCTCCGGGCTGATATGCGGGTCAAGGCCCGAGCCGGAGGCGGTGACGGCATCAGCCGGCACCGGCTGTAGCCCTGCGGCGGCCACGCGCTCGCGCACGGCGTCGGCCAGCTTGGCGCTGGTCGGTCCTTGCTGAGAGGCGGCAGCGGCGCTGGCATCATAGCCGCTCCCGGCTGCCGAAGGGCGCGGGTGGAAGTAGCGGGCATCGGCAAAGGCCTGGCCGATCAGTTCCGAGCCGATCACCTGCCCGTCCCGCACCAGCAGGCTGCCGCCCGCCTGGGCAGGAAAGACGGCGCCGGCGATGCCCGTCATGGCGGCCGGCGCGGCCAGGCCCAGCAGGGCAGTGAACAGCACCACCGTGGTGGCAGCAGGGCGAAGAATGCCGGTCATGGTTCAGGCAACCCCCAGCAGGACGAGGATGAGGTCGATGATCTTGATGCCGATGAAGGGCGCGACGATGCCGCCCAGCCCGTAGATCAGCAGGTTGCGGCGCAGCAGCGCCGCGGCGCCGGTCGGCCTGTAGCGCACGCCACGCAGCGCCAGCGGCACCAGCGCCACGATGATCAGTGCGTTGAAGATGACAGCCGAGAGGATGGCGCTTTCCGGGCTCGCTAGGCGCATGACGTTCAGCGCACCAAGCTCGGGATAGGATGCCACGAAGATGGCCGGCAGGATGGCGAAATACTTGGCCACATCATTGGCGATGGAAAAGGTGGTCAGCGCGCCGCGGGTGATCAGCAGCTGCTTGCCGATCTCCACCACCTCGATCAGCTTGGTCGGGTCGCTGTCCAGGTCCACCATGTTGCCGGCCTCGCGTGCGGCCTGCGTGCCGGTCTGCATGGCGACGCCGACATCGGCCTGCGCCAGCGCCGGCGCGTCATTGGTGCCATCGCCCGCCATGGCAACGAGGCGGCCTTCCGCCTGCGCTTCCCGGATGTAGCGCAGCTTGTCCTGCGGCGTGGCCTCGGCGATGAAATCGTCTACGCCCGCTTCCGTCGCAATGGCGGCGGCGGTCAGGCGGTTGTCGCCCGTCACCATCACCGTGCGGATGCCCATGCGGCGCAAGGCGGCGAAACGCTCCCGTATGCCGGGCTTCACGATGTCCTTCAGCTCGATCAGCCCGAGCAGGCGCCCGTTCTGCGCCACCGCCAGCGGGGTGCCGCCTGCGCGGCCGATACGCTCCACCTCCTGCCGCACGGCCTGGGGCGCCTCGGTGCCCAGGGTCTTCAGCATCGCATCCACCGCGCCCTTGCGATAGCTGCCATCCGCCGTGTCGAGGCCGGAGATGCGGGTCTGCGCGGTGAAGGGAATGACCTTGGCGCCATCTGGCATGGCCAGACGCGGCTGGTGGTGCTTTTCCCGCGCGAAGGCAACGACGGAGCGGCCCTCGGGCGTTTCGTCGGCGAGGCTCGCCAGCAGGGCGGCCTGCGCCAGCGTGCCCGGCTCCACGCCTGGGGCGGGAATGAAGGCTGCCGCCTGGCGGTTGCCGAGGGTGATGGTGCCGGTCTTGTCCAGGAGCAGAACATCCACATCACCGGCGGCTTCCACCGCGCGGCCAGAGGTGGCCATGACGTTGAAGCGCACCAGCCGGTCCATGCCGGCGATGCCGATGGCGGAGAGCAACCCGCCGATGGTGGTCGGGATCAGCGTGATCAGTAGCGCCGCCAGCACCGGCACGGAGGGCGGCTGCCCGTTCCAGGAGGCGAGGCCCACCAGCGTGACCACCGCGATCAGGAAGATGATCGTCATGCCTGCGAGCAGGATGTCGAGCGCGATCTCGTTCGGCGTCTTTTGCCGCGAGGCGCCCTCCACCAGGCTGATCATGCGGTCGAGGAAGGTGGAGCCCGGCGCTGCCGTGATGCGCACCACGATCCAGTCGGAAACCACGGTGGTGCCGCCGGTCACGGCGGAGCGGTCGCCGCCGCTCTCGCGGATTACCGGCGCGCTCTCGCCCGTGACCGCTGCCTCGTTGACCGAGGCGATGCCTTCCACCACCTCGCCATCGGAGGGGATGAGATCGCCCGCCTCCACCAGCACAAGGTCGCCAACCCGCAGATCGGTAGCGGCGCGGGGCTGCCACAGGCTGCGGTCGTCCGCACGGATCAGAAGCTTGGCGCGCGCTTCCGTGCGGGCCCGGCGCAGGCTCTCCGCCCGCGCCCGGCCACGGCCCTCGGCTACCGCCTCCGCAAAGGTCGCGAAGAGTACGGTGAACCACAGCCACGCCGCGATGGCCGCCTGGAAGCCCCAGGGCTCCCCGCGAAAGGCGGCGACAGCAGCCAGGATCGTCACCAGGATCGAGATGACCTCGGTGACGAAAATGACGGGGTTACGGATCAGCTTCGCCGGATTGAGCTTCAGCAGCGCGTCCAGCGCGGCGCGGCCCAGCAGGGAACGGTCGAGCCCCATTCCGCCCGGGCTGCGCCGGGCGGTGGTAACGGTGGGTGTTGTCATGTCCATGGTCGAGGACCTCAGAAGGTCTTGCCGGCGAGCATCACGAAGTGCTCCGCCAGGGGACCGAGGGCGAGCGAGGGCAGGAACTGCAGCCCGCCCAGGATCAGGATGACGCCGGCCAGCAGCCCGGCGAAAAGCGGCCCGTGCGTCGGCAGGGTTCCGCTGCCCTCGGGCGTCTTCACCTTGCCGGCCAGGCTGCCGGCGATGGCCATGACGGGCACCACATAGGCGAAGCGGCCGAGCAGCATGGCGATGCCGAGGGTGGTGTTCAGCCAGGGCGTGTCCGCCGTCAGCCCGCCGAAGGCGGAGCCGTTGTTGCCGGCGGCGGAGGTGTAGGCGTAGAGCATTTCCGTCAGCCCGTGCGGCCCGGCATGGGCGAGCGACGCCGTTGCCATCGGCAGCACCATGGACACGGCGGTAAAGCCGAGGATGGTGGCGGGCAGCACCAGCACGGCCAGCATGGCCAGCTTGATCTCGCGCGCCTGCACCTTCTTGCCCAGATATTCCGGCGTGCGGCCGACCATCAGACCCGCGACGAACACCGCCAGCAGCGCGAAGATCAGGATGCCGTAGAGGCCGGAGCCGACGCCACCCGGCAGCACTTCTCCGAGTTGGATCAGGAATAGCGGCACCATGCCGCCCAGCGGCGTGAAGCTGCTGAACATGGCGTTCACCGCGCCGCAGGAGGCACCGGTGGTGGTGGCGGTGAACAGCGCGGCCAGCGCCAGCCCGAAGCGGACCTCCTTGCCTTCCATGTTGCCCTGCGCGAGATCCACACCCAACGAGGCCATGATCGGCGTACCCGCGGCCTCGGCGGCGTAGATCGCGGCGGTAGCCGCCACGACGAAGCCCAGCATCACCAGTAGCAGGGTACGGCCCTGTCGCGCGTCCCGGACCAGATGCCCGAAGGTGACGCAGAGCGCGAAGGGAATGACGGCCTGGGCCCAGATCTGGATGCCGGTGACCAGCGCGCCCGGCCCCTCGAAGGGATGCAGCGAATTGACGCCGAAGAAACCGCCGCCATTGGTGCCCAGATGCTTGATGGCGATCTGGAAGGCCGCGGGCCCCAGCGGGATCAGTTGCTCCCCGCCTTCCAGCGTCGTGGCAGTCACGTAATCGGCGAAGGTCTGCGGAATGCCGAGCGCGACAAACACCAAGCCCACTACCAGCGCCAGCGGCAACAGCACGTAGAGCGTGATACGGACAAAGTCCGCCCAGAAATTGCCAAGGCTCCCCACGCTGCCGCGCGCAAAGGCGCGGGACACGGCGAGCGCCAGCGCGATGCCGGTGGAGGCGGAGAGGAAGTTCTGCACCGCCAAGCCCGCCATCTGGGAGAAGTAGGATATCGCCGCTTCCCCCGAATAGGCCTGCCAATTGGTATTGGCGACGAAGGAGACAGCGGTGTTGAAGGCCAGCCAGGGCGACAGGCCCTCGAAGCCGCGCGGGTTCAGCGGCAGCGCGCCTTGCAGGCGCAGAATGAGGTAGAGCAGCAGGAAGCCCATCGCATTCACCGCCAGCATGGCGACGGCGTAGGCGCGCCAGCCCTGTTCCGCGGTGGGGTCGATGCCGCCGGCGCGGTAGAACAGCGCCTCGACGGGCCGCAGCCAGCGCACGCGGCCTTCGGCCAGCGCGGCGATGTAGCGGCCGAGTGGAATGGCCGCCGCGATGATGGCGGCGAGTACGAGCGTGATCTGCGCCCATCCGTTCAGTGTCATGGGATCACAGATCCTCGGGGCGCAGCAGCGCCCACAGCAGGTAACCGAGCAGGCCGACGGAAACGACGGCGCCCAGGATCAGGTCGAGCATGGGCTTCAGACCTTCTCGCAGGCAGCGGCGTAGAGGACCATCAGGCCAAAGAAGCCGAGGCCGAGCGCCAACAGCAAAATATCGATCATCGGGATGAACTCGCGCGATGGAGAACAGGAAGCCAAATCAAGGCTTCCTGCTGTTACGCTGGCGGCGCGCAAAAATTCGATGTGAGTTCTTGCCCCCGTTTATAAAATTTCCATAAAGGGAGCCGTCCCACAGAGATGATTTTTATGCGATTTTTATGGCCCCGCCGGATGCCACGCATATCTTCTTTATGCGCGTCTGTACTACGAGCCAGTGTGACGCTTTCGGGATGAGCGACGCCTTGGCGGAGACGATCATGGTTGGCTTGCGAGGAACTTCATCGCCTTCTCCCCACGAGCTCGATCTCTCGCCACCGCGTTATCCCGTGCCCAAGACGCTGCCCATGAAGCAGCGTCCCTTGCGGCACCAGGCGGCCCGTCGCACCGGCTGGGTCCTTCCCGCCGCGATCCTGACTGAGGGTGTTTGGGCATTCTTCGGCTCACTTGTGCTGGGCCTCGGGCAGCGCGATCATCCGCCAGTCATCCCGCATGCACCATGGATCTGGCTCGCTGGAGCCGCCCTGATCGCTGGTCTGGCAGGATGGCTCGCCTGGCATACCGCCTCACCAGGCATATGATGGCGGCCTGTGTGCGCCACGGCTATCGATGTGGGCGCCCGAGGTGAATAAGATGAGTGAACTGCCTCCGCGCCCGGACCCGGATGCCTTGCTGGCCATGGCGCAGCGAGAGGGGCGCGGGCGCCTGAAGGTCTTCCTTGGCGCGGCACCGGGGGTCGGCAAGACCTATGAGATGCTGAACGAGGCACGCCGCATACAAGAAGGCGGCGCCGACGTCGTGGTCGGGTTGATGGAAACCCATGGGCGCAAGGACACGGCCGCTCAACTCGGTGCTCTGGAGGTCCTGCCGCGGCGCCAGATCGCCTATCGCGGGCAGATGCTGGACGAGTTCGACCTGGACGCTGCCCTGGAGCGCCACCCTCAGGTGCTGGTGGTGGACGAACTCGCGCATACGAATGCCCCTGGCAGCCGCCACCCCAAGCGCTGGCAGGATGTGGAAGAGCTACGCGACGCCGGGATCGAGGTATGGACGGCCATGAACGTCCAGCACCTGGAAAGCCTGTCGGAAGACGTGGCGCGCATCACCGGCATCCGCGTGCAGGAGACCGTGCCGGACCATGTGCTCGCCGGAGCGGACAGCGTTGAGCTGATCGATATTCCGCCTACCGAGCTGCTGGAACGGATGCGGCAGGGCAAGATCTACCGCTCCGATCAGGCGGCGCGCGCGCTGAAAGGCTTCTTTCGAGAAGGTAATCTCGCAGCGCTGCGGCAGATCGCGTTGCGCCGCACAGCGGAGCGGGTTGATGCCGACGTCACCGGCTACATGCGTGCCAACGCAATCTCCGGGCCATGGCCCGTGGCCGACCGGGTATTGGCGCTGGTGGGCCGGGATGCCACGGCGGAAGAGGTGGTGCGCCATGCCCGCCGCATCGCGGATGCACTGCACGCGCCACTGATGGCCCTGCATGTCGAAATGATGGGCGTGACAGGTGGCATAAGCCCCTCATCCGCCATGAGCCTGGCGGAGCAGCTGGGCGCCGAGGTTGAGACTACGGTCGCCCGTGATCTCCCCACCGCCGTTCTGAACCACGCGGCGGCACACAACGCGACGCACCTCGTCATCGGCCGGGGCAAACCTGCCTTCTGGCGGCGCCTGACAGGCAGGACCTTGACCGCGGCGCTGATCAGACAGGCCAGTGGCTTCACCTTGCACCTGGTGCCTGCACCATCAAGCGTCATGCCGCGCGTCCGCCGGGAAGCGGCCGGCCTGCCACGCTGGGCAAGCTGGGTTGCCGTACCGTCCCTGGTGTGCATCACCACGGGCTTTAGTTTCTGGGCAGATGGAATAGTCCCGGAAGGCGGCATTGGGATGATCTATCTTGCCGCCGTGGTAGCACTGGCGGCGTTGTTCGGCCCTATGGCCGCCGCAGTCGGGGCGTTGTTATCCTTCCTCGTCTGGGACTTCTTATTTCTGATGCCGCGCTTCACCTTTGCGCTGTCCGGCATTCAGGAAGTGATGGGCGGGGCCATCTTCTTCAGCGTCGCGCTGCTGCTGGCCGGCACAACCGGCGGCCTGGGGCGGTCTGTCAGTACCGCACGGGCCAGGCTCTTCGGCATGCGGCGCCTGGTTGAACTCTCCCGCAAGCTCAGCGCGGCAACCTCCACGGGCGACCTCCTGACTGTTGTCGCGCAGGAGGCCGCGAACCTGGCTGATCGCCCGGCCTGTGTGCTCCTGCCTTTGGAAGAGGAGCCGGTGGTGCGCGCTGCCCGGCCCGTCGAGGCCGAGCCGGACGCCGCCTCCATGGCTGCCGCGCGGTGGGCGCTGTCGCGCGGTACCCGGGCTGGGTTCGCCACCGACGCCCTCCCATCGGCTGACTGGCAGTTCCGGCCGATGCGCACGGCGAATGGCATTGTAGGACTACTGGCGCTGCAAATGGCTGGAATGCCCACGAGAGATCTTGATGCGGAGCGGGATCGCGCACTGGATGCATTGATCGACCAGGCGGCGGTAGCCTTGGAGAGAGCACACCTGATGGAAGAGCACGCCCGTAGCGCGGCCCGGGCGGAAACCGAGGCTTTGCGCTCTGCCCTGCTGGTCTCGATCGGCCATGACCTGCGCACCCCTCTCACCTCGATCCGCGGGGCACTGGAGACCCTGCGGATCTCGGGCGGGCAGCTTTCCGACCCGGTGCGGGAAGACCTCCTGGCAACCGCGGAGGAGGAGACCGTTCGACTGGCACGCTATCTCGGAAACGTCATCGACATGGTGCGCCTGGAAAGTAGACAGGTTGAGCCGAAGCGGGAGCCAGTGGACATCGGGGACGCTGTTCGCGTCGCTGCGGAGCGTGCCGGTCGTCGGACGGGGCGCCACATCGATTGTGATATCGAGAAGCGCTTGCCGACGCTGCGGATCGATGCTGCCCTCCTGGAGCAGGTCCTGGCCAATCTGACAGACAATGCTGCAAAGTTCTCTGAACCTGGAACACCGATCATTATCCAGGCAAGGCGGATGGGTGCGGAGGTGATCATTGCCGTGGAAGACCGTGGGATCGGTGTTCCATCGGATCAGTTAAGCCAAATCTTCGATCCATTTTTCCGCGTGCGGCGGGGTGACGCTGCGCCAGCAGGGAGTGGACTGGGCCTGGCAATCTGCCGGGGCCTCATTCATGCCATGGGCGGCCGGATCACAGCTGAAAGTCCCGTCAAGGATGGCCGTGGAACCCGCATGACGGTTTACCTGCCCATATGAGCGCCGGCCGCACCAAGCTGCTCGTCGTCGATGACGAGCCGCAGATCCACCGGTTTCTCGGACCTGCGCTGAATGCCGCGGGATACGACGTCATCAAGGCTGAAACGGGCGAGGAAGCCTTACGGCTTGCAGCCACACGCCAGCCATCCCTGATCCTCCTGGACCTCGGGCTGCCTGACATGGATGGCCAGGTTGTGATCCCGCGGCTCCGGGAGTTCATCAAGGTCCCGATCGTGGTTGTGTCGGCCCGAGGCCAGGAGGACGAGAAGGTTGCGGCACTCGACGCCGGTGCTGACGATTACGTCGAGAAGCCTTTCGCATTAGCGGAGCTGCTGGCGCGTATCCGGGTCGCATTGCGTCGAGCCGCCGCCAGCGAAGGCGCGCCAGAAGCTGTCGAACTCCAGGTTGGGCCGCTCTCGATCAATATTGACCAGCGGATCGCGAGGATTGAGGGCGAGGAGCCGCTGCATCTTACACCGCGCGAGTGGTCTCTCCTGGTGACTCTTGCCAAGGCCCGCGGGCGTGTTCTCACGCAACAGCAACTACTGACTGCCGTCTGGGGCCCCGCCCATGTCGAGGAAGCGCAGTACCTTCGTGTCTATGTCGGGCACCTTCGGCAAAAGCTCGGCCGGGTGGCAGGCTTGCTCAAGACTGAACCGGGGGTCGGTTATCGTTTCTCCGAATAGGTTCGCTGCCCGTCTGAAACCCACCTGAACAATTCGATAGCAGAAGAGCAGGCACGCGGCGCTCGGAGAAGGCCCAAAGGAGAGTGGTGATGGGCACAGAATGCTGGTCGATACTGCGCCCTTTAAGGACACCGCATGTTCAACTGCGTTCTTGGAGAAAAGGTGCCGGGGCACGGGTAGATTGCGTCGCCCGTGGGAATTGCGTGAAGGAATGAATAGGCATTTCAGCTCGACCTGGCGGCCCTCACAAGCCATTCGTGGCGGGGGAGGCAGGACATGGCGCTCCGTCGACGCCGGGCACGCTGCAAAGCGCCGTTTGCATGATGACAAATAGTTAATCTTTAGGTAGGAGCCTGCGCGGTGACGTGCCCGCGGTAGGGCCGCCCCTAGGGAAACAATCATGTTCGGTATGTTCAAGTCGCAGGCACCTTCGTTGGAGCTGAATCCTCGCAGTTGCCTCGCCATCTCCCTGATCTACTGCATGGGCGCGGATGGTGAGATGGACCATGAGGAGATCGGCCATCTTCATTCCGTCCTTGGCCGCTCGGCCACGCGTCAGCAACTGGAGGCGGTCGTCGGTTATGCCCGGGCAACGCAGCCCTCACAGTTCCTGGCCGAGGTCGCACCACGCCTGCGCCATGAGCAGAAGCTCTGCATCGTCCTGAACATGATCGACAGCGCCATGTCCGATGGCGAGGCGGAGCCTGGCGAGCAACGGCTGGTGATGCAGTTCGCTGAGGCATTCGGCCTGACCGAAGCCGAGTTGACGCCGCATTTCCGCACGCTCGTGGCCAAGAACGGCCGCGCGGTGCTGGACCACTGACTTTGAGGCCACCTTGCAAAGGCCGCGCTGTGTCATGGCCGGCGCAAGGTGGCTTCTCCGGTGGCTCAGGACGGCGCCCTGCGCACGAAGCGCTGCACGCGCTGGCCATTATCCACTTCGGTGATATAGAGGCTGCCGTCGCTATCCTGGGCGATGTTGTGTGGCACATGGAACTGTCCGGCCCAGCGGCCCGGACGCCCGAAGGTGGAGAGCACCTCGCCGTCGCGCCGCCGGATCACCCGCGCCACGCCGTTCGAATTGTCCACGCTAAACAGGAATTCCTGCGACGGATCGAGCGAAGGAAGGAGATCGGCCACTGAGCCGTTCAGCCGCGTCTCGGGTGCGATGAAGTATTCCGCGACGAAGGTGCCGTCTGGCCGGAATACCTGGTAGCGGTCGTTGGTGCGGTCGCAGACATAAACCTGGCGGTCCCTCGTCAGCCGCACGCAATGCACGGGGCTGGCGAATTGCCGGGAGGGCGGTTGGCCCGGCGTATAGGCGGCCGTGCCGCCATAGGCCTCGGGCCCGCCATCCACCGGCGGCTGACCATAGGCGCCCCAGTGCCGCTTATAGGCGCCGGTCTCGCTGTCGAACACGATGACGCGGCGGTTGCCATAGCCATCGGCGACATAGACTTCTCGTGCTTCGGTATCCACCTCGACATCGGCGGGGCGATTCAGGTTTGCGGTGTCGGCATTGCCTCTGGACTGACCGGACCGCCCGATCTGCATCACGAACTGCCCGTCCAAGGTGAACTTCAGCAGTTGGTGGTCCTTCGGGCCACTGCCGGCAAGCCACACGAAGTCGTTGGCATCCACGTAGATGCCGTGTTCCACCTCCGGCCATTCGTAACCCTGGCCTGGCCCACCCCAGTTGCGCAGCACGTTGCCCTGCTTGTCGAATACCAGCACAGCAGGGGCGCGGGTACAGCAACTGGTTTCCGGCGGGTTGCGCTCTGCCATCAGCTGGCGCTGTGCGATAGTTCCGGGGCGGTGGACAATCCAGATGTGATCGCGCTTGTCGACCGCGACGCCCGCGACGGCGCCGATGATCCAGTTGTTGGGTAGCGGCTTCGGCCAGAAGGGGTCCACCTGGAATTCAGGGATTGCGGCCGGGGCGGCCGCCGACCCGCTCTGGGCCATGGACCGTCGCGTCAGGAGCGGAGCCAGGCCGAGCGTCGCGCAGATCCCCCAGGTACCGCGCAACACGGCACGCCGCATGGTGATAGGCATGCTCTTCCTCCAGTTTGTTTCTTTTTCGATACGTTATCTTAAATGGGTCGAAAGGGAAGCGCGATGACGGTGAATTGCCCCCTCATCAGCCATCGTTCTCGCGGTCATCCCACGGCCGGAGGGCGATCCGAGGCCCTTGGACCAAGAGGTGTCAATCGGCCACCGTGCTTTTTTAGGGATCACCCCCCACCTGTCCCTCGGCGCGGGCGGTATGCGGCAATGGCCTCACCTGAGCCTCAAAAGCTGCCCGAGGTCGAGCAGGCACGGCATGGCTCTGATTTCATGAGGAAGAAATTCGCCCTTTCCTAAAAGGCGGGGAATCGCCTCGCTACGGCGGGCGTGTTCAGGATGAAATCCTCAAGCCCCAGCTCGCGCGCCGGGTTCACCGTGCCGTTGAACGGGAACTTGGCCGGCCTCCATGGCGCTCCGCATCCTTCTGCATATCAGCAGGGCTGAAATGAGAGCTTGCGTCCTTCAGCCAAGACATCCATGTTAATAAAGTCAGTTCGTTAGTTCGGCCTGCTCTCCTTGCTCATGCTAGAGCGCCGAGCCCGGTGTCCGTTTTCTCACGAAGTTCGATCTGCTCAACAATGTCGTTGAGCGGCCTTTATAGCAAGAACGGATATCACTATGGCTGTTGGCACTGTGAAGTGGTTCAACACAACTAAGGGTTTTGGCTTTATTCAGCCAGACGACGGATCGAAGGATGTCTTCCTGCATATCTCCGACGTGCAGCGCTCTGGCATAAGGGAGCCGCGCGAGGGTGACAAGCTGCAGTATGAACTGCAGCAAGGACAGCAGGGTAAGGTTTCGGCAGGCAATCTGCGTCTGGCGTAAGAAAAATGGCTGGCCGGGGAGCACAAGCTCAGAGGCCAGCCCTTCTTCTCCTATTCCGGCCTCGGTGTAGTTGGCTTGCGTTTGAGGCGCAGCTGTCAGGGCTGCGCTTCGCGCAATCGACGCCGGCGTCGTATTAGGGTGCCGACACAGCGGCGTGGGTGGCCCTGCCACGAAGTACACCACAGGAGCTAGCTGTGCCCCCTCATTCCTTTTCAGTCGGCCAAACAGTCGAATTCGTCCCCGGTACAGGCATCATCAGCAAGACCCCAAAGGGCGCTTTCACGGTGATGCGGCTGATGCCGAACGACGGCATGGATCGCGAATACAGGATACGTAATCAGTTCGACGGCCACGAACGTGTGGTCTCCGAAAGCCAATTACGCGTTTGCAGACCTTCAGGTAGCTCTGCAGATGATCGCATAAGCGAGGCCTCCAGTATCCCTTCATACCTGGACCCTTCGCAAATCATTTGAAACGCTAGATAAAATGAACGATCATCGGAAGAGCGGAGCTCCGCTCAAACTCGTCGAAATTCCAGAGGACGAGATCGAGTACCTGTGCAGGCGTCACCGTGTCTCCGCGGCGATCATCAGGGAAATCGTCCGGCGGATAGGTTCTGCCGAACGCTCCGCAGTCGAACGCGAGATCCGTAAAGGCCTGGCCCGCCGATAGCGCTTTGAGGCGATGATACCTGGCCGTTATGGCAGTTCGCTGGAGCTGCCATTCGGATGCCCGGTGGCGAACGAGAGCACTACGGATATTCCGGGGCCCGAGCAACGGGCCCTTCGTTCACCGTTGAAAGACTCATCCCAGATCCCCATCTTCAAGCTGTCAAACACATTGATTCGGCCTCTCTGCGTCGCCCGCTATACGTAAAGGCGGGGTCCGTGTCGGTTCGTAGCTTGATAGCGGTATGAAGAGCTTCATACCGGCTTACCGCGAAAGGCGAACTCGGCAATGGCAACTGGCACCATAAAATGGTTCAGCAGAATCAAGGGATTTGGTTTCATCGTCCCCGACGATGAAGGCAGCGATGTTTTTCTGCATTTCTCCGAAGCTCAACGGGCCGGCGTTGGCGAGCCGCGAGAGGGCGCCAAGCTGGAGTATGAGGTTCGGCGCGGAAGCACAGGGAAGCTCTTTGCAGGAAATGTGAAGTTCTTCTAACTGCTTGCCCTCGAAGGTCCTCTACTGGCTAGGAAGTTTTCTAAAAGAAGCGCGTTGCTCTCCAGAGGGATATTCCCAGGAGCACGTGCTCAATCACGTGCCTGATCCACACCTTTGGATCTCGTACCTTCATTCCGAGTGGTTCGGATGAAGCGAATCAGGATTATATTTTGAACATCTCTATGAACACCCGGGACCTCATGGCTCCGGCCGTTATCTCTGCTCCTTTGCATGCGAGCGCCTTCCCGCCCCCGAAGTCGGCGGCAGGTCTATCGGTTGAGGAGCTTCGTAAAATCGTGCTGGAGCTGATCGGGTAAGGCTTCCGCTCGCCTGTTTTTCCGGTAAGAATTTCTCGTGAATACGACACGGGAAGCGTGCAAGCATAGTTCATGCTTGAGCAGTCGTCCTATTCATCATCGGAGTTGATCGCAGACGGGGTTATTCATGCTTTAGGTCTCGCCGCCGTGACCTTAGGCATTGTTCTCCTCTGCCATCTTGTGCTCCCAGAGCCGACGCATCTGGTTGCCGCTGGTCTCTACATTTTAGGCCTGGCAGCCACTTTCGCCTTTTCGGCCGCCTATAACCTGGCGCCTGCAGGTCCCATAAAATCGTATCTGAGACGCCTTGATCACGCCGCTATATTCGTGATGATCGCAGGCACCTATACGCCTGTGGCCTTGTTGGCTGTTGGTGGCACACCAGGGACCATCTTGCTCGTGTTTGTCTGGAGCATCGGTCTCTTAGGCGCTGTCATGAAGATCGTGTTTCCCGGACGATTTGAACGGCTATCATTCGCCGCATACATCATACTCGGCTGGGCTGGCCTTCTGGCGTTATTCCCGATGATGCGGGTTCTGACGTCTGAAGAGATCGGGTTTCTTGCTCTGGGCGGAATTCTCTACAGCGCTGGTGCCTTCGTGCATCTTTCGCTTCATCTACGCTACCATAACGCCATTTGGCACGCATTCGTGGTCTCAGCGGCGGCCTGCCACTACTGGGTTATTCTCCAGTTAGTGACAAGGTGAGCCCAGGTACATGCGGAATTCTAACGCTGTTCACGCAGCCGTGGCGTAGTACAACAGCCACGGCACTTACGGCGGTAATATTCGCGTCGAATGCCTTACCCCGCCTATGTAATATCCGGCGTTTCATTCTGCCCGGCGCAGCATCGGATACCGACTGATAGCACCCGGGTCAACGCATTTGGTCAAACCAACCCAAAAGCAGCGCGCCGATAATTGACAAGACGATGCACAACAGGATGCCGCCCGCGAGGATCGCGCGGCGCCTGCCATCGCCTTGGGGGGTGCGTTCTGGCCAAAGTCGCATGCGGACAAAACAGAAAGGCGTGGCATCGGTTCCCGCCCGATCCGCAGGCCGTCAGGTGGAAAGTTGACCCGAGAACCGCAGGCGTACAGCCACGCGGCGGAAGTTGGGGAGTGCCGGCGAGTACCCGCGCTCTTATAGCCGTGTGACGCCGTTAGAGGAGTTCTTCGGCGCGTACCTGGCACCCCCCTCCCCCGCCCCGTATCGCCGTAATCCTGGAAACCCCTCAACACCTCGCCGTCGCCAGAAGACGACGCGCGCGCCGCAGGATGGGTTCGTCGACCATTCGCCCATCGACCTGGAAGGCTCCGCGCTTCTCCAGCGCCGCCGCTTCCGCCGCGGCGAGCTGGCGGCGGGCGAGGTCCAGCTCCGCCTCGCTGGGCGAGAAGGCCTCGTTCAGGACCGGCACCAGGGCTGGATGCACGCAGCTCGCTCCGACGAAGCCGGATCGCCGCGCCTCTTCCGCAACGCGGCGCACACGGTCGGCGTCGCGGAAATCGGCGACGCTGCCCAGCGTCCCGAGCGGCGCGATGCCGGCCGCGCTCGCGGCCAGCACCATCCGCCGCTTGATGTCGACGATGAGCGAATCGTCGGGCGCGCTGCCGCATTCGGCGGCCAAGTCCTCCGCGCCGACCAGCATCCCGGCGACCCGCGGCGAGGCAGCGATCTCCTCCATCCGCAGGGCGGCGCGGGGTGTCTCGACCAGCGGCACCACCAGCGCGGGCCGGGCGCGCGGATGCTCGGCCTCCAGCTCGTCGAGCAGCTCCGCCAGAAGGGCGAGGTGCTCGGCGCCGGCCACCTTTGTCACCAGCACGCCGTCCGCCCCGGCCGCCATCGCCGCCTCCAGGTCCGGCACGGCGAGCCGGAGCGGGCGGTTGATCCGGACAAGCACGGCCGCGCCGGCGGCACCGCAGGCGGCGACCGCCCCGGCCAGCGCTTCCCGCGCCTCGGCCTTGGCACCCGGCGGAACGCTGTCCTCCAGGTCGAGGATGATGGCGTCCGCCCCCGCGCTGGCCGCCTTGGCGACGAAGCGCGGCACATTCGCCGGAACGTAGAGCATAGAGCGCCATGTCGCAGCGCGCGCTTCTTCCTTGCGCCTCATTCCGCGACCACCCCCGCCGCGCGGATGACCTGAGCCCAGCGTGGCACCTCGGCGCGGATCAGGTCGCCAAAGGCCGCCGCCGTCATGGGTTGGGGGCTCGCGCCCTCCTTCCTGAACCGCTCCGCCACCGCCGGGCTGCGAAGCGCCAGGTTGATTTCTTCGTTCAGGCGGCGGACGATCGGCTCGGGCGTGCCAGCAGGCGCGGCGATGCCATACCATGGCTGAACGTCGAAGCCGGGGGCCACCGTTTCCGCCACGGTCGGCAGATCCGCATGCGTCGGCATGCGCCCGGGGCTGGTCACGGCGAGGGCCCGCAGCAGATTCTGCTCAACGAGCGGCATAACCGTTGGCGCCCCGCCGAGCGTCAGGTCCACATAGCCGGCGACGAGATCGTTGATGCCCGGCGCCAGGCCACTATAGGGCACGTGCTCCATCTTCACGCCGGTTGCCGCGAGGAAAGCGAGCATCACGATGTGCCCGGCCGAGCCGTTGCCGGCGGAGCAGTAGCGAAGCTCGTTCGGATTGGCCCTGGCGAACTCCACCAGCGCCTTGACGTCCTGGAAGGGCTGCTTCGGGTTCACCACCAGCACGTTGGGCAGGCTGGCGATCATCGCGACCGGGGCGAAGTCCTTCACCGGGTCGTAGGACAGCTTCGGATAGATGGCCGGGTTCACCGCCAGCGTGCCGATATGGCCGAGCAGCAGCGTGTAACCGTCCGGCGCGGCGCGGGCGACTGCATCCGACCCCACCGAGCCGCCGGCGCCGGCACGGTTCTCCACCACGACGGGCTTGCCCAGACGGAGCGAGAGCTGGTCGGCGATGGCGCGGCCGATGTTGTCGTTCGCCGCTCCCGGCGGGAAGGGCACGACGAGGCGGATCGGCTGGTTCGGCCAGTCACGCTGTGCGAAGGCCGGGCGGATAGCGGGGGCGGCGAGGCCGGCCAGCCCACCGAGCAGGAGGCCGCGCCGGTTCATGCCGCCGTCTCCCGCCTGTGGCCGAGCAGCTTCGCGCGCTCCTCTTCGTCGTAGCCCAGTTCAGCGAGAATCTCTTCGCCGTGCTCGTTCAGGCGCGGCGCCTGGCGCGACGGCGCGACGCCCGACCCGCCGTACCGGCTTGCATGTCGCAGGCCCAGCATCGTTTTTTCCTCCCCATTCGTTTCTTCGTCCACCAGCACGCCAGAGCCGCGCAGTTGCGGATCATCCAGCAGGCTTTGCAGCGAGTGGCAGGGCATCGCGGGCACGTCGTGCCGCCGCAGCACCTCTACCCACTCCGCCGTGCTGCGCGCAGTCATCGCCTCGGCGCGCAGCCGGAAGTATTCGTCCACATGCACGATCCGCGATGCCACGCTGGCGAAGCGCGGGTCCTGCTTCAGCTCCGGCCGTCCGATCGCATCGAAAAAGGCGCGGGCCTGCGCGTCGGTATTGGCGGAGACGCAGATGTAGCCGTCCTTTGTCTGCAGCGGCCGCGCGTCGGGCGACATGATGCGCGGGTCGCCCATATGGCCGCCCGGCTCGAAGGTGCGCTGGTCGAGATGCTGCATCAGCACGAAGCCGGCCATGGTCTCGAACATCGGGACTTCGATGGCCTCGCCCCGCCCCGTGCGCTCGCGCGCCACCAAAGCGGCACAAATCGCCTGCGCGGCGGTGATGCCGGTGACATGGTCGGCCAGCACGAAGGGCGCGAAGCGCGGCGCACCGAACAGTTCCGCATGCGCGCCGGCCACGCCTGAAACACCCTGTATGATGGTGTCGTAGGCCGGCGCACCGTCATAGGGCCCGCCCGAGAGGAAGCCCACGATGGTGCAGTGGACCATGCGCGGGTTGATCGCCGACAGGTCCTTCCAGGAGAGGCCCAGCTTCTCCAGCGCCCGCGGCCGCATGTTGGAGACGAAGACATCCGCCCGCTCCGCCAGCCGCTGCATGGCCGCGGCACCTTCGGGCGATTTCAGGTCCAGCACGATGGAGCGCTTGTTGCGGTTGAAGTGCAGGAATTTCGGCGCCATGCCCGGCTCGCGCGGGCGCCCGCCCAGGCGGCGCATCACATCGCCCTCCGGGGGCTCCACCTTGATGACGTCGGCGCCCTGCTCGCCCAGGATCAGCGTGGCGGTCGGGCCCACGATGGTGCTGGTAACGTCCAGCACCCGCAGCCCGGCGAGCGGGCCGCTCACGACGCGGCCCCCGGGCCAGCGGCCTCGGCCTGGGCGATGGGACGCCCCTTGCCATCCAGCGCCCAGAGCGAGAGGCTACCACCCTCCTCCCGCCGCAGCCGCAACTCGCCATGTTGGCCAAGGAAGAAGGGACGCACGTTGCGCACGGAAAGCCGGCCCAGCCGCCCGCCGGCGACGTGCTGCTTTGCCAGCTCGGCCAGGCGTAGCGCGGTGAGCCCGCCATTCACCACCAGGGCCGGATAGCCCTCCTGCTCCTGCGTGTAGGGCAGGTCGTAGTGGATGCGGTGGGCGTTGAAGGTGAGGGCAGAATAGCGGAACAGGGTGGTGGGGTCCGGGGCGTAGTCCTCCCGCGCATGCGGCTCCGGAAGAGCGGCCTCGGCTGTAGCAGGTGGGGCTCCGGCACCAGGTGCAGCCTCGGGCCGGTAGACGATGTCGTGCTCCTCCCGCACCGCTGCCCTGCCCCCCACCTCGACAACATGGTCGACGCGCACGAAGATCATCTCGCCGGACCGCCCGGTCTTGTGGGTGATGGCGGCGACGGTGGAGGTGCGGCGGATCTCCGCCCCGATCGGTATCGGCGCCAGGAAGTGCAGGCGGCGGCCGGCGAACATGCGGCGCGGCAACGGCACAGGGGGCAGGAAGTCCCCCTTGCGCGGGTGCCCGTCCGGGCCGAGCTGCGACTGCCGCGCGGTGGGGCTGAAGAAAACGGCGTGCCAGTTCTCCGGCAGGGCGTCGCCCCGGCGATAGGCGCCCGGGTCATGGTCCAGGAGCGCCGCCAGCCGGCGCACGATGGGCAGGCTGGCCTCGTCTTCCACAACCTCGCTGCGTCCGATCCAATCCTGAAGGCGCACGACCTCGGACACGGTGCTGCTGCTCATTGGGTTCCTCCCATTGTCACCGGTGTGCCGCCGCACATGTTCATGTGTCCAATGCAACGAGATGACCGTTCGATCAGTCTGGTGCATGATGCCCTGCGTCATGCACCTCGACCTTCCCGGATTGGAGGCCTTCCTGGCCGTCACCGACCTCGGCTCTTTCGGCCGAGCGGCGCAGCGGCTCGGGCTGAGCCAGCCGGCCCTGACCCGGCGCGTGCAGCGGCTCGAGGCGATCATCGGAGCGCCGCTGCTGGAACGCTCTGGCCGGCCGGTGCAACTCACCCCCGCCGGGGAAACGCTGCTGCCGGAAGCGCGGGAAGCGCTGGCGCGGCTGGGCGAGGCCATGCGCCGGGCCGGCGCAAGGCCAGCGGTGGCGGATATTGTGATCGGCTGCCTGCCGACACTGGCCGTGCGCTACCTGGGCGCGGTGCTGGCCACCCATTACCGGCGCTGGGGCGGGGCCGTAGTGGTACACGACAGCTCTGCCACCGAGATCCGCAACCTGTTGGTGGAGAACCGGCTGGACTTCGCCCTGGCCGCCATCGGCTCGGAGCGACGGGAGCTGGAGGTAACACCCCTGCGGGAGGAGCCGTTCTTCCTGGTCTGCCCACGGGACCATCGCCTGGCCCGCCGAGAAAGCGTCGCCTGGGCCGAGCTGGCGCAGGCGCCGCTGATTTCAATCGGGCCGCTCAGCGAGAACCGGCGCATCATCGAGGCGGCCTTCCGCCGCGCTCAGGTTAACGCCAGTTGGCAGACTGAAGTGCGCCATCTCGGCTCCGCGGTGGCGCTGGTGGCGGCAGGAGCCGGAATAACGATGCTGCCGGATTCTGCACTCTTCGGCGAGGTCACGAAGTCGCTTGTCCGCATTCCCCTGATACAGCCGACCGTGACGCGCACGATCGGGCTGTTGAAGCGACGCGACCGGCTTCTGGCACCCGCTGCGCGCGAGCTCATGGAGACCTTACGGGCAGCCGTAGCGGCGCCAACGCCTGCTGAAGCGGCCACGAATTGAGAAGATTGCACGAATAAACAAGAATCATTCCGCTCCAGCAGCGCACGCTAAACGCATCAACATCAGCTCCCTGCGAGAACGGTCTGTCAACGATCTCAACACGCGGCATCCGGTGCTGACGGGTGCTGTGCTCATGGGGGCGAGGATTTTCGGGCAACAATCACCGGGACACGCTCGCAAGGACCACGGCCGGAATGGTCGGGAGGTTCAGGACGACATGGACCATCGCCGCCCGCCGTACCGCATGTTTCCAGCGGAGCCGGCTGCGGTGCTATGGCGCACGCAAGCGGGGACATATCGGTGCCCCAACATAGCATCGGATTGATTATCGCTGCTGGCGGGCGGAACAAAGCCGTGGCCATGCGCCTTTGCACTTTTCTTTGGGCAGTTCGCCCGCCATGCGGTGGCCCGGGCGGCACAGGCCGCCCTCTCCCCGGCAGAGGGCCGTTTGGCATTCAATCCGGCAACGGAGGCTGTATTTCCCGAAACAAGTCAGCGGGGCAAATAAGGAATAGATCCCACAATATCCACGCAGCTAAATTTGGCTCTGCATATGGTCACGAATGCTGTTACGGGGAGCGGGTCGCAAGCTCAAACCTTGCTGCTTCTCCGAAGCCTACGCGAATCAGGACATTCAAGGGCGATTATTGAGAAGCCTTCGCCTTCAGAGATCGATTATTTTATCTGTACTAGAAACACCTGCTGCCCCAGACCGTTCTATAGGCACTCAACAGGGAGAAATCGCGATGAGTAGCACAGGCATGGGTAGTGGCATGGCAGATCGCACCGGCGATGTTGCTCGTAACGAGACAAGTTCCTTGATCTCATCCGATAAGGTTGAGGGCACGTCTGTCTACGATACTTCGGGCAACAGCCTGGGCTCAATCCACAGTGTCATGATCGGGAAGAGAGATGGAAAGGTAGCTTACGCAGTCCTGTCCTTCGGTGGCTTCTTCGGCATTGGCGCGGATTTCTATCCGATTCCGTGGGCACAGCTACGCTACGACACGGGCATGGATGGATATGTACTCAACACCACTAAGGAACAGTTGGAGGGAGCGCCGCGGTATTCGCCTGATGCCAACTGGCAGGCCCAAAATACCGATTGGGCACGGGATGTGGACCGCTACTACACCGGTCCAGGTTTCCCCTCCGTCTAACCTTTGCCAATCTGGCGCAGTTGGGCAACGCGGCCCAACAGCGGCGGGTAGGTTATGGATACTAAGGCGTAGCGTCTGAAGATATCAGATCCTGGTGCCAACCTCTGGCGCCAGGATCTGCGCCATGGCGTCCGTTACAAGAGTGGCGCAGCTGGTCGGGAGGCTCAAGGATCGGCCGCGGCCCTAGCTTTACCACCTGCTTCGTTCGGTACCTCCTACCCCTCCTCCACGGCATATATCCTGGCCAACGGTATCACTATCCTAACCGTGGCCAGCGGGGAGTGGCGCCCCCCATCTTGCCGCGGTCCGATCTAGATCGTGCTATCAGGCGCCTGCTGCCGACGATGGTGATTTCCGCAAAGCGCCGGTATCGCCGCCTCATCGGCCAAGGCTTGCAGCAGCGCACGCCGGAGACCAGAAATCGTCCAACTTCAATGCCGCCGGTGGCCTAAGTTCCAGCTCAGCCGGCGTGTTTCGACACACTTATTGTGGTTGTTGTTGCTGCGTGGCAGTTGGCCGATCGTCGCTAACGTCCTCGCTCAGATACCACAGATTATAGCCGGCGAATATTACGACTGCGATTGCAATGATGATCGCGGCCGCCGTCACGGCTCCACGGCGTTTGTCGGCTTTGTCTGGCATCGGCTTCTCCGCTCTTCGCACGCTGACTGGAACGGATCGGACGGCCCTTTGTTTCCAGCTAGCAGAAAAGGTGGAGAGGCCGGTCAGGGGCGGGAGCTGCTCCCCGGCTCATGCGGTTCTCTCCTCGCTGGTCCCTCTCGCCGTTTTCAAGATATCATCCATGTTCCGCCTCAGCTGTTGCCAAGTCAGCGATAGGCCGAAAACCTGCTCAGCCTCCTCGCGCCGCAGGCGATCCAAAAGCCCCTCGAGGCGCATGCTCTCGACGGCGGAGGCGACATCGCAGGCAGGGCTTCGAATACCAGTCGAAGGTGTCAACAGCTTCCGGCCCACAAGCGCCTGGCCCACCTCGCAGAGAAATTGTTCAACCTCTCGCGTGGCATTCTGCACCGGCTCGACCAGACGATCGCTGGCATCTTTCGGCAGGGGGCAGGCACTGAGGCGATCTGCCATGGCAAGAGTGTACCACATCCGCTCTGTGTGCTTCAGAAGCGGCATCAAGGGAATATACTCTCCTTGCCCCGGGCGCCTTAGCGTCTGCTGGACCATGGCGCCGGCCGCGGTCAATTCGCGAGCAATCCGTTCATGTTCCTTCTGAAGATCCGCTGAATCCTGGTTCAGACTTTTCTCCATGCATGTGGAAAGGAGCGCGCTGCAGCCTGCCAACGCTTGCGCTAAATGCTGTTCCGCGCTGCGGCGGGCATGGCGTGGCAGGATGAGCACGCTTGCTGCTGCACCGGCAGTTGCTCCTAGGGCAATGGCAGCAATTTTGAGGAGCGCATCCTCAATCAACTCCATATCCGGTGCGACGATGAGGATGGCAACGGGAACCAACCCATAGCTGAACCTCGGCATAACGCCTGCGATGAAGCTCATGGTCCCAATCCCGGCAAGCAGTGACAGGATTGTCCGCCACCCACCGAGACCAATCAGATAGACGCAGAACAAGGCGATAAGAGCCCCTAACACGGCGCCCAAAACCCGGTCCTTGGCCGCGGTCAGGGTGCCTCCAATGCTGCCCTGAATAACGTATAGCGCTGAGAATACGGCCCAGGATGGCTCTGGAAGGCGCAACCATTGCGCAAGGCTGTAGGAGATCAGGACAGCGAGGATCGTTTGCACGGACAGGCGGAATGGATCCCACTGGGTCGCCTCCAGGCACTGCCCACAAAACTGACGAAAACGGGAGCTCCAGGGGTGCGGCAAGTTGCCCGGCGCTTGAGACGGTATCATGCGGGGCAAATCCTCGTGACGCCGCATCGTTGCGTGACCTGCGTCGCTCCCTGTCATGCAGCCTCGGCAGGAGTTCCGTAGGGGCATGAGCGGGCCCAATGGAATTCACGTCAGCATCGAACATGCCGGCCAGTCGGCCAAGGGTTCCCCCCCTCACGGCAAGAAAGGCGGCCAGGGCGCAGCAGCCCTAACCCCCCTCGGAAGGCACGAAGCCGGTTACCTCACAATCCGGGCGAGAATCCGTTGCGCAGACGGCAAGAGGAGAGGCTACGATGCCTCCGCTCGCACGAGTCTCAGGTGTCCAGTCGAGCTTCTGTTCCGCCAAAGACCTCAAGAAAAGCTCGAACATAGACGCTGATAGGGGAGAACAGGCATGCTTTCATGCACAGAACTGACAGACAACTTCCGTCAACATGGCTGCCTTTGTCACAAGCCAGAGTTTCATTCCATCACACGACGCGTTAACACCGACCTCTCGCGCCGGGGCTTCCTGGCCGGTGCGACGGCTTCGGCCTCTGTCTTTTCGGCGCTGGGACTGCCGACACGCGCCGATGCTCAAATCTCTCCCTCGGCATCAGGGTCGGTTGTCCTCACCAACCTGCGGCTATTCGATGGAAAAGGCTCATCCCTGCAAGATGGCCTCAGCCTTCTCGTAGAAGGCAAGCAGATCAAGTCTGTTACCTCTGGCAATCCCGCCCCGCCCGATGGAGCCCGGGTGGTAGATTGCGGGGGCAGAACCGTCATGCCCGGCCTTATCGACGCACATTGGCACGCGATGTTCGCAGCCTTGCCGGTTCAGGACTTGCTGGCAGGCGATACGGGCTATGTCCATCTTGCCGCAGGCGCCGAGAGTGAGCGCACATTGATGCGCGGCTTCACAACCGTTCGCGATCTCGGCGGCCCCGTTTTTGCTCTCAAGCAGGCGATCGACAGTGGCATGCTGCCGGGGCCCCGAATTTTCCCATCCGGTGCGATGATCACCGCGTCGGGAGGGCATGGCGATCTTCGCGCCCTCAGCGACCTACCGAGATTTAAAGGCGGCGCGCTGAGCAATGTGGAGCAGACAGGTGGGGCCGCCATCGTTGATAGCCCCGACGAAGTGCGTTTGCGGGTTCGGGAGCAACTCCTTCAGGGGGCTTCTCAGATCAAGATCGTAGGAGGTGGTGGGGTATCATCACCGCGCAGCCCGATCGATCTGACGACGCTATCGGAGTCGGAGCTACGCGCCGCTGTGGAGGTCGCGACCGACTGGAATACGTTCGTGACGGTTCATGCGTACACCCCACGGACAATCCAGCGGGCTATCGCCGCCGGAGTTCGTTGCGTTGAGCACGCCCACCTGATGGACGACGCAACGGCGGAACTGATGGCCAGCCGCGGCATCTGGCTCAGCATACAGCCATTCCTTACGGACGAGGATTCAGTTCCGCTCACCGGCCCGAGCCGGGTTGCGCAAATTCAGGTCTTCGCGGGAACTGACAGCGCTTACAAACTGGCTATCAAGCATGGCCTGAAGACGGCCTTTGGCTCCGACATGCTTTTTTCCGAGGCGATGGCAGCACGGCAGGGAATCATGCTGACCCATTTGACCAAGTGGTACTCCAACTCTGAAATATTGAAAATGGTGACATCAAAGAATGCCGAGTTGCTGGAATTGTCGGGGCCTCGCAACCCTTATCCTGGAAAGCTGGGCATTCTCGAGGACGGCGCGCTCGCCGATCTCCTCGTGGTAGATGGTAATCCGCTCGAGGACATCGAGCTCCTCGCAGACCCCGAAAGGGCCCTGGTTATCATCATGAAAGATGGGAAAATCTACAAGGACACCCTCTCGGCATAGGAACTGACCACCGCCTTGGCCAATGCTTGATCAAACCACACGATCAGCGGTCCAAGCAGCAACGCTCGAAGCGACCAATCGCTGTCTTTGTCACTGGCCAGACAAGATCGATCGGGGCATCAATTCCGATCGGCTCGCAGGGGCCAAACCACTCGCCCTTGTCCTGACGCCGGCAACGTCGTCGACATCAGCATGGCCGCCTGCCTACCGGACAGCCTCGCGCCGCGAATTCGTGTTCTGATCAACACAACCAACGAAGCCGACCATCTCTGCCAGTCTCTGGATGCACGACAAACAGAGCAGGATGATGAAGCGATCGTGCCTTCGACTCGCCGTTGGATTTCGGCCCCCAACGGCGATCCCGGCTTGAACGCCTCGGTGGCTCGGAAGTGTCCCGACTATCAGGCCCGCCATCCCAGGAACGGGTCAAGCCATCAGCCGCTCATCACTTGGCTGGCGATAGGCTGTTGGGCGCCGCCAGCTCCATCGGCGCCTGCAGCATCACCCCGCCGCCAGGCGCGGCGCCGATGGTGCAGCCTGCGCCAACAGCCCGGCGACCAGCAGATTCATATAGCCATACACGACATCGCCTGCGATGAACGCGACCAACCCCGCCGCCTTCGCCTTCGGATCATCGAAGGACATCGGCAGTGCGGCCATGCCGCTGATATTGAAGCCGCAATTGCCGATGCAATTCAGCACATCCTTCTCCTCGTGCTCCGCTATGATCGATCCAATGACGGGCGCGAACCAGGCGGCATTCACGCCGAATTCAATCCACGGCGAGAACTTCTTCAGTAACTCCAATGCCAGGCCATTCTCGCCCTTTTCCTTGTAGGCGCAGAGACTGACATCCCCCATGGCCTTGGCGATGCTGAAGCAAGTGATACCGAGATCCAGCCCATTGTACCATTTGCTTCGGTCATCCTCGATAATGGCCGGCAGATTTGGGGCGCAGTAGAAGACATAAGTAATGGTGCCTACCACGGCCAGCGCCCAGTTATTCGGTAAGGCATCACGGAACGGCGTAACGAAGCAAAGTACCGCGGAGGCAGGGATGGCACAGATGGCGCAGACCTGTTCAAGGTGCCGGTAGTCCGCGTGACGCAGAGCCAGCGCGCGACCCGTTCCGTTGAACAACTCCCTGATCTGCTGAAGATTCTGCGCCGCGATCAGAGAGCGCGTGAAGTCGTCGTCTGGATAAGGCGCTTCTCCATCCATGACCTTGTACAGCAACGTGACGGGAATTGCGGCAACGAGACATGCGGCATCAAGAATCGTCAGCGGCTCGCCTGTGGCTTGACGGTAGGCCTGGGAGATGATCGGAATTTCGATGGGCGCCTCCAGCATCGCGAGGACGCCCTCCACCAATATGGCGAAGATATCGATGCCGGTGACGATAACATTTTCAATCGTCTCCAGAAGTGCATCGAGCACAATGGCAACGACACGTTGCAGGATGTCCGTGACAGGAAGGCTTCGGAGCTGGTCGATAACATCGGTTTGCAATTGCTCTATGGCATGCCGAAAGACGTCCTCTTCCCGCTCCAGCGTGGCTTTCAGCTCCTGGAGCAACTTCTCGAGCACACTTGATTGCGGCACACTCTGCTGCCAGGACGTCTCCCCATTCGCCGCATTGTCCTTGAGATGATAGGAGCTCCAGTTGAACTGTGGATCGTTCCTCCCCGGCAGTTCACCGGCGGCGGCGGCGACACTATTGGCGCTGCTCGGAATCGGCGTCAGGTGGGCCCAGGCTCCGATTTCCTTCTCGATCGCACGGAAGGCGGAGGTCACCTCGCCGCGTAGTGTCGCAAGCTGGTCGAAGGAATGCCGGACCAGGCAACGGAAGAGTGTCTTCAGCACACGATGGGTACGGACGATATCCGGCCACTCGAAGAGAAAGCCAAGCCAGGCGACCAGGTCATGCAGCGCGACTTCGATCTTCTCCAGCAGGAAGTTGATGCCGTTGGCGACGTCCTGCAGGCAGTTAATGAAGATCTGGTAGAGGGTGCCGGCAATCCTGATGAAGAACGTGGCCACGTTCTGCTCGAAGGTGACGAAGAACTCCTCGACGTCATCGATGGCATTGCGGATCCACCGGAACAGGTCCCCGGCGGCTACGGCGATGGCCTCACCGACATCCTCGACCTCCCTGCCGGGCCGGGAAATCGACAGGGCACCGTCGCGCAAGCTAAATCCCGCCTTGGCCGCTCCGTCCCAGCCCTCGAAGAAAGTGCCCCCCTCCGGCGTGAAGCGCGCGCCAAAGATCGATATCTGACCGGCCCTCCTCTCCCCTTGCAGCGCGCGGAAGCGCCTGGCAGCAGAGCGCGCTGAGCCATCCGGCGGCAAGGTTTTGGCGACTTCCAGAAACTGGGAAATGCCCCTCGCGGTATCATCCTTGCGTCCGGCAGGAATATCAGGCTTGACCAATGGACGAGGCTCGCCCCGGTCGTTGTAGATGGTGATATCGAGGTCGGGCCCAGACTGCACCTTTGCGAGCTTATCCCTCGCGCGCCCCATCGGATCGATGGTCATGCTGCCGCCGCCTGCCTCCAGCGTATAGCTGGCAACGCCGATGCTATCCACTTGCTGGATGATGGTCAGCGTGCCATTCGCGTCCGTACGCACGCGCACCGGCGTATCGACAAACAGCCTGTGGTAGCTGCTGTTGACATATACCTGGCAGGGACTGCTGGCCCAGAGATCCACGTCTTCATTCGACAGCGGCAGGTTGCTGTCGCTGCTGATCTGGATATGCGTCGTATAGGTCGTGACCGTCAGAACGTCCGAAACCGCCGTGGCCGGGAGAACAATTTCCCGCTGTGCCCACAGAGAAGTCGTCGGGTCCTCGGTAAGCTGTACCAGCCGGCCATCGGAACAGTGCGCCAGAATGACGCTGCCGCCGAAATGCTTGTTGATCAGAGTGGAGACACCGAGCGTGTCCTCCAGCACCGGCACCGGCACCGACCACGCTCCCGCACTTTTCTGCTGGCCGACTGTGTTGCGCAGGCAGAACACCTGCCCCAACTCGTTCAGCCCCCAGACCACGATCTCGCGGCCATTGACGTCGGCGGTCAGCGCCGTGACGTTCCGCAGCAGCGGATGCCACACGATCAGCTCCGGCTTCGTCAGATCCCGCTGCTCGTTGGCGGCCAGATAGTAAAGCCCGCCAGCGGCCGCGATATAGAGGTCCGTCGTGCCATCGGCATTGGCCCCGAGGGCGAACGCTGCTTCGGCGCCGTCACTGCCAGGCGGCAGAGGAAAGCGGGAGACAAGGGGGTTTCCGCCGAAAGGGTTCCGGATCTGCGAATAGATCAGCTCCTTCGTGCTCGCCAGCGTTCCTAAGGTATAAATGCCGTCCACCATTTGCCCGGACTTGCGCCCCAGCACACTGCTGACGGAGCCAGCCGTCAGTGACACCGCCAGATCATGCAGATTCCACCGCCGACCGGATATTGTTCCGCTCGGATCAATGAAATATCGCTCGATGATCTGGAGGGGATCCTCCGGATCCTTCAGGATATCGACGACGATGGCACTCTCTCCGCCATGCTGCGCGAGATAAATGCCCGTGATGCTGAGCCGCGGCTGCCCGCCAGGAGGCGCATCGAATGGGATATCCACCCAGTCTATAGGCGCTGACCAATCCTCGTCATTATTCGGATGGTCCAACGCCAGCAGCAGATGGTCGACGCCCTCTACGGTAACGGCAAGCGCCAGATCAAGCTGCCCGTCGGAGAGGTTGGAGGAAACATCGAAGAGCTTTGCTGCGACTGGTTGGCCAGCGAACCGCTCGGACAGGCCGCTCGACTCATCCAGCAAATCCCAACCGGCACGTGACCCTGGCTCTTCCTTTGTACGGTAGAAAATGTTGTCTGTTCCGATGGAAAAGATCAGTTCGTGCGACTGCCGCGTCTGCGCGAGCCGGAACCTGGCCTGTGGCGCCATGGCGACGGCGTGCTTCTGATTGGTCATCAACTCGGAGGAATGTTCGATCTTCATGTCAGCGTCCTCAAAGGCCCGGCACTCGGCCGGAGCGGGTGCCGCGGGTCAGAGTGCTGGCTGTAGGCTCTCTTCCCTGGACAGAAGAATCCGTGCCTTGGGTCTCTCGGCGCGTCCGAGCTTGGTCAGATGCAGGGACGGATCGGCATAGGTGATCCGCGAGACCAGATCCTGGTTTTCTGAGAAAATCACATCCTTGAAGACGAAGGTATTCCCGCCCGGAAACACGAAGGAGCGCGCGATGGCGAGAGGCAGGTCTTTTAACTTCGCCTCGGAGATGTCCGAGGCCCATTTCTTCACGTCACGCGCGAATTCGTTGAAATTCGTGAAGAAGTCGAGAAAGCCGTTCACGCCGGGCGTCTTCGAATCGTCCCGTGTCTCGGAACTCAATACCGCCGTCAGGTTGCCTTGTGCATCGACGCCCAGTGTATAGGTGCTCGTGACCGTCTTATCGACGACATTGCCACCAGAGCCGGTCGCAGCGACGCGGATGTAGGTGTAGATCTTGAGGCTCTGGGCGATAATGATCTTATTGCCAGTGAACTTGACGCTCATGTCGTAATTGGTGCTGAGCTCCATCTCTCCGGCGGCGCCCCAGAGCCCGGCTTCGTCACTGTCCTTCGCGCTGTAGCTCATTGTCAGCACGGTCTCGCCGGAGGGATTCATGGTGACGCTTGGGGTCTGATAGGGCGTCCCGCTCCAGGAATAGCAGACGTACAGCCCATCGAGCCACACACGCACCCAAGGCAGAATGCAGCACCGGATCGCGTAGGGGAACACTTGGTCTTTGATGTAGGCGGCGAAAACATTCCTGTTGAGGGCAACCACGCCGTCCACGCCTTCACCGCCCTCAAGCCAGTTCCAGGCAAAGGGAACTGGCGGCAGTGGACTTTCATTGTTTACCGCACAGAGATAGTTCAGCGTGGCCAGGTCACGCTGCTGGCGAGTGGGGTCGGGGACGATCTGGCCATCGCCATCCACGAAGGGCCCTAATTGCATCTGGACATTCGTGATGTTCAAGCTGGAGCGGTCCGGCCCGATACGGGTGATAGTGCAGCCCAGGACAGGCTGGCCGTCCTCCTGCATCTGAGAAAAGTAGGTCCCCAGGAAGTCCTGTTGCAGCACCATGTAAAGAGCTGAGCCGGGCTCGACCCCGCTCATCGTCGGAATGCTTTGCAGCGCCGCATTATCGAGGTCAAACAGCAATTGCTGCACGCCGAAGGTCCCGGCATTGAAACCGGAAATCGCTTTCTGCACTTCGGGTGGCAGGGTGTTGTACTTGTCGCTGCCTACCGTCACTTCCCGCAGGTTGACGATGGAAGTGAACATCCAGGGCTTGCCCTCAGGCTGCTGCACACTCAGCCATGTCGCCGGCGAGTAACCTCCGCCCGGCTTGAGGCTGACGACGAGGAACTCCGCGCACATCAGGCGGAAGGTCACGTTGCTGTAGTCATTCCCGAAAACGACAATGTCCGGCATGTCCAGTGGTGCGATGCCGGGCGGAAGGCCGATGCGCGCCTTGAAACCCACCATGAAGCGGGCGTTGCGCAGCGCCAGCAGCGCCGGGTCCGTATTCGGGTCAGCATCCGCAGGCACCTGGAATGGATCAACGCCGCCGGAACGCTGCTTCAGTTCCGTCAGGCTGATCCATTGCGGATTCCCCGCCGCATCCGCGACGTAGCAGATCTCCACCAGCGGTTGAGTCAGGCCCGCCAGATAGGCCTTCATCGTGGCATTGATGCTGATCTGCGTCGTGGCGACCACGACGGGATAGCCGTAGCGCGGCGAGGAGAGAAAGGATTGGTCGATGGACATGCTCGATGGCCCCCTGCTCGCCGTCACGGTCGCGGAGTGCCGAGATGAGCCGATCATCTTGTGATACGGGATACCGGACGGCGAGGGCGCGGGGTCACGCTAAGGTTTAGTTTCGAACGGTAAACACAACTTTATGTGACAAAATAGGAGAGCTTCTCTCGCTCTGCGTGTATTTTTATGATGCCCCTACCGGGCGGCTCCCATCCCCCGCCAGGATTTCACGGCACGAGTTCCTGGCAGTTGTGCGAAAGGCCCCGCGAACCCCGCCGTATAGGCGCCTAAGCATTGCTCGGCCGTTCCTCAACGCCGGGAAGGTGCCGGGGCCGGCCCCCTCTCGCCCGGCCGGCTCGCTCTGGATGCGACCCGCTGGCGCGGCCGCAGCCGCGCGTCAGCACACCCTGGCGGCACTGCGGGGCCGCGCACGGCGCCTTCTACCGGGCAACGGAGCGCAGGCCGGCCCGCTCCTAAGCCCCATCAGGGCTGGAAGCGCGACCTCAACATTAAGCGAACGTTGCGCTCGCCTGAATTTTCCGCAGACATACTCCGAACCGTGTCCACAGGCGTTATCCGGTTGCGCTACTCACCGGAGGCAGACGTGTCCAAGTGGTTCACCCATTTTTCCAACGCTGTCGCACAGGCGGCTGGCAAGCCGTTGACCTTTGCACTGTGTTGCCTGCTCATCGTGGGATGGGCGGCTACCGGGCCACTGCTTGACTTCTCCGAGACATGGCAGCTCATCATCAACACCGGCACAACGATCATCACCTTCCTGATGGTGTTCCTTATCCAGAACACGCAAAACCGCGATAACGCGGCCATTCAGGCCAAGCTGGATGAGCTGATCCGAACGAGTAAGGCCCAGAATGCATTTATCGGCATTGAGCATCTCACCGAGGAAGAGTTGGAACAGATCCGCAAGACCTGTGAGGCACGCGCTAAAGCCGATGCAAATTGAGGCTCGAAGTCAGCCACGGAAAAACACGAAAGCCAGGGCACTTGCCCCGGCTTTGCATTATCGAAAATCCTGCCTCGGCAGGACGCTTCAGACCTCTGCGTAAGAGCCGTTCTTCCAGACATAGAAGACGTAGTCGGGGACGGTCACATCGCCCTTACTGTCGAAGCTTATAGGACCCAGCACGCTGTTCCACGGGCCGCCGGATTTCAGAGTCTCCGACACCTTCCTGGGATCGGTGCTATTGGCCTTCTTCGCCGCATCCGCCCAGATCTGCACGGCGGCATAGGTGTAGAGGACATACCCTTCCGGATCGATGTTCTTGGCCCGGAAGCGCTGCA
This sequence comes from Acetobacteraceae bacterium AT-5844, assembly GCA_000245075.1. Lineage (GTDB taxonomy): Bacteria > Pseudomonadota > Alphaproteobacteria > Acetobacterales > Acetobacteraceae > Pseudoroseomonas. The sequence goes on from JH599966.1 coordinate 37,155, forward strand.
CCACCTCGGCCGCGCTGGGCCGCTTGCGCGGATCGGAGGCAAAGGTCATCAGCGTGCCCTCACCGGCGGCGCCGGCGATCTGCCAGAACTCGCTCGTCACCAGTGCATCGCCGCCGACCAACGTGACCGGCATACCCTGTTCCTTTGCTTGCCGCAGGATCAGTCCGGCCTCTGTGTGATAGCCGCCGACATAGATGATCTCGACGCCCGAGGACTTCAGGCGGGACACCAGGGCGGAATAGTCGCGCTCGCCTGGCGTATAGGCAGCGTAGACGGTCTCGGTCATGCCGGCTGCGTTCAGAGACTTCTTGGTCTCGTCAGCCAAGCCTTTGCCATAGGCGGAGTTGTCGTGAAGGATGGCCACCTTCTTTCCGGGAAAGGTCTTGGCGATATAGGCGCCAGCCACCTGGCCCTGCTGGTCGTCGCGGCCGCAGGTACGGAAGGTATTCCAGCCGCCGCCATCGGTGAATTGCGGATTGGTGGAGGCCGGGCTGATCTGCAGCACGCCTTCCTCCGCATAGACCTTGCTGGCCGGAATGGAGGAGCCGGAGCAGAAATGCCCGGCCACGAGCTTCACCTGCCGGCTGGCCATCTGATTGGCGACCGAGACCGCCTGGCGCGGGTCGCAGGCATCATCGCCGATCTCCAGCGTGAGCTGCTGGCCGAGTACGCCGCCCGCCGCATTGAGGTCGGCCACGGCCTGTTCGGCGCCCGCGCGCAGCTGTGCGCCGAAGGCGGCATATTGCCCGGTCATGGGGCCGACGGAGGCGACGCGCAGGGCGCCGGACTGCGCCAGCGCGCTGCGGCTGTCGCCCACGCCCACCACACCGGCGGCCGCCACACCGGCCACGGTGCCAAGAAGCTGTCTGCGTTGCATCATCGGAGCCTCCGCTGTTCAGCCGCCGGCACCGATCGCCGGCCGGTGTTATTCGTTACAGCCTATGAACCTTCTCGCCGCTTCGCCAGCGTGATTTGCATGTCCTAATGGCCGCCCAGATAGGCATCCCGCACCTCTGGCCGCGCGAGCAATTCACGGCCCGTGCCGGACATGGTGATCCGGCCAGTGACCAGGACGTAACCGCGATGGGCCAGACGCAGAGCCTGGTTCGCATTCTGCTCAACCAGCAGCACCGTCAGCCCGGTCTCGGCATTCAGCTGGCGGATGGCTTGAAAGATCTGCCGCGACACCAGGGGCGCCAGGCCGAGCGAGGGCTCATCCAACAGCAGCAGCCGCGGGCGGGACATCAGGGCGCGGGCAATGGCCAGCATCTGCTGCTCACCACCCGACAGCGTGCCCGCCCGCTGTGCCTCGCGCTCCTTCAGCCGGGGAAACAAGGTGAAGGCCTGCTCCAACCCTGGGCCGGGGTCGACCCCGGAACTCTCCGCACCCATCAGCAGGTTCTCGTGCACGCTCATGCGCGGAAAGACGCGGCGCCCCTCCGGAGACTGCGCGATGCCGCCGCACATGATGCGGTGCGTTGGCCGATCCGTGATGTCATGGCCGTCGAAGATGATGCGGCCGGAGCGTGGGCGGGGATCTCCGCAAATCGTCATCAGCAATGTCGATTTCCCCGCGCCATTGGCGCCGATCAGCGTGACGATCTCGCCAGGCGCCACAGTGATGGAGACACCCTTCAGCGCCTCGACCGCGCCATAGAAGGTGGAGACGTCGCGGATCTCGAGCATTGGCACGCTCATGCCACGCTCTCCTCATCCTCGTCGCCCTCGCCCAGATAGGCGGCGATGACCTTGCTGTCGGCGCGGATCTCGGCTGGGCGCCCGTCGGCAATCTTGCCGCCATGATCCAGCACCACGATGTGGTCTGAGATGCGCATCACCACGCCCATGTCATGCTCGATCAGCAGGATGGAGCAAGGCGGTGCCCCTTCCGCCGCCCGGCCATCGCGGATCGCGCGCAGCAGCTCACCGAGTGCTGCGGATTCACGCGGATTGAGCCCTGCCGCGGGCTCATCCAGGCAAAGCAAAGCCGGCTCCGTGCACATGGCGCGCGCGATCTCCAGCCGCCGCTGCGCACCATAAGGCAGGCTGCCGGCGGGGTCGTCGGCCCGGTCGATCAGCCCGCAGGCTTCCAGCCAGGCCGTGGCCCGCCCGATAGCCTCCTGCTCCGCCGCCTTGTAGCCGGACAGGCCAAGAACAGCGCCAATGCCGAACCCCGTTGCCGCCATCAGCTTGCGATGCTGCGCGACCAGCAAATTCTCCAGCGCCGTCATGCCGCCAAAGAGGCGGACATTCTGGAAAGTCCGCGCCACGCCGGCCCGCGCGATCCGGTGACCGGCCAGGCGCTGCAATGCGATATCCTGCCCGCCATGGTGCAGGGTCAGGCGACCCCCTGTCGGTCGGTAGAAGCCGGTGATGCAGTTGAACATCGTGGTCTTGCCGGCGCCGTTCGGGCCGATAACCGCCGTGATGGCGCCCCGCGCGGCGGCGAAGGAAACCTCCTTCACCGCGGTCAGGCCGCCGAAGCGCATGGTCAGCTGCTCGACTGTCAGGATCGGCACCATCAGCCGCGCCCCTCGGCCACCATGGCGGCGCTGATGGTTCGTTTCTCGCCCAGGGCGACGGTGGGGGTGCGGCTGCCGACCAGCCCCCGCGGCTTCCAGATCATGATCAGCACCATGGCGCCGCCGAAGACCAGCATGCGCCATTCCTGCAGGTCGCGGAACACCTCGAAGCCGCCAATCAACACCAGCGCCGCGATGGCGACACCGAGCTGGCTGCCCAGGCCACCGAGCACGACGATGGCCAGGATGATGGCGCTTTCGATGAAACTGAAGGATTCCGGGCTGATGAAGGCCTGGCGCGTCGCGAAGAAGGCACCGGCGAAGCCGCCGAACATGGCGCCCAGCGCGAAGGCGGTCAGCTTGGTCGTGGTGATGTTGATGCCCAGGCTGCGGCAGGCGATCTCATCCTCCCGCATCGCTTCCCAGGCGCGGCCAAGCGGCTGACGGCGCAGACGCAGCGTAACCCAGTTGGTCAGCAGCGCCAGGCCGAGGATAAGGTAATAGAGAAAGACGACGCGGTGCGTGGGGCTCGGCTCCAGCCCGAAGAAATCGGCGAAGGAGCCCGGTCCGCCCCCGGCGGTGAAGGCCAGGCCGAAGAAGCTGGGGCGGGGAATACCGGAAATGCCGTTCGGCCCACCGGTCAGGCTGGCCCAGTTCAGCAGAATCAGGCGGATGATCTCACCGAAGCCAAGCGTGACAATGGCGAGATAGTCGCCGCGCAGCCGCAGGACGGGAAAGCCCAGCAACACGCCCCAGAAGGCCGCGAGGATTCCGGCGAGAGGCAGGCAGACCCAGAAGGACAGGCCGAAATACTGGGCCAGCAGCGCGTAGGAATAGGCGCCGACCGCGTAAAAGGCGACGTAGCCGAGGTCGAGCAGCCCAGCGAGCCCGACGACGATGTTCAGCCCCCAGCCCAGCATGACATAGGTCAGCACAAGGATGCCGAGATCCAGCTCGTAGCGCCCAATGCCAGGGATGACCGGCAGCAATATGGCGAAGAGCAGCAGGACAGGCGCCACGAAGCGGCCTGAGCGCGACAGCGGCCCGGCCAGACGCTTGCCCAGGCCGGGGCCCGGCCGTCCCGCCCTCCATTCCTGCCACAGGCGCATGAGGAAACGCCCGGCGAAGACGATGACCATCAGCAGGAGCACATCGGTCCAACGGGTCCGCAGGAAGAGCGCGCCGGTCGGGCCGACATCCGTGCGCAGACCGACCATGGGCAGGAAGAGACCTGCCGCGATCAGCGCGGCTAAACCCGCATCCTTCAGCGCGACGCCAAGGACAGGGCGCTGCGTCCTCGCCAGGCTCATACTTTCTCGACCTCCGCCCGGCCAAGCAGGCCGGTGGGCATGAAGATCAGTGTCAGGATCAGGATGGAGAAGGCCGCGACATCCTTGTACTGGACACTGAAATAGGCGGACCAGAAGGTTTCGATCAGCCCGATCAGCAAGCCGCCCAGTACGGCACCCGGCAGGCTGCCGATGCCGCCCAGCACCGCAGCGGTGAACGCCTTCACCCCCACCAGGAAGCCGATATAGAAGTCTATGACGCCGTAGCGCAGCAGGTACATGGTGCCGGCCACGGCGGCCAGCGCCGCGCCAATGACAAAGGTGATGCTGATGGTGCGGTCGGTGTCGATGCCCAGCAGGCTGGCCATCCGCCGGTCCTGCTCGCAGGCACGCATGGCGCGGCCCAACGACGTGCGCGTCACCAGCCAGGTGAAGATCGCCAGCACCAGCAGCGTCGTCACAACAATCAGGATCTGCATGGTGGAAAGCTGCACGGCGAAGGTGCCGTCCCGCATCAGCGTGAAGCCGCCATGTACTACCGGCTCAATCGGCTTCACCCGCGCGCCCTGGCTGACCTGCACGTAGTTCTGCAGCACGATGGACATGCCGATGGCTGAGATCAACGGCGCCAGGCGGAAGGAGCCGCGCAGCGGGCGATAGGCGATGCGCTCCACTGTCCAGCCATAGAGGGCGGTGAAGGCCATGGACAGGGCCAGGACCAGAATGATGGCCCCTGCCCCGTCCAGCATCCCGCCGGAGGTGATCAGCAACAGGCCGATAAGGGAAAGGAAGGCACCGACCATGAAGATATCGCCATGGGCGAAATTGATCATGCCGATGATGCCGTAGACCATGGTGTAGCCGATGGCGATGAGCCCGTAGATCATTCCGAGCGAGATGCCGTTGATGAGCTGCTGCAGCGCGTAGGCCAAGCGACACGTCTCCTTCCCGGTTGGAGCCTCTTTGGAAGCCTAGTCTTGGGTGCAATCAATTGGGAAGAAAGATCGCGGCCAAGGTCCAGGTCTAGGCCCTGGGGCCCGTCTTCCGGTTCCGGTCCTGGCGCATCCGGCCACGAAACGGGGAGGAACCCCGCGAAGGACGGCCCGGTGCCGGGCCTCGCGGGCGGCAGTCCCCTTCTGGCACGCGTCATGCAGCATGGGTCGCCTCGTCAGGCGGTTTCGTTGAACAGCTCGCGGCCAATCAGCATTCGCCGGATCTCGGAGGTACCTGCGCCGATCTCGTAGAGCTTGGCATCGCGCAACAGCCGCCCGGTCGGGTAGTCGTTGATGTAGCCGTTGCCGCCCAGCGCCTGGATCGCCTCCAGCGCGGCCCAGGTCGCCTTCTCGGCGGCGAAGAGGATCGCCCCGGCGGCGTCCTTGCGCGTCGCCTGGCCACGGTCGCACGCCTTGGCCACGGCGTAGACATAAGCCCGCGCGGCATTCGCCACGGTGTACATGTCGGCGAGCTTCGCCTGGATCAGCTGGAACTCGCCGATGGGCTGGCCAAACTGCTTGCGTTCGTGCACGTAGGGCAGCACCACGTCCAGGCAGGCCTGCATGATGCCGAGCGGCCCCCCCGCCAGCACGGCCCGCTCGTAATCCAGCCCGCTCATCAGCACGTTCACGCCACGGCCGACCTCGCCGAGCACATTCTCCGCCGGCACCTCGCAGTCCTGGAACACCAGCTCACAGGTATTGGAACCCCGCATGCCGAGCTTGTCGAGCTTCTGCGCGGTGGAGAAGCCAGGAAAGCCTTTCTCCACAAGGAAGGCCGTGATGCCTCGCGAGCCTGCCTGCGGGTCGGTCTTGGCATAGATGACCAGGACATGGGCGTCAGGGCCGTTGGTGATCCACATTTTACTGCCATTCAGCACATAGCGGTCGCCGCGCCTGTCGGCGCGCGTGCGCATGCTCACGACGTCAGAGCCAGCACCCGGCTCGCTCATCGCCAGCGCGCCGATATGCTCGCCGGAGATCAGCCGCGGCAGGTAGCGGCGCCGCTGTTCCGCGTTGCCATTCCGGCGGATCTGGTTGACGCAGAGGTTCGAGTGCGCGCCATAGGAAAGGCCAACCGAAGCTGAAGCGCGGCTGATTTCCTCCATCGCCACGACATGCTCGAGATAGCCCAGCCCCGCGCCCCCATACTCCTCCTCGATAGTGATCCCGAGCACGCCAAGATCGCCGAGCTTGCGCCAGAGATCGGCGGGGAAGGTATTGCGTGCGTCGATCTCGGCGGCGCGTGGCGCGACCTCGGCGGCGGCGAAGCGCGCAACCTCGGCACGCAAGGCATCCACGGTTTCGCCAAGGCCGAAGTCCAAACCTGGCATCATGCCCGTTACCCCCTGACCAGCACGGGCGGTCCCGGCACCCGCTCGCCGCCCTTATCCGGACCTTCCACTTTCCGGTGAAATTCCTCAAGCAGCCTGGCTTCCTGGCGCTTGGCATGTTCGGCGTGCCGCCTGCGGATGGGCCCGTATCCGCGTATCTGGTCCGGCAGCGAAGCAAGCTCCACGGCGAGGGTGTGGTTGTCCGGACGGAGCGAGGCGAGCAACTCACCCACAAGACGCTCGTATTCGTCCAGCAAGCGGCGATCCAGCTTGCGGTCCTCGCTGAAGCGGAAGGGGTCGAGGACAGTGCCCCGTACCCGCCGAAGCCGCGCCAGCACTTTGAAGGCGTGCAGCACCCAGGGACCGAAGGCGCGCTTGCGCGGCTCGCCGGTGGCAGGATCAGGCTTGGCCCAAAGCGGCGGCGCCAGGTGGAAGACGAGCTTGGGGTCCCCCTCAAAGGTCTGGCCCAACCGTTCCAGGAACCCGGTTTCGGTATAGAGGCGGGCGACCTCATACTCGTCCTTGGTGGCGAGCAGCTTGTAGTGGCCGCGTGCCACGGCCTCGGCGAGCCCGGTGAGGCCCGGTGTCCTCGCCACCTCCACCTCCCGCACCCGCCGGACGAGATCCGCGTAGCGCCGCGCGTAGCGGGCATCCTGGTAGGCGGTCAGTTCAGCGACGCGGCGGGCAACCATCTCGTGCAGGTCCACGGAGAGCCTGTGATGGGCGGGGACGGCCTCGGGCGGCGTGGCCACCCGCTCCACCGATGCGAGGTCGAGCACAGCACGCCGCCCCCAGTGGAAGGCATTCTTATTCATGTCCACGGCCGCGCCGTTCAGCTCGACGGCCTTGAGGATCGACGCCGCCGAGACCGGCAGCAGCCCTTTCTGATAGGCATAGCCGACCATGAAGAGGTTGGCGGCAATCGAGTCACCCAGCAACGCCGTCGCCAGCCGGGTGCCCGCGACGAAATCGGCCCGGCCTGGGCCGACCGCCTCCATGATCTGCTCCTCTATCGCGACGACGGGGAATTGCGGGTCGCGAACAGAGGCAATGTCGCCGGTCCTGGCCTGCGCGGCGAAGGTGCGGACGAAGTCGCTGGTGACCGAGAAATCGCTGTTGACCACAGCCCGTGTCGTGCCCGCATGCAGCTTGGACAGGGATTCATCCGCGACGGCCACGACGATGTCGCAGCCGAGCAGGAGGTCAGCCTCGCCCGAGGCCATGCGGGAAGCGTGCAGCAGATCCTGCCGGGCGGCGATACGAATATGCGACCAGACCGGGCCGCCCTTCTGGGCCAGCCCGGCCATGTCCAGCACCGAGACGCCCTTGCCCTCCAGCGTGGCGGCGGTACCGAGCAGCGCGCCGATGGTGATGACGCCGGTACCGCCGACGCCCGCCACCAGGATGCCGTAGGGCCGGCTGACCGGGAGCATCGGTGGCTCCGGCAGCTCGTCGGAGTCAGCACCGCCCCATGGCGTGGCGGCCTTACCCTTGCGAAGCTGGCCCCCCTCGATGGTGACGAAGCTGGGGCAGAATCCCTCCAGGCAGGAAAAATCCTTGTTGCAGGAGGATTGGTCGATCGCGCGCTTGCGGCCGAACTCGGTCTCGATCGGCACGACCGACATGCAGTTCGACTTCGCGGAGCAGTCGCCGCAACCTTCGCAGACACGGTCGTTGATGACGACGCGCCGCGCCGGGTCCGGCATCAGCCCGCGCTTGCGGCGGCGGCGCTTCTCCGCGGCGCAGGTCTGGTCGTACACGATCACCGAGACGCCTGGATATTCGCGCAACTCGCGCTGCACCGCGTCGAGGTCCCGCCGGTGCCGCACCGGCACCCCCGCCGGCAGCCCGCTATCGGCATGCCGCGCCGGGTCGTCAGTGACGACGACGATGCGCTCAATGCCCTCCGCACTCACCTGCCGCACGACCTCCGGCACCGTCAGCTTGCCCTCGACTGGCTGGCCACCCGTCATCGCCACGGCGTCGTTGAACAGAATCTTGTACGTGATCGGCACCTTCGACACGACCGCCTGGCGGATCGCCAGCAATCCCGAATGGGAATAGGTGCCGTCACCGAGATTGGCGAAGACGTGCTTCGTCTCGGTAAAGGGTGCCTGCCCGACCCAGGGCACGCCCTCCCCGCCCATCTGGCTGAAGGTCCGCGTCTGCTCCGGGTTCAGCCACAGCGCCATGTAGTGGCAGCCAATGCCGGCGAGCGCCCGGCTCCCTTCCGGCACTCTGGTAGACGTATTATGCGGGCAGCCAGGGCAGTAGTGTGGCACCCGCGGCATGGTCGGGTGGGGCCGCGCCAGCGCTGCTTCCTTCGCGGCGAGGAAGTCCAGGCAATCCCGGATGCGGTCGCTGGTGTGGAATGGTGCAATGCGGCGGGCGATAACGCGCGCGATGAGAGCCGGCGTCAGCTCGCCGGCGGCGGGGAGCTGCCAGTCGCCGCCGGGAAGTTCCCACTCGCCCTTCTCGTCGTACTTGCCGGTGACCTTCGGGCGCACATCCTCGCGCCAGTTATAGAGTTGCTCCTTGAGCTGGTACTCGATGACCTGACGCTTCTCCTCGACGACGAGGATTTCCTCGAGCCCCTCGGCGAAGTGCCGCACGCCCTCGCCATCCAGCGGCCAGGTCATGCCGACCTTGTAGAGACGCAGCCCGATTTCCGCCGCCAGTGCCTCGTCGATGCCGAGCGCATCGAGCGCCTGGAGCACGTCCAGGTAAGACTTGCCGCTGCTGATGATGCCCAGCCTGGCACGCGGGCTGTCTATCGTTACCCGGTTCAGGTGATTGGCCCGGGCATAGGCCATGGCGGCGTAGACCTTCCAGTGCTGGAGTCGGTATTCCTGGTCCAGGGGCGGATCTGGCCAGCGAATGGACAGGCCACCCGGCGGCATCTCGAAGTCGGTTGGCAGCCGCGTTTCGATACGGTGCGGGTCCACCACGATGCCGGCGGAAGTCTCCACGATGTCAGTGAGGGCCCGCATGCCCACCCAGCAGCCGGAGAAGCGGGACATGGCCCAGCCGTGCAGCCCGAGGTCGAGCAGCTCCTGCACCCCCGCCGGGTTCAGCACCGGGATCATCGACGCGGCGAAGATGTGGTCGCTCTGATGCGGCAGCGAGGAGGACTTGGCCCCATGGTCGTCCCCCACCACTGCCAGCACGCCGCCATGGCGGGAGGTGCCGGCAGCGTTGGCGTGCTTGAACACGTCCACGCTGCGGTCGGCGCCAGGGCCCTTGCCGTACCACATGGCGAAGACGCCGTCGTGCTTCGCGCCGGGAAACAGATTGACCTGCTGGCTGCCCCAGACGGCGGTCGCCGCCAGATCCTCGTTCACCCCCGGCCTGAAGTGGATGCGGTGCTCGGCGAGCTGCTTCTCGGCCTTCCACAGGGCCTGGTCGAGGCCCCCGAGCGGCGAGCCGCGATAACCCGAGATGAAGCCGGCAGTGTCCAGGCCCGCCGCTGCGTCGCGAACCCGCTGCAGCATCGGCAGCCGCACCAATGCCTGAATGCCGGACAGGTAGGTCAACTGAGGCCGTGGCCCACCCACCAGTTCCGAATTCCATATGCCGGACTCTCGAGAGGGAGCATCGACCATCGGATTCAGCTCCGTCAGTGGGCAGTCAGGTCTCATTCGAGCTTCACCTCAGCGGCTTTCGCCATGAGGCGCCGCTTCGCCAGCTCCTTCGCGCTAGTTCTAAAACGCATCCTGGCCGGCTGGCGTTGCTCTATCGCAAAGTCCGTTGAAAGGTGCTCACTGCGGGAAGAAGTGCGACGCAGGCAGTGGCCACCGCCGCGATGCTGAGAATGGGGCGGCCAGGAGTCGCAGATTAAAGCTGCTTCATAGCCTGATAGAGGCGATTTGGGCGAAGCCAAGGAAGCTGCTGGCGGGTGAGCGTAGCGGGTGGCAACGCGGCGCCAGGTTGGTGCAGCGCTCAATGCGGTTGCGCCCGGTTGCTGATGAACCAGTGGCTGAAAAGGAGCGTGGGAGCGGACGCACGGGCCGAAACGCCTCTCGCAAGTTCTCGCTACAATTCGCCTTCGTGAGCTTCTAGATGCGCGGCAGAGCGAGAGGCGGCGAAAGGATGCGAACGCCCGCGTAGAGGGAAGTGCCTAGGGAAGCTGGAATCTCACTTGCGCGCGGTCGACACCTGCGAGGTAGAGCGGACTATAGCCCGGAGGCGCACAGACTATGGATAAGCCAGCTCTGCTCTAACGCCATGACGCGTTCTCCCGACCGCATACGCCTGCCGCTGCCCGAAGCCTGCATAATGCCCGGGCTCTCCTCTCTCCGGCTAAGGAAATGACGGCCACCTCGGCGGCTGCCGCACCTTGCGCGCAGGCAGTCAGTACAGCCCGGCTCATGCGCATCTCATGAGCGCGCCCTCAACTTGGAGTTCCCGACGAGCGCAAGCCAGCCATCCGGACAACAAGTGCTGAAGGGTTTGAGCGGAATGAATCGACGGGCCGCAGATTCCCCTAGAGATAAAATTATCGCGACACGCAGCAACCGGATGCTGCGCGGCACCCGCAGGCGCCAATGCAAGGCGAAACTGCGACGGCGTGAGCAGAGCAAAAAGCAACCCCTTGATCTCCATGGAACAAGAACTTCGCTGTTTTTCGCCCTCCAGGAAATTCACGCCTCATTCGGTGAGATGAATCGTTCCCCCTTACTGCAGGACGTGCCGCCGATATCTGCGCCTACACGCGAAAATCTGTCGTCATCCACGAAATAATATCCTAACCGGACCAACACGGAGCGAAAACGAAAACTGCAAAAAATGCAAGGAACGTAACAACGCATGTCGAGGACCCTCACCTATTCGACCCTTGCCCTGGTGCTCGGCACAACTTCGGCCCTGGCACAAAGGTCACTCTCTACTACCGACAGCCTCAATAATGTGAACGTCTCAGCGGGGCTTAGCCAGAACGGCACGGGGGTCTATTACCAGCACGGGTATAATGGCGCCCCTGGTGGTGCGGCACCCAGTATCAGCCTGTCCGTGACCGGCAGCGCCATCACCGGCAGCAACGTCACCTCAGCCTCATTCGCGGCGACGGATCGCATCGCGGCCATCTTCCAGCAGACCAATGGTGGCGCCGGCAACCCAGGAGAAAGCGGTCATCCTGGACAGAATGGTGGCGCCTCGGGCCCGATCACGACGACGCTCACCAATAGCTCGCTTCGGCTCGACTACCTGAACTCCACCGCCATGCCTTATATCCATGGCCTGTTTGCCGGCAGCCTGGGCGCGAGTGGCGGCCCCTCGGAGCATAACGACCATGCGGGCGGCGATGGCTCGGCTGCGGCGCAGGTCAACCTGGTGCTGAATGGCAGCAACGTCACCGCGACCTCGCAGAACACCACGACACAAGGCGCCGCAGTCACAGCCTTGCAGCAGGGAGGCTTCGGCGGCACCGGCCAGCACCATGGAAAGGGCGGCGAGGGGGGCGGCAGCGCACCGATGTCGGTGACGCTCCAGGACAGCACCATTAGCGCCCAGGGAGGCCAACTGGCCGGCGTGCAGTTGCTGCAAACGGGCGGCAGCGGCGGTGACGGCGCCGATGAGCAGGAAAGTAACGGTGGCACCGGAGGCATTCTTCAGGGCATCACGCTGACCCTGCAGCAAAGCAATGGAGGGGCCGGCAACGCCATTTCCACCACAGGCAACGACGCCCCGGCCATTCAGGCGATCGCGATCGGTGGACAGGGTGGCAAGGGCGGCGACGATAACTTCGTAGGTGCGACCGGAGGCGATGGTGGCAATGGCGGCAACACCGCCCACAGCGCCCAGGACATGGCGATCAGACTCACCGGCACAGGTCAGCTGAGCATCACCACCCAGGGCACCAGCTCCGCTGGCATTGAGGTGCTGAGCCAGGGCGGCGACGGCGGAGAAGGCGGTCTCGCAGGCTATCTTTTTGCTGGCGACCCAGGCCAGGCCGGCACCGGCGGACGTGGGGATCAGATCGAGATCCATCTCGGCGCTGGCGCCACCATCACGACCCATGGCGATACATCCAGCGCCATTCTCGCCCGCACTCAGGGGGGTGCCGGCGCCACAAGCGGCCGCGACAACGGCGACGCCTCGGGCTCCACGACCCATCCCGGCGGCGCGGGCGGCAATAGCGGCATTGTCACCGTCACCCTCGACCAGGGCGTCACACTGACTACATCCGGCACCGGTTCTGATGGCATCACCGCCCTCAGCGTCAGCGGCCGCGGTGGCGATGCTGGCAGCGCGGTTGGTGGCTTCGGTACAGCCACCGCCGGCAATGGCGGCAATGGCGGTGTGGCCGGCGGCGTAAACATCAACAGCGCGGGCAGCATCACGACGACGGGCGCCAGCGCGCGCGGAATTCTGGCCCAGACGGTTTCCGGCCCCGGTGGCAATGGAGGGCGTGCAAGCGCCGTCCTCAGCTCCGAATCAGGCGGCCCGGGCAGCGCCGGCGTGGTCAATGGCAGCACTGTCGTCCAGAGCGGTGTGATCACGACCGGGGGGAGCTACTCCCAGGGCATTCTGGTGCAGTCCATCGCCGGCACCGGCGGCGTGGGCGGCCGGGCAGACAGCAGCATCTTCCACGACCAGGGCGGCAAGGCAGCCCCCGGCAGCAATGGTGGCACGATCGATCTTACCAACACAGGTACGATCATCACGGCCGGTGAAAGCGCACAGGCGATCGTGGCGCAATCCATCGGCGGCGGCGGCGGC
>JH599967.1 GCA_000245075.1 Acetobacteraceae bacterium AT-5844
GGCTGGCGGCGGCGGACCCGGAAACGGCGGCCCGGCTGCGCCCGAGCGACAGCCAGCGCCTGGCGCGTGCCTGGGAGGTCTGGCGCGGCACCGGGCGCGGCCTTTCCTCCTGGCAAAAAGAAGAGGGCACCGGCCCGGCAACGTGCGACGGCACGCCCTGGCGCTTTGCCGCCATTCGGCTGGACCCGCCGCGCGACCAGCTCCGCGCTGCCATCGGCGCGCGGTGGGAGGCGATGATGCGGGCCGGTGCGGTGGAGGAGGTGAGGGGCCTTCTGGCGCGGCGGCTGGACCCCAGCCTGCCGGCGATGCGTGCCCACGGGGTGCCGGAAATCTCGGCGGCCCTGCGCGGAGAGATCGACATGGCGGAGGCCGGGCGGCGCGCCTGCCTGGCCATCGGCCAGTACACCAAGCGCCAGGCAACGTGGTTTCGGCACCAACCACTCGTGGATGTGAGCCACGCGCATACGATCCATGCGCGAGTGACGGGTCTGGAGCAATTTTCGGAAAGTGAGAGGGCGGAAATTATATCTTTTATTGATCGGCATCGTTGACGCGCGGGCAGCGGACGCGTTAGACGAACGGTGCCCGTGGCATGCCGCGTGGCCAACCCTGTCAGGAACCCAACGTCACCATGTCTCCCCAGACCCTTCAAGCCGCATCCGCCACCTCGTCGCTGACGGGTGCCGAGATTGTCCTGCGCGCGCTGAAGGAGCAGGGCGTAGACGTAATCTTCGGGTATCCCGGCGGCGCGGTACTTCCGATCTACGACGCCATTTTCCAGCAGAATGCCATTCGCCACATCCTGGTGCGGCATGAGCAGGCGGCGGTGCATGCCGCCGAGGGCTATGCCCGCTCCACCGGCAAGGTGGGCTGCGTGCTGGTCACCTCCGGCCCCGGTGCCACCAATGCGGTGACCGGGCTGGTGGACGCGCTGCTGGACAGCATTCCCATCGTCTGCCTGACCGGCCAGGTGCCCACGCACCTCATCGGCAACGATGCCTTCCAGGAAGCCGACACCACCGGCATCACCCGCCCCGCGACCAAGCACAACTATCTGGTCAAGGACATCACCAAGCTGGCCGAGACGGTGCATGAGGCGTTCTACGTCGCCCGCGCCGGCCGCCCCGGCCCGGTGGTGATCGACCTGCCGAAGGACATCCTGATCGGCAAGGGCCCCTATAAGGAGGCGCCGAAGGCCGAGCACCGCAGCTATCGCCCGCAGGTCGAGCCCGACATGGCGCAGGTCCGCAAGGCCGTGGCGATGCTCAAGGCCGCGAAGCGCCCCATCGTCTATGCCGGCGGCGGCGTCATCAATGCCGGCCCCGAGGCATCCGAGCTGCTGACGAAGTTCGTCCGCATGGCCGGGCTGCCCTGCACCAACACGCTGATGGGCCTGGGCGCCTATCCGGCCAGCGATCCGCAGTTCCTGGGCATGCTGGGCATGCACGGCACCTACGAGGCGAACCTCGCCATGCATGGGTGCGACGTGATGTTCAACATCGGCGCCCGGTTCGATGACCGCGTGACCGGCAGGCTGAACGCCTTCGCGCCGAACTCGCTGAAGATCCACGCCGATATCGACCCGTCCTCCATCAACAAGAACGTCAAGGTCGAGGTGCCGGTGGTGGGCGACGCCGCCTCCGTGCTGCGCGCCATGATCGCGGCGTGGCAGGATGAGCCGGCGCAGCAGGACAAGCAGGCGCTGGCGACCTGGTGGCGCCAGATCGACGAGTGGCGCGGCAAGAAGTGCCTGGCCTATGTCCAGGAGAGCAAGATCATCAAGCCGCAGCACGCCGTGCGCCGGCTGTATGAGCTGACGCGCGAGAGCGGCAAGGAAACCTTCATCACCACCGAGGTGGGCCAGCACCAGATGTGGGCTGCCCAGTATTTCGGCTTCGAGAAGCCGAACCACTGGATGACCTCCGGTGGCCTGGGCACCATGGGCTACGGCCTGCCGGCCGCGATGGGCGTGCAGATCGCGCATCCGAATGCGCTGGTGATCGACATCGCCGGCGAGGCCTCCATCCTGATGAATATTCAGGAGATGGCGACCCTCGCCCAGTACCGCCTGCCCGTGAAGGTCTTCATTCTCAACAACCAGTACATGGGCATGGTGCGCCAGTGGCAGGAGCTGCTGCATGGTGGCCGCTACTCTGAAAGCTACAGCGCCGCTCTGCCGGACTTTGTGAAGCTGGCGGAAAGCTTCCACGGCGTCGGCATGCGGGCGGAGAGCACGGACGACCTCGACCGCGTCATCAAGGAGATGATCGCCATCGACCGCCCGGTGATCGTCGACTGCGCTGTCGACGAGAAGGAGAACGTCTTCCCGATGATCCCCTCGGGCGCCGCGCATAACGAGATGCTGCTGGCCCCCGGGCAGGAAGGCGGCGTTGCCGGCGTCACGGATGAGGGGAAGGTACTGGTCTGATCCCCCGGACCAAGCTGCGTTACCTTCCTCCCTTCTGCTGACTGGACGATTTCCATGGCTGACCAGAGTGACAACGTGCAGCGCGCGGCCACGATCGCCGTGCTGGTGGAGAACGAGGCCGGCGTGCTGGCGCGCGTCATCGGCCTGTTCTCCGGCCGCGGCTACAACATCGACAGCCTGACCGTGGCGCCGGTGGATGAGCATGGCCGCCTCTCCCGCATCACCATCGTCACCACGGGGACGGAAATGGTGATCGAGCAGATCAAGGCGCAGCTCGACCGGCTGGTACCGGTGCACAAGGTGTCCGACCTGACGCTGGAAGGCCCACACCTGACGCGCGAGCTGGCGCTGATCAAGGTGGTGGGCAAGGGCGAGCACCGGATGGAGGCGCTGCGCCTGGCCGATGCCTTCCGTGCTCGCGTGGTCGATGCCACCACCGAGAGCTTCGTCTTCGAGATGACGGGCAGCGGTGAGAAGCTCGATGCCTTCATCAACCTCATGCGGCCGATCGGGCTGGCCGAAGTGTCCCGCACGGGCGCCGTCGCCATCGTGCGTGGCACGTCCAGCCTGACCGCCTGAACCTTCTTTTCCTGAACTGGGGAGTGCGCGAGAGATGCGCGTCTATTACGACCGTGATGCGGATGTGAACCTGATCAAGGCCAAGAAGGTCGCGATCATCGGCTTCGGCAGCCAGGGCCATGCCCATGCCCAGAACATCCGTGATTCCGGTGTGAAGGAAGTCGTTATCGGCGTCCGCCCCGGTGGGTCCGCCAAGAAGGCCGAGGCCGCCGGCTTCAAGGTGATGTCCCCGGCGGACGCGGCCAAGTGGGCCGACGTCGTCATGGTGCTGACCCCGGATGAGGGCCAGGGCGACCTGTATCGCGACCACCTGCACGAGAACATGAAGGAAGGCGCCGCTCTGGCCTTCGCGCACGGCCTGAACGTGCACTTCAACCTGATCGAGCCCCGCGCCGATATCGACGTGTTCATGATCGCGCCGAAGGGCCCCGGCCACACCGTGCGTGGCGAGTACCAGAAGGGCGGCGGCGTGCCCTGCCTCGTGGCCGTGCACCAGAACCCCTCGGGCAACGCGCTGGAGATCGCGCTCTCCTACGCTTCCGCCGTTGGCGGTGGCCGCTCCGGCATCATCGAGACCACCTTCAAGGAAGAATGCGAGACCGACCTGTTCGGCGAGCAGGTCGTCCTGTGCGGCGGCCTCGTGGAGCTGATCAAGGCTGGCTACGAAACGCTGGTCGAAGCCGGCTACGCCCCCGAGATGGCCTATTTCGAGTGCCTGCACGAAGTGAAGCTGATCGTCGACCTCATCTATGAGGGCGGCATCGCCAACATGAACTACTCCATCTCCAACACCGCGGAGTATGGCGAGTACGTCACCGGCCCGCGCATCATCACCGCCGAGACCAAGGCCGAGATGAAGCGCGTGCTGAACGACATCCAGTCCGGCAAGTTCACCCGCGACTGGATGCTGGAGAACAAGGTCAACCAGGCGTCCTTCAAGGCCACCCGCCGCCGCCTGGCCGAGCATTCCATCGAGGAAGTCGGCACCAAGCTGCGTGGCATGATGCCCTGGATCACCAAGGGCGCCCTGGTGGACAAGGCCAAGAACTAAGCCTCTTCCAGGCTTCTAGAAGAAGCGCCGGTCCGAAAGGGCCGGCGCTTTTTTTGTGCGCATCACCTCCGGCGAAGGTTCCAGAACACGGGTGCGCCCTTCACCATGCCGGTCAGGTCGCTGCGGTAGGCGGTGCTCTGGTAGAACAGCCCCGCCGGGATGAAGGGCACGTCCTCGAACGCCGCCGCCTGCATCTCCCGCCCCAGCGCCGCCTGGCCTTCCGGCGGTGTCTCGAACCAGCGGTCCCGCAACGTCTCCAGCCGCTCGCTCACAGGCCAGCCGACGATGCTCCGCGTGCCGTTGCCACGCAGGTAGTTATGCGCGGCCGGGTTCACCCAGCTTGCCCCCGCCGTGCTAACGCAGACGCTGTTCCACCCGCCGCGCTCCGGCGGTTCCTGGTTGGCAATGCGGCGGATGAAGGTGCCGAAATCCATCGCCTGCAATTCCACATTCATGCCGCAGCGGCGCATCATGTCGGCGGCCACCACATTCATCGCGCTGACGGAGGGGTAGTCCGTGGGCTGCAGGTGGATGATGCGCTCGCCCTTGTAGCCAGCGGCCTCCAGCGCGCGCTTCACCGCATCCAGGTCGCGTGGGCCGGTGAGGGCGGACATGCCCTCATCGCTGGCCATGGGGGAGCCGGGCAGGAAGAAGCCGAGATCGGCGCGCCAGAGCGAACGGTCGTCACCCGCCACGGCCTGCATGAAATCCGCCTGCGAGACGGCACCCAGCAGGGCGCGGCGCATCTCCGGCCGGTTGAAAGGCGGATGAAGCTGGTTGAAGCGCAGGAAGCCGGGGGAGCCGAAGGTGTCCAGCACCTCCTGCGTGATGTTCCGGTTGCGCTTCATCGCCTGCGCCAGATCGGCGGGCGGTTGCTCCCACCAGTCGATCTCTCCCTGCTGGAGCGCGGCGGCGGCGGTGGAGGGGTCGGGCACGGACACCCATTCCACACGGTCGAAATGCACGATCTTGGGCCCGGCCAGCAGGCTCGGCGTTCCGCCCTCGCGCGGCACGTAGCCGGTGAACTTCTCATAGACCGTGCGGGCACCGACGACATGCTCATTCGCCACGAAGCGGAAGGGGCCGCTGCCGACCATTTCCGTCACCTGCGTGGCGGCATCGGTCTGCGCCAGCCGCTCGGGCATGATGAAGGCGTTCATCGTGCCTGGCTTGCCCAGCGCATCCGCCAGCATGGGGAAGGGGCGCTTCAGGCGGAATTGCAGCCGCGTGTCGTCCAGCGCCGAGAGCTCGTCGGTGATGGCCATCAGCGCGATGCCGAAGGTGTCCCGCTTGCCCCAACGCTGGATGCTGGCCACTACGTCCCGCGCGCGGACGGGCTCGCCGTCATGGAAGCGCAGGCCGGGGCGCAGAGTGATGATCCAGCGGCGGCCGTCATCCTCGATGACATGACCGGCGGCCATCTGTGGCTGCGGGCGCAGCTCGGCATCCACGCCGTAGAGCGTGTCGAACACCATCAGCCCGTGGTTGCGGCTGACGATGCCGGGAGTCCAGATCGGGTCCAGGATCGTCAGGTCTGCCTGGGCCACGAAGCGGAGCGGCCGGGCCGCCTGCGCATGGCCCAGGCGAGGGGAGGCGAGCAGCCCTGCCCCGGCGCTCAGCGCGGCGGCGAGGGTAGCGCGTCGGGTGGGGCTGTGAATTGTCATGATGCACGCAGGGTGCCTGTAGGTTCTCCGGCAAGTCAATACGGAAGCGGATGCAACCACGGCCGTGGCGTGGCATTACGGGCCCGCCGGGAGGAGCATGAGCGATGCGTCTGTTCAACTGCCAGGTCTGCGGCCAGATGCTGCATTTCGAGAACACGCTCTGCGTTAAATGCGGCGCCATGCTCGGCTATCTGCCCCAGCGCAACGTGCTCTCCGCCCTGGAGCCGGCGGAAGAGGCGGGTGGCGACGGGCCCGCCCTTTGGCGCCCCAAGGCAATGCCCCGCAGGCTGGCGCGCTTCTGCGAGAACGCCCGGCACGAAGCCTGCAACTGGATGGTTCCGGCGGAAAGCGAGGAACGCTTCTGCCTCTCCTGCCGCCACAACCGCACCATCCCGGACATTTCCGACCCGGTGAACAAGGCGCAGTGGCAGAAGATCGAAATCGCCAAGCATCGTGCCATCTACAGCTTCATCCGCCTCTGGCTGCCTTTGCGCAACCAGACGGATGACCCTGAGCGCGGCCTGGCTTTCGACATCCTGGCCGACATGCCGGAGGCTGGGCAGCGTGTCATGACGGGCCATGACAACGGCCTGATCACCGTC
The DNA here is from genome assembly GCA_000245075.1 of Acetobacteraceae bacterium AT-5844. Taxonomy (GTDB): domain Bacteria; phylum Pseudomonadota; class Alphaproteobacteria; order Acetobacterales; family Acetobacteraceae; genus Pseudoroseomonas. The sequence goes on from JH599967.1 coordinate 6,325, forward strand.
GCTCTGATCGAGGCGGACGATACCGAGCGGGTGAAGCGCCAGACCGCCATGGGCGAGCCCTACCGCACGCTGCTGGGTCATTTCCGCCATGAATCCGGCCACTACTACTGGGACAGGCTGGTGCGGGATGGAGGGCGGCTGGAAGAATGCCGCGCCATTTTCGGTGACGACACGCAGGATTACGGCGCCGCGTTGCAACGGCATTACAGCGAAGGCCCGCCGCCCGGCTGGCGGGAGAATTTCGTCAGCGCCTACGCCGCGGCGCATCCTTGGGAAGATTTCGCGGAAAGCTGGGCGCATTACCTCCACATCGTCGACACGCTGGAAATGGCGCGGGCCTTCGGCATCGGTATCGCCCCCGTGGCCGACCGCACGGGCGAGCTGGCGGCGGAGGTGGATTTCAACCCTTACCGCAGCACGGACATCCAGGCGGTGATGGACGCCTGGGTGCCGCTGACCGTCACGCTGAACAGCCTGAACCGCTGCATGGGGGAAGGGGATCTCTATCCCTTCGTGCTCTCGCCCGCGGTGGTCGCCAAGCTGGGCTTCATCCAATCCCTCGTGCATGGCGAGGTGCCGCCGGACGAGGAAGCCCTCTAGACTCAGGTCAGCGCCAGCCGGATTTCCTTCACGAAGCGCCGTGCCAGCTCTGAGGGCGGCTTGCGCGTGGACCAGAAGGCCCAGGCGATAGAGGGAATGGCGGGCTCGAAGGGCCGCACCACGATATTCCGCCGGCCGGTATAATTGGCGGAGAAGGGGTCCACGACCGAGGCGCCCATCCCCGCCTCCACCAGCACGCAGGCGGTGTTGCAGTAGCGGACCTCGGCGTTGAAATTGAAGGGCTGCCTCGCCGCCTGGAAGGCCTCGCGCACCGCCGTGCCCATGCGGGTGTGCGCATCGAGGGCAATGAAAGTCTGGCCCTGAAGGTCGGCCGGCGTCACGACCTCCAGCTGCGCCAGCTTGTGCCCCACGGGGCAGACGCAGACCATCCGTCCTTCATAAAGCGGCTCCATCTCCAGCGTCGGCTGCGGCCCGAGGCTGAGCCCGAAGCCCAGGTCGGTCTTGCCGCTCTCGACGCTGCGAATCACCTCGTCCAGCTCGCGGATGTCGAAGAAGGTCCGCAGGCGCGGGTGGCGGCGGGAGAAGGCGGTGAGCGCGGCGGGAATGACGCCATCGCCCAGCGGCGGCGTGCTCAGGATGCGCAGCCGGCTGACCTTCGCCTCCCGCAGATCCTGGAACCGGTCCTCCAGCGCCGCGTGCATGGCGAAGAGGGGCTCGGATTCCTCGTAGATGATGTTGGCGCCGTCGGTGGGGAAAAGCCGGTTGTTCAGCCGCTCAAACAGCGCAAAGCCAAGCTGCGACTCCATCTGCTTGATGGCGTTGCTGACCGCGGGCTGGGACATGTTCATCATCTTGGCCGCGGCCATGGTGGTCTGGCCGCGGATCACCGCGCGTAAGATCTCAAGCTGACGAAGCGTGATGGCGGGTTTGTTCATGGCCCGGGCAATTCATAGGCAGCGTCAATGGGAGACAGGTCCTTACCATAACCGCGATAGATGATTCCGCACCCTTTCCATGCGCTGGCGTGGCTGCCGTTTCCCGCCCAGCACATTCCTCCCCTGTGCATCAGACGCAAATCATTGCTTGCGGGGGGCGTATGACATGCCTATCGTTACCCGCATGAACGCTCCCGTGCGTGCCCCTCTGCTGCTGACCGGCGCTTCCGCCGGCGCCGCTGCGCGCGCGTTCTCTGGCCTCCTTCTCCTTCGACTTAGCCGCCCCTGGGCGTGACGCCCGGCTGACCTGCCGGCATCGCTCAGGGGATACCCCTGGGGGCCTCTGAGGAAAGACCTCTGGCCTCCTTGTTGCCCGGCTAGAGTCAACGAAGGAACGCACCCCATGGCCATTCATCACCCGAGCTTCGGCGCCATCGACGCCAAACGCGTCATCGTCTTCGACACCACCCTGCGGGACGGCGAGCAATCCCCCGGCTTCTCCATGAACCTGGAAGAGAAGCTGCGCATGGCGGATGCCCTGGCCGAGCTGGGCGTGGACGTCATGGAAGCCGGCTTCCCCATCGCCAGCCAGGGCGATTTCGAGAGCGTGCATTCCATTGCGCAGCGCTTCGCCAAGGACGGCCCGGTGGTCTGCGGCCTGGCCCGCTCCGCCGCCGGTGACATCCTGCGCGCCGTCGAGGCGGTGAAGCCCGCCGCCCGCCAGCGCATCCACATCTTCCTGTCCACCTCCGACCTGCATATGCGCGTCAAGCTGCGCATGAGCCGGGAGGAGGTGCTGGAGGCGATCCAGAAATCCGTCTCCCTGGCCCGCAACCATGTGGCCGACGTCGAGTGGTCCGCCGAGGATGGCAGCCGCACGGACCCGGACTTCCTGTGCCGCTGTGTGGAGACCGCCATCAAGGCCGGCGCCACCACCATCAATATCCCGGACACGGTCGGCTACGCCCTGCCGGAGGACATGGCCCGCATCTTCTCCATGCTGCGGGAGCGTGTGCCGGGGGCGGAGGACGTGATCTTCTCCGCCCATAACCATGACGATCTGGGCCTGGCGGTCGCCAACACCCTGGCCTCACTGAATGCGGGCGCCCGGCAGGTGGAGGCCACCATCAACGGCATCGGCGAGCGCGCCGGCAATGCCAGCCTGGAAGAGGTGGCGATGGCCCTGCGCACGCGCCAGGACGCCCACCCCTACACCACCGGCATCGTCACGCAGAACATCCTGAAGACGAGCCGCCTGCTGGCCACCATCACCGGCTTCGACGTGCAGCCGAACAAGGCCATCGTCGGCCGCAACGCCTTCGCGCATGAATCCGGCATCCACCAGGATGGCGTGCTGAAGGACAAGGCGACCTACGAGATCATGACGCCGGAGAGCGTCGGCTGGACCACCAACGCCCTGGTGATGGGCAAGCATTCCGGCCGCGCCGCCTTCCGCGACAAGCTGGCCAGCCTGGGCTACACGCTGGGCGACAACCAGCTGAACGACGCCTTCAAGCGCTTCAAGGATTTGGCCGACCGCAAGAAGACCGTCTACGACGAGGACATCGTCGCGCTGGTCGATGACGAGGTGGTCCGCATCAAGGACCGGGTGAAGCTGCAGGGCATCACGGTTGCCACCGGCATGGGCACGCGCCCGATCGCCAGCGTCGCGCTGGAAGTCGATGGCGAGGCCTGCGACGGCGTGGCTGGCGGCGATGGCGCCGTGGACGCCACCTTCAACGCCATCCAGCAGGTCGTGCCGCACCGTGCCGCGTTGAAGCTCTACGCCGTGCAGTCGGTCACCGGTGGCACGGACGCCCAGGCCCGCGTGACGGTGCGCCTGGAGGAAGATGGCAAGATGGTGGATGGCCAGGGTGCCGATACGGATACCATCATCGCCTCCGCCCGCGCCTATGTGCACGCGCTGAACAAGCTGCTGGCCAAGCGCGCCCGCACCGCCCCGCCAGAGATCCTTTCCGCGGCGGGCTGAAAATAGGCCACAAAAAAGCCGGTCCCTTGCGGGACCGGCCGTGGTTTGAAAGCCGCCGATGCCCTGACGGGCCGCCGGTTTCCGTTATGTTAGCGCCAGACAGGGCGGCCCAGGTTGACAGTGTTCGGGCTGGTGGCCGCGCCGCCCAGCGCGCCCGCCGCGCCACCGATCAAGGCGCCGGCGCCGGCATTGCCCGACAGCGAACCCACCGCCGCACCCGCGCCGGCACCCAGAAGGCCGCCGGAAGCAGCGCGATCGCCCGTGCTGTAGCCGCAGGCACCCAGGGTCATGCCAGCCAGGGCCAGGAGGAGGAGGGACGACTTACGCATCGGCTATGATTCCCGTGTGAGTGATTTATGCGGGGTGAAAACGTTGCCTTCACCGCCGGGTTGCAAATTGCAAACCGAATACGGCAACCCTTGGCGCGGATTGCGGCTTGAGCAAGGCGCCCCGGAAGGGTAATCCACGGCGCCCCCTTGTCCGCGCCTGATTCTGCGGTCTTTTCCTCTCCGGAAGGTTCCCTGGCATGTTCTCTCGCCTGTTCGGCTTCCTCTCCGCCGACATGGCCATCGACCTCGGCACGGCCAATACCCTGGTCTATGTCAAGGGTCGTGGCATCGTGCTGAACGAGCCCTCCGTCGTTGCCATCGCTGATATCCGGGGCCGCAAGCAGGTTCTGGCGGTCGGCGAGGAGGCCAAGATGATGCTGGGCCGCACCCCCGGTAACATTGCCGCCATCCGCCCCATGCGCGATGGCGTGATCGCGGATTTCGAGGTGGCGGAGGAAATGATCAAGCATTTCATCCGCAAGGTGCATAACCGGCGCGGCTTCGCCTCTCCCATGATCATCATCTGCGTGCCCTCCGGCTCCACCGCCGTCGAGCGCCGCGCCATCCAGGAGAGCGCCGAATCCGCCGGCGCCCGCAAGGTGCTGCTGATCGAGGAGCCGATGGCGGCCGCCATCGGTGCCGGCCTGCCGGTGACCGAGCCCTCCGGCTCCATGATCGTCGATATCGGCGGTGGCACGACCGAGGTCGCGGTCATCTCACTGGGCGGTATCGTCTACGCCCGCAGCGTGCGCGTGGGTGGGGACAAGCTGGACGAGGCGATCATCAGCTATATCCGCCGCCAGTTTAATCTGCTGATCGGCGAGAGCACCGCCGAGCGTATCAAGATGGAAGTCGGCGCCGCGGCCTTCCCGGATTACGGCGAGGAAGGCCCCATGACCGAGGTGAAGGGGCGGGACCTGATGAACGGCGTCCCCCGCGAGGTCGTCGTGAGCCAGCGCCAGATCGCCGAGTCCCTCACCGAGCCGGTGAGCCAGATCGTGGAAGCGGTGAAGGTCGCCCTGGAGAATACCCCGCCCGAACTGGCGGCCGATATCGTCGATAAGGGTATCGTGCTGACCGGCGGCGGCGCGCTGCTGCAGCGGTTGGACCAGGTGCTGCGGGAGGCCACGGGCCTGCCTGTCTCCGTGGCCGAGGATGCGCTGGCCTGCGTGGCGCTGGGCACGGGGCGCGCGCTCGACGAAATGAAGCGGCTTCGCCACGTTTTGTCTTCCATGTATTAACCTGTTCACGGGCAGGTTAGCGCCCGTGAACGAAAGACTGCTTTGGGCGTTCCTCTGACATTCGCACCGAGAAAGGTGGCGCGTGATCCGTCTCAGCATTCCGCTGCGCCAGGCCCTGTCGCGTCTGTCTCTGCCGGTGCTGGTGGCCCTGGCTTTCGGGACCATGCTGATCGGCAAGGCGGATACTGTGTTGGTGGACCGCGCTCGCATGGCGCTGTCCGACACGCTGGCGCCCATCTACGCCGTGGTGGCGGAGCCCTTGGGCGCCGTGCGGAACGCTGTGCAGGAAGCGCGCGCCTTGTGGGAGATGCGTGCCGAGAACGCCCGGCTGCGGGAGGAGAATGACCGCCTGCACCGCTGGCAGGCCGCCGCCCTCTCGCTGGAAGCCGAGAACACCCTGCTGCGCCGCCAGCTCAGCGTCATTCCCGAAGCCCCCGCCAGCCTGCACACCGCCCGCGTGGTGGCCGATGCCGGTGGCACTTATGCCCGCGCGGTGCTGCTGGCCCTGGCACCTGGTGTGGAGGTCCGCCGCGGCCAGGTGGCACTGGATGAGCGCGGACTGGCTGGCCGTGTCACCGAGGTCGGCAGCCGCTCGGCCCGCGTGCTGCTGGTGACGGATATGAACAGCCGCATTCCCGTCGCGCTGGAGGGCAGCCGGGCCCGCGCCATCCTGGCCGGCACGAATGGCGAGAACCCCCGCCTGCAGCATTGGCCGGAAGGCACTCGCCCGCAGGAGGGCGAGCGTGTCGTCACCAGTGCGGAGGCCTCGGTCTTCCCCGCTGGCCTGCCGGTCGGCACCGTCCACTGGACGGAAGGCGGCACGCCGGAGGTGCATCTCTTCGCGCGCATGGACCGGTTGGACATGCTGCGGATCTTCGATTTCGGCCTGAACGGCATTCTCCCACCCGAGTCCGTCGCTCGCCCTGAACCGCGCGCGCGCCGCTGAGGGCCGATGAAGGGCAGGCATGAACCCGCGCCCGGATTGTTGCGGCGGCTGGATGCCCTGGCCCGCGCCGCCTTCCCGGCCATTACTACCGCGTTGATGATGGTGCTGGTCTCGGCGCCTGTCGGCCTTCCTTCCGCCATGCCGGCGGTGGCGCTGGCCTGTGTTTTCTTCTGGACCCTGTTTCGTCCTGCCGCCATGTCGCCGCTGATGTGTTTCGTGCTGGGGCTGTTGCAGGACCTGCTGACCTTTTCCCCTCTCGGCATCGGGGTTCTCACCATGCTGGTCGTGCACGGGCTGGTGCTGCGCCTGCGGCGCTTTCTGGCACGGCAGCCCTTCTGGCTCGTCTGGCTGGTGTTCTCCGGCTTCGCGGCGGGGGCGGCGCTGCTGGGCTTCCTGTTGCAGGCCGTGCTGAACTGGCACCTGCCGCCCTTGTGGCCGGGTGTGGTGCAATTCCTGCTGTGCCTGGGGCTCTATCCCGCCATGGCCGCAATGCTGACGCCCTTGCACAAGGCCATGCAGCGCGCCGAGGATCTCGCCTGATGAGCAAGAAAGAGGAAGAGCGCAGGCGCAGCGTCTTCACCCGCCGGGCATTGCTCCTGGGCGCGGGGCAGGCGGGCTTGCTCAGCTTCCTGGTCTACCGGCTCCAGAAGCTGCAACTGGAACAGGGGGAGCGCTACGCCACCCTGGCCAATGAGAACCGCATCTCCGCTCGCCTGCTCGCACCGCCCCGCGGCCGTGTGCTGGACCGGGCCGGGCGCGTCATCGCCGCCAATGATCTCAACTGGCGCGCGCTGCTGACAGCCGAGCAGACCCAGGATGTCGGCGCCACGCTGGAGACCTTCAGCCATCTCATCCCGCTGACGGAGCAGGAGCGCGCCCGCATCGAGCGCGAAGTGCGCCGCCGCCGCCGCTTCGTGCCCGTGACGGTGCGGGAGTTCCTCACCTGGGAGGAAATGGCGAAGATCGAAGTGAATGCGCCGGACCTCCCGGGCATCAGCATCGATGTCGGCACCACCCGGCATTATCCCTGGGCCGAGCATCTGGCCCATGTCGTCGGCTATGTCGCTCCGCCGGCCGAGGCGGATATGGATGGCGACCCGTTGCTGGAACTGCCAGGCATCCGCGTTGGCCGCTCCGGCGTCGAGCGGTTCCACGACAAGATTTTGCGCGGCAATGCCGGCACCGTGCAGTTCGAGGTCAATGCCGTCGGCCGCGTGATCCGGGAACTGGACCGGCGGGAAGGCGCGCGGGGCCAGGATGTCGGCATCTCGATCGATGCCGAGTTGCAGAAGGCGGTCCGCGACCGGATCGAGGAGGGCACCAGCATCGTGGTGCTGGACGCCCGCAATGGCGAGGTGCTGGCCATGGCCAGCCAGCCCAGCTTCGACCCCAACCTGTTCAGCTCGGGCATCTCGTCGGCGCAGTGGCGGGAGTGGACCCGCAACCGTTCCACCCCGCTCATCAACAAGACGACCAATGGCCTCTACGCGCCCGGCTCCACCTTCAAGATGGTGGTCGGGCTGGCGGCGCTGGAAGCCAAGACCGTCACCTATGGCGAGCGCATCTACTGCCCGGGCCATTACGACCTGGGCGACACGCGCTTCCACTGCTGGCGCCGCTTTGGCCATGGCAGCATGGATATGCGGGCTGCCATCAAGCATTCCTGCGATGTCTACTTCTACGAGCTCGCCAAACGCACGGGCATCGACAGGATTTCGGCCATGGCCAAGCGCTTCGGGCTGGGCGTGGATCTGGAAATTGAACTGCCCGGCACCCGCAGCGGCTTCACCCCCACCCGGCAATGGCGCATCGACCAGGGCAAGCCCTGGAACCTCGGTGATACCATCGTGCACGGCATCGGCCAGGGCTTCTACCAGTTCACGCCGCTCTCCCTGGCCACCATGACGGCCAGGCTGGCGACGGGGCGCGCCGTACAGCCGCATTTGACGCACAGCATCGATGGCAAGGAGGTGCGTGGCGTCCGTGCGGAGGACTGGCCCAGCCTCGGCATTCCCGAGCGAGACCTGAAGCTGATGCGCGAAGGCATGTGGGCGGTGGTCAACGAGCAGGGCGGCAGTGGCGGCAGTGCCAGGCTGGCGGCGAATATTGGCGTGATGGCCGGCAAGACCGGCTCCGTGCAGGTCCGGCGCGTCTCCCGTGAGCAGCGCGAGCGTGGCTTCCGTGTGGAGAGCATGCCACGCGAATGGCGCCCCCATGCGCTATTCGTGGCCTTCGCCCCCTACGATAACCCGCAATACGCTATTTCCGTGGTGGTGGAGCACGGCATGGCCGGTGGCGCCGCCGCCGCCCCCCTGGCCAAGGAGGTGCTGACAGACGTGCTGAACCGCTTCCGCACGCCCGCACCTCCCTCCGGCCCCACGCCGGCGCCACCCCCGGCCCCCGGCGCCCGCTCCGCCGAGGGGCCCGCCAGCACGCAGATCGCCGAAGCGCCGCAAGGGCAGGGACCCAGCCGCCGATGATGACCCGCGCCTTCTTCGAGCGCCGCCTTCTCACGCGGGACCGCGGCGCCGGCATCCTGGAAAAGCTGTGGCTGATCCCCTGGAGCTTCGTGCTGCTGCTCTGTGCGGTCGCGGCGGTGGGCTATGTGGCGCTGTATTCGGCGGGTGGCGGCGCGCCGGAGCCCTATGCCAGCAAGCACGCGCTCCGCTTCGGCTTCGGCGTGGTGATGATGCTCTCCATTGCCATGATCGACATCCGGCTGATCGCGAAGCTCTCCTGGCTGGGCTATGCGGCGGGGGTGGGGCTGCTGGTGCTCGTCGCCGTGCATGGGCAGGTGGGCAAGGGCGCCCAGCGATGGATCGATATCGGTCCGGTGCAGCTACAGCCTTCGGAGTTGATGAAAATTCTCCTGGTGCTGGCCCTTGCGGCCTGGTTCCACCGGGCGAGCTGGGAGCGGATGGGGAACCCCCTGTTCCTCATTCCTCCCCTGATCGCGACCCTGATTCCGGTCGGGCTGATCCTGAAGCAGCCCAATCTGGGCACGGGCATGATCACGCTGATGGTGGCAGGCTCGGTGTTCTGGGCGGCGGGCGTGCGGTGGTGGAAATTCGCCGCGATCCTCGTGGCCGCCGGGGTGGCGGCGCCGATCGCCTATGAGCACCTGCACGACTATCAGCGCGCCCGCATCACCACCTTCCTGGACCCGGAGAGCGACCCGCTCGGGGCAGGCTATAATATTATCCAGTCCAAGATCGCACTGGGCTCCGGCGGGCTATGGGGGAAGGGGTTCCTGCAAGGCACGCAGGGGCACCTGAACTTTCTGCCGGAAAAGCAGACCGACTTCATCTTCACCATGATCTCGGAGGAGTTCGGGCTGGTGGGCGCGCTGACCACGCTGCTGCTGCTGGCGTTGATCATCGCTTTCGCGTTGCTGGTCGCCATACGCTGCCGCCACCAATATGGCCGGCTGGTCGCCATCGGGCTGGGCACGAATTTTTTCTGCTACGTCTTCGTCAACATCGCCATGGTCACGGGCAGCATCCCCGTCGGCGGTGTTCCGCTGCCGCTCATCAGCCATGGCGGCTCCGCCATGATTACCACCATGCTGGGCTTCGGGCTGTTGATGTCTGTGTATGTGCATCGGAACGCAGAATTTGGTGCCGCACGCGATTGAGGGGGTTGCGTAATCCTCCAAAACCGCTAAAAGCCCGCTCCACCAACGGGGCGGCTGAGCCGCTTCCGAAAATGAGATGGGCGCTTAGCTCAGTTGGTAGAGCAGCTGACTCTTAATCAGTAGGTCCACGGTTCGAGCCCGTGAGCGCCCACCATCTCAACCCTTCTAAATCAAGAAGTTAGAAACGCCCCGCTAGGGGGCGTTTTGCATTTTAAGGGCGTCAACTCGGACGCTTAGCCCTCCGCTCGGATCATCCCCCTGAAGCGGGGCAACCTCGTGCGTATGCGTCGGCTGCTTGGCAGATCCAAATGCCCACGGTGATGATCCCGGTGACCCGTGCCCTCTCCAGCACGGGCCAAGCCTGTTCAGCCCCGCGGGAAGCCGTACAGACTTGCCGGGTTATCCACGAGTACCTGCTTGCGCGCAGCCTCATCGGGCACCCACTCGGTCAACAGGTCGAAAAGCGCCGCGTCATCCGGCTTCTCGGCCGGCTCAGTGACATGCGGCCAGTCGCTCGCCCAGACGCAGCGCTCCGGAGCACCTGTCGCATAGCCCCGCGCGACGGGCACCGTATCGGACCACCGCCCGGCCGGCCCCACTTTCGTATCCATGTAAGCTCCGGAGAGCTTCACCCAGGTCTTCCCACGTTCCAGCAGCCGGCGGACCGTCCGGTAGCCCGGATGCTCCACCCCCTTATCCATCGGGATGCGGCCAAGATGGTCAAAGACGATCGGGGCAGGCAGGCGCATGAAAAGCGCCTCATTCTCCGCGATCTGGTCACCCAGCATATGGATTTGCGTATGCCATCCCAGTGCCTGAACGCGCGCCGAGAGCGGCTCCAGCATATCGATGGTCGTTACCCCGGCCTGAACCAGATTGAAGCGGATACCTCGCACCCCGGCTTCATGCATCTCGCGCAGCTGCGCGTCAGTCACGCTCGTATCCACCACCGCAACCATGCGTGTCCGCTCTGGCCCCAACTCCCGCATCGCTTGCAGATGCAGCCGGTTGTCAGTGCCATAGGTGGAAGGGGTGACGAGCACGGAGCGCTGCGTGCCCAGCCTGCGCGCCAGCGCCCGGTAATCCTCCGCCGAGGCATCCGGTGGCCTGAGCTGGGTACGGGGGTCCGGCGGAAAGCGGGCATCATAGACGTGGTGGTGGCAGTCCGTGGCCAGGGGAGGGGCGGGGGTGCGCGGAGGCGCCGTTCCACCAGAGAATTTTACCTGCCCGGCGGCGCCTCTCACCATGTTTGAAGCATCTCCCACGGGCTGGGCGCTCGCGGATATGCTTCTCAGCGCAGGACCAACGGCAGCCATTCCCACACCGCCCAGAACGGCGCGGCGAGTTTGAGCCTTATCCATTCGTTTCCTCCTACCACGCCTGTTTCAGCCGGCGCGGCGAGGAGCATGACGGGTGTTGGCAACGAGGTCGACAGCCTCTTTGCGCCCCCTTCCGGCCCCGCCGGAAAACAGACGATGGCCAACGTCCCCTGGGGTGTGCGACAGGCCGCGTGGCGCCTGTCAGGCCAGTTCCGCTTGAATGAAGGCGCCTACCTCGGCCAGCGAGCGGCGGCCCGGCTCCAGCTGCTGATAGAACAGGGGCCAGGCATGGATCATGTCCGGCCAGACCTCCAACCGTACCCTCACATCCGCGGCCCCCACCGCGCCGGCCAGGCGGACCGCGTCATCGAGCAGGATCTCGGCGGAGCCCACCTGGATCAGCATCGGTGGCAGGCCCCGCAGGTCGGCGTAAAGCGGTGAGGCGAGAGGCGTACGGGGATCGGCGCCGTGCAGATAGGCAGAGGCGAGCTCTTCCAGATAGGGCTTCTGCAGCAGTGGATCCTCCGCCGCCTTGGTGGCCACGCTGGCGCCGGTGATACCGAGATCGACCCAGGGCGAACTGCACCAGATGCAGCCGGGCAGAGCCACCCCCGCATCCCGCAACGACACCAGCGCCGCAACCGCGCAGCCACCACCCGCGCTCTCGCCCGCCATGGCGATCCGCGACGGCGCGATGCCCTGGGCCAGCAGGTAGCGGTAGCCTGCGACGGCATCCTCGAGCGCCGCGGGGAAAGGATGCTCGGGGGCAAGACGATAGGCGAGCGCCAGGGTGCGTGCCCGCGCCTGCCGCCCGGCCTCGGCAATCATGTGGCGGTGGCTGTCGAGCGAGCCGGAGATGTAGCCGCCGCCATGCAGGAACAGGATCACCCGCGATGGGTCCGCCCCGGGTGTCGTGGTCCACTCCGCGACGACGCCGTTCGCCCGCACCGGCTCAACCCGCACATCCGCCGGCAGCGCGTATTGCTGCCCGAGTGCATCGAGGCGCTGGCGCCGTTCGGCCAGGTCCGCAGGGCGGGGATGCGCGGCCAGCGCGCTGCGGATGGCCATGATCTCGGCATCTGCCATCGGACATCTCCTGCGCACTCCGCAGCCCTGCCCCCGCATCCTGCATGGACCGAAGCGCCGCGACCGCCACGCTCCGCCTTTGCCTTCGCATGATCGGGCTGCCAGCGAGCCCGGCAGTCTCGCATGTGCCGCTGCCACAGCCAATCGCAAACCCGGTCGCCGGCGCGGAGGGCGATCCGCGCCGGGGCGCCCGGCTTCAGCTGTGCAGGCCCGGCGCCTCCTGCCCGGTGCGCGCCACATACTCGGTGTAGCCGCCGCCATATTGATGAATACCCTCCGGCGTCAGCTCCAGCACGCGGTTGGACAGCGCGGCCAGGAAGTGCCGGTCATGCGAGACGAACAGCATGGTGCCCTCGTATTCCGAGAGAGCCGCGATCAGCATCTCCTTGGTTGCCATGTCCAGGTGGTTGGTCGGCTCGTCCAGCACCAGGAAGTTCGGCGGGTCGTAGAGCATGCGCGCCATCACCAGCCGTGCCTTCTCCCCGCCCGAGAGCACGCGGCACTTCTTCTCGACCTCGTCGCCCGAGAAGCCGAAGCAGCCGGCCAGCGCCCGCAGCGAGCCCTGCGCCGCCTGCGGAAAAGCGTCTTCCAGCGATTGAAATACCGTGCGCTCGCCATCCAGCAATTCCATGGCGTGCTGGGCGAAGTAGCCCATCTTCACGCTGCCGCCGAGCGATACGGTGCCTTGGTCCGGCGCGGTGGCACCCGCCACCAGCTTCAGCAGCGTGGACTTGCCGGCGCCGTTGATGCCCAGCACACAGCAGCGTTCCTTGCGGCGCACCAGGAAGTCCAGCCCCTTATAGATCACCTTGCTGCCGTAGCGCTTGTGCACGCCCTTCAGGTTCACCACGTCGTCGCCCGAGCGCGGCGCCTGGCCGAATTCGAACATCACGGTCTGCCGGCGCTTCGGCGGCTCCACGCGGTCGATCTTCTCCAGCTTCTTCACACGGCTCTGCACCTGGGACGCGTGCGAAGCGCGTGCCTTGAAGCGCTCGATGAACTTGATCTCCTTGGCCAGCATCGCCTGCTGGCGCTCGAACTGCGCCTGCTGCTGCCGCTCGTTCATGGCGCGCTGCTGCTCGTAGAACTCGTAGTCGCCGGAATAGGAATTCAGCGTGCCGCCATCGATCTCCACTACCTTGTTGATGATGCGGTTCATGAACTCGCGGTCGTGCGAGGTCATCAGCAGCGCGCCCTCGAAGCCCTTCAGGAACTGCTCCAGCCAGATCAGGCTTTCCAGGTCCAGGTGGTTGCTGGGCTCGTCCAGCAGCATGACATCGGGGCGCATCAGCAGGATGCGCGCCAGCGCCACGCGCATCTTCCAGCCGCCGGAGAGCTTGCCGACATCCCCCTCCATCATCTCCTGACTGAAGCCGAGGCCCGCCAACACCTCGCGCGCGCGGCCTTCCAGCGCATAGCCGCCCAGCTCCTCGAAGCGCCCCTGCACCTCGCCGAAGCGCTCAATGACGGCGTCGAGGTCGTCGGCCTGCTCTGGGTCCGCCATGGCGGCTTCTAGCGCCGCCAGCTCGGCCGCCACGGTGCTGACGTCGCCGGCGCCGTCCATCACTTCCGCCACCGGGGTGCGGCCGGACATCTCCCCCACATCCTGGCTGAAGAAGCCAATGCTGACGCCGCGGTCCACCAGCACCTGGCCTTCATCAGGCTCCTCCCGCCCGGTGATCATGCGGAACAGGGTGGTCTTGCCCGCGCCGTTGGGGCCGACCAGCCCGATTTTCTCGCCCCGCTGGAGCGCCGCCGAGGCCTCGATGAAGAGAAGCTGCTGGCCGTTCTGCTTGCTGATGGAGTCAAGGCGGATCATGGATACTCTGGGGCCTGGGATACGGGCGGCGCGACAGCGCCGGGAGGAGCCGTCCGACGTTGGGGCAATTTCGCTCTACCACCCCTCATGCACTCTCCTGGCGGCCAAGACGAGGGCGTTTGTTGATCTCGTGGCGGAAGCGTTCAAGCGCGACCGTCTGGCGGAGCGGCTCGCCGGCAGCGGCGGATGATGCGTTCTACCGAAACCGGATGGCGCAATAAGCGGCGGCTCCAATGGCCGCTACAATCAGCCACTTGCCTACGGGGGGAATCCAGGACTCACATATCTCAAGAACGGCCCAAAGCAGCGCAGCCGAGAGCAGAACGATAAATATCGCTTCGCTGATCCTGACGATCTTTGGATCTTCGTAACTGGGCAAATGCGCCTCCTGCGCTTGCGAACGACCTCCTCTTCAATGTTGTTACTATTTCGACTTCGCTACGATCCATGGTCGCGATATGCAAGGTACCTTTGCGTTAAACACAACCTTCTCCCCCCTGCCGACCCGTCCGGAAAATAGGGACAGCGTCTGCGGAAGGTTCTAACCGCCACGAAGTATGGGGCCTGCGGGCGCCCGGGGAACGCCTCCTGAGGGCGTGTGCGGCGCGGAGCAGGATCACCGCCGGAAGAGAGAAACACAGGATAGCTGCACGCTGTCCCACAGATTGGCCGCTGTGCCCAGCCCCTATCCTCCGCGATAAGGGGAAGCTGCGGCTGCGGTCACAAGAATAGGGAGCCGGCCGCGCTCAGTAGGCTCGTTCAGGAGACGCCCGCCCCCTCAGGCGGCGCCCCGCCCTGCCGAGGTCATTGCCAAGGCTTTCGACCATACTGCTGGTGGACGATGAAAGCCACCCGGCCATCTTTCCAGACTTTCCGGCACCGATGGCCGGACCGCGAGTTCAGGTCGCGCTTCTGGAAGCTCACGCCCAAGCGTGCTCGCGACAGAGCAGGCATAGCTGCCCCAGCTCCTCTGGAGCGGGCGGCGCGATGCCACGTCCTGCGGCATCGCCCCCGTCAATCAGTGCTCGGCCGGGACAGGCAGGCGGCACCGCATAAGAACAAATATCAGAAGTGCTGTGGCAATGCCGGGGAGTACTCCAGCAGCCATGCCTACAATAAGCCCATGCAACCACAGATTGATCGTGACGAAAATCAGAAGGGCGAGCAGAGCTGATAATACGCCTTGGGTTTCCCGGAGATCATTCTGGATTATCAATAAATTTCCGATGAAAGACATTCTTGCCCTCTCTCCGAAAGTAAGGATCGTAAGGCTTTTTACTGATATGAAATTTTTCGGGAATAGGTTGACTGATCCCCTTTTCTTGAGGCTTACGGCCCTGCCGTCACATGTGGCTTTTGTGCTTCAGGCTCAGCCATGCTGGCGCACCCGGCCTGGGCACAGCCCGGGCCGGGAGAGGGTGCTCATTTCCTGAGAAGAAGGGCGGAACCGGCGACGCGGCGCGTCCAGGAGCCAGCCAGTATGATGGCGCCGGGCTCTGGTCCCGGCGCTGAAGACACAATCGCTGGCAGCGGTTTCTTAGTCGACGATGAACAGGCGCGCGCCGGTCACAGTGGATGAGCGGTGGGGTGAGTCGCCGAAATCGGAAACGGTGTAGCCATGGCCCTTGCCGAAAGTGAAGGTCCGGCCGTCCTTCAGTTCCGTTTTCAGCTCACCCTCCAGCACGTAGATGACATGGCCACGGTCGCACCAATGGTCCGCCAGATAGCCGGGGGAATATTCGACAACGCGCATCCGCACATCGCCATTGTTCAGCGTGCGCCAGATGGCCGTGCCTGTTTCGCCCTTATGCTCGGTGGCGGGCAGGGCGTCCCAGTGGGCGGGGGTGAAGGGGAGGGGCGGCAACTTCAAGGCTTCAATCCTCGGCAAGGCAGAGGGTGCCGACCTTGCGCGCCGGCGCGCCGGCAGGCAACCCGGCGCGCCGGGTTGCTGGCATGGTGGAAGTGGGCTGCTCAGCGCCCCCAGCGCAAAGCCATCACGTCCAGCCGCCGGCCAATCTCCAGCAGCCCGGCCCGGGTCGCGGCATGCAGCGGGGCCAGCGGGTGCCGCCCGGCATCGCTGCGGATGATGCCGCCTTCCTTCATCAGCGCCTTGGCCGCCAGCAGCCCGCACTGGCGGTTCTCGTAATTGATCAGTGGCAGCCAGCGGGCATAGGCGTCGGTGGCCGCTGTTTTGTCGCCCTTCCGCCAGGGGTCAAGGATCTGCCGGATGCCATCGGGGTAGCCACCACCTGTCATGGCGCCGGTGGCTCCGGCTTCGAGGTCCGCCATCAGCGTGATGGCCTCCTCGCCATCCCATGGGCCGACGATGGCCTCGCCCCCCAGCGTGATCAGCTCGCGCAGCTTGTTGGCGGCGAAGGGCACCTCGATTTTGAAGTAGGAGACATTGGCAATCTCCCTGGCCATCCGCGCCAGGAAGGCGGCGGAAAGCGGCGTGCCCGCCACCGGCGCGTCCTGAATCATGATGGGAATGTCGATGGCGTCGGAGACAGCGCGGTAGAATTCGTAGATGCCCGGCTCTCCCACGCGGATGGTGGCGCCGTGATAGGGCGGCATCACCATCACCATGGCCGCGCCCGCGTCCTGCGCGCGGCGGGACCTCTGGGCGCAGAGGCGCGAGCTGAAATGCGTGGTGGTGACGATCACCGGCACGCGGCCCGCGACATGGTCCAGTATGGCGTCCTGCAGCGTTTCCCGCTCATTGTCGGACAGCACGAATTGTTCGGAGAAATTGGCGAGGATGCAGAGGCCCTCGGACCCGGCATCGATCATGAAGTCCACGCAGCGCCGCTGACCCTCCAGGTCCAGCGCACCAGTCTCGTCGAAAATGGTGGGAACCACCGGAAAGACGCCCTGATACGGCCCGGTTGCCTTCGCCATGCCTGTGCTCCTCCTCATTCCGCCGGCTTCCGCGGCGTGCGGCATCAGCTTCGCATGAGATTATCCCGATCACCAGAAGCGCGGGCGCCACAATTGAGGCACCGTCTGCCTTGTCCTCGCCATGGTCGGGTGTTTCGCTCCCGCAACTTGCTCGGCTGGTCGTGGCAAGCTTGGAAACGAACGTCATGCGCCAAAACATCCTCGCGGCCACATTCTTCGCTGCCGCCGCCATGCTATCCTTCGCCGCGCCCGCCGAGGCAGCGGACCGTCGCGTGGAGATTGTCAACGCCTCCGGCCGCACGATGATGGAATTCTACGCTTCCAATGTTTCCCGTTCCTCCTGGGAGGAAGACATCCTGGGCAATGACGTGCTGCGGGCCGGCCGCTCCGTCGTCATCAATATCGACGACGGCTCCGGCGCCTGCCGCTTCGATTTCCTGGCCGTGCTGGATGGCGGCCGCCGCGTCGAGCAGCGGGACGTGAATGTCTGCGAGATCAGCCGCTACACGGTGCGCTGATACAAGCGCGGGCGGCGTCCTTCACGGCGCCGCCTGCCCGACTGAGCGGGCCAGGCGCTCCGCCATGCCGCCCGCCAGCGTCTCCGCCATACACAGATAGCCAAGATCGTTCATGTGCAGGCCATCGGCCGAGAGCATCGGAACGTGCTGCGGCAGCGCGTCCCAGTACCGCATGATGGCATAGCGCCGCATCAGTGGAATTCGCCTTTCCGCTGCCACCATCTCGATAGTTTGCACGAAGGACCGGTAGGTCTCGCTGCTCGCTCTGCGCCGCAAATATTGCGGGTCGATCAGCAGCAGATCCAGCCCACGCCCCAGCACGAAATCCACGCCCTCGCGCAAGGTCTGAGCGAAGGCTTCAGGAGTAACGCGCCTTAGCGCATCATTAGTGCCGAGCTGCCACAGCACCACATCCGGCTTCCACTCTTCCACCGACTTCTTGAGCCGCACCAGCGTCGTGGATGCCACCTCACCGCCGATTCCGTCATTGCGTACCGTGATGTCGGCACCGGGAATCAACCGCTGCAGCGCATCCCGCAGCCGGGGCGGGTAGGCGTTGGCGGGCGCCGATGCGCCCACCCCCGCCGTGGTGGAGGAACCGATGGCCAGGATGCGGACCTTCTCCTTCTCCCGCAGAAGGCTGGCCATGCGGGGCAAGGCGTGCCCCAGATCCTGCAATTCGCCCGGCACCAGGCAGCTCTCCGGCACATTGCCCACCGGTGGCGGCGCCGTGCTGCCAGGAGCGGCGGGCAGGGGTGGAGCGGGGGCCGGCGCAGGGGAGGGCACGGAGGGCGCCTGCCCTCGCACGCTCCTGCCTACTGTCATCGCCACGATGCCGGAAAGAAGAAGCGTGCGCCGCATCAGGGCCTCAGAGCCGCCGTGGAGGCGCGGGTTGCGCTCCGCTCCCGCCGCCGCTCCGTCATTGTCAGCAGCCATGCCACGAGGATCTGTACCGTGATGCCAAGGGCGACATAGACGATGTCGAACCCGGCGCCATCATGGCCCGTCTGGCGGAGCGTCACGCCCAGCATGCTGATGACGAGGCCGGTGCAGAACACAGGCAGGGAATGGCGGCCCATCATGGCCAGCGCGTTGGTCGGCGGCCGGGAGGCGGCCCAGAGCTGCAACGGCGAGTGCACCACCACATAGGCCAGCGCCAGCACATGCAGCAGCCGCGGCACGGAGAGATATTGCTTCTCGGGCACCATCAGCATGTCCCGCAACACCACGCCTTCCGCTTCCGGCGCGAGCTGAAACACCGTCACCACGAAGGAGAGCATCAGGAAGCCCAGCGCCAGCAACCAGGGTCCCCGGCGGAACGGCACGGTAATGCCCGTGCGCTCCCGCTTCACACCCAGCAGGAAGCCGATGGTGAACAGGAATTGCCAGCTCAGCGGGTTGAAGAACCAGCCGCCTTCCATCGGGTAGCTCGGCAGGTTGATACGGGCGAGCCCCACCGCCGTGTACAGCGCCGCGGAGACGGCCAGCGTGGCCGAGAGGCTGCGCGAACTCATCCACAGCAGCAGCGGCAAGATGCCGATGAGCACGAAATAGAGCGGGAGGATGTTCAGATAGCCCGGCTGGTAGCTGAGCGTCGCAGCCTTCACCAGCGCCTGGATGGGGTCCAGCAGGAAGGGGTCCAGGGCAACGACATTGAACAGCCCGGCATCGCCGGTGCGCAACACCGCCCAGGCAAAAACGGCACTGCCCAGCACCAGCATGGCGAGGTGGGTGGTATAGAGCCCGGCAGCCCGGCTCATCACCTTCAGGGAGACGTTGAAGCGCTCCTCCGTCGGCCCTTCATAGCGGCGCGAATAGGCACAGGCGGCGGCATAGCCAGCGAAGAGCACGAACAGCTCGGCCGCATCGGAGAAGCCGAAATTCTTATGGGTCCAGTTTTCCAGCACATTGCCGGAAACGTGGTTGATGAAGATGGAGACGAGTGCAAAGCCCCGCCAGAAGTCGAGCGCCGTGTCCCGGCCGGGCGTGGCCGGGGCCTGGCTGCCTCGCGTCGCAACAGGGGGTGCCGTCGCCGCCATCCTGCTGTTCCTCCCAGGCTAGAGCGCGATGGCCCGCGGCAAGACACCCACGGGCACGAAGCGCGATGAAACAACGGCCTAGATGATGCTTTCCCACCGCTCATGGAAGGGGGGCATTCCATCCAGGCACGTTGCCTCGCACTGCCCGGACAACGGGCGGGGCCAGCGTCGGTTGCCCGGCTTAAGGCCGCCGGTCAGCCAGGAGCGAGATCGACACCGACCTCCAGCCAGTGCCGCCCGCCACCCAGAATAATGCCCCGCAGCGGCGAGACATCGCTGAAATCCCGCCCCCAGCCGAGCACCACATGCTCCTCGGCCACCACGAGATTGTTGGTGGGGTCCAGGTCGATCCAACCATGCTCGGGCCCCAGCCAGGCGCTGACCCAGGCATGGGACTGATCCGCCCCGCGCCGTGCGGCGCCCCCCGGCGGCGGCCGTGTGCGGATGTAGCCCGAGACGTATCGCGCCGGCAGGCCCAGCCCGCGCAGCCCGTTGATCATGAGATGCGTGAAGTCCTGGCAGACCCCCTCCCGCTGCGCCAGCACCTGGGAGACGGGGGTGGCGATGCCGGTGGCGCCGGCGCGGAAGGTGAAATCCCGCCCGATGCGCGCGTTCAGCTCCAGCAGCCCCGCCAGAATGCTGCGGCCGGGCGGGAAGGAGGCCGCGGCGTAATGCCGCGCCGCCACGTTCTCCGGCAGCATCGGGGAGGGGAAGGTGAACTCGGCCACATCGGCGGGCTGGGTGGCGGCCACGCTCTCCCAGCCGGGCGTTTCCTCGGCAGGAGGCGCGGGCGGAAAGGCGCAATCCACCAGAGCCTCGGCGATCACCTCGAACCGGTCATGCGGCCTGTCGACGGAAAGCCACGTCACCCTGTTGCCGAAATGGTCGGCGCCCTGTGTCACCCGCGCCGGCTCGGGCAGGCAGCGAATGCTCTCCTCCAGCACGCGCTGGTAGGGCAGCGCACGCGGCGTCAGGTGCAGCATGTGGGACGCCATGTCCACGGTCTCGGCGTAGCGATAGGTGGTGACGTGGCGGACGCGCCAAAGCATGCGGGGGCTGTGCTCTCTCAGACCAGGGCGACGGGAGCCGTCGCGGCCTCCGTCTCAGTGGAGCCGCCCAGCGTCTGGGTGGCTGGCAGCAAGGCGAAGTAGCGGCGGGTAATGGCGTCCGACAACGCGGCGACCTCCGCCTCGATATGCCCCAGCCGAGGCGCCAGGGCAGAGGTGGCCGCCGCCTGCTCCCGGCTGGCCAGAATGGTGGCTGGCATGGCCGAGACTTCCTCCACCAACCGCGCGGAGGCTTCCGTCAGCTCGCTCGGCGCACCTTCGGCCAGTTCCGCAAGCTGGCGGTGCAGTGCATGGAGCTGGAAGCCGAGCCCGCGCGGATTACCCGGGTCGGCCAGTACCAGGTCCAGCGCCGGGGCTGGCTGCAACACGCCCAGATAGCGGCTGCGATAGGTGATGACGGAATCGCACAGCTCCAGCGCCAGCCGCAGCCCGCCCTCAATGCGCGATGGCGATTGTCCCAGCGCGAAGCGAAGCTGCGCCGCCACGCTCTGCGCGCGTTCCACCCGCCGCCCGAGGTCGAGGAAGGCATAGCCGCCTGCCCGGACCATGTTCTCGGCGGCCACCCCTGCCAGGCTGGCGGTGTAGCGCAGCACGCCGCCCATCGCCTCGCCCAACGCTTCCAGGTCCCGCGCCCGGGCGGCATCGTTCCGCAACCCACGCAAGGGCAGGGTGAAGGTGGCGTACATGTCGTTCGTCAGCCGGTCCCGCACCGCGTCGGCCAGACGCGCCACCTGGGCGAAAAGCTGGGCGACCACGCCGCCATCGGCCAGGTTGCGCATCAGCGCCGCACGCAATGGCGCGGTGGCGCCGCCCACGGGCCGGTCCTCCGGCGCCGCCAGCCCGGCATGGCACAGGCAAAGCGCCAGGGCCTGCAACTCGGCGACTTCCCGGGGCAGCAGCGGCCCACGCTCCAGGCGTGAAAGCGTGGCGCGGATCAGCCGTGCCGAGGCCTCCAGCCGTTCCGCATAGCGGCCGAGCCAAAAAAGGTTGTCGGCCACGCGGCTCGGCAGGTCCCCCGTGGCCCGGCGGATGGCGAGCGGCGGCTGCGGCTGTGCCACCGTGCCGGTGACGTGGCTGCCATCCTCGCTGAGCACCCACACATCCTTGGCGGCGATACCCGCCTCGTCCTCCACCCGCGCCAGCCCACCCGGCAGGGCGTGCCAGCGCGCGCCATCCTGCACCAGGAACATGCGCAGCCGCACAGGGCGGGGCGCCAGCCTGTCTCCCACCACGCAGGGAGCGACGGAGCCGGGGAAGGAGCGCTGGGCGGCGTAGTCCTGCGGCCGGGCGGCGATGCGCGCCGCCAGTTCCGCACGCTCGGCCAGATCCAGCTGTGCCGGCTCGATGGGCCGGCCCCGTACGGTCGCGGGGCGGATCGCCCAGCCCGCCAAATCGTCCAGCACCATGCGTGCGGCGGCCGGGTCTGCCAGCCAATGGGCTTCCGCCTGCGGCAGCAGCAATTCCTCGCCCAGCAGGCGCTGGCAAAGCGCGGGGAGGTAGGCCGCCAGCCCGGCGGCCTCCACGGCGCCCGCGCCGGGTTCATTGGCGATCTTCACCGTGCCGTGCCGCGCGGCATCCAGCAGGGCGGGCACGCCACCGGCCGCGCCGTCGAATTCCAGCGGGTCCAGCGCAGGCCCGGCGACGCGCCGCAGCAGCACGTCCACCGGCTGCAACCCCTTCAGCGTCTTGATGAAGACGGCGCCGTTGCGCACCGTGAGGTCGTTGGGCTCGACCAGGGCGCAGGAGAGCTCGCGCGCCAGCAGCACATGCTCGAACCACATCCGGTGATCCACGCCGGGCGTCAGCAGGGCGATGGAGGGGCCATCCTGCCCCGGATGCTCCCGCGGCGGCGCCATCCGTTGCAGCGCGTCCTGCCACAGGTCGAAAAACGGGCGCAGCGGGCGGATCTGATAGCCACGGAAGGCGGCGGGCAGCACCCGGCCCAGCAGGTGCCGGTTCTCCAGCGCGTGGCCAATGCCATCCGCGCGGCTCGTCAGGTCCGAGACCACGTGCCAGCGGCCATCCGGCGCGCGCAGCAGATCCGCCGCATAGCAGTGCAGGAAGGGGCGCCGCACAGCGGCCTCGCTGGCATCCCGGCACTGGCGCAGGAAGAGCGGGTTGGTGAAGACGAGGGCGGGCGGGATGGCACCTTCAGCCAGCAGCGCCTGGGGGCCGTAGAGATCGGCCAGCACGGCCTCCAGCAACCGGCCCCGCTGCACCAGCCCCGCCGAAAGCTGCTCGAACTCCGTAGCGGAGAGCACCAGCGGCACGGGGTCGCAGCGCGCGGGTGCCTGGGCCGGAGCATCCCCGGGCAGGAGGGAGGTGACGCCCTCTTCCTCCAGCGCGCGGTCCATTCGCCGGGCGCAGGCTTCGATGCCACCCGGCGGCAGGTCGGCGAAGCCCGCCAGCACGCCCCGCCATTGCGGGCGCACATGGCCGCGGCCATCGACCATCTCATCGCGCGGGGGGAGGGTGCTCACCCCGCGCCCGGTATCACGCGAAACGGCGCAGGTCGAGAGTGCGGCTCAGCTCCGCCCCCTGCACAGGCTGCGGTTCCTGCATGCTGCCGGCCGTGTGGCCGAAGGGGAAGAAGCGGGCACGGCGGCGCGCCTCCGCCTCATTGGCATTCACCGGGAAGCGGTCGTAATTCCGCCCCCCCGGATGCGCCACATGGTGAGTGAAGCCGCCCAGGCTGCGCCCGGTCCAGCTATCCCACACATCGAACACCAGCGGTGCCTGCGCGGGGATCATCGGGTGCAGGGCGGAGGGCGGCGCCCAGGCCTTGAAGCGCACGCCCGCCACGAACTCGCCGGCCACGCCTGTCGCCTGCATCGGCAGGGCCTTGCCGTTCACGGCCAGGGTGTAGCGTTCCGGCGTGAAGCCGCTGGCCTTCACCTGCAAGCGCTCCGTGCTGCTGTCCACATAGCGGGCGGTGCCGCCTGCGGTGCTTTCCTCGCCCAGCACGTGCCAGGGTTCCAGCGCATTGCGCAGTTCCAGCTTCATCCCCGCCACGGGCACCTCGCCCACCAGTGGGAAGCGGAACTCGGCATGGGGCCTGAACCAGGTGGGGTCCAGCGGGGCGCCAAGGGCGCGCAGCTCCTCGATGGCGTCGTTCAGGTCCTGCACCGCATAGTGGGGCAGCATGAAGTCGTCATGCAGCCGCGTGCCCCACCGCACCAGCCGCCGCTCATAGGGCCGGTTCCAGAAGGCGGCGAGGGCGGCGCGCATCAGCAGCATCTGCGCCGCCGCCATACGCGGGTTGGGCGGCATCTCGAAGGCGCGAAACTCCACCAGCCCCAGCCGGCCGCTGCTGCTGTCCGGCGAGTACATCTTGTCGATGCAGAACTCGGTGCGGTGGGTGTTGCCGGTCATGTCCGCCAGGATGTTACGGAACAACCGGTCCGTCACCCAGGGCGCCATCTCCTCGAAGGGCTTCACCTGCTGGAAGGCGATCTCGAGGTCGTTCAGCACATCCTGCCGCGCCTCATCGATGCGCGGATGCTGGCTGGTCGGGCCGATGAACAGCCCGGCGAACAGGAAGCTCAGGCTAGGATGGTTGTGCCAGAAGCCCAGCAGCGATTTCAGCAGGTCCGGCCGCCGCAGGAAGGGGCTGTCCGCCGGGGTGGCGGCCCCCATCACCACATGGTTGCCGCCGCCGGTTCCGGTGTGCCGCCCGTCCAGCATGAATTTCTGTGCTGCCAGCCCTTCCTGCCGCGCGGCTTCGTAAAGCTGCTCCGTACGCTCCACCTGTTCGTCCCAGCTAAGGGCTGGGTGGATGTTCACTTCGATGACGCCCGGGTCCGGCGTGACGGAGAAGCTCTGCACGCGCGGGTCGCGCGGCGGGCCGTAGCCTTCCAGCACCACGCGCCGGCCGGTGGCCGCCGCCGTGTCCTCCACCGCAGCGCAGAGATCGAGCCAGTGCTCGATGCGGTAAAGCGGGGGGAAGAACACATGCAGCCGCCCCTCCCGCGCTTCCACCGCCAGGGCGGTGCGGACAAGCCCCGGTTCCTCCCGCCCGATCTCGGGCACGGGCTGATGGAAGACGGGGAAGCGCTCGCTGCCCTCTACCGCGCCCGGCGCACCGGGGATGGAGAACTGCCGCTGGTCCTCCAGCGGTGCCGGTGGGCGATGCCGTGCGCGGATACGCGCCATGAAGGCCTCGGCGGGGGGAAGCTCGTCGCGCGGCGCGAAGGGGTCTGCCTCGAACTCCGCCGGGATGCTGCCGGGGTCGGCCCAGGGCAGGCTTTCCAGCGGCAGGCGGAAGCCGATGGGCGAATCGCCGGGAATCAGGAACAGGGTATCGTCCCGGAAGAACCACTTCCCGGACTCCCAACCCCGCCCATCCGCGCGGTAGCGCAGGGGCAGCACGGAGCCGACGCTCGCCGCCAGCCCCTGGCCGAACACCCTCGCAAGCCTGGCCCGCTCCAGCGGGTCCCGCAGCCTGGCGTCCTCCGCCAGCACGTTGGCGGGCAGGCGCTTCTCCCGCCATAGGTAATAGTGGATGTCCTCATGGGCCGGGTTCACCTGCGCGGGGTCCACTCCCAGCCGCTCGGCCAGGACGGCGGCGAATTGCGCGGCATCGGCGGCACGGGCCGTATCCACATGGTCGTCGTCGGAGAGCAGGGCGGCATCGCGCCATACCGGCTGCCCATCCGCCCGCCAGTAGGCATTCAGCGCCCAGCGCGGCAATTGCTCGCCTGGATAGTGCTTGCCCATGGCGTGTTGCACCACGCCGCCCCTGGACCAGAGGGGGATCAGCCGCTTCAGCAGCCGCCCCGCCATCCTGCGCTTGGTGGGGCCCAGCGCGGCCGTGTTCCACTCGGCGCCTTCCTGGTCCGTCGCGGAGACGAAGGTTGGCTCGCCGCCCATCGTCAGCCGCATGGCGCCAGCCTCGAGTTGCCGGTCCACCTCCTGCCCGGCAGCCTTGATGGCCTCCCATTCTGCCTCGGCATAGGGCTTGGTGACGCGGGGCGTCTCTCGCACCCGGCGCACGCCCATGCCGAAGTCGAAGCTCACCTTCGCCTTGGACATCAACCCACTGATGGGCGCCGCCGATTGCGGCTCGGGCGTCGCGGCCAGGGGAATGTGCCCTTCGCCCGCCAGCAGGCCGGAGGTCGCGTCCAGCCCCACCCAGCCTGCACCGGGGAGATACACCTCCGCCCAGGCATGCAGGTCCGTGAAGTCAGCGGCGGGCCCCTCCGGGCCTTCCAGCGGCTTTTCATCCGCCACCAGCTGGATCAGATAGCCGGAGACGAAGCGCGCGGCGTAGCCCAGGTTGCGCAGCAGCTGCACCAGCAGCCAGGCGCTGTCCCGGCACGAGCCCTTGGCCTTCTCCAACGTCTCCTCGGGCGACCAGACGCCCGGTTCCATCCGCACTACATAGGCCACGCTGCGGTTCACCAGGGCGTTCAGCTCCATGAGCATGCCCACCGTGCCCTGCTCCTCGCGCTTCACCTGCGCCAGCAGAGCGGCCAGGCGCGGACCGGGGGCCTCCGCGCGGCGGAAGGGGGCCAGCTCGTGCTCCAGCACCGGGTCGTAGGTGAAGGGCCACTGCTCGGCCTCAGGCTCCAGGAAGAAGTCGAACGGGTTGATGGTGGCCATGTCGGCCACGAGGTCCACCGTCACCTCGAAGCGCGTCACCGTCTCCGGGAACACCACGCGGGCCAGGAAATTGCCCTGCGGGTCCTGCTGCCAGTTCAGGAAATGCGGCTTGGGCTCGATCTTCAGCGTGTAGGAGAGGATGGGCGTGCGGGCATGGGGCGCCGGGCGGAGCCGGATGGTTTGTGGCCCCAGAGAAACAGCGCGGTCATAGCGGTAGCTGGTACGATGGGTCAGCGCGACATGGATCGACATGCAGGGTCCCGACAGCTTCGTGCTGGGGACAGCATAAGCATGGCTTGCCGCACTGCGATACAGAACAAGACAAGGGATTCGGCGGCCCTCCCGCCGGCGCCGCTTCAGCCGGCGCGGCGGTTACCCAGGGCGTTGATATCGCGATGAACCGAGCCAGCGGCGGCGGTGACGCTGGGCAGATTCGGCATGTCGGAGAGGCGCCGCAGCGTCTCCTCGCCACCCAGAGGGAAGGCGGGGCCGCTGAGGGCGGCGCGGGCGCCGGCCGGGTTCATGCCCTCCAACGCCGTACTGGCCCGGCGCAGGGAATCCATCACCACCTGTGCCGGGGCATCGGCTGGGATGCCCAGGGCGCGCCGTGCATCATCACGCGCACGCTGCAATTGCTGGGTGGTCAGAGGATTGATGCGGTCCTGCCAGTAGGGGTCCTGTGGTATCCGGTCCGCCAGGAATTCAAGCTGTACCAGAGACAGGGCAACCCGCCCCGGCTGGCCCCGCTGGTTGCGCAGATCGCCGAAATTGAAGGGCGCATTGAGGGCGGCACCCGTTACCGGGTCTCCGATTCCCCAGAGATAGTTGCCCGCCGGGTCCCGCGTGCAGGCGGCAAGCAGCGGCAACAGCAGCAGGAGGGGCCGGGCGCGTCGTTTCATGGCCGAGAGTTGAGCACGCGGCTGTTCATTTTGCCAACAGCACGGCGCCGTGAGCGCTGCAATGGCCAGCGGGGAGGGGACGCATGCGCGATCCGCCCTTGCTCAATGGGCCATGCGCTGCCACACACCCCGCCGCCACGTGCCTTTCCGCCGGGATCATGACCGAAGACCTGCCCAGCCCCGCCCTCCTGCCCTCCGGCCTGACCGACCTGCTGCCCCCCGAGGCGGCGCGGGAAGCCGCACTGGTCGAGGCGATGCACGCCGTCTTCGCCGCCCATGGCTATGAGCGCGTGAAGCCGCCGCTGCTGGAATTCGAGGACAGCCTCCTGGCCGGCTCCGGCGCCGCCATGGCGGACCAGACCTTCCGCGTCATGGACCCGGACAGCCACCGCATGCTGGGCCTGCGTGCCGACACCACGCCACAGGTGGCGCGCATCGCCGCCACCCGCCTCGGCGCCGTGCCACGCCCTCTGCGCCTTTCCTACTCCGGCCAGGTGCTGCGCGTGCGCGGCACCCAACTCGCGCCGCAGCGGCAGATCCCACAGGTCGGCATCGAACTGATCGGCACCGATTGCGCCGAGGCCGATGCCGAGGTGGCGCTGGTGGCGGTGGAGGCCCTCGCCGCCGTGGGCATTGCCACGCCCAGCCTGGACATCACCCTGCCCACCATGGCGCCCACGCTGCTCGATGCCGCGGGCGTCGAGGGCGACCTGCGCCGCAAGCTCGCCCGCGCGCTGGACCGCAAGGACGCCGCGGCGGTGCGGGAACTCTCGGCCATCGCCGGCCCGCCCGCGAATGGCCTCGCCGCCCTGCTGACCGCC
>JH599968.1:0-25308 GCA_000245075.1 Acetobacteraceae bacterium AT-5844
GATCCAGGGCGGCAGGCCGCCCACGGCCTCGATGGCCGGCGCGGCCGTCGCGGCCGCCGTAGCCAGGCCCGCCCAGCCGATGGCGCTCTGCCCCTCGGGCGTGGTGGCCGCGGACACCAGCGAGTGTGCGGATTTGCGCAAGCCGGCCAGGCGCAGGCCTTCGTCGATGACGCGGGCCGGGTAGGGCTGGCCGCCCAGCTCGTGGGTAATGATGGCCACCACCAGGCCGCGCATGTCTTCGTAGCGATGCAGATCGAAATCCGCATCGGGGTCATGGCCGGTCAGTTCCGACACGTGGCGCACATAGTCGGAGGTGCGGTTCTCCTTCGGCGGCGCCCAGCGGTTGATGATCTGTCGGATGCTGCGCAGACCGTGGCGGTCATAATAGGTGGTGAGCAGCGCAGCCAGGGCGCGGATGCCGTATTCATGGGAGGAGAAGACGGCAAAGCGCCCGTCGGGGCCGGCTTCCTGGCCGATCTGGCCCTGCCACTTGTTGGCCGGGTTGTAGTCGATATTGCCGGGGTTCTTGTTGCGGTAGCCACGCGCGCGCGTGGGATCGGTGCTGGCCTGGGCCATCCGATGAATCTCCTCGATGTCAGGCGGGGAAGGGAGGTTTGCCTTGCGGCTGTGCCTGAGAGCAGGCAAAGGGCGCGCCGGGGATCAGAGCCTTACTGTCCAGGCAGGATCTGATTGAGACCACCTGGGGCGGAACGACACGCACCGCCTCGGGTGGCCCCGTTCGCGTTGACGCGAACGGTTCAGGGCTTGCGGATCAGCTGCGCCAGCAAGCCATCAAAGAACGGCTCCAGCCGGTCGGGACCAAAGCGGCCGAGCATGGCAGCCAACACGAAGGCAGCGCCGCCTTGCAGGTTGAGCCAGTCGGTCAGCGCCCAGCCGATCAGGCCAAGCGAGACGGTGATGGGCAGCTCCCACAGCAGCGTGCGTAGGGCGCTGCGCCAGGTGGTGGCCTCTCGCGCCGCGCGCATCATCAGCGTCACGCGGCCGGCGGCCGCCGCGAGGATGCTCAGCAACAGATCGCTGAGCGGCGGCGGCGGATTAAACATCGACATGGCATGTCCTCGCAGCCGTGGCCGCATCAGGTGACGATCTGGGCGGCCTCGCGAAACAGCGCGTTGGTCTCGGCGGCGGAGACGCCGAGCAGGTCGGCGATCTGCAGCAGCACCGGATGGTCACGGCGATAGGTTGCGGCGGCCGTCCACCATTCGGAGGCCTGGAGGGCGGCGATGCGCTGTGGATCCGCATCCGGCAGCGCCGCCGTGGCATCCAGTTGCGCCTGCAACAGCTCGCGCGTGGCGGTCAGCAGCGAGCGGCCATCGGGCAGGATATAGGCCGCCATGGCGACGCGGGCCTGGGCGCGGGTGATCTCCAGCGGCACCGTGCCAGGATCAGGCGGCACGGCCGGCGGTGGTTCGCCGGGCACGACGGGGTCGCTGGGAAGGGACGGCACGACAAGGCCTTCCAGCTCTTCCGGCAGCGCGTCGCCTATGGCCATGACGAAATACCCGTCCAATCGCACGGGCGGGACGACAGGCGCCCCGTCCTCGCCGTGGTCGGTTTCCGGCTGGTTCCAACGGGTGCCCAACTCCACGAACACCGCGCCAGGCGGCGGGGCGTCGGGGTAGCGGGAGCGAAAATCCTCTTGGGAGAGGAATTTGAGCATGACTTGGATCACGAGGGCCTCACGCCGAAATGGTGGCCAGCTCGGCCGTTGCGACCGTCCTGGGGATGATGTCGAACTGCGCCGTGGTGCCGTACAGGGTGTTGTTGCCCCAATTCCCGTCCGCGCCCAGGCGGCCGACATTCAGCCCCACGGGATATCCGACGATGTTGCCGATCACGGGGTTGTTGTTGTTCATGCAGCCCGCGATGAAATTCGGGCCGAAGGTGACGGCGACCCGGAATTCCTGGCCAAACACGACATTGCCCAGGGTAACGGCCGAAAAGACCCCATCCACGCACCACCGCAAGGTCATCGCGTTGCCGGTGTTCATGGAACAATTCACATAGTTGTTGTTCGTCCCATCATCGAAGCGGAACAGGCCGCGCCCGCCAACGCCGCCGCCAACAGACAGGGGCCTGTCCATGATGCCGCGCCATATGATGGTCGAGCCCATATTGGCGAAGCCGCTCTTCGTGAGGTCCAGGAGGACGCTGTCATAAAGGCGGGTCGCAGCGGCAGGTGCCCCGACATTCGGCATGATCGGTGACGAAGCCACGAAATTCTTTTCGAGCTGCGGGATGCCCACGCGCAGGACGAAGTCGAAAGCATCCCCCGAGCCGGGGTGGATGCGGATCAGCGGACGCGCGAAAGCCACGGTTGGTGCCACCATGGTTTGCGTCCGCTCAATGCGGTTGCGGATCAGCGGGCCGGTCGGGGGCGTTTCAATATAGCCCTGGCGCATGCCCAGATAGAGGCCGGTGCTGTCGTTTTCCGAGATGGACAGCGCCATGAGATTAGTGCCGGTCGGGATGGTGCCACTTTGGAGGCTGATGTAGGCGCTGACGGTCACCGTATCGCCAACGACAACAGGAGCGCCGCCCGTCATCGTCTCAAAGACGATCTCCAGAGCATTGCCAGAGGACACGCCCGGAGAGGTGAACCGCACGTCCACATAGGGGATGCCGTTCTCCACGCCGGAGCCGACAATGTGCCGCGTGTTCGGGCTGGCGGAGCCCTGCAGAATCCAGTTGGTGGGGGCGACGCCGCCGGAACCAATCTGGCCCACGGTCAGGCCCTCGCCGCGCGGGTTGCGGATATAGTTCAGGCCCGTGAATTCCTGCAACAAGCCGAGCGGCTTCAGGGTGACAGGGTCGTATGTCAGCCCAAAAGTGTTGTTGGCGATCTCGATCAGGTTGCCGGTGCCATCAACGACCGTGCGCTTGCTCGCCCGGCTCATCGTGAACAATTGGTCGATGGTGTAAGCCGTGGAGGCGGGCATCAGCTGGTCTCCCGATTGATGAGGTAGCGGCCGCGCGTGAAGTCCAGCTTGGCGCCGATGACGGCACCAAAGGTCAGCGGGCGGGCCTGCAGGCGGGGCTCGATGGCGGGGGTGCCGGCGACGAACAGGCCGCGCGTAAAGCGCGCCATGCCGCCGAAACCCTCGGGCGGATTGGTGGTGGTGAAGCACGCGCGCAGGCCATAGGCCGGCGTGGCGCTGGGGGCCGCCGTGGCGCCGCTGAGCGCCGGCAGCAGACCGAGCAAGCGTGGCATGTCAGGCCTCCGTCTGGCCGATCAGTTGCAGGCGGCCGGGCGCGCCGTCCGTGCCGACCAGCGCGGCCATTCCGTCGACGCGGATGCGGCTGTGTCCGTCCGGATGGCGCAGCGTGGTGCCGCTGGGCGTGATGGGCAGCGCCGTGGTGCGGGTGTTCAGGATCAGGCAGGAGAAACCGGGCCCGGTCTCCGACCAGGGCACGCTGATGCTGCCGCTGCCGCTGACCAGCAGGATCCGCCCATTGTGCGTGGCCAAATTCAGCGAGACCGGGCCGGTGACGGCGACCACGGGATAGGTCTGCGACAGCAGCGAGCCATACAGCGAATCCACCTGCGCCTGCGTCGTGGCGATGGCCTGGGCAACGGCGCCGATATCCCTGACGATTTCAGGGAAGTTTTTGACATAGGCGAAGGGCTGGAAGTCGTCTTCCGTGTAGGTTCGCCCGTTGATGGTGAGGCTCCAGGCCATCAGATGATCTCCTCGGCCGACAGGCGCCAGGTCCAGGCGTCCATGCTGGCGGTCACGATGGGGGTGGTGTCCGCAAGGGCGGCGTAGATGCTGCGGCGAAAGCGCACCGTGGCGCTCTCTTCCGGATCCATCATCAGGAAGAAGGCGCCGCTCTTGCCCAGCTCGCGGCTGATGGTCTCGGCGGTGCCCATCGCCTCGCCCTCGCTGAGCGCGGCGAACTCCATCTCAAAGACGCGGTATTTCGGCTGCGCGGTGACGATGCGCCGGCCGCCGCGTGTGCGCTTCACCTCGGAGGGATCGACCCAGCGCAGCGTGGCGCCCCAGGCGGCGTTGACCGTGGGCGACCAGGCCCAGCCCGCCATGAAGCGCCCCGCCTGCAGATAGCCGGCCGGGTTGGTGGGATCGTCGAGATAGACAAAGACGTAGCGCGCCACGAAGGCCCGTACACCGCCGCCGAGGCCGCGCGGCACGGTGTGGATCAGCGCCGCGCCGGCCGGATAGGCGGTGGTGTCGATGCCGTTCCAGGGGAAGGTGCCCCAGGGCATTGAGCCCCAGATCACGGTCGGTTCCCAGGCCGGCAGCCAGTCGCTGTCATAGACCGGCGTGCCGGCATTGGTCGGGCTGTTGCTCAGCACGAAGCGCACGCGCCCGGCCGGCGTCAGGTTGTGGTTGAGCAGGACGAACTGGCCGATCAGTGGGGATGTCGTGCCGCAGTCGATGCGGAATTGCGTGCTGGCGTTGCTGGTGTTGCTGCTGCGGGCGAGCTGTTGCGGATCCTGGGTGACCAGGTTGGCGAGCGGCAGCGTCGCCCGCCAGGATCCGCCGCTATAGGCGCCGGCATCGGTGGGCTTGCGCCAGAGCAGGCTGACATTGGCCATGCGTTATCCCCAGAGGGTCAGGGTGTGCTCCTCCCGGCTGGCGTCGGAGGCGAGATCCATGACGACGAAGTCGCGGCCGGCGGCGAGGCCGTAGCGCGGATCGATCAGCCGCACGGTGAGGCCGACGCGCAGGCTGCCGTCGAAGGGCACCACGGCCTCAAAGCCAAAGCGGCGCGGCCCGAACAGGCCGAGCCGGCGCTGCGCTTCGGCCTGGGCCTCCGCCTTGTCGTCGAGCGGCGTGTCCATGCGTTCCTCGCGCGCCAGCAGCGAGGCGGCGGCGACCGCGGCATCCGTCGCCGCCTCGGTGCGCCATTCGGTGCGGAAGTCGGTGCGGGCATCGCCGGTCACCGCGCCCGCGATGTCGGCCTCGGCCAGCACGCGCCAGCGGCGGCCGTAGCCGATGGTCTGGGTTTTGAGGCGCCGATCCACCTGGCGCGGCCGCAGCTGCAGCAGATCCCGCTCGGTGTAGGTCACGGCCGGCGTGCCCGGCGCGTCGAAGCGGCCCATGCGCAGCTGGCCGAGCGGATCGAAGCCCCACCAGGCGCCCACGCCCTCAGCCAGCCGGTCGACCGCCTCGCGCACCGTGGTCTCGCCGCCGCCATCGTACCAGAGGCCGAGCGCCTGGCCGGCCAGGCCGTTCAGCGCCTCGACGGTGCCGGCGGCGAAATCGGCGCTGGTGAGCGAGGTGGCGCCGGTGATGACGGCCTGGGCGAGATCCGCGAAGCGGGCCAACCATTCGACCACGCTGACGGCCGCGACAGAGCCGCTCCAGCCGCTGCCAGCGGCCGTCAGGGTGGTGCTGGTGCCGGTCGCCACCAAGACCCGCACCACCCGGCCAGAGGCCGCTACAGGCGCGCCCAGGGCTGTCCCATTGGCCGCCAGGGTCAGCGTGCCGGCGGTGCGGGTGACCAGCGCCCGCAGCACGTAGCGGCGGCCGGGCACCGTGGCGACGGTCAGGGGCAGGCTGGCGGCCGTGACCGGGCTGCCGCGCGTCACCCCCAGCACATCGGCGGTGACCGGCCGCACCGGGCTGGCGCGCAGCCGGATCAGGCCCAGCGCATCGCAGGTGCCATAGCCCCAGGCCGACAGATCGGCCGCCAGCAGCGCCTCGCGCGTGGCGTAATCCGGCCCGGCCACCAGGGGCACGCCCTGGTCATGGAGCGCCAGGACGCCGCCGCAGGGGCCGTCGCCGTAGCAAAGCAGCAGGCGGGCCTCGTCGATCCAGAGCGGCTCGATCTGGCGCAGGATGCCCAGCGCACGGGGCTTGCGCCGGTCCTTGTAGGCCTCCGGCCCCTCGGCGCCGCCCGTGCCGGCCCACTTCGCCGGCTGCAGCGGCTCATCGAGCAGCGCCTTGCGGTCGCGCAGCTCGATGGTCAGCGCATCGCCGGGCACCAGGTTCTCGCAGGTGCCAGAAAACACCACGGCGAAATCCGACCACGCCGGCCGCTCGCGCGGGCTGTAGCGGATCTCCACCAGCCGGCCGTCCCAATCGAGATCGGCCAGGCCATCCAGCGCGCCGTCGCCATTGGCGAGGGTGATGGTGCCATAGGACACATCGCCCTCGCCGCCGACATCGGAGCCGCTGAACAGGCTGGCACGCACCGCGTAGGAGACATCGATGCGGCGCTCCCAATAGGTATCAGCCGGCGCGTCGACCGGCTCCGAGGTGAAGCCGGCATCGCTGTAGTAGATCGGCCGCACCGCGCCGGCCGCCGGATCCCAGGGCTCGGCCCGCAGCAGCCAGGGCATCAGCGCGCCCCGTTCCGCTTGCCGACCGGGCGGCGATCCGCCGCCGCGCGCTGTGTGGCCTCGGTCATGTCTTCCAGCTCCTCCAGCTGCTGCTCGCGGGTGCGCTGCGCCTGGCCATGCGCCTGGGCCAGCTGGCGGGCGAGTTGCGCCACCAGCTCGCGCAGGGCGCGGACCTCGGCCTCCAGGGCGCGGGTGTCGCTGCCGC
This sequence comes from Acetobacteraceae bacterium AT-5844, assembly GCA_000245075.1. GTDB lineage: Bacteria > Pseudomonadota > Alphaproteobacteria > Acetobacterales > Acetobacteraceae > Pseudoroseomonas. The sequence goes on from JH599968.1 coordinate 6,534, forward strand.
CGCCCGACAGCAGCGGCATCGGCGGCAGCGCGGGCATGCGGGCTTTGACCCCCAGCTTGCCATCCGGCCCCCGGTCCAGCGGCAGGATGGCTTCGGCGCCGGCCTCGCCCGCCTGGATCCGCGAGCCGTCGCGCAGCACCATGTCGGTTGGACCCATCAGGATCCCGCCGTCGCCCAGCACGCCGCCCGTGGCGAACTTCACGATCTGGTTGCCGTTCTGGTGCGACCAGCCGCGCGACTGCACCACCACGCCCTGCGGATCGGACGATTTGACGCCGATGCCGCCGAAGCTGCCGTTCAGGTGCCGGTCGATGGTGACCAGGTAGCCCCGCATGTCCTGGAACAGCGCGTTGGCGTCGTTGCCGAGGCGGATGGTCAGGCCATCGGCGCCGCCGGCCGCACGCGCCAGCAGCCCGCGCATGTCGCCCAGGATGGCGTTGGTGCTGCCCAGCAGCCGGCCGATCTTCTCATCCACGCTGCGGCTGATCTGCACCGTCTCAGTGGTCTCGACGTTTTGCGTGACGTCGCGCTCCACCTTGCCGGGCAGCACCAGGTCGCGCAGGTCCTCCGGCAGCAGCGGGTTGAGGATCTGCGAGATGGTGCGCAGGATCCCGCCGCCCTGGACCAGGCTCGCCAGCTCGGCCGCCGTCAGCGTCCGCCCCAGCGCCTGCTCCACCCGGCGCAGCACCACCTCGGTCTGCACCAGGCCGGCCCGCTCGGCGGCGGTCAGATCCCGGCCCAGCGTCTGCTCGACCAGGCGCCGCACCGTCGCCCCCTCGATCAGCGTGGCCCGCTCCGCCGCCGTCAGGCTGCGGCCCAGGGCCTGCTCCACGAGACGCAGGACGTTGCCGCCCTCCACCAGCCCAGCCCGCTCAGCGGCCGTCAGATCGCGGCCCAGGGCCTGCTCGATCTGCCGGCGCACCGTGGCGCCTTCCACCAGCGTGGCCCGTTCCGCCGCCGTCAGGCTGCGGCCGATGGCCTGCTCGATAGAGCGGCGCACCGCCCCATCGGACACCAGCCCGGCGCGCTCCGCCGCCGTCAGATCCCGCCCCAGCGACTGCTCGATGCTGCGCAGCACCGTCTCGCTGTCGATCAGGGAGGCGGCCTCGGCAGCCGTCAGGCTGCGCCCGATGGCCTGCTCGATGCTCCGGAGCACCGTGCCGCTGGCCACCAGCCCCGCCCGTTCCTGGGCCGTCAGATCCCGCCCCAACGCCTGCTCGACGCTGCGCAGGATCGTCTCGCTCTGGATCAGCGCCATCCGCTCTTGTGTGGTCAGCGCCCGGCCCAGCTGTTCCTCGACCGTGCGCAGCACCGTCTCGGCCTGGACCAGCAGCTCCCGCTCCGCATCGGGCAGTGCGTTCAGCTGCTCGGTGATGACGCGGAAGGTCGCCAGCTCCACCTCGACATTCACCGCGCCCCCGAGCTTCTGCAGCTCTTCCAGGATCAGCGCGTCGTAGGACTTCACCGTGGGCAGGTTCTCCATGGAGGAGAGCACCCAATCCCGCAGCGAGGTGAAATCCTGGCCGGAGGCGTACATCTGCCGGCCGGCGTTCAGCAGCGCGTCGGCCGAGCCGGTGATGCGGCCCAGCGCCTCCTGATCGCCGCCGCGCGCCAGGGCCAGATCCCGCGCGAAGGACTCCTGCGCCGCCTTCAGCTGCTCCTCTGGACTGAAGCCGGCGTTCGCGCTGCCGCGAACATTGTCGATCCAGCTGCGGATAGAGCCGCCGAGATCGAGCAGCGCCTGCTTCTGCTGCTCCGCATAGTCGCGGATGATCTTGGCACGCTCCGCCGCGTGGGTTTCCTCGAGCAGCACCAGGTCGCCGCCGGCCTGCTTGGCCATCTCCACCCGCTCCTGCGCGGCCTGCCGGTCAAAGGCGAGCAGCTGGCCTTCCAGGGTGTTGGTGTCAGTAGTGGCCGCGAAGATGCGGTCTTCCAGGGTCTGCCGGATCGCCGCGGACTTCTCGGCATAGTCGCGCTCGATCTTGAGCCGCTCCTCCGCCTGCGCCTTGGCCAGCCAGGTTAGATCGGTGATGCCGTCGCGCTGCGCCTTCTGGAACTCGATCACGGCCTTGCGGTCGTAATCCCACAGCAGCTCATCGAGCGTCGCGGCATGCGGCTGCGCGGCCCGCACCCGGTCATACAGTGCGTTCTGATTGTCGGCGCGCGCGCTGTCCGCGCGGAACTTCAGCGCGTCCAGCTCGGCACTGAGGGTCTGCCAGCGCTGGTTGATGTAGGACTCCCGCTCCGCCCAACTGAGGCCGAGCTGCTCCAGCTGCTTGTCCAGCGCCTTCACCTCGGCGTCGGCGGCCGTGTGGAATTGCCGGAGTTGCAGCTGCTGCAGCTGCGCATCGCCGCCCGTGGCAACCGCCTGGCGCTGTTCGTCGCTCAGGGCGATGGCCTTGAGCGTCTCCTGGCGCTGGTCTTCCAGGGTCTGGATGGCCTTGGCGCGGACCTCGTTGAGCTTGTCCTCACTGATCCCCAGCTCGCGCGCCTTCTCCTTGGCGGCATCGATGGGCGCCAGGATCGCGTCCATCTGCTGCTGCCACTGCGTCTTCGGCGTCTCGCTCTCGGCCACCATCACCTTGTAGGTGTTGTTGTACCAATCGAGGTTGTTCAGCATCGCTTCCACGTCACTGCCGCTGGCGTTGACCACGCTCTGCACCTCGGCCGAGGTCAGGCCGCGCATGCTCTCCACCAGCGCCAGCGTGATTTCCTGCACGAGCTGCTGCGAGCCCGCCTCATCGGCCGAGTAGCGTCGCACCCGGCCGCCATAGGAGGCGGTCATGCCGTCGCGGTCACCCACCGCGATCTCGTAATTGAACGGGATCTCGGAGACGCCGAGCGCATCCTTCAGCGTGGTGCCCAGGGTTTTGACCTGTTCGCCAATCTGCTGCGCGCGGTCGCGGTTCTGCTGGCTGTAGCGGTCGCCGTTCAGGCCATCCACTTCGCTGGTGTCGTGGTGCAAATTGCCCCGATAGACACCCGTGCGGTCGGACGGCTTTTGGCCGTCCAGGAACAGCGAGGCGATGGCCAGCACGGCCGCCGCGTACGGCGCGACGGTCGCGATGCCGGCCATGGCCGCGCCGCCGACGCCGGCCGCGCTCATCAGGCCTGCACCGCCGCCCACCACGCCCGCCAGGCCGGCGCCGCTCGTGGCCCAGCCCTTGGCGCCGCCGATCTGGGCGCCCTGGTAGATCCCGTACAAGCCACCCGCGATGGAGAGGCCGCCCGCAAGCGCCTGCCCCGTCGAGATGCTGGAAAGGCTGGCGGAGGGATTGGCGGCACTGTAAGGGCCGTACATGCCGGCGGACCACCCTTCTGGCGCGGTCCCGAAGACCGCGACATTCGAGTTGAGCGCGCTATCCAGCCACGAGAAGCCGGTGGCACCCATAGGCGCCCCACCCGACAGCTTCAGGCCAATATCAGCATAGTTGGGCATGCTCATATTGCCGAGGACGCCGGTTGCCCCGCTGGCCGCCTGGCCGGCGCTGCCGGCCGAGCCTCCGACACCGCCGATCACCGAGCCCATAATGGGCGAGATGATGGGGCGAATGATGGCCTCGGCCGCGATACGCGCCATGGTGCGGCGGAAGGTGGTCTCGAAGGTGTCGAGCATGCCCGCCCAGCCGGTGCCGTTCTTGTCGAACAGATCCGCGAAAGTGTCGGCGGAGTAGTCCACGACAGAGTCTACACTGCGCTCGATGAGCCGCTCTTGCCGCTCCTGCGACGCGCGCAGATCCCGCTCGATCTCGTCTTGCGCACGCTTCCGCACGGTCGGATCGAACATCGACCCTTTCAGGGCACGCTGGATCTCTTGCGCTGCCTTGCCGTCCGCTTCGCTGCCGTAGAGCAGGCCGGTATTGCCGTCGAGCCGCAGCGTGTCGTAGATCCGCGCCAGGGACCGTGCCTCATCGGCCTCGTCCCGCAGCGCCTGGCGGCGCGCAGCCGAGGCGTTACGCGCCGCCTCGGCATCGGCCTGTTGGCGCCGGATACGCTCCTTGTGAAAGGTCTCCTGGTTTTCGTCTGTCAGCGCGATATCGCGTCGAATCTGCTCTTCATTCGACTGCCGATCAGCCAGGATCTGCGCCTCGACCTCGCTCAGGCGTCGGGTCGCCTCCTCCTGATTGCCCTGCAGTCTCAGATGCTCTGCGGCGCCCTTGGCCGTCGCCCGAATAACGTCCTCGCGCGCGCGCAACTGCGCCTGCACGCGATCTTCCAGGGTTTCTTCCGCGACAATCTGGCGTTGAAGAGCTTCGGCGGCTTCGACGCCCTGCGTCCGCAAGGTTTCCAGCAAGCGCTGCGAGGTGGCCAGCGCACGGGCTGGGGCCGTCAGTGTCCTGTCAGACATGCGCTGCAGATCTTGCAGATTGAGGCGCGCCCGTTCGGTGGCTACGCCTAACGCCGCCATACCTTCCTGAGCGGCCTGAGCCTTGAGACCGAGAGCCTGTAGCCGCTGCTCCAGCTCCAGACCGGCTTTTGCCAAATCGGTCGCCTGCGGGTTCAGCTTGACGATCTCATCCGCCATGGCGATCAGAGCGCGGGCCGTTCGCGTGTCGGCCGTTTCCGCCAGTTCGCGCAAGCCATGCGTCAACCTGGAGGATGCTTCGACGGCGTCGCCGCTGCCCTGGGCCATCGTGACATTGAATTCGCGCACCATCTCTTCGGCCTGGGCGTAGCGGCTCCGCAGGCGCTCCAGGTCAGGCATGGCGAGAATCATATCCCGCTCTTGCGAGCCTGCCGGATACAGGTTGGCCATGCCGGCAAAATCGGCAATTTGGGCGCGCCATATCTCCATTTGGCGCTGCAAAGATCCTGTAACGGTGTTCGAGAACTCCTGACGGACGCTGTTCAGCTGCGCCTCGTCCCGCTGGGCAATCAGCATTTCATACTGCCGGCGGCCGTCAGACAGGCTCTGGTAGTAAGTGGTCAGGCTTTGGACCTGCGCTGCTTCCTGAGACAGGCCTTCCCGCCAGCGGTCGGCCGCTGCGGTCGCACGGCGGAGGCCTGCTTCCTGCTGGTCTATCGCAGCCGTAAACCGCTTGGACGCATCGCCGCCCATGATCAGATTGGCGGTGATGGCGCCGATGGCGACCGTCGCGCCCGCGATGGCGCCGGCCGTACCAAAGATACCCAGCAGCTGCGGCGCCTGTTGGGCAAATGCGATCATCGCATTCTGCCCACCGGCCACCTGCACGGCAAAGTCCTGGATCTGGAAACCGGCCTGGCCGGCGATGTAGCCCAGCCGCTGCATGCGGCCGGCCACATTGTCATTCGCCGCGCCAAAGTCCGACAGCGCGCGGGCCTGCACCGTCAGGTTGGTACTGCTGCCGCTGAGCGCAGCGTTGCGGCGCTGCTCGGCGGAAGTGAACTCCGATAGGGCTCGCGCCTGCACGGTCAGGTTGGTGGTGTTGTCGTTCAGCGCGGCATTGCGGCGCTGCTCGGCAGCAAGCTGTCGCTCGACCCCAGCGACATAAGCGGCGGTCTTGACGCGGGCGGCTTCGATCAGCTTGTCGGCCTGCTCGCGGGTCACCAGCCCCTTGGCCACCTCCGCATTGGCCGCTTCCGTAGCGCGGGCGAGATCCCGGTCCGCCTTGGCACGGGCAGCCGCCGCGCGGGCGTTGTCGTCGTAACGCCGGCTCAGGGTCTCGAAAGTCGGCAGCGAGCGGCGGACCTTTTCCGAACTCTGTTCGACGGCTTCGCCGGAGGCACCGACCGCCTGCCCCATCTCTTTCGCGGACTGCGTGATGCGCTTGGCCGTGGCGGAGACGCCATCCTGCATGCTGGCGCGGTAGGCAAGATCGACCATGGGCTAACTCCGGGCCGTGAGGATGATGGCGGGGCTGTGGACGCGCTTTCCCGCGCGGGGGCCGGTCTTCAGCACGTACTGGTTGGGGAAATCGACCGAGTAGACGGCCCGCACGTTCACAGCCGGGAAGCGGCGCCGCACCACGGCCGCGCTCTCCCCGTAGAGATTCGGCGGCACGCTGAACTTCAGCGCCCGCTGGCCCTCTCGCTGCACATCCACCTTGCGGTTGTAGGGCTGGGTGTTGCCGATGATGATCTCGGTGGCATCCGCGCTCATCGTGCGGGGGCTGAAGTCCGCCGCCGGAATATAGCGCCCGCCGCCGCCGTCCCGGCTGATGCCGAGGAAGAAGCTGCGACGATAGGCGCCGCTCCAGACCGGCGCGCGGCGATACAGCTCCAGCAGGGCCAGGCGTGCCGCCTCGGCCAGCGCGTTGAAGCGGTAGAGAATGACGCTTTCGGGCTTTGCCGCGGAATCCTCCGCATGGGCCTGGCCGTCGATGTAGCGGATGAACTGGCGCGGCACCTCGCCCGTGGCGATGCGCCGCTGCACGTCGCGCCGGGCGCCCTCGACAAAGCGCCGGGTGATCTCGGCCGGGGCCAGGTCGCGCTCGATCTGGATGGCGAGGGCGCGGTTGAACTGCTGGGGTGTCATCATCGGCGGCGCTTCGCCTCCTCGGCGGCTCGCTTGCTCAGCTGCTCCTGGTGGTCGAAGAACACGCCATCCATCTCGGCCACCAGCACCACCAGCAGGGCGGCCTCTTCCTCATGCAGCCCGTCTTCCTGAGCCAGCTCGGCCAGGGCGCGGCGGGCGATGGGGCGCGGCACGGCGCCGCCCATGCCGGAGGGCAGCCATTCCCGCTCGCGGTGCAGGCGATGCCAGGCGCGCCAGAGCCAGACCCATTCGGGATCCGGCTCCGGCAACTGGGGCGCATCCTCCTCCGCGAGCGCCGCGATCAGGCGGGAAGAGCCGCTCCATTCGAGGTGTCGTTGGAGGGCGGGGAGGAGTTTCCCTTGGCGGTCTCCACCTGGACGCGGCGCTGCGACGTGGCGATCTCGACGGCGGCCCACACGGCGTCCATCAGGTCGGCAAATTCCGCCGTCTGCGCCAGCTCGCGATACTGCGCGGCCGTGACCGGCACGCCGCCCATGGTCACCTCGACCGGCTCCACGAAGAGCTGCTCCAGGCAGACGCGGTTGCCCAGCGCCTGGCGCTCGGAGATCGGCAGCTGCTCGTAGCCCTCGCGCGGCTTCAGGCGGCCTTCGGAACGGGCCTGGCGCACCAGGTCGCTCTTGGCGCGGGCCAGCGCGTCGTCAAACGCTTCGTTCTGGGGACGCACGCGCAGCTTCATGTTGTCCCACTCGGGGCCGGTGGTGACGATCACGCCGGCCTTGGCGGCGTCGACGTTGCGGCGGAAAGAGGCGATATCGGCCATGTTTGGATGTCCTGGCGGGATGTGGAATAAGAGGCTGCGACCGGCCCGCCAGCGGCGGCAGTCCCTAGCGTCGCCTAAAGCGGCACGCTGCAGTCGGCAGATGAAGACGTTGTGCTGAGCTACCTGAATGGAGAGGCAGGGGAACTGGCGATAGACGCCCCTGCCTCTCCGGTCAGATAAACAGATCAGGTTGAATCTTGGTCCGTTTAAGGAATCATGCCTAGAATGTATGATGGAAATCAGAGCTGATCATGAAATTCAAGCAGCGTAACCTTCGTGCCATCGCTGACATGGTAATCGGTGACGTGCCCCACTTCATTCGGCGATCTAGCTCATACATCACCGAGTTCATGGAGGACTGTGATCTCGATTATGTCCATGATGGAACCACGCGTTGGGCATGGACAGCTGGTGTCTTGGAGGCGCTACTAGAGGATGCCCCTCCTGCCCCCAACTGCTTGCCAGATAGATTCGTAAATCTCTTGCGCTTACTTATGGATAAGCGGGATGCGCAGGATGGAGATCAAGACAGATCTGCTGCGCTTGCCAGCTTGAACGATCCGTTGGGCCGCGAGGGTTTCGAAGCCTTCTATGGAGATGATGACAATCTCTACGTTAGGCATATTGCCTCTCGGACTGTATCAGAAAAACCCAATCCACACCGCCCCTTCACCCCAGCAGAATTGAAGAAGAGGCAGCTGCTTTCTGCTTATTTAGATTCCTGCTCTGAAGACGATCTAATCGAAGAAGTACTGCTGCCACTGCTTCGACAACTCGGGTATCATCGCATCACCCCCGCCGGCCATAAGGACAAGAACCTTGAGCATGGGAAAGACGTCTGGATGCGATTTTCGCTCCCCAGCCAGCACATGCTCTACTTTGGCATCCAAGCAAAGAAGGGGAAACTGGATGCCTCAGCAGACAGCGGGAACCGGGGCGGGACCAATACAAATATTGCAGTAATCCACAATCAAGTTTTGATGATGCTTGATAGCGAAATATTTGATCATGAACTTAACCGCAGCGTTTTAGTGGATCACGCATTTATCGTTGCTGGCGGTGAAATAACTAAGTCGGCAAGATGGTGGCTTGGGCGTAATTTAGATGCCACGAAAAGAAGCCGAATAATGTTTATGGATCGGGACGATATTCTCAACCTTTTCGTCGTTAGCAATACTCAACTTCCTGCCGGTGCAATAAAGCCATCGTCGTCGCCCTTTGAAGGGGACCAAGATATCCCCTTCTGACTAGGCGGTTTCAGATCGCAGGCAGCTTGTGGATGGCGATGGTGCGGTTGATGGCGTCCTGCGAGGGATTGCCCTCGACGGTGTAGGCTGCCACCACAGCCTGGTTCGGGCCGCCCGCCTGGATGGTCGGGTTGGTCAGCACCGCGCCCAGCTGCTCGACAACATAGGCGTTGCCGCTGTCGTCGAACGTCGCCCAGGCCAGACGGCCCTGCAGCTCGGTGTCATAGCGGTTGCGCCAGAGATCGAAGTCCTTGAAGAACAGCTCCAGACGGCCATTCGAGCCCAGCTGGCCCCAGCGGGCGCCCTGCGCGGCGGCGGAGCCCATGGCGTAGTCCATGGCCGCGCCCTCGCGGGTCAGCTCGCACGTCGCGTTCTGCAGCCCGGCGTTCAGCGGCGCGTCATCCAGCCAGCAGCCGCCGAAGGAGGCCACCGCGTCATGGAAGCCGCCGGTGGGCGCATCGGTCACCGTGGCGGCCGTGGTGGCCGAATAGACCTCATCCTTCGCCAGGAAACCGAACGAGCCGGAGAAGAAATTGCCGATGCCGCCGCTCAGCGAGCCGCTGTTCACCAGCGCGCCGGGGTAGTGCAGAAAGCCGGCCGAGCCGAGCTGCTTCTGGATGAAGAGGCTCTGCATCTCGTTGTCGTTCCGCAGCATGGAGCCACGGATCTTGGCGTTGGTGCCGGCCGGCGTTTCATCGACCAGGGTCTTACCGGCCAGGGTCAGCTCGGTGTTGGTCTTGGCGGTGACGCGGTAGAGGCCGTTGTTCGCGCCGCCATTGGCGGAGAAACCGAGCAGCCGGATCCACTGGCCCACCTGCACGGTGGTGAATTTGTTCGCCGTGGTGCTGGTCAGCTTGTTGCCGCTGGCGACTGCGGAAATGTCGGCGGCGGCGCCATTGATCGCCAGTGCCGCCGTCCAGGTGCTGCCCAGCAAGGCCGCGAAGACATCGTCGAAGGTGCCGAAGCTGAGCGCGAAGTTGAAGCCGCCGGAAGCGTTCTTCTGCTGGGTGACGCTCTTCGCGACCTGGCGCACGCGGGTGATTTCGGAGGGGCGGGACCGCTGCTTCTGGCTGGTGAGGCTTTCGCCCGTGATGCGGAGCGCCTTGAAGTTGCCGGCGGGCTTGGTGCCCCAGGCCGTCTCGACGCCATAGGAGAGCAGGACGTCGGTCGTCTCGACCGCCGCCTGGCCGCCAGTGACACTCGCCATGGAGGATTTCCTTGTGGAGATGGCGCCAGCGGCGCCGGAATCAGAAAGGGCGCCCGAAGGCGCCCTGCTCATGCCCCGTCAGAGGTGGGGCGATCCTGGTATTCCCAGTCGATGTAGACCGGCAGGCGCCACCACATGCCGGTGCCCTCGGTCTCCTTCTCGCCCGCGCCGATGCTGGTGCGGCGATAGACGACCGGGCCTTCGCACGCCCCCCGGAAGAGCCGCACCACACGCTCCGCGATCTCGCGCGCCAGGGTGCTGCCGGTGCCGCGCGGCACATAGACCTGCACATGCAGGGTGCCGTCCTCGTTCCACTGGCCGTTGCGGCCCATCTCGACCGGCTCGGCGATGTTGCCGATGCCTTCCACTTCCAGGAAGGGCTGGGCGGTCGGGCGGATGAACGTCTCGTTGGGCCACTGGATCATGGGCAGGCGGCCGGTCTGCTGGGCCGCCTCCAGGCGGCGGCGCATCTCGGCCCAGGGTGTCGGGCTGCTCATCCGGTGCCTCCCAGCACGGTCAGAATGTGCATGGTGGGGATGCCGGCCAGGCCGCGCGTGTCGCAATCGAGCACGCTGAACTGCTGCCCATCGGCCAGCACCACGATGTCGTCACGGCGCGGCGGGCCGGGCCAGCGCTTGCCGTGGATCTCGGCATCGCTGATGCGGATGCGCCGCTGGATCTGCCAGACTGCGCCATGCAGCTGGACCGGCACGGCGCCGGAAACGAAGCCCCGACAGACCAGGTCGGTAAAGGGTTGGCGGCCATCCCAGGGAAATTGCCCCCACGGCATGGCGCCCCACTCCGCGTTCGGCGTAGCCGGCGGTTCCGTCAGCGGCCGGCGCAGCACCAGGCGCTGGCCTTCGCGGGCGGTGATGCGCGCCGCGTCGCGGGCAATGCGCTCCGCCAGCCTCATGCGAAGACATGCCGCACATAGGGTGCGACGGCCTCGGCCACCTGGGGCGGCAGCTGGGCGGCGCCCGCGCGCGGATCCAGCCAGGACTGCGAGATGGCTTCCGGTACCGAGAGCGAGCGCAGCATCGGGTCGCGGCCGGCGCTCTCCCGCAGAAAGGTCAGCAGCTGCAGGCAGGCCTGCTCCAGATCCAGCGGCAGCTCGGGGGCTTCGTTCTCCTGCGGCCCCTCCGGCATGCGGTAGCCGGCGGCATAGTCCACCACCACCACCCGGCCGAACCAGGGAATGCGGCAGCCGCCCCGCAGGCGGTACAGCAGGCACTGATCCAGCTCCCATTCCTCGCCCGTCAGGGGCTGGCCATCGCTGGTCACGGCCGTGACGGTCGCAGGGCTGCGCGCCAGGAGCAGCGCGTCTGACGTCATCGGCCGGAAGGTCTGGCGCAGCTGCTCGCGCGCGAAGACGCGGTTGCAGTGGCGGGCGATCATGGCCGAGGCGCGGGCAATGGCGCGCCGCAGCTTCTCGTCCTGGCTAGTGTCGTCAGCCGGGATCTCCAGCTCGGATTTGGCCACCTCCAGCGACACCAGCGCGCTGGAGCTGGCCGGGGTGACCACCGTCAGCATCAGATGCGCGACGGGCCGGACAGGACGAAGGCGGCGCCCACCTTGGCGGTATCGGTGCCGCTGGCGGACAGGTCGGGGGTGAACTTTGCGCGCACGAAGCGCTTGGCTTCGACCAGATTGCAGCCGAGCTTCGCCGCGCCCGTCACCGTGCCGGTGCCGGCGATGGGAGGAAGCGTGACGCCGTCCTTCACATCCGACCAGCTGGTGCCGTCATCGGAATGCTGGAAGCGCGCAGCCTTCAGCGCCAGGGACTGGCCGGCGGTGAGGGTGGCCGTGGCCGCCAGCACCAAGGTCAGGCTGGTGAAGCGCAGCGTGCCGAACTGGTCGCGCAGATCCAGCGCGGCCGTGGTGACCTCGGTGTTGTCGCCTGCCCCGCCGGCCGTCACAGCGGTCTCGGCGGCGGCAAAGGCAGGGGTGAGCAAGGCCGCATCATCGCGGCCGAGAGCGGTGGTCTTCATCGGGGGGAAGGATCCTCGAAGGAGGGAGCAGAACGCAGAACGGCGCCCGCAGGCGCCGCTCCGTCAGCGATCAGGCAGAGGGGCTTACTGGCCCCACTTCACATCGGTCAGCATGGCGAAGGCGTTTTCGTCCTGCAGGGCGAAGTCGTGGCTCATGTCGAGCTTGATGGCCATCATGCCCTGCGCCCACAGATTGATGGGCTTGCCGTTGGCATCCACGATGGTGGCCTGGTCCGAGGTGGACAGGCGCATGGTGACGCTGTCTGCGATCATGGCGAACTTGTGCGCCCCGAAGAAGATATCGCCACCATTGCCGGCCGGGCCGGTGATCTGGGTGGAGGTATCGACCGGGTGGCCCATCAGCATCGGATTCGGGCCTTCCAGCGTGGGGAACGCCTTCAGGTCACCCTGGTAGAGATCCTGCAGGTACATCAGCACCGCATCGTTCATGAACCAGCAGGGATCGTTGCCGGCGATCGGCACGTTCTTCAGCACCAGCGCCTTCAGCACCTTGCGCAGATCCGCGCGCACCTCCTGGTTGGTCGGCGCGGCCTTGTTGACCGCGGCAAACTTTTGGGTGTCCGGAATAGAGGCGGCGTAGCCCTTCACCTCCTTGCCGGTGCCCGTGCCGTAAAGGCACTTCAGGTCCTCGAACTCGGAGGCTGCGCGGGCCATCTCATCGCGGCAATAGCCCTCGATGGCGACGGTGTTGGCGTTGCGCAGCAGCTTCAGCGAGATCGGCAGCACGGCGGAGATATCCTTCTCCGTCATGTCGATGGTGCCGAAGGTCACGCCGGTCGTCTTGCCCTGCTCGTTTTCACCGACATAGCCGACCGAGGCGCCGCTCTTGCCGCGCAGATAGGTGGCATTGCCCGGCACCACCCGCGCCCGCTTCCGCACGATGGTCTTCGGGCCGTACAGGCGGAAGATCTCGCTGGCGTAAGCCGGTGCCACCAGGAAGCCGCCGGAGGCGTTGTCGCTGGCGGTCTGGGCGCGGGTCTGCGCGCGGGCCAGCTCCAGGGTCACCGGATGCTGCTCGCCATAGGCCTCTGCGGCGATCTCCACCGGAGAGACGATGCGCTGATCCGCCCGGAAGAGCATCTGCGACTGCGCGTAGCTGCGCACAAAGGCGCCGAACTCCCAGCCCAGATCGCGGCTCGCGGCCGGCGCGGCCGGGACGTTGCCGGGCAGCGGCGTCGGGTGGGGCGCCTGGCTGCGGGCGCGCTCGCGCTGCCGCTCCTCGGCGCGTTCCAGGCGGGCGATGTCGGCATCGAGCCCGCGCACCTCCTCCTCGATGGCGTCGAAGCGCGCCCGCGTCTCGTCCGTCAGCTCAGAGCGGGTGATGGTGTCCATTTCATCGAAGAGCTGGCTGCGCTTCTCGCGCAGGCCGGCCAGGGTGATGGTGCCGCCGAGGGCGCCCAGCAGGGAGAGCGCCAGGCCGTCCGGGCTGATCTCCGTTAGGGCGCTGGAGAGCGGCAGCACGGCGGCCGAGGCGTGGCCGGGGGTGAGGAACAGGAGAGCGGCGGCGAACAGGCACAGCGCCGCCAGCACGCGGGTCAAACGACCGAGCTTCATGGGTGATTCCTTGTCAGGGTGCCGGGGTTTCGCCGCCCGGCGTGGCGTATCAGGCGCGCAGCCGCGCGAGGCGTGCCCGCAGGGCCAGCGCCTCTGCCGGATCGGCGGGCGGCGCGGCCGTCAGGATGGAGCGCATGGCGACGGAGGTTTTCGCGTAGGCCGGCAGCGCGACCACGGAGATCTCCCGCAGGGTCGCGGCGCGGTGGATGACGCTGCGCAGTCGGCCGTTGGGCTCATAGGCCCGTGCCATCTCCTTCGGCACGAAGCCGAACGACATGCCCGGGTAATTCTTCGCCCGGATGTTCTCCAGCACGTCGCGCGCCAGCTGGGTGTCGGGCAGATCCGCCTCGAACTCCAAGCCGCGCGGCGTGTCGCGGAGCCGCAAATTGCCGGCCTTGGTGCGGGCCAGCAGGGCGCGGGAATCATGCTCCAGCAGCAGGCGCACATCCGCGCCGGAGCGCAGTGTCTCACCGAACACGCCGGGTTCCAGCGCTTCCTCGAACTCATGGCCGCCCCAGGCGCGGATCCGCGTCTTGGCCTGGTAGGGCGCCGCCAGGCCCTCGATGCGCCGCACGGTCTCGCCGTCAGCGTTCGCGCTCGCGCGAACGTCCACCTCGACAAAGCGCAGCTCCAGCGAGGCAGGCGTTTCGGTATCAGGATCCATTGCTGGGTTCCTTGGGCGGATCGGTCTGCTGCGCTGGGGGCTGGTTGATCCGCGCCGCCGGGGTCTGCCCGGCTGCGGCCAGCTCCAGCGGCACCGAGGCGCCGTTGATGAAGAGCTTGTCGCCCCCTGCGACCGGGGGCAGGTTGAAGTCGGCCCGCGCCTCGTTCGGCGTGGCGATGCCATTCTGAATCGCCTGCGCCCAGAACTCGGTGCGCGTCTTCAGGTCGCCGCGCAGCAGCTCGCTTTCGTCGTGGTCGGCATAGTAGCCGGCGAGCCGCTCTTCCGGGGTGAGCAGGTCCTTCAGCACCGTCTGCTGCGTATCCACCAGGTGGGGCCGCAGGCAGTGCTTGTAGTGCGCCAGGTCGAGATGCTCGATGTTGCTGAAGGTGCCGCGCTCCAGGTCATTGATCAGGTGCGCCGTCACCCGCAGCAGGCCGGCGATGATGGAGCGGTTGTATTTCCGCGTCTCCAGCAGCTGCGATTTCTGGCTGTCCTGCGAGATCGGATAGAATTTGGCGTTGCTGCCAAACACACCGATCTTTCCCGAATTGCCGGAGCCGGCATAGGCTTCGCGCACCATCTGCCGGGCCACGCGGCCGGCTTCCTCGTCCACTACCCCTTCGACGGCAATCATGCCCGAAAGGTTGGCGCCATTCGCGAAACTGGAATGGGCGAACTGGTTGGTGGCCAGCGCGCCGCCCAGCGTCTCCTGCTGATGCAGCTGCCAGATGGACAGGCCGAACAGACCGTAATCCGCGCCGCGCAGTACGGGCTGGTTCTGAATGTGGAACACCTCATGTTCCAGGAACACCGCCTGCGGCGTGCCTGGCGCGGAGATGCGATAGGCGCGCCGCCAGCGGCCATCCTCGCCCTGATACCAGAAGGGCTGGCACAGCCCGCCCTCGACCGGCCAGAGCGCGATCACCCGCCCATCTCTGTTGCGGTCGATCAGGGAGTAATGGTTACCCTGGTGCAGCTTCTCGAAGATGACCCGCTTCCAGAACTGGAAGGCGGTCATGTGTGGGCACGGGCTGCTGAGCAGCAGCTCGTACAGCGGATGATCCGTCACCTGCCGGCGCTTCTTGCCGCGCTCCCGGAAGAGGTAGAGCGGCAGCATCGCGCAGCCTTCGGCGATGACGTTGTAGCAGGCCAGCACCGTCTCATGGGTGAGCGGGCTATCCGCCGTCAGCTGCACGCCGGCCGCCGTTCGCATCTGCGCGAACGCCGGCAGGTTCTGCCAGGTATCGAAGGCCGGTGCGGATCGTGTGTCCTGTGCGGGCTCCGGCGCGGCCGGCCGTTGGGTGAAGCTGGGCTCCACCCGTTCGCGCGGCGGCGCAGGGGCGGCCCGTGTGGACCATCGGGCCATCAGGCCAGTCCTCCAAAGATCTGCGAAGCCGTCAGCTTCTGTTGTGGGGGCGCCGGATCGCGGCTCATGAGCGCGATGGCGTCGAAGACGGCCAGGATCGGGTCGATCTTGGCGGAGCCGCTGACCTGCTTGGTGATGGTCACCGCGTTGCCGGCAGGCGTGACCTTTGCATTCCCAACGGCCCAGGCGAGGATCGGCTGGCCGCCATGGCTGAGCGTGTCATCGGCCAGTTTTCGCTCGGCCGTCTTGATGGCGCCGGTGAGCTGCCAGCCCTGCGGGATGCCTTCCACCCGGTCGGCCTTCACGCCGATCTCGGCCATGGCATCGACAATGGCGCCGACGCCCATGGGATCGAGCCCGACCTTGTGCAGCTTGCCGCTCTGATCGACGGTTTCGACCACCTTGATCAGCTCGGCCAGGTCCTCGCCAACGGATTTGACCGCGGACAAATGGCCCTGCTTCTCAAAGTCGCGCAGCTCGGGCGCGATGGACTTCCGGCGCTCAAAGACCACCGGATGCGCCCAGGCGCGGACCCAGAGCAACCAGCGCTTGGTGCCGCGCTCGCGGCCGCAGACCGCCAGGGCCAGCAAGTCATCCAGGCCGCCGCCATCGATGCCGATGGTGACCACCTCAGAGCGGCGCAGCAGCTCCTCGAGCGTCAGCGCCGGATCCGCCCGCCGCAGCCACCAGTCGGCGCCGGCCCAGCGGTCGGAGCGGAGCGCCAGGCCCAGCTCGATATTCAGATGCTGCGAGGCCCAGCGCAGCAGCTCCTCAACGCCTGCCAGCTTCGCGGTCTCGTAGTCTTCCGCCAGCCGCTCGACCGTGATGGAGCGGCCGTTGTTCGGCATGACCATATGCCAGAGTCTGGTGTCTTCCCAGGGATACGGCTCAGCGTCGTCAACCTTCTGTGTCAGGGCGATGGCCGGCGGGAACTCGTAGAGGATCGGCAGCATGCGGCCGCTGGTCTTGCCGTCCCGAATGGCCCGTGCGCGCTCCAGCTCGGCCTTGAAAACCCCCTTCGGGGGGCGCTCCGACTGCGTCGTGATGAAAGCCAGGAAGGCCTCCGGCTGCGACACCATGCCGCCGCGCAGCTGGCCGATGACGCGGTCAGCATCTTCGGATTCGGCGATGACATGCAGCTCGTCCACCAGGATCCCGGCCGGCTTCACGCCGGTCATCACCTTCGGGCTGAAGGATTTCACCTCCAGGGTGGCCTTGGTCCGCTTGAAGGTGATCTTCTTCAGGTGTTCCTGGACGTGGCAGGCGGTGCGCAGCACCGGATCCAGGTCGATCATGCCGGCCACTTGCTTGAAGGCCAGCTCCGACACCTTCTGCGTCGGCGCCACCAGCAGGAACTCCGCGCGCGGCCGGCGATTCACCAGCAGCGCGGTGAGCATCAAGCCGGCGCCGTTGGTGGTCTTGGCGTTTTTCTTCGGCACCAGGAGCAGCAGCTCCCGGATCATCCGCTCTTTCGTCGCCGGATCCAGCGAGCCAAACAGGACGGCGACGATCTCCCGGAACCATTCACCCCCCGCCTCCGCGAAGGTCGGCTCGCCTGGCACGTCCGGGATGCGCAGGCGGTCGAAGATGGCCACTGCCCGGCGCGCCTCGGCGTCCCACAGCGGCAATGTCGGCATCAGGCTCCTGCCGGCGCGGAGGCGGTCCTGCCAATCGGGGCAGGACAGGTCCCAGGCCGTCAGTTGAGCAGCTGGCCCCAGCCGTTATCGCCGCCCTCTGGGGCATCGGGCGCTGCTGGGGAGGGCTGCGGATCCGGCGACGGCACACCAGGCGCTTTCGGCGCCCGTAGCGCGGTCTTCATGCCGAGGATCTGCGCCAGGTCGTTCAGCGCGCCGCGCTTGTCGTAGAGCTTCACCTTCAGGGTGCCGCTCTTCGTCATGGACACCTCCGCGATGGAGCCAGCCGTGGCCTCGTCCAGCCCCTCGCTGTCCTCCAGCACGATGCGGTTAGTGATCTCCAGCACCGGCTCGCCCGTATCCGGGTCGAAGGCCATCTTCTGGACGTCCGACATCCACTTCACGACCTTGCGGATGTCGCTGAAGCCGATCTTGGCCAGCTCCGCGATGACCATGGCCGGGGTGATTCCGGCCTCGATGGAGACGGCTTTGCGGGCTTCGGCCAGGGCCTGCTGCACCTTAGCCTGGCTTAACATCCGCGAGGCCTGAACCTCGGCCCCTTTGGGGCTGTATCCGGCCGCGATCGCTGCCTTTTTCCCATTGGGTTCAATGAGATAGGCTTTGACGAACCGGCGCTGCTTTTCCGTGAGAGACATTAGCGTTTTCCCCCGGCCTCCGCAGAGGGCTCGAAAATCTCCGAATGCGCCCGTGTGTGGTCACCCCCCCCTCCCCCCGCCAGGGATCGGACCCCCCCCCAGGGGGGGGCGCGGGGTCCGGGCCGGGGCGGGGCTGCCCGGCCAGACCGGCCTGCCCTTGGCCCAGGCTGGCCGCTGGAGGCGGTCAGGGTTCGGGCGGGGCTGGCGTAGGGGTGGCGAGACGGGCGGCCCTGGAGCGGGCTGTCTTGGCACTGTGGCAGGAGCCGCACAGGGCTTGGCCATTGGACAGGGCCAGTGGGGCGCCGCCGTCCTTCAGCTCCACGATGTGGTCCGCGAAGAGGCGGGTGTTGCCACGGCCGCAGCCCTGGCATCGGCCGCCTGCCCGGCGGATCACCTCGGCGCGCCACTGGCGATGCTCGGGCCTGGTGTAGTGGGATGCGGCCACCTTCGGCGCCGGCCGTGCCGTGCGCAGGTCCAGCGTGGCGATGCGCGGCTTCGCCATGCTGAGCTTCGCCCGCTGGCGATGCGGCTGCTTCATGCCGAACGCCATGCCGGAAGCTGCGCCTCGACCAGCCGGCCCGCCTCTATCAGCCCCTGCACCTCGTGCGCGTCATCCCGGATTTCCCAGCGGTAGCCGAGATAAACCTTGGTGCCGATGGGGCGGCCGATCAGGCCGTGGGAGCGATCACCGACCGCCTGCACCTCTTCGCCTTCGGGCGTGAGGTAGCGGTGCTGCGCGATCTGCTGCCAGCCGAGTTCGGCAGCGGCGCATTGCGCGATGCGCAGGTTGCCGGCGACCAGCAGCGCCAAGAGGCGCTCTCGCATCAGCGGACTTCGAGCGTGGTGTAGGCCGGCCGGCCCTTCTTGCCCGGCAAGTGCTGCCCGACCATGGAGCGCGTGATCTTCTCGCCCACCGTGTCGGGCGTGCCGGCAACCTCGGCGCGGGTCAGGACATGCTTGCCGGCGTAGGCCACGGGCGCCTCACCCATGGCCTGCAACAGGACCGGCTTCGTGTCCTTCAGGAACTTTTCCAGCCGGTTCTTCTCCGGTGCGGCCTTGGCATACTCGGCCGCCAGCTTGACCAGCTTCGGGTCGGTGATGACCGGGTGGTTGCTGCCCGGCGGTATAGCGGGCGCGGCGGCCTTCTTGGCGCGGGGCTTTGCCGCGGACTTTTCGGTCATGGCGTCGAGGTCCTCTTCA
>JH599968.1:25328-25572 GCA_000245075.1 Acetobacteraceae bacterium AT-5844
CTGCACGGGGTGCCAGACATCGCCGCCGGCAGGCGTGCGGATGCCGCGCGCGGTGAGCGCCTCGGCGACCTGGCTGTGGTTGATGCAGCCCGCCTTCTGGGCTGCGAGGATGGCGGGCAGCACATCGCGGGCGTGCTGCGCGGCTTTGGCGATGCGGAGCTGGGTGGCCTGGTGCACGGACGCACCATCGCCAGCGCGCAGGCGGGGGTTGCCGAGGCGGACCCCGCGAGCCTTGGCCGCCTGC
>JH599968.1:25592-40128 GCA_000245075.1 Acetobacteraceae bacterium AT-5844
GACCAGCGTGGCCCGGCGGGACCGGCAGGCAGCGATGGCCGCCGCGATCTGCGGGCGGTCGTTCTTCTTGCCGCTTTCGACTTCCTGGAACTCGTCCAGGATCCGGCCCCCGGCGGCGCGCACATGGCGCTCAACCGCCTCTTTCTGGGCCTCCAATCCGAGCCCGCTGGCGCCCTGCTTGTCGGTCGACACGCGGTAGTAGGCGATGAACCCCGGAACGCCGCCAACGCCACCCAGCCGCTTGAGCGGGGTTTTGCGGGCCATTCTGGTTCCCGATTACGGGTGGGAGGGGGTGAACATTACGAAACGACCGTTTGACGAAACGTACAGCCGCATACAGGCTTATTTGTCTGGTCCATGGAGGTGGCAGTCGTCTCTGCGGCCCCCCGTCAGCTGGTTGGAGCAAGGCAGATGGAGCTTAAGACCCACGGCGATTGCCCCTTCAAGGAAGGGGATCGGGTCGATCATAAGGTCTTTGGACTTGGGACCGTGATCAGCACACCCACCAAAGCGTTCGGTCCCATTGAAGGTGGCTCTGAAGTCGGGCCTGCAGGATGGAGCGTTCCCGTCAGATGGGATGATCGGTCCCTCGCCCTTGGTGGAGTCACGGATTGGACGCTGCAGAAAGTGTCCTCACCAGATGCCCGTCCTTATTCTTATTGGGCTCATCAGTGGCAGGGCCTGCTCCACGACTGGAAACGGGCAAGGAAAGCTGTTGAGGCTCATGCCTCGACCTTTCGTCCGGTGCCGGATTCGGCCCAGCTGGAAGCCTTGCGCCGTCAAGAAGATGAAGCATGGCAGGCCATGCAGCGCTTCCTGGATGACGAGGCGGCCGGCCGGCACTGAGGCCAAGTATCAACCGCAAACGGACGTTGCGGCCGTTGTTACAGCGGCCGGCTTGAGGCCGAGGATGTCGCGCGCTTCGTTCCACGACAGCACACCCCGCAGCATGCCCTCCCAAACCAGCGCCACGGCGGTCTGGTCGGCACCGCCGACATCGATGCCGGACACGATGGGCTGGGCAGGTGTCGGCGTCGCGACGATCCCGCGCAGGCGCAGCGGCCAGTCCAGCCGGCTCATCGCCTCGTGCCAGATCCGCCACGCGCCGCGCTCGCGGGGATGACGCGGATCCGGCGCGCGCTGCCGCTCGCCCCAGACGCGCAAGACGCGTGCATGGGTGAGATCGATGCGCCGCTGGCGGTAGAGCCGGTCGAGGCATTTCACCACGTCATCCGGCTCAGAGGGGCGCGCGCCTTTCTCCGGAGTCCAGGCATGGCTCGCTCCATCACGGCGGGCCACCAGGGCCGCCATGGTCCAGAACCACGCCTCCTCAACGGAAGCGAAGGGTCGCGCGCCCCGGAACGCGCCCGAGGGCGCGTCGGTGGAAGGGGGCATGTTCAGGTTTTCCAGGTGGACCGCCGGGCTTCAGGAGGCCTGAAACGCAAAGCGCCCGGAACCTTTGGGCTCCGGGCGCAACTATGGCGGTGCGTTTTCCTTACCGTTTTCGACGCGGCCCTGTCAACGCCTATCGATCCGCCAGCGCCGTGCCAGATACCGCAGCCCGTCCTTCAGCGCCGCCATGCGCTCCGCCTGCCCGCGCACGGTGAGCTGGCCGAGACAGAGATCCACCAGCAGCTCGCTGCCAGGATGGCCGATGGCGTCCATGCAGTCGCGCCACTCCGACCAGGCTGCCGCCATCTTGTCGCTCATCTCGGCATGACCGCCGCCGGTGCGGCCCAGCAGGGCCACCTTCGAGGCCATCATGCCGGTGTCGTCGCAGAGCTGCAGCAGCCGGTTGGCCGCCGCGTACTGCCAGTCGTTCAGCTGGCCGGCGTCCCACATGCGGTCGATCAGGTGGCTGTCCGCGAAATGGCGCGTCAGCGCCGCTTCCAAAGCGTCCTCGCTGATGAAGGCGAGGGGGATATCCTTGTGCGGCCGGGCCAGCATGGCCGCGCCATCCGCGCCGGGATCATGGGAGCGGATCTGCACCAGGTAGGCGCGGGCGCGCTCGCGGGATTCCCATTCGCGTTGATGGACGGCAGCCCGCCGGGCCTCCGCCGCCATCTCGTCGCTGGTGACGTAGGGGCGCGGCAAATCCGCGCGGGCCTCGTCGAATACCACCACCTCCGCCGAGGCAGCGGGCGGCGGTTTCACGCCGGCCGGCAGGGTCAGGGTGGTGCGCTGGATCGGGGCCGCATCCTCACTGCCCCGGCTGGTCGAAACGGCTGGTGCCGCCATGGTCCTCTCCGCGCCGGAGCCCCCTTCGGCGCTACAAAATCATACACATCGCTCGCTCGTGAGTGAACAAAAATTCAGCTCACCCGCCGCTCTGGCCAGAAATTTTCCGGGGCGCCTTCGCCTGCCCGGCGCATCAGCTGCTGCACCACGTCCCAGGCAGCCGGGCAAACGCTGCGCATGGTGGCTTCCTTGGCCGTGGTGTCCTGGCCCCGCTGCCGCGCGTCCTTCCAACCCTTCACCCACAGCTGCCCGTTGGCATCGAGGCCGGCCCTGGCGCCATCCTCGTCATGCACGGTCTCTGCCAGGGGGGTATGCGCGGCCGGTTGCGGCTCCGGCCGCTTCGCCAGGGCCTCCTCGATGCCGGGCCCGAAGTAGCGCCAGGTGCTGACCTTCAGCGGATCGTAGCTGGGGCGGCGGGACAGCTTGGCCACGACGCTGCGGATGGTGCCGACGCTGACACCAGCGGCCAGCCACTCGGCCACCGGCTCGGCGGACAGCCTGCGGCCCGCCGGCAGGCGCGCCGTGGCGGCGAGGTCTTCGACCAGGGAAACCAGATCGGTTTCCTCGCGCGCGATACTACCACCACTAACCTCTATATCTGAGGTAGTAGTTACTACCGCGCCCGCGCGTGAGCTTTCCGCGTTGGGTTTCTGTTCGGTTTCTTGGGTTTCCGCGAGCCCCCCAGAAATCGGCATCATGAAGTGGCCCTGGCGGCGCGCCAGCTCGGCCTTGCGCTCCCGCGCCTGCTCCAGCGTCTCGCCCTTCCTTGGCCTTCCGCCCTTGGAACCATTGGCTTTTGCCGCTTCGGCGCGCGCGGCGTTCGCGCGCATGTCACGCATCCAAAGACAATGGGCTGCCTCGTCGCGTTCCAGCCAGCCGAGTTTCTCCAGGGTTTCCAATCCGGTTTCGATTTCGGTTTCCGGCATGGGAATCCTTTTGGAAACCGACGCGGAAACCGAACCGGAAAACCCAGAAAACCGAATGCAGCCCTTTTCCAGCGAGCCCAGCGCGAAGCTGAGCAGGCGGTACCAGAGGTACTGCACCGGCATCGGGAGATCGTCGAAGCCCATATCCGTGACGGTGCGGACCAGGAGACGTTCGGTGGGTGCTGCGCGTGCCATGGTCAGCCTTTCATCAAGCCAGGGGCTGTGCCGGCGTAGCGCCGAGCCAGAGCGGAGAAGCTCCGCGAGAGAGATTTCAGGCGCCCGCCGCCACCCGGCGGCTGCGCAGGGGAGATCCCGGCGGCGGGTCGCCCCTCGCCCCGCCGGAGGGGGTCCGGGGGCGAGAACGGAGAGAACAGGGGATGAGCGGCGCCGAAAAACCGGCGCGGCTTTGGTTTCTGGGGTTTCCGCGCGGGCGTCATAGCTTCGCCTCGGGGCGCCTGGCCCAGATGCCGCGGACGGCCGCCAGGACGCCGGCCATGCCGCGCCGTGTGCCGCCTTCCACGATGACCATCATGCCCGGCTTGTTGCGGCGGGCCTGGATGGTGGAGAGCAGGTTGCCGATGGCGCGGTGCAATTCCATCGCCCCGCGCTCGATGCGCGCCAGATCCTCCTCGCAGAGATGCCCATCGGCCAGACCTTCCGTTGTGGCGCGCTGAAGATCCGCATAGTCGGCCGCCAGATGGGCGAGCTTGTGCATCACGCACTCGCCGGCCGCACCGTTCGCGCGCACGAGAACGAAGCCCGCCCGGCGCGCCAGCTCGGCCGTGATCAACGGCTCGCCTGCAACCTCCTCCAGCCGGGCAATCAAGTCGCCAGGGATCCAGCGGTCGGAATGCTGCGACTGGTACGCCGAGAGGATGGAACGGCGCACCTGCCGGCCACCCTCGCTGAGAGCGGCCACTGTCGCGTCCAGGCCACCGATGCGCTCCACCAGCAGCCGCGTCATCGTTTTGAGCGCGGAATCCGCCTGGGATCGTGAATTGCCGCCCATTTGGACTAGCTCCAGTTTACCGCGCCGCCGCAACCGGCCAGTGAATTCCCAGATCGAGGGGAATGATGACGGTGGCAGGCGGCAGGCATAGGACATCCTTGAGCCGCGCGACCGATGCCGGCGGCGGTCAAGCCCATCCACGACAGGGAGAGAGGCAGCCTGACCGCACGGCCAGCGGCGGATTCGCAGCGGAAGCAGAAATCGCGCTCCGCGTAAATCAGCGAGCGCAGATCGACCTGGGGTGGGAGAAAAGCCAAGGGCATCGGCTATCCCGCCGCCCGCGAGTTGCGACGGCTGCCGGCCGCCAGTTTGCTGTGGCGAACCGCCAGCTTCACCATGGGGGTGCAAACCGTACCCATGGAGATGAGAGAATGCGGATCTTGAGTGCCGCAGGTGCCTGCCTGATAGCTGCTTCGGCGTGGGCGCAGCCAGCCGTACCACCCCCGGGCCAAACAGATAACACCGCGCAGGAGAGGCAGGCGGAGGCCGAACGCCTTCTGCTGCAGCTTCAGGATTTGCCGCGTCAGGCAAGACAAGCCATGGAGCAGCGGGAGGCGCTGCTGGAAGCTCGTTTCTTGGGCGCTGCAGAGTTTGCTCTTGAGTGCGAACGAGGCGACAAAACGAGGCGGGGCCTGCAAGTGCTGATAGCGCACATAAACAGGAACCTCGATCTGCTCACGGCCGATGAGGCCGAACGGGCGCGGCTTTCCGCAGCGACCACTGATATGCGTGCGCAGTTGCGAACTGTACCTAACCGGAGCGAGGCCTGCCAAGGCGCGCGCGCTATTGCCGGAGATCGCGCCCTGATCGGGCTTGCTTCCGCAAGACTGGCGGACTGAGCACAGCATCATCTGGCGCTGCCCTTCTCGTGTTCCGGCGCCTCGGCTCCCGGCCAGAGGTCCGGACGGAAAGCGCCTTTCGGCAGTCCGCTGATCGCTGCCATTTCTGCCACCCGCTCAGCCGGGACGCGCTTAGCTTTCCGCCATCCAAGGATTGAAGAGTGATGCAGACCCATGTGCTTTGCGAGCTTGGTAACCCCTCCAGCAGCGGCAATCGCGGTGTTGATGGCGGCTTCGATGGAGGAGGATTCGATCATGTGGGCAAAGGTGGGCAAAACCCACGCCTGCGTCAACCGAAAATGTGGGCAGAACCCGCCCACATACCGTGGGACAAGCCCACAATCCTCCCTATGCAAGACAAGAACATTGTGAGAACATTGCGCACAAAGCGCGGCCTAAAGCAAGCGGAATTGGCGGCTGAGCTGGGCATCTCGCGATCCCATCTCAGCAAGGTCGAGAACGGTTCCGATGCACCAGGACGCCAGCTGCTGGAGGCAATGGCTGTGTACTTTCGTGTTCCTATAGACACCTTCTTTCCGAACACGATGAGGGATATCGGTAACGTGGCGGCTCTGCCCGAGAATCGGGAAGCAGAGTTGCTGGCGCTCTGGAGAGCAATGGGACGCGAGGAACAGGACGCCCTCCTCCTTCTCCTTCGACGGTTGGAATAAGGGTATTCCAGCCAAACAAAACTGAACCAGTGGGAATTACCCACATTTCTCCTTGACCAAAAGGTGGGATTTGCCCACATTTCTCCCACACCCCGTGTGAGGAGGCCTTAGTGGCAGTCTCGTCCAACGCCCTTTCTCCGGCTGCCGCGCCGAGCGTCGCCCCCGGCCCGCTGGCCGGTCTCGCCCTCGCTGCCGCCCGTATGGCGAAGCGCTGGCGGCAACAGATTCGTAGCAGCGTGGATCTCACCCGCGCCGAACAGGCCCGGAAACGCGCCCAGGCCAAGCGGGCAGAACGCGCCCGCCTGCCGGCGGCCAGCCGCCGCCGTTCCATCGCCCATTTCGAGGCCCTGGCCGCCGAGAGCGAGTGCCTGATGCTGACCGCCCGCATTGTGGGCGATCAGGAGATGGCCGAGGAGCACGCGGCCGAAGCGCAGTGGTACCCTCCAGGCGCAGGATCTCCGCGTGTGGGAAGGCGTCTGATGCGGCCGACCCTGAATGCCCTGCAGGCGGACCGCGCGACGCGCCGTGACGCATCGCCGTTTCTGCATCCGCTGGCGGAGTGCGCCCGCTATCGCGAGGCGCTGCGCTGGATCTGGAGCCCTGAGAACGGCGGCCCAGGCGAGACACTGCTGCGCGCTGCGCTGGAAGAGGTTCCACCGGGCAGCGCCATCACGCCGCCCGGCGTGGAAGATTTCCACCGGCTGGCGCGCCGGCTGCGGGCACTGCCCTGGGCGCGCCGCGGATTCATCCCCCTCCCCCGCCCGGGCGACCTGCTAAAGCGCCTGCTGGCAGGGGAAGCCCTGGTGAAGTGCCATGGCATCGGCTGGACCATCGGGCCGGATGCAGCGCCCGTGCCGGATGTGCTGGTGCAGAGCCTACACGGCGGCACCTTCCGCCTGGAGATGGGTGGCGATGGCCTGCCGGGGCATGGCCACCTCCCAGACGATGCGCTTGGTGCGCGTGCCAACCTCGATGGATCTGCTCGTCCACCTGCGGCGCGAGATGCAGTATTTCGGCGGATTGAGCGCCTGGGCTCGGCGGAACGGCATCTCCAAGGGCGCCGTGGGCAATGTCGAGGCCTGCAGCCGCGACATGACCGATGGCGTCGCGGAGAAGCTCGGTTTTGCCCGCATCACTCACCTATGGCGCTCCCTCTATCAGAGAGGCAGTGCGTGATGCTGCTCGACCCATACGCCATCTGGTGGGGCCAGGTGCAGCGCTTGGTGCGCCGGCAACGCAACCGAGCCGTTCGCGCGGCCGCGAACGCCTCCCACACGATTTGGCGGGACTACTGGCACGCAGGCCTCGCGCCGCGTGAAGTCATGGCCCGCTTCCGCAAGCTTTGGAGCTGATCATGCAGAGCAGTCGGGCTGACTTCTTCCAGCTGCACATCTACCGCGAAGGCATGCTGACCACCGCGTATCGCGCAGCCGATCTCGTGAAAGCCGGTGTTCCGGCCGCGAACATCTCGCGCGAGCTACGCATCCAGGCGTTCAGAGATGATTTCGGGCCGGACTGCCCGGCCGTGAACGACAATCAGGTACAGCGCGCCTAAGCAGCCTCGGGCTTTCGTTTCCAAGCCACCGGTAACTGTCATGAATGAACAGCTACAGCTAAAGGAGCAGATGCATGTCCCTAAGGGGGCGTTCGAGCTACTCGTCCCTCGACCCTGATCCCCAAGAAGCGCGGATCAATAACAGTGGGGTGGGGCGGAGCCGAAAACCTGCGGGAGCGATGATGCTGACTAGGTCGTGAACTCATAAACGATAGATCGCAGAGGTAGTGGCATGCCGAGGGCGGAAGAGGTATGCTTCGTATATGCGCCTGCTCTTCATCTATGGCCCTGTGGCTTCGGGTAAGCTGACCATCGCCCGACTGGTCGCTGAGCGTACCGGCCTGCCGCTGTTCCATAATCATCTGGTTGTCGACGCCGTTGCAGCCGTATTTCCGTTCGGCTCTCAGGAGTTTATCCGGTTGCGAGAGCGCTTCTGGATTGAAACAATTTCGACAGCCGCCGAGGTGGGGCAATCCCTAATCTTCACCTTTGCCCCGGAACCTACCGTCGCCGACGACTTCCCGGCACGCGTGTCTCGTTTGGTTGAAGCGATGGGCGGCGAAGTGATCTTTGTGGCGTTAGATGTGGAGCCGGACGAGCAGGAACGCCGGCTCGTTGACCCTACTCGTTTGGCATTCGGCAAGCTTCGGTCCCCAGAGATCCTTCGAGACCTCCGAAATTCTATGGCCGTCTGCATGCAGGCCATGCCGCAGCCCACGATGCGTTTCGACACTGGAGCAACCACACCAGAACAGGCGGCCGACGCAATCCTTCAGATTATGAAAAGGGTCAAACGAATCACCGCTCCCAGCGCGTCTGCCGGTTAGCAGCTTTCATGTTGCGCCGGATTGTGATTCAGCGCCGGCATGAGCCGATATGATCTAATAGACTTCGAGTGGCGTGTGATCGAGCCGCTTTTGCCCAACAAGCCGCGAGGCGTGCCGCGCGTCGATGATCCGCGCGTGCTGAACGGCATCTTCTGGGTGCTGCGATCGGGTGCGCCATGGCGGACCTGCCCGAGCGCTATGGGCCACGCATCACCTGCTACAACCGTTTCGTCCGAGGGCGGACGGCAGGCGTGTAGGACCGGCGTATGGACGCCATCACCGCCGCCTATGAGGGCGATCCAGATGATCGACAGCACCTCCGTTCGCGCCCACCAGCAGGCTGCGACGGCAAAAAGGGGGAGGTGCAGATTGCTGTCTCGGTCGATCACGCGGCGGGCTCACGACCAAGATCCACGTCGTCATCGACGCGCAAGGCCTCCCGATCCGGCTCGCCTGACCGCCGGGCAGGCGCATGACGGGCAGATCGCCGACACGCTGCTCAACCACCTTGGCCCGCGCACCATCTTGCTGGTCGACAACGCCTACGACGCGGACCGCATCCGTGAGCTGATCCAGGATCAGGGTGCCAAGCCCAACATCCCGCCCAAGAGCAACCGGTGCTGGAAGCCTTGCTTCAGCAAGCGGCTCTACCGCGAGCGCAACCTGATCGAGCGCTTCTTCTCCAAGCTCAAGCACTTCCGCTGCGTCGCCACCCGCTACGGTAAGCTCGCCGGCAACTCCTTACTATGGCCCAACTCGCCTCAATGCGCCTGTGGCTGCGTGTTTATGAGTCTACGGCCTAATCAGAGGAAAGGTCTCATCGACAAAGAAGCATGCCAGTTGGACCAAGCTTCCCATCCCATAAGGTTTCTCCAACAGGGCGGGCGGAGGATTGATCTGCCTCAGTTGCGCCAGGGCGCTCTCCGTGAGCCCGGTCGTGACGATCACCGGTAGCTGCGGGAAGCGGCTCCGCGCATGGTGGACTACATCCATGCCATTCTGACGACCGGGCAGGCTCAGGTCCGTGACAAGGAGAGCGATATGGTCCAGTTGGTCCAGCATCCCGATAGCCTGCTGGCCGCTCCCTGCTTCCAGCACTTCGAAACCCGCGCCCTGGAGCACCTCCTGGGCAAGCATGCGTACCAGAGGTTCATCCTCCACTAGCAGCAAGCGGCGCACATTACGTGTCCTTACTGATTGTGGTGAGCGGATCTGGCCGGCCTCATCCCTGTCCCTTGTGGATTATTCCCTCGCCATAAATCCATCATTTCCTGCGGACGTGATCTTTCTGGTTTCAACGCTCCGCGACGGGGCTATTTAGTTGGGCAAAAGAAACTGCGATCAGAAGCCGAGCGTACACCGAGTTCGGGTTCGAGACCTATCGGACAACCAGGTCCTCCGGTCTGCGTCGCTTGTCGACGAGAGCCGCGACCTCCGCTGCTCGGACGGGGCGGCTGAAGAGGTAGCCTTGGGCGTCATTGCAGCCTAGGCGGCGTAGGGCTTCGAGTTGCCCGGCGGTCTCAACACCCTCGGCGGTTACAGAAATGCCGAGACTCCGGCTCATGCTGACGACAGCACTAATGACCGCCTCCGACTCTCTACGGTCTGGAAGACCTGTCACAAAGGAGCGGTCGATCTTGATCTTGTCGATCGGAAACCGGAGCACGTAGCTCAGCGACGAAAAGCCTGTCCCAAAGTCGTCAAGAACGATCCGCGTTCCAAGTCGGCTCAACTCATGCAGAACTTCATGATTCGGCTGGTCATCATTCAGCAGGACCGACTCTGTGATCTCCAGCTCAAGCCGTCCAGCCTCAAGACCGGATTCCGCCAGAGCACTCGTCATCGCCCGCAACAAGCCAGGGTTACGGAACTGAATTGGCGAGAGATTGACGGCGACGCGGATCGGCTGGGGCCAGCGAGCTGCTTCGTGGCAAGCGGTCCGGAGCACCCATTCGCCCATCGGCACAATCATCCCGGTTTCCTCGGCGATCGGGACGAACTCAGCAGGCGAGATCATGCCGTGTTCAGGATGGCGCCAACGCAGGAGTGCCTCGAAGCATGTCACCTCTCCCGCTTCGATCCCGACCAGCGGCTGAAAGTGCAGTTCCAGCTCGCCGTGCTCAAGAGCGGAGCGGAGGCCTATCCTCAGTTCCTGCTTGCGACGAACCTCCTCGTCCATCGATCGCTCAAAAAAGCGGAAAGTGCCGCGTCCATCCGCCTTGGCACGGTAGAGCGCAATGTCCGCCTTCCTCGCGACTTCCTCCGGAGCCGTTCCCCCTTCAGTGATCAAGGCGATACCAACGCTTGCTCCGGCAACTGCGCGTTGCCCGTCAATCTGGAAGTCCTTGTCAAGAAGCTTGGTGATGCGTCGTGCGAGAGCGGCCGCATCGTCCGGGACCTTTATCCCAGCTTGGATGATTGCGAACTCGTCGCCTCCGATGCGCGCCACCAAGCTTCCTCCTGGTATGCAGCCACGAAGCCGGTCGGCGGCTTGCCGCAGAAGGGCATCGCCCGCGATATGCCCAAGCGAGTCGTTGACCGTTTTGAAGTAATCCAGGTCGATGCAATGGACAGCCAGATACTCGCCTGGACGAAGCTCAGCGAGCGCCTGCTCGAGTTGTTGATAGAACAGTCTGCGATTGGCTAGATCCGTCAGCGGATCATGGTAGGCCATATGGGCGACCTGCTGCTCGGCGAGCTTGCGTTCATGAACATCTTCATCCGTGCCGTACCACCGGATAACCCGGCCGGTCTTGTCTCGCCGTGCGGCTGCACGGGAGCGGAACCAGCGGTAACTGCCATCCGCAACCCGGAAGCGGGCTTCCACATCCTGTGGCTCGCCGGAGGAGACGGCGTGGCTCCACGCAGCTTTCATGCCCGGCAGATCGTCTGGATGGAGGGCTGCCAGCCATCCATCTCCAAACGGCTTGTCCGGCGGCATACCCATGATCTGGCTCCAGCGAGGGCTGATCGCGATCGTCTCGCCACTGGCATCGGCAACCCAGGGGATCTGCGGGCTCAGCTCGATGGTATAGCGGTGGTTCTCCTCACTCTCGCGCAGCGCCTCCTCCATACGCAGCCGTTCGGTGATATCCCAGGCAGCGACCAGCACGGCAGGCCGCCCGGAGAAGTCGATTGAGTAGGAAGACGCTTCCACCAAGCGCACGTCCCCTCTTGCGCGGGTGATTTTCCATGGTCCGGATATTCTTCGGCCACAGCGTGGCTCCGCTATTGCCTGACGAAGCCGCTCGTGCTGATCGGCGGGGGCCAGATCAAGGACGGTCATGCTCAGCAGGGCTGTTCGTGACCAGCCATAGGCCTGCTCGGCAGCGTCATTCGTCTCCAGAAGGTTCAAGGTTGCTTGGTCATAGACCCACATCGGCACTGGATTGCTGTGGAACAGGAGGCGGAAGGCTGCCTCGCTTTCAGCGAGCGACGCCTCGGCTTGCTTGCGGTCGTGGACATCCTCCATTGTTCCATACCAGCGGACGATGCAGCCCTGGGCATTCCGGCGCGGTGCAGCACGTGAGCGAACCCAGCGGTACCCACCATCTGCTTGGCGGGCGCGGAATTCCATATCCAGCCGTTCGCCGCTGCGTAGAGCCTCCGCCCAAGTTACCTCCGCAGTTTGCAAATCGTCGGGATGCACCAGGCGGAGCCAGCCTTGGCCAGCCAGCTCCTCAAAAGGCACCCCCAGCACCGAATTGGCTTGTGGGCTGACCTCGACAATCTGGCCGTCCGGATCAGCGATCCAGGGAATGTGCGGACTGAGCTCGGTTGCGTGCTGGTAGTGGATCTCGCTTTCACTCAGAGCGGCTTCAGCCTGCTTACGCTCGGTGATGTCCTGGACTATGGCAACCATGAACTGCGGGTCGCCGAGCGGGTCGCGGGTCGCCGACACATAGTTGCTGACCCAGACAACCAAACCGTCTGGCCGGACATAGCGTTTCTCGAGCGAGAAGGGCTGGCCCGTCTCAGCCAGCCGTCTGAAGAGGCTGATATTGCCCATTCGGTCGTCGGGATGAGTGATATCCTGCATCCGCATGCCGAGCAGCGCCTCCCGCTCCCGTCCAACGATCTCGCAGAAGCGGTCGTTAACGAGCAGGAGATATCCCCGCAGATCGGTCTGGGCGATGCCAACCGCCGCCTGTTCGATCAGGTTGGAAAGGCGCTCCTGGTTCTCCCGCAGGGCTTTCTCAGCCTGCTTGCGGTCAGTGATGTCGAGGGCAGAGCAAAGCACCCCGATGATCTCTCCGCCCTCGCTGCGCGCTGGCTCGAGTGATACCAGATAGGTCCGCCCCTCGCTAATCCGGCCTATCTGAGTGCCCAGCAGTTCAATATCGGCGATCTGCTCTCCCCGCATCGCCCGACGCACCGCCGGTTCGAACTGTTCGGCGACGCCAGGCACAACCTCAGCGAGCGGACAGCCGATACTTATCTCAGCAGGTTGGCCTGTCATCTCAGCCAACCGGCGGTTCATGCTAACGAAGCGAAAATCCGGACTAATCAAGCACAGCCCGACCGGCACAGAATCGTAAACACTCGATAAAATATCCGACCCCAAATTGGGCGCTTTCAGGGCCTTCTGATTAGAGATTTTACTTTCGAGATATTTAGCCATCGCTCGTCCGGCGAACTCATGTAGTTCTGCCGCCCCTCTCTTCAGCAAAATAAGCGTAGCAGCCCGGATTAAAACTCCGCAACCCAGGATTGTTTCAGTAAGATCTCCGCAACTTCGCTCTAAGCCGCGGTCCTCGTGATTGAAGCCCGCTTCACGCCCTATCTTCAAGAAATCCAGTGAGAAGCTAAGCGCCCTGTTCAGCGCGTAACCCCAGTTATGGCAACGGCGGTTCGGCCTTTGGCCGGAAGCAGCCTGGCCGCTTTGGGTCGCGCAGGGCGCCAAAGCGGACCCGTTCGCCGAGCGGAAATGCCGCACGGCATGTCACATTCCAACCGGTTGGCTCGTCATAGCTTTGAATGTCGATTTCCGGCGTTACGAGCATAGAGATTCGTCATGAACGAGAACAACCGGCTGGTTTGGAATGAGGTGGCGCCGCAGGGTGCGAAGGCGCTCTTCAGCATCCATCACTACATCACCACAGGCACCAACCTATCCCACGAACTGATCCATCTCGTCTTCCTTCGCGTGTCGCAGATCAATGGCTGTGCGCACTGCATCGACCTGCACACTCGAGACCTCCTCAAGACGATGTCGTTCGAGAAGGTCGCCCTGGTCCCGGTCTGGGCTGAGGTACCCCATCTGTTTTCTGACCAGTACCGCGCCGCGCTCGCATGGGCAGAGGAAGTCACGCTCGTCAGCGAGACGCACGCTTCCGACGATGCCTATGCGGCCGCCAGCGCGGCCTTCGCGCCTAGGGATCTTGTGGATCTCACGATCGCCATTGCGGCGATGAACGCGTTCAACCGGCTCGGCGCGCCCTTTCGGCTCCCGGTCAAGGCAAAGGCTTGATCCGCTTCTTCGCATCGTCAGGGGCGGCGCTGGCGCCGCCCCGCCCAAGCAGAAGGGTCCAGTGTCTGATGCGAGGCCGTCCAGAGCCGTAAGCCAACAGTTCGCATTCCACCCAACCGGCCATCGCCCTCTCCGGTGGTCCGGTCCGCTCTCGAGGAGACGGCAAAGGGGATTGAGCGGCCGAAGTGGGCGCAAAACGGAACTGCGCCCCGGCTCGGTGACAGGGTGCCCTCTTCGGGCCGTTCAGAGGATGATGCCATCACTGCAGGCCCGGCCAGACCCGCAGCGCGACGGCGAACAGGATCAACACCCCCAGCAGGACGGCAGCAACCCACAGCTTGCCGCGATCATAGTCCGAGAGAAATGGACCCTCCGGGATGCGGGGGAGGTCCGGGTGGCTCTCCGGTGCAATCCGCCGCTCATACACCGCCGTCAGGGCGGCGACCGAGAGCGGCTGCCCTAGGCAGAAGAGGGCGATGCTGGCCAGGGTCAGGGCTGGCCCCGAGGAGGTCAGCCCGAACCTCGCATAGGTGGCGAGCGCGCAGGCCAGGGCCATGCTGGCGAACAATGCCATGCGGGACCAGCCGAGGAAATTCTCGGCGTGTGCGGCCGGGATCAGCCATTGCGGGGATTTGGCGGGGTTGCGCAGCGGGCAGAACACGAAGGCCTGGCCGGGATTGTTGGGCTGCGCGCCCCAGACCGAGCCTTTGAACATCCCTCTCCTGCTCCCCGCCTGACCCCTCACTCTACCATGCGGCGGGAGCGTGTCAGGAGGCCGGCGCTTGCGGCGCGCGGGCGGGAGGCCAAAACCTGCACGAGATCGGAAAGTGTTGTGTGTTCAGGCTTGCGAAATTATCTCTAAGATACGGATTCCAAAGAATTATCCAAGGGAATACCTCTCCCCCCCAAGAATGCCGCGTAAGACGCATTATGACAAATTTCGGGGTCGCGATATGCAGGAGTGCCGCAGAGATAGCTAGCTAGATAGCTATCTAGCTAGC
>JH599969.1:0-22165 GCA_000245075.1 Acetobacteraceae bacterium AT-5844
CGGCCTCTGTTGCTGGCGCGGGACCCGGCGGCTCCCGCCCGGGCCGCGCCCATGCTCGCGGCGCCTGCTGGCGCGCGGCAACTCGCCGCCCGGCTTTCCGCCTGGACCCTGCTGGACCTGGCGGCGGACCTCTATGGCGCATCCCCGGAAATGACCCTGCTTGCCTCCGCCGCTGGCGTGCCGGTGGAGGGAAGGGTGCCGGACCCTGCTTCCCATTTCGCGGCCATCCTGGCGGCCACCCGCTGTGCTGACCCCTTTCTCGGCCGCCCCTGGGATTTCGCCCAGGCGGTAACGCAACTGGCTGAATGGAACCGGGCCCAGGCCGAAAACCGGCCGGTGGCAGTCTGTCTCGGCATGTCCTGGTGGAAGCAGGAGAGGGTGGCGTCCCTCTTTGCGCATGCCGGGGGTGCTCCGGCTTTCACTGGCAGCCCGGCGCGGGCCCTGCGCCAGGCGCGGCAGCGGCGAAAGGCAGGGGAGGAAGTGGCGATCGCCAGCTGGGCGCGGGCGGCCCCCCCGGGCTACCGGGAGGCCTGCGCAGCGGCGGGCGTAGGGCTGCTGACGGTAGAGGATGGCTTCGTCCGGTCCCGTGGCCTTGGGGCCCGCTTCCTGCCTGGTGCGTCCTATGCGGTCGATGCCGAAGGCACCTACTACGACCCCGCGATGCCGAGTGCGTTGGAACGCATCCTTTCCACCGCCGAGTTTCCGCCCGCCCTGCTGGCGCGGGCGGCGGCGTTGCGGGAGGCCATCGTGGGGCGCGGGGTCACGAAGTATAATCTGGGCGGAGCCACGCCGGTTCTGCCCGCGGTGCCCGGCCGTGCCCGCCTGCTTGTGCCGGGCCAGGTGGAGGATGATGCTTCCGTCAGGCTGGGCGGCGGTGCCATCCAGGGCAATCTCGCGCTGTTGCAAGCGGTGAGGCAGGCGCATCCGGACGCCTTCATCATCTACAAGCCACACCCCGATCTGGAGGCAGGGTTCCGCAAAGGCCAGGTCTCGGCCCGGGCGCTGGCGGAGGTCGCGGACCAGGTCGTCACCGGTGCGCCGTTGCAGGGATTGTTGCCCCAGGTGGACGCCTTGCACACCTTGACCTCTCTCTCCGGCTTCGAGGCGCTGTTGCGGGGCGTGAAGGTCGTGACCTGGGGGCAGCCCTTCTATGCCGGCTGGGGGCTTACGGAGGATCGCAACCCGCCGCCCCGGCGGGGACGCGAACTGGAGCTGGACGCGCTGGTGGCGGCGACGCTGATCCTCTTTCCCCGGCAGGTGGACCCGGTGACCGGCCTGCCCTGTCCGCCGGAGGTCATCCTGGAACGGCTGGAGGACCCTTCCGCCTGGAAGCTGCCGCGCCTCTCTCTCTACCGGGGAGTGGAAGGCCGCATCCGCGCTGCCTTCGCCCGCTGGCGCGGGGAGCGCTGAGCATAAAAACACCGCCCGGAGGGTGGCCCCCCGGGCGGCAAAATACTGGCTCCTGCCAGTGACGCCTTAGTGCTTGGAAGCGTCGCGGGCGGCGTCCTTGGCCTTGCCCGCCGCGTTCTGCACCTTGCCAGTGGCCTTCTCGGCCATGCCTTCGGCCTGGGTGCTGGTGCTGCCAGTCACCTTTCCGGCCATTTCCTTGACCGAACCCTTGACCTGCTTGGCGGCGCCCTCAACACGATCCTTGTCCATTCCGGTATCCTCCTGTTGGTTGTGCGGATGGCGGTGCCTTCCGCGGCCGGCGACGGATGCCCCGGTCTTGTCTCCCAAAAACAAATCAGCCTGCCGAAGGGTTGCCTTATCAGCTGCATGGCTGATGGAACGTCAGCGGGGAGACGAGATGAGGGAAAGGCACAGCGCCCCTTGCCCGGCCATGACAAAAGCAAGACACTCCGCCGTGAACAACGGGCCGCAGAATGCCCGCGCCGATACGGCTTCTTTTCCAGGAAGGTCACCCATTTCCATGTTTCGCCGTTCTTTTCTGAAGGCCGCCGCAGCGGCGCCGCTGCTGCCTTCGCTGGCCGCGCCAGCCATTGCACAGGACAGCCGCGCCAACACTCTGCGCTTCATTCCACAGGCCAATCTGGCGGCGCTGGACCCGGTCTGGACCACGGCCACCGTGACCGGCAATCACGGCTACTACGTGTTCGACACGCTGTACGGCCTGAACGGCGCCGGCGAAGTGAAGCCCCAGATGGCCGAGGGCCATGAGATCCTGGAAGACGGCAAGCTCTGGCGTATCACGCTGCGGCAGGGCCTGAAGTTCCATGACAACGAGCCGGTGCGTGCGCAGGACTGCGTCGACAGCATCAAGCGGTGGACGGTGCGCGACCCCTTCGGCCAGTTGCTGGCCCGGGTCGTCACCGAATGGCGGGTGGTGAATGACCGCACCTTCGAGATCCGGCTGAACCGACCCTTCCCGCTGCTGACCAACGCCCTGGCCAAGTCCGACGGCGCACCCTTCATCATGCCGGCCCGGCTGGCCGCCACGGACCCGACCAAGGCCGTGACGGAAATGGTAGGCTCCGGCCCCTATCGCTTCCTCGCCAGCGAGTTCAATTCGGGCAGCCGCGCCGTCTATGAGAAGTTCGAGGGCTATGTGCCGCGCAGCGAGGCGCCGGACTACGCCACCGGCGGCAAGGTGGCCCATTTCCCGCGCATCGAGTGGCAGATCATCACCGACCCCGCCACCGCCGCGGCCGCGCTGATGAATGGCGAGGTGGATTGGTGGGAGCGCCCGCTGGCCGATTTGCAGCCCATGCTGGCCCGCAACCGGGACATCACCCGCCGCGTGACGGATAAGGCCGGCCGCCTGGCGCTGGCCCGGCTGAACTGCCTGCAGGAACCGTTCAACGACGTGCGCATGCGCCGCGCCGTGCTGACGGCTGTGGTGCAGGAGGATTACATGCGCGCCGCCCAGGGCGACGACACCTCCGTCTGGACCACGACGCCCAGCATCTGGCCGAAGAACACGCCCTACTTCGCCGATAATTCGGACCTCATGCCGGGCGATATCGCCAAGGCGCGGGCCATGCTGAAGGAAGCCGGCTATGGCAACCAGAAGGTGGTCATCATCAACCCGACCGACTTCCCGGATATCGGCCCGCTGGGCCAGGTGACGGCGGATACGCTGAAGCGTGCCGGCATGAATGTGGATTTGCAGGAAAGCGACTGGGGCACTGTCATCCAGCGCCGTAACTCCCGCGAATCCACGGATAAGGGCGGCTGGAGCGTCTTCCACACCACCGGCCCGGCGAGCTTCTATGGCAGCCCCGCCATGTCCCCGCTGATCCGAGGACAGGGCGAGGCCGGCTGGTTCGGCTGGTGGAAGAGCGACAAGGCCGAGGCGCTGACGGAGGAGTGGCTCTTCGCCACCGACGAGGCGGGCCAGAAGAAGGCGGCCGCCGAGCTGGGCCGGCTGGGGCTGGAAGAGGTGGCGACCGTGCCGCTGGGCCAGTTCACCCTCCGTACGGCCTATCGCAACAGCATCACCGGCGTGCTGGAGGGTACCGCGCCCTATCCTTGGGGCGTGAAGCGGGCCTGATCCCGCAGCGCCAACCCGGGGCGGCGTGCCGCTCCGGGGCTTCCGCGCTTGACGCATCCGCCCCGGCGTGTCGAATCCGCGCTTTGGGTATTACGGGTCCATGCCGCAACTCTCGCTCCTCACCCCCCTCGGCGCGCTCACCATCTCGGAGGATGACGGCGCCATCGTCGCCCTGGACTGGGGCCGTGGCCGCGACCAGGAGGAAACGTCGGGCCTGCGCGCCGCCGCCGACCAGCTCCAGGATTATTTCGACGGTAAGCGGATGGTCTTCGAACTGCCGCTCGCCCCCTTCGGCTCGCCTTTCCGCCAGCGGGTATGGGCCGCGCTTTGTGCCATCCCCCCTGGCGAGACCCGCAGCTATGGCGATATCGCCCGCGCGCTGGGCAGCTCCGCCCGCGCCGTGGGCCAGGCCAATGGCGACAACCCCATTCCCATCATCATTCCCTGCCACCGTGTGGTAGGCGGCGGCGGTGCTCTCGGCGGCTATTCCGGCGGCGAGGGGCCCGAGACCAAGCGGTATCTGCTCGAACTCGAACGACGTGCCCTGCGCCACGTGCCGGGCCAGCAAGGAATCCTCGTATGAACCATGCCATCCGTATTCACGCTCATGGCGGCCCAGAGAATCTGGTGTGGGACGAGGTTCCGGTTCCCACCCCGAAGCCGGATGAGGCCCTGGTGCGCCAGGAGGCGGTGGGGCTGAACTATATCGACGTCTATTTCCGCACCGGCCTCTACAAGGTGCCGCAGTTGCCCATGACGCTCGGCATGGAAGGCGCCGGCGTAGTGGAAGCCGTCGGCTCCGAGGTGACCAATGTGAAGCCGGGCGACCGTGTGGCCTATGCCATGGCGCTCGGCGCCTATGCCGAGGCCCGCACCATCAAGGCGGACCGTCTGGTGAAGCTGCCGCAAGGCATCGATTTCCAGACCGGCGCCTCCATGATGCTGCAGGGCATGACGGCGCAGTACCTGCTCCGCCGAACCTATCCGGTGAAGGCCGGCGACACCATCCTGGTGCATGCGGCGGCGGGCGGCGTGGGCCTGATTCTGTGCCAGTGGGCGAAGGCGCTGGGCTGCACGGTCATCGGCACTGTCTCCACCCCCGAGAAGGCGGAGCTGGCGCGCGCCAACGGCGCCGACCATACGTTGATCGCCGGCCAGGACGACCTGCCCGCGCGGGTGAAGGAAATTACCGGCGGCGCCATGCTGCCCGTGGTCTATGACAGCGTGGGCAAGGAGACCTTCATGGCCTCGCTGGACTGCCTCGCGCCTTTCGGCACCATGGTGTCCTACGGCAATGCCTCCGGCGCGGTGCCACCTTTCGATATCGCCATTCTTGCTGCCAAGGGCTCGCTGTTCCTCACGCGCCCGACCCTCGCCACCTATACCGCCCGGCATGATGATCTGGTCGCGACGGCTGCCGACCTCTTCGCCGCCGTGCAGTCCGGCGCGGTGAAGATCCGCATCAACCAGACCTATCCGCTGAAGGATGCCGCGGAGGCCCACCGCGCGCTGGAAGGCCGCAAGACAACGGGCAGCACGGTGCTGCTGCCCTGAGGCGGCACCGCGTGCGACAACCTGCCAGGCGGGAACGGCCATGATGGCCTCTCTCGTCGCGCCCGTGGCTGACCCGCAATCTTTTGTCCATGCCAGATAGGGAGACTGTGGTAGGAGGCTGCCAGCGCAGCCTGGGCTGTCGGCCCGGCTCCTACCCGGCCCCCGGCATCCCGACCCACCACCGGCTCTGAACTGGATCATCGCCATAATGCCTGCCCACAGTCCCTATCTCGATCTGGACGACGAAGCGACACGGCGTGGCCGTAAAGTTCCTCTCGTTTGGGTCCGTTCAACGCAAAGCAAAGTCGGCAATCTGGGCGATTCTCTGAGCAGCCTTGTGGTGTCGGTTCTCGCCGGCAGTGGCATTTCGGCGGCCGATTTCACCACCCGTGTTTCGCGCATGGCGGCGGTTGGTACGATTGCCCAGAATCTTCGCGGGTCCACGGTGCATTTGTGGGGTACAGGGCTCGATGCGGGCCGGCGCGCTTTTGGCAATCGCACGGCAGCCTTTGCTGCGGCGCCGGATACGCAGTATGTCGTGCATGCCGTGCGCGGCTCTCATACCCGGCAGGTGATGCTGGATGCCGGCCTGCATGTTCCGCCGATCTATGGCGATGCCGGCTGGTACATGCCGCGTCTGATT
This sequence comes from Acetobacteraceae bacterium AT-5844, assembly GCA_000245075.1. Taxonomy (GTDB): domain Bacteria; phylum Pseudomonadota; class Alphaproteobacteria; order Acetobacterales; family Acetobacteraceae; genus Pseudoroseomonas. Next base: position 5,709 of record JH599969.1, read on the forward strand.
TCGGATTTCGGCATCGAGAAGAAGTACGAGCTTGGCGTCATTCCGCACATCTCGGCGATGGCATCCAAGTCGCCGGAGTTGGATCTGCGCGAGTCGGCCAAGCGGTTTGTCGGCTCCGAGACCGATGGGGTGCATGTTTTCAACACCTTCCACAGAGCGACATGGGCCGAGTTCCGCAGCAAGTTCGAGCTTCTGCTCTCCTGCAAGCGGATTGTCACGACCTCGTTCCATGGTCTGATCATCGCCGATGCTTACCGTATCCCCTGCATCTACTTCCCCCACGGTGCGGCGGGCGCCACGGTGGCAGAGATCCAGCCAGGCTCTAAGATGGTCGACCACCGCGTGGCGGATTTCTATGCCGGCGGCGGCCGCAAGACATTGCCGGTCTATGCCACGCATGAACATGAGACGACGGCATGGGACAGCGTGATCAAGGCGATCGACCAACTCTACGAGCCGTTCACGCACCCTCGCGAGACGCTGTTCCTGGAAGCCTTTCCCTTCGCGACGGCGGTCGACATTCGTGCGCTGCACTGGGATTTCCCGGATGCGCTGGCCGAGCAGATCCCCTGGTGAGGGGCGAGCCCTGATGCTGACGGGTGGGGCTGCTCAGCCCCGCCCCGGCAGGAAGTACCGGTAGCGGTACATCTCCCGCAGCCCCAGCATCTGATAGAGCGTAATGGCCGGGGTATTCCCGGCTGAGACCTGCAGCCAGGCGGTATCCGCACCATGTTGCCGGGCCCAGGCCGCGCTGGCGGCCAGGATGCGGCGAGCCAGACCCTGGCGGCGGAAATCGGGGTGCACGGCGACGTCGAAGAAGCCCGCCAGCCGACCTTCCACCGCGACCTGCGCCGTGGCGGCGGGGCGGCCCCCCACGCGCAGCAGCATCCAGGCCGCGGGGTGGAGCATCATTGCGGGCGCGCGCTGCTTTTCCTCCCGCCGCGCGGGGGTCTGGTAATCGGCGGTGGCGATGACGGAGAGCCAGTCTTCATCCGGCCCCGTGAGGGCTGCCACGCCTTCCGCCTGCGCCGCGAAGGAAAGTGGCCCGGCCATGACCAGTGAATCCTTGTCTGCGACATAGCCCCGGGCCTCCAGCACGTCCGTCAGGCCTGGCGGGTCCAGCGGCGTGGAGCGGAAGCGCGCCGGCAGCCCTTGCCGCGCATAGGCGGCCTCGATGCGCGGAATCCTGGCCTCCAGCTCCGCATCGGGTGCCGGGTCGAGGGAGCTGATGGCGTTGGCCCGCCCCGTGCCGCCCAGGAAGGCCCGCAGCAGGAACGGACCGTCAAACCCCGTGCGCGCTGCCGGCACGGCATTATGCGATGCCTGTTCCAGCTGCGCGGCGGTGGGTGGCGTCCAGGTATCGGCGGACATGGCGGCGGCTCCCTCGGTCTGCCCACCGCTCATGGACCGGGTAAGAGGGAGGCGGCAAGGGGTGGTGGCCCTTCAGCCCTCTGGCCGCACCAGCAATGTCATGCCCTCCACGGCCGTCACCACCACCCTTGTTCCCGCCTCGGCTTTTCCGCTCAGCCGCACGGGCCACTCGGAATCGCCGATGCGGGCGCGCCCACGGTCGCCTTCGGTGGAGAGCAGGATGCCGACGCGCCCCACCAGCCCGGAGTCCGGCGTATTGAGCGCGGAGGGCTTCGGGCCGGGGCGGAAAAACCGCAGCGAGAGGGCGATGCCAAGCGCCAGCAGAATGATGAAGATGAGCACCGTCGCCGGAAAACCGGGCGCGAGAAACAGCACCGCAAGGCCGGTGCCGACCGCCGCCGCCCCGATCCATGCCAGAAAGGCCCCGGGCACCAGCAGTTCGGCGCCCATGGCCAGCAGGCCGAAGCCTACCCAATAGGCCCAGATTGCCATCGGTCAGGCCGTGCGCGAGGGCGGCACGAAGCTGGGCGGTGTGCCGCCGCTGGCATTGCGGAACAGCTCCATGGCCCCGGTGATGCCGCCGGCGATGCCCGCCGCTTCCATCGGCACCACGACGAGGCGGGAGGAGGGGTTCTTCGCCATTTCGCCAAAGGCCTCGATGTAGCGCTCGGCGATGAAGTAGTTCAGCGCGGAGGTGCCGCCATCTCGGGCGGCCTCGGCCACCACCTGGGTGGCCTTCGCCTCGGCCTCGGCCAGCCGCTCACGCGCCTCGGCGTCGCGGCGGGCCGCTTCCAGCCGGCCTTCGGCTTCCAGGATCTGCGCGGCCTTGGCACCCTCGGCGCGGGCCACGGCGGCCTCACGGTCGCCCTGCGCGCGCATGACCACGGCGCGCCGTTCGCGCTCAGCCATCATCTGCGTGTTCATCGAGGCCACGAGGTCGGCGGGCGGCTCGATCTTGCGGATCTCGACGCGCGTCACCTTCACGCCCCAGGGGTCGGTCGCGCCATCGAGCACGTTCAGCAGGTGGGAGTTGATCTTGTCGCGGGAGGAAAGAGCCGAGTCGAGATCCATCTCGCCGATGATCGCGCGGATATTGGTCATGGCCAGCGCGGAGAGGGCCTGCCGCAGATTCTGCACCTGGTAGGCCGATTTTTCCGGATCCATGACGCGGTAGTAGACGATGCCGTCCACCGAGACATTCGCGTTGTCGCGCGTGATCACGGCCTGCTCGGGAATGTCCAGCACCACTTCCTGCACGACCACCTTGTGGCCAATGCTGTCGATATAGGGGATCACGAAGTTCAGGCCGGGTTGCAGGATGCGCGTGAAGGCGCCGAAGCGCTCCACCGTCCAGTTCTCGCCTTGCGGCACGGTGCGGATGCCCTTGAACGCCGTCAGGATCGCAAGGCCGAGCAGGATGACCGCGATGATCAATCCGGGTGGAATCATATCCATGAAGTCTCTTCCTTCTCGGCGCCGGTCCGGCATGAATTTCGTTACTCTCATGTCATGTGGGCTGTGGTGTCTCGTCAATGCATGACTTCTTGCCCCGCGCCTGACCTGAGGTGCCTTGCGAGTCCGCATCTGTCACACAAGCATCACGTTCTTCCGCCTGTGCCGGCCGCTACGGTCCCGCTTCGCCCGGGCCTGCCGGGCGACCGATGGGAAAACGCCACGATGCGCCGCCTGCTTCTCTCCGCCTGCCTGCTGCTGCCCTTCGGCATGCAGCCGGCCATGGCCGCCCCCGAAATCACCGTGCTGACCAGCGAGGATCCGATCCTTGGTCTGGGCCGCTTCACCTTCCAGGGCGGCAGGACGATGGAGCTTTCGGTCGGCATCGGCAGCGCCGCCTATCATCGCCCCGGCGACTCCGCCGATATCGTCTACATGCTTTCCGATCGCGGCCCGAACATCGCCTGCTCCGATGCGGAGAGCTTCACCGGCCTCCCGCGCGCACAGATCTGCGCCGAGGACCGCAATGGCCGCATCTACCCCGTGCCCTCCTACAGCCCGACCCTCTACGGCGTGCAACTGCTGCCGGAGCAGGGCCGCTTCCGCGTCTTCGACAGCATCGCCCTGAAGACCCGCGATGGCCACCCCATCACCGGCCTGACCAACCCGCTGCGCGGTCGCACGGAGCAGCCGCTGGACGGCCAGGGCCGCCGCCTGGCCTATGACGCCTCCGCCATCGATGCCGAGGGCATGGTGCGCCTGCCCGATGGCAGCATCTGGATCGGCGAGGAGAATGCGCCCTCGCTGGTGCATGTCGCGCCCGATGGCCGCATTCTCCGCCGTGTGGTGCCCGCTGGCGGCACAGCGGGCGAGCTGTCCGCCGCCGGCTATGAGGTCGTGGAAGGGCTGCCGGCCATCCTCGCCCGGCGCCAGTCCAACCGTGGCATCGAGAGCCTGGCCGGGACGCCGGATGGCGCCACCTTCTACGCCGTCGTGCAGAACCCGCTGGCGAACCCGGATGCCGCCGCCTACCGCGCCGCGCGCAACTCCCGCATCCTGCGCTACGACCCCGCCGCCAACCGCGTGACCGGCGAGTGGGTCTATCAGCTCGACCTACCGCAGAGCTTCCGGCTCGACCCCTCGGACGCGCAGAACGACCCGCGCATTTCCGAGACTGCCTGGCTCGGCCCGGACCGCCTGCTGGTGCTGGAGCGGACGGAGAAGACCACCAAGCTGTTCGAGGTCCGCCTCGCCGAGGCCACCAACATCGCTGGCACGCGCTGGGATGATGGCGAGACGCGCCCGACGCTGGAGCAGAGCAACGACCTCTCCGGCAGGGGCATCACGCCGGTGACGAAGCGGCTGGTGCTGGACACGGCGGACCATCCGCAACTGCCCGGCAAGCTGGAGGGGATCGCCCTGCTGCCGGACGGAACGCTGATGCTCGTCAATGACGATGATTTCGGCATCGGCGGCGAGCGCACGAAGATCATTCTGGTCCGGGGCCTCAATCTCGGGCTCTGAGCCGCGAAGGGCGGAGGGGGCGTGCTGCGCCCCTCAGCCGGCGGGGGTGTAGACCAGCCGCAGCACGCCGTTCGCGTAGGTGGTGCTCTCCAGCAGCTTCAGGCCGGAGAGGCTGCCCCGCGAGGGAAAGAGCGGAAGACCGCCGCCCAGCAGCAGCGGCATGACGAAAAGCTCCAGCCTCTCCAGCGCCTCCGCCAGCAGGAAGGCCTGGATCAGCCGCGCGCCGCCCATGATCCAGACACGCCCCGGCGCTTCCGCCAGCATATTGGCAAGGGCCTGCACACCCTCATGCCAGGCTTCCACGCCGGGCGGGGCGTCCACCCCCAGCGGATGGCGGGTAACGACGATGCAGCGCTTGCCGGTATAAGGCCAGGCGCCGAAGGTCATCACCTGCTCATAGGTCGCACGCCCGCAAACCACCGTGCCGACCGAGGCGGCGAAAGCGTCGTAGCCGTAATCGGCATCCTGGAAGGCATCGAGAAAGCCGACGCTGCCATCCCGCGTCGCGATGCAGCCATCCAGGCTCAAGGCAATGTAGAGAACCCGTTCGGCCATGGTCTCAGCCGCGTTCCAGCTGGGACTGCACTTCATCCGCCAGCGCGCGCAGCGCGGGCTCCGGCCGTGTGGCCAGGCGCGTGGCCATCACGGTCAGCATGTCCGAGGAGCCTGTCTCCGCAGCCCGGCGGAACCAGGCCAGGGCTTCCTCTACCCGCCCATCCTCGACCAGCAGCGTGCCGAGGTTGAACTGCGCGCGGAAGTCACCGGCTTCGGCGGCGCGCACATAGAGCGCATAGGCGGCGGCCGGGTCGCGCGGCATGCCCTCCCACCCTTCCTCCAGGAAGCGGCCTAGCACCGTCAGCGATTTGGCGTGGCCCTGGTCGGCGGCGGCACGGAACAGCTCCAGCGCGCGGGCCCGGTCCTCCGGCACCCCGGCGCCACGGGCATACAGCACGGCGAGGTTGTACCGCGCCCATTCATAGCCACGCTCCGCGGCCTCGGCGTAGAGGGCAGCGGCCTTGGCGAAATCGATGGGTACGCCCCAGCCCAGCTCGTGGCAGCGGCCGAGCATGTTGGTGCCGCGGACATCGCCCGCCTCGGCGGCCACCCGGAACCAGCCCAGCGCGGCCACACGGTCCTGCTTCACGCCCCGCCCATCGGCGAGGATCTGTCCGTAGAGCAGGGCGGCATCCTTATGGCCGGCGCGGGCGGCGGCGGCGATCCAGCGGGCTGCCTCCTCCGGCGGGCCGGCGAAGGCTGCCGCCAGGGTTTCCGCGCTGGCCTCGCGGATCTCCGCGAGGGTCACGGGGGGCAGTGGCGCGGGTTCCGGCGTGCGGCGGCGTAACATTCCTTCCGGATTAGCCGCGCCCGCAACGAGCGTCCAGCCACTTGCGAGTTCTCGCAATGCACGCTGTGACGTCAGCCCTCCCTCAACCAGCCGGCGAGCAGCGGATTGAAGACCTCGGCTGCCTCGAAGGCCACCCAATGGCCGGCCTGGGGGATGATCTGCATCCGCACATCCGGCCGCAGCGCGTGGAAGAGCTGCACGCGCTCATCCATGTACGGATAGGCGATGGCGTCGTGCTCCCCATAGATGACGTTCAGCGGCGCGGTGATCTCCCGCACGGCCTCGCGCAGCGCGCCATCCCGGATCAGCCTGGGGCTGCGCAGGCGGGCGTGGTCGCTGTTCCATGCCTGGATGCGCAGCGCCAGGGCGTCGATCCGCGCGGGATCGGCGATCATCAGCGCGGCGAGGTTGGCGCGGTGCGCCTCGGTGCGCGCCTCGCCCTGCTTGTTGCGCACGGAGGACAGCGTGACGGGGTCCCGCCGGAGGCCCAGCGCACCCGCGCCGATCAGCGTGACGGAACGCAGCCGCCCCGTGCCCTCGCGGCCATCCAGCGCCGCGATATGGCCGGAGGTGACGCCGCCGAAGGAAAACCCGGCGAGGTGATAGCGCGTGCCGGCACCGATCAGCCGGTCCAGCCCCGAGGTGAGCAGGCGGGCATAGTCCCAGATATCGAAATCCGGCGGCGCAGCCGATTCGCCGAGCCCGGGCATGTCGGGCGCCAGAACCCGCCACTCCTTCGCCAGCACCGGGATGTTGCGCGTCCAGTGGCGCCAGGAGCCGGCGCCGCCATGCAGCAGCACCAGCGGCTCCCCCTGGCCCCATTCATGCCAGACCAGCGGGCCGCCGGGCGCCGCCGTCTCATGCCGCGTGGCGCTGGCCTCCAGCGAGGCGAGGAAATCGGCGCTCACGAGGCCAGCGCCACCTGGGCGCGAATCTCGGGCACGGCGGTGATCTCCCACAGATTGCCGCGCGTCAGCGGGCCGATGGCCGAAAGGCCGGGCACGGGCTGGCCGGCGGCATCGCGCAGCGTGCCATCGGGGGAGGCGATCTCAAGGCCCAGGCCCAGCGCATCCGGCCGGGCGAGGCCGCGTTGCAGCAGGTCCGGCACCGGCGCGACCTCGCGCCAGGCAGAGGCGGAGTCAGGACCCATGCAGAGAATGATGCGAGCGGCCCGGACCTCCCGCTGGCCACCGCCAGCCATCCGCAGCGTGGCGGCCACGCCGTTCCCCTCGGGCCGCCAGGTGCCCAGCCGGGCACGCAGCACCTCCAGCCCGCCGCTATCACGTTCCTCCGCCACGGTGGTGGCGACGGCGGGGGCCAGGCGGTGGCGGTGCAGGTTCCAGGCGGTGCGGCCATGGCGCAGGAAGATGGCGCGCTGCGCGGGGCTCCAGCCCTGCCAGATGCGCTGCACCTGCGGGCGGGCGCCGTCCATCACGGCCTGCCAGGGCTGGCCGGCCTCGGCAGCCCGGGCGGCCTCCCTGCGGAGGATGCGGCAGATGGCGGCGGGGCCGGCGTCAGCCGGCAGCTCCACTGGCCAGGGTTTGGGGAAGGGGCCGCAGACATGGGAGAGCGGCAGCCAGCCATGGCGGGAGATGCCGATGACCTTCCCCCGATGTCCCTGGCGGCGCAGTGAGAGCAGCATATCCACCATGGTGAGGCCCATGCCCACCAGCAGCACCGGTTCCTCCGGGTCTAGCCCCTCCAGGGCCTGCGGGGACCAGGGATTGCCGATGAGGTAAGGCGGCTCTCCCTCAGCACTGGCGAAGCCGCCGACCGCGAGCAGCACGCGCTCCACCTGCCAGGAGCGGCCATCGGCACCCAGGCGGAAGCCGCCGCCAAGCAAGGGTTCCACGCTCTCCACCCGGTGCGGCAGCACCTCCAGCTTAGCGCCGGGGCGGCTGAGGGCCGCGGCCAGCTGCTCCTCCAGATAGGTGCCGTAGAGGGCGCGGGGGGCAAAGACAGGGCCGCCATCGGCGGGCGCCTCAGGCGCATCCGGCCGCCCCGCCAGCCATTCCTGGAAATGGGCAGGCCGGTCGGGGAACAGGCTCATGCCGCCGGCCGGGACGTTCAGCAGATGGGAGGGATCGGTGGTACCGTAGGCGAGGCCGGGGCCGGTACGGGAGGATGCCTCGAACAGCAGGATGCGCGCATCCGCGGGCAAGGTGGCCTGTAACCGCACCGCCAGCGCCGTGCCGGCGAAACCGCCGCCGATGATGGCCACACGCGCATCCACAGCTTCCATGCCGTCCTGCCTTGTCCTGATGCTCAGTGCCGGGAGGGCGGATCGCGCGAAAGGCCGCGCGCCGCCAGCTGGGCCTCGTAGGACGCCCAGCGTTCAGCCTGTTCCTCGCCGAGCTGGCGCAGATAGGCCCAGGTAAAGATGCCGCTGTCGTGCAGATCGTCGAATACGATGCGCACGGCATAATGCCCGACAGGCTCCAGCCGCATGATGCCGACATGGCGGCGGCCGGAGACATATTTGCGCTGCCCCGGCCCATGCCCCTGCACCTCGGCGGAGGGGCTTTCCACGCGCAGATACTCGGCCGGCAGCGCGAAGCGCGCGCCATCGGCGAAGGTGATCTCCAGCAGTTTCTCGGCCCGGCGCAGACGGACTTCCGTGGGCGCGGGGCCGGTGCCGGACATCAGCCCTCCAGCCGGCGTGCCTCGTCCGGCAGCATGATGGGAATGCCGTCCCGGATGGGATAGGCGAGGCCGGCCTTCTCGCTGATCAGCTCGCCCTTCTCACGGTCATAGACCAGAGGGCCCTTGGTCAGCGGGCAAACCAGGATCTCCAGCAACCGAGGGTCCACGGGACCGCCGGTGGGCTGCGCGGAAGAGGGGGTGTCGGTCTCGGTGCTCATGGCGAAAGTTCCTGCGCCAAGCGGGGGCGGGCGTCAATCTCGGGGCGGTTGCCGGAGAGGCTGGGGGAAAAGAATTTCCCCCAGACCCCCATTCTTTTCCTTTTGCGGTTTTTGGGATGTGCGTTTGGTGAGTGGGTCCTCTGTGCCCGGCTGGGGTGCGCCGAGGGCCAGATACGGCCCTCGGCGACTGAGGGTGCAGGCTGCGTGGCCTTTTAAAATTGGCTTCGCCGAGTGGCGTCACCGTCTGGCTTGGAAGCCCGAACCTAAAACTCGAAGAAAAAGATGAGGGTGGTCTGGAGGGAGAATTCTTTCTCCCTCCAGTTCCCGCCGCCTCAAAGGACCCCTGATCCCCTATTCCCTTGACCCTTCCGTCCCCCCTGGGCTACACGCCGTGGCCTCGCCCGGACTCGTCTGGTGCTTGGTTCAGTTGGTCGGAGCGTCCCCATGAGGCCGCCCGGCTCCGTCGCTCCGCGAAGGCTCGCGCAGCGGCGCGTTTTGTTTTGGGCGGATGCCAACGCATCCGCGATGTAAAGGGGTAGCGACGGCCGTGTTCGAGGCTTTGTCGGGCAAGCTGAACGGGGTGTTCGACCGGTTGCGTCGCCGTGGCGCGCTGACCGAAGCCGACGTGGCCGAAGCGTCCCGCGAAGTCCGCATCGCGCTGCTCGAGGCCGACGTCGCCCTGCCGGTGGTGAAGGATATCGTCGCCAAGGTGCGGGAACGCGCCGTGGGTGCCGATGTCATCAAGTCCGTCTCCCCCGCCCAGCAGGTCATCAAGATCGTCAATGACTGCCTGGTGGAAGCGCTGGGCGGTGGCGAGGGTGCTGCGCCCGCCGGGCTGAGCCTGGCCGCGGCCGCGCCCGTGCCGATCCTGATGGTCGGCCTGCAGGGCTCCGGCAAGACCACCACCTCCGGCAAGATCGCGCTGCGGCTGCGCACGCGGGACCGCAAGAAGGTTCTGCTGGCGAGCCTCGACGTGCATCGTCCCGCTGCCCAGCTCCAGCTGGAGACACTGGCAAAACAGGCGGGCGTGGTGAGCCTGCCGATCGTCCAGGGGCAGAGCCCGCTGGAGATCGCCGCCCGCGCCATGCAGACGGCGCGCAACGAGCTTTACGACGTCGTCATCCTCGACACCGCCGGCCGCCTCTCCATCGATGAGGCGCTGATGGAGGAGGTGGCGCAGGTCAAGGCGGCGGTGAAGCCGCATGAGAGCCTGCTGGTCGTCGATGCCATGACGGGCCAGGACGCGGTGCAGACCGCGCGGGCCTTCAATGAGCGCGTCGGCATCACCGGCATCGTCATGACGCGCATCGACGGCGATGCGCGCGGCGGTGCCGCGCTCTCCATGCGTGCCATCACCGGTGCGCCGATCAAGCTGATGGGCGCCGGCGAGAAGCTGGAAGCCCTCGAGGATTTCCACCCGGACCGCATCGCCAGCCGCATCCTCGGCATGGGCGACATCGTCTCCCTCGTGGAGAAGGCGGCCGAGACGATCGACCGCGATGAGGCCGAGAAGCTCGCGGCGAAGATGCAGAAGGGTCAGTTCGACCTGGAAGACTACGCTTCGCAGCTCAAGCAGATCGGCAAGATGGGTTCGCTCTCCGGCATTCTCGGCATGCTGCCGGGCATCGGCAAGCTGAAGGCCCAGATCGACGAATCCAAGCTGGATAACAGCATCCTCAAGCGTCAGGCAGCGATCATCGGCTCCATGACGGTGAAGGAGCGCCGCAACCCGGACATCCTGAAGGCCTCGCGCAAGAAGCGCATCGCGGCCGGCGCGGGTGTCTCGGTGCAAGAGGTCAACCGGCTGCTGAAGCAGTTCGACGACATGTCCGCGATGATGAAGCGGATGAGCAAAATCGGCCAGAAGGGCTTGATGCGCGGCGGTCTCGGCGCGCTGCTCCCTGGCATGGGGGGCGGCAAGCGCCCCTTCTGACGAATAACCGTATCACACACTAAGGAACCGATTATGGGCCTGAAGATCCGCCTCGCTCGCGCCGGTGCCAAGAAGCGCCCCTACTACCACATCGTGGTGGCCGACAGCCGCTCCCCGCGCGATGGCCGTTTCATCGAGAAGGTCGGCAGCTACAACCCGATGCTGCCCTCCGACCATGCTGACCGCATCCGCCTGGAAGGCGAGCGCATCAAGCACTGGCTGAGCAACGGCGCCGTGGCGACCGACCGCGTTGCCAAGTTCCTGGGCAAGGCCGAGCTGGCCCCGATGCCGGTGTACAACGAGCAGCCGAAGCAGTCCGCGCCGAAGAAGAAGGCGCAGGAGCGCGCTGCCGCCGCTGCCGCCGCCGCGGCTGGCTGAGGCACGGACGCACGGTAGCAGCCCATAGCCATGGCCACGCAGCGCATCCTGGTGGGGGAGATCGGACGGCCGCACGGTGTGCGCGGCCTCGTCCGCGTCCAGTCCTTCACCGCGCAGCCGGCGGATATCGCCGGCTACGGCCCGCTCTCGGATGAGAGCGGGGGGAAGACCTTCGTGCTGCACTGGCTGGCCGATGGCCTGGCCCGTATCGATGGCATCGCCGACCGCGACGCCGCCGCGAAGCTGACGGGCACCCGCCTCTACGTTGCCCGCGACAGCCTGCCGCAGCCGGAAGACGACGAATTCTACCTCTCCGACCTGATCGGCCTGACCGCCCGCGATGCGGATGGGCAGGAGATCGGCCAGGTCCGGGCTGTGGAGGATTTCGGCGCCGGTTCCTTCCTCACCATTGTCACGGAGGCCGGGAAGGAGGTGCTCCTGCCCTTCACCCGTGCGGCCGTGCCGGAGGTGAAGGTCGCGGAAGGCTGGCTGCTGGTGGTGCCGCCCGGCGAGGGCGCGCTGCCGGAGGGCATGGCGCAGGGTGAGCCTGAGGTGCCGGGCGCGATGGCGGATGAGCCGCCGCACGCGCTGCCGCGCCGCCAGGACGTGCCGCGCCGGGGCAACCCGCGCCCGCCGCGGGGGGGTGTCATCGGATGAGCTGGCACGCCACGGCGCTCACCCTGTTTCCAGAGATGTTCCCGGGCTCGCTCGGGCACTCGCTGGCGGGGCGCGCGCTGCGCGAGGGGAAGTGGAGCCTGGACACCCTCCAGATCCGCGACTTCGCGACCGACAAGCACCGCACCGTGGACGACACGCCCTGTGGGGGTGGTGCCGGCATGGTGATGCGGCCGGATGTGGTGGACGCTGCCTGCGCCGCCGCCCTGGCCGATGGCGAGGATCGCCCGCTGGTCTACCTGACCCCGCGCGGCCGCCTGCTGGACCAGCAGGTGGTGCGGGAACTGGTGGCCGGCCCCGGCGTCATCCTGGTCTGCGGTCGCTATGAGGGGCTGGACCAGCGGGTGATCGAGAAGCGCGGCATGCGCGAGATCTCGATCGGCGACTTTGTGCTGAGCGGAGGCGAGCCTGCGGCCCTGGTGCTGCTGGATGCCTGCGTGCGGCTGCTGCCGGGTGTCATGGGCGGTGCGACAAGCGCGGAGGAGGAAAGCTTCTCCGATGCCGGGGCGCCGCTGCTGGAATACCCGCATTACACGCGGCCGGTGGAGTGGGAGGGTCGGGCTGTGCCCGAGATCCTGCTTTCCGGCCACCACGCCGAGGTGGCGCGCTGGCGCCGTGGCATGGCGGAGGCGGCGACGCGTGAGCGGCGGCCCGATCTCTGGTCGCGCCGCACCCCGGCGGGGGCACTTTCAAACTGAACGCCTTTTGACGAAGGACTGAACCCAATGAACCTGCTGCAGCAGTTCGACGCCGAGCAGAAGGACCGTCTGCTCTCCGCCCGCGCCGTGCCGGAATTCCAGGCTGGCGACACCGTCCGTGTGATGGTGAAGGTCGTGGAAGGTGAGCGCACCCGTACCCAGGCCTATGAGGGCGTGGTGATCGCGCGCTCCAACAAGGGCCTGCACAGCAACTTCACGGTGCGCAAGCTCTCCTATGGCGAGGGCGTGGAGCGCGTGTTCCCGCTGTACTCCCCGAACGTGGCCGAGATCGCCGTGCTGCGCCGTGGTAAGGTGCGCCGCGCGAAGCTGTACTACCTGCGTGGCCGCACGGGTAAGTCCGCTCGTATCGCCGAGCGGGCCGCTCCGAAGTCCGAGGGCTGATTTCAGCCTCCGGCTACGGCTCCAGAGCCAAGGCAACGCCGTCCGCGCCCTGCGCGGGCGGCGTTTGTCGTTTGGGGTTGGCTTGGCCGGAACTGTGCGATCCGCGCGCAGGCGCTCCGAGAGGGGATTCAGCCCCCCGGCCTTGCAGCGCCGGCCATCCCGCGCCGCGTTTTCCTTCTCCGAAAATTCTGGCCCGCCTTCTCCAGAGGAGTGGCACGCCACCGCTATGAGTGGACGGCAAGTGAAAGCCATTTAACGGAAGGCCATAAACATGTGCGTGGCAGCGTTTTGACCTGCGTGTTAGCGTTTATCCAAATAATCGATAATGGAGAAGCGTTCTGTGCAGATCAAAAGAGCTGTGGAGTCTGTTCCTGGTGGCCTGATGCTGGTGCCGCTGTTGCTGGGTGCGCTCTGCCGGACTTTTTCTCCGGAAGCGGGGAAGTATTTCGGGTCTTTTACCAACGGCCTGATCACAGGGACTGTCCCTATTCTTGCCGTCTGGTTCTTCTGTATGGGCGCCACGATCAATGTGCGCGCCGCGGGGGTAGTGCTTCGCAAATCCGGCACATTGCTTGTGACGAAAATTCTGGTGGCCTGGGCCGCGACCATGCTGGCCGCCCATTTCCTGCCGGAAGGCGGTATTACCACCGGTGTGCTGGCGGGGCTGTCGGTCCTGGCCATCACCTCCTCGATGGATATGACCAATGCCGGGCTCTATGCCGCGCTGATGCAGCAATACGGCACGGCCGAGGAGGCCGGGGCCTATGTGCTGATGTCGGTGGAATCCGGGCCGCTGGTCAGCATGTTGATCCTGGGCGCCTCGGGCGTGGCCTCCTTTGAACCGCGCCTGTTCGTGGGCGCGGTGCTACCCTTCCTCGTCGGCTGCCTGCTGGGGAACCTGGATGGAGAGCTGCGGAAGTTCTTTGGCCAGTGCACCCATGCACTGATCCCGTTCTTCGGCTTCGCGCTGGGCAATGGGCTCGACCTGCACGTGATCCTTGATGCCGGGCTGGCAGGGCTCATCCTGAGCGTGGCGGTCATCATCGTCACCGGCATTCCGTTGATGCTGACGGACAAGTTCATCGGCGGCGGCAACGGCACGGCGGGGCTTGCGGCTTCGAGCACGGCGGGGGCGGCCATCGCCAACCCCATGCTGATCGGCGAGATGTTGCCGCAGTTCAAGCCGCTCGTTGCCAGTGCCACGGTTCTCGTCGCCACGGCCTGTCTGGTCACCGCCATCCTGGTGCCCATCCTGACGGCGAGCTGGGCGAAATGGGCGGGCACGGCGCCTTTGCCCAAGCGCGAAGGCGAGGAGCGCCTGGCGGTGACGCCAGAGCCGATCTGAGGGCGGCTTTACGGAGAGAGCGGAAGCGGCGCGGTGCCATGCCGTGCCGTTTCCCGTTTGGCGCTCAATATGCCGGGTGGCTCGCCTTGAGGAGCTGACCTATGCTCCAGACGCGCCGCCAGGCTGATGGGAAAGCCCATCGGAGCCGCTGCGAGGCATCGGATCTGCTCTCTTTCGGCTCCTTGCGGCAAAGCCGCCATCCGCGAAAGATTAAGACCCTTTTCAGCTGGGTTCACGACAGTTATGTGCTGTGGCCGGGGGAGGGCCGCGCGCGCCGCTGGTGGTGGGCGGCTTCCTCCGGTGCTTCAATAGGGCGGGTGCCGGCGCCATATGTGCCGTGTCTGCCCCGCGCCACCTGCCCGTGGCGTGCCATTGTGTCTTTTACCCTGAGGTCATGCCGATGTCGGCCACGAAGCCGCGTACGCTCTACGATAAGATCTTCGACGCCCATCTGGTCGAGACGCTTCCGGACGGCACCGCGCTTCTCTACATCGACCGTCACCTCGTGCATGAGGTGACGAGCCCGCAGGCCTTCGAGGGCCTGCGCATGGCCGGCCGCAAGGTGCGCCGCCTGGACGGCACCATGGCCGTGGTGGACCACAACATCGCCACCGATTCCAGCCGCTACACCGGCATCGAGGACCCGGAGAGCCGGGTGCAGGTGGAGACGCTGGAGAAGAACGTCGCCGAGTTCCAGGTGCCCTACATCCCGCTGACGGATGCGCGCCAGGGCATCGTCCATGTGGTCGGGCCGGAGCAGGGGCTTTCCCTGCCGGGCATGACCATCGTCTGCGGCGACAGCCACACGTCTACTCACGGCGCCATGGGGGCGCTGGCCTTCGGCATCGGCACTTCCGAGGTCGAGCACGTGCTGGCGACCCAGACGCTGCTGCAGAAGCGCGCCAAGAACATGCGCGTCACGGTGAACGGCAAGCTGCCCAAGGGCTGCACGGCCAAGGACATCGTGCTGGCCATCATCGGCAAGATCGGCACGGCCGGCGGCACCGGCCATGTCATCGAATTCGCTGGCGAGGCCATCCGGTCGCTGGACATGGCCGGGCGCTTCACCGTCTGCAACATGTCGATCGAGGGCGGTGCCCGCGCCGGCATGATCGCCCCGGACGAGACCACCTTCGAATATGTCCGCGGCCGCCCCTTCGCCCCGCAGGGCGAGGCGCTGGAGCGTGCCATCGAGTGGTGGAAGACGCTGCCGACCGATGAGGGCGCGCATTTCGACACCGAGGTGGTGCTGGACGCCGCCGAGATCGTGCCCATGGTCTCCTGGGGCACCAGCCCGGAGGATGTGCTGCCCATCACCGCCACCGTGCCGAACCCGGCCGATGCGCAGGATGAGGCCCGCCGCGCCCAGCTGCAGCGCATGGTCGAGTATATGGGCCTGACGCCGGGCCAGAAGCTCTCCGACCTCAAGGTGGACGTGGTCTTCATTGGCAGCTGCACCAACAGCCGCATCGAGGACATCCGCGCCGCTGCCGAGATCGTGCGCGGCAAGAACGTGGCGCCGGGCGTGCGCGCCATGGTGGTGCCGGGCTCCGGCCTGGTGAAGCATGCGGCGGAGGCCGAGGGGCTGGACGCCGTCTTCAAGGAAGCCGGCTTCGAGTGGCGGGAGGCCGGCTGCTCCATGTGCCTTGGCATGAACCCGGACAAGTTGACGCCGGGCCAGCGTTGCGCCAGCACCAGCAACCGGAACTTCGAGGGTCGCCAGGGTCCCGGCGGCCGCACCCACCTGCTGAGCCCTGCCATGGCCGCCGCCGCCGCCATCACCGGGCGACTGACCGATGTGCGGGAGATGGCCTGAACCATGGACGCCTTCACCACCCTGACGGGCATCGCCGCGCCGCTGCCGATGGCGAATGTCGATACCGACAAGATCATCCCCGCGCGCTTCCTCAAGACCATCCAGCGCACGGGTCTGGGCAAGGCCGCTTTCGCCAACCTCCGCTACAATGAGGATGGCAGCGAGAACCCGGATTTCGTGCTGAACCAGGAACCGTACCGGAAGGCGGAAATCCTCATCGCGCATGAGAATTTCGGCTGCGGCTCCTCCCGCGAGCACGCGCCCTGGGCGCTGCTGGATTTCGGCATCCGCTGCGTCATCGCGCCGGATTTCGCCGACATCTTCCACAACAACAGTTTCAAGAATGGCATCCTGCCCATCAAGCTGCCGCGCGAAGTGTGCGACCAGCTGATGGAAGACGCGCGGATGGGCGAGAACGCGCGCATCAGCGTGGATCTGGAGCGGCAGGTCGTGGTGCGGCCGAACGGGGAGGAAATTCCCTTCCAGATCGACCCGCTGCGGCGGCACCTGCTGCTCAATGGGCTGGATGATATCGGCCAGACCATGCAGCGCGGCAGCGCCATCGACAGTTTTGAATCACGCCAGCAGGCGGCGCAGCCCTGGCTTTATCGGTGAAGTTTGAAGGGTAAGGCTGGGGGAATGAATTCCCCCAGGCCC
>JH599969.1:22185-80599 GCA_000245075.1 Acetobacteraceae bacterium AT-5844
AATTCCCCCAGGCCCCCTTCTTTTCTTTCTGTCAGTTTGGGTTTGGCTGAGACCACCTGGGCGTGGCGCTGAATGGCTTTTTTTATGAATCAAAAGGCCACGCTTGCTGAACCCTCAGTCGCCGAAGGTCATGGGCCTCCGGCGCGACCTGAACCTACGTCTTAAAAGACAACGGCCTCAAAAGCCGAAGCCGAAAAGACTCGCAGAAAGAAAAGAAGGGGTCCGGGGAATTCCTTCCCCGGCCTTTTTTGCAAGCACCTTGACCCGATCCGGCGATTCCGCCTGATTAGCCCCTCCTACGGCAGGAAAGAGACACCCAAGAGCATGTCCGCGAACAAGAAGCTGCTGGTCCTCCCTGGTGATGGCATTGGCCCCGAGGTGATGCACGAGGTGCGGCGCGTCATCGACTGGATGGACCGGCGCCGGCATGTGAGCTTCGGCATCGAGGAAGGGCTGGTTGGCGGTGCGGCGCTGGAGGCCGAGGGTTCCCCTTGCCCGGACCGCACGGTGGAGCGTGCCCTGGCGGCGGATGCGGTGCTGTTCGGCTCCGTGGGTGGCCCGAAGTGGGACAGCCTGCCCTTCGACAAGCGCCCCGAGCTGGGCATCCTGCGCCTGCGCAAGGAGCTTGGCCTGTTCGCGAACCTCCGCCCGGCCCTGGTGCTGGAGCCGCTGGTCGATGCCTCCAGCCTGAAGCCCGATGTGGTGCGCGGGCTCGACCTGATGATCGTGCGCGAGACCACCGGCGGCATCTATTTCGGCGAGCCGCGCGGCGTGGAGACCCTGCCCAATGGCAAGCGCCGCGGCATCGATACCGAGGTGTACACCGAGGATGAGATCGCCCGCGTGGCCCGCGTGGCCTTCGACCTCGCCCGCAAGCGCAGCAACCGCCTGACCAGCGTGGAGAAGGCGAATGTCATGCAGTCCGGCCGCCTATGGCGCGCCGTGGTCAGCGAGATCGGGCGCGACGAATTCCCGGATGTCGAGCTGAGCCACATGTATGCCGACAATTGCGCCATGCAGCTCGCCAACCGGCCGAAGCAGTTCGACGTCATCCTGGCCGGCAACCTGTTCGGCGACGTGCTGTCCGATCTCGCGGCGGCGCTGACGGGCTCGCTGGGCATGCTGCCCTCCGCCACGCTGGGCGCCCCGGATTCCTCCGGCCGCCGCAACGCGCTGTATGAGCCGATCCATGGCTCGGCGCCGGATATCGCGGGCAAGGGCATCGCCAATCCCTGCGCGCAGATGCTTTCCTTCGCCATGCTGCTCCGCTGGTCCTTCGGCATGGAAGAGGATGCGAAGATGATCGAGACGGCGGTGGAGAAGGTGCTGGCCGGTGGCCTGCGTACCGCCGACATCATGGGCCCGGGCACGGCCCGCGTGGGCACCAGCGTCATGGGCGACGCCGTCCTGCGTGAGCTGGACAAGCTCGCCGCCTGAGAGGCGGGGGAGGGTGCGCCACGGCGCGCCCTCCATATCAGGCAGGGAGCGTGGCACATGGTGAATCTCACCGGCCTCGGTGTTGTGCTCCTCCTGATGGCCAGTGCGGCTGCGCTCCTGCTGATTGTGCTGTTCTGGCTGGCGGTGGCTTTCTGGCGCCACCGGAAGGGCCAGCGAACGCCGTCTCCCGCAGGCGCCATCAGCGCGCTGCTGCTCAACCTGGCCCTGCTAATCGCGGTCTGGGCGGATCTCGACGGGCCAACGCAATACCGTGGCCTCTATGCCAGATTCGAAGAATGGTGGTTGCTGACGGTGGCTGCATGGCTGCTGGTGCTCGCCCTGGCTTGGCTGTCCGGCCAGCGGGCTCTCCGCGCCCGCGGTGGATAAAGCGGCCCTGTCCCTGTCATCCCGCCGACATAAAAAAACGCCCGCAAGGGCTTTCCCCTGTTGCGTCCCCCCGCCGTACAGGTTATTCCCCCGCCCACTGGTCGGCGCCCGTAGCTCAGCTGGATAGAGCACCAGACTACGAATCTGGGGGTCAGAGGTTCGAATCCTTTCGGGCGCGCCAGTTACCTAAAATTTTATTTGCCGCGCCGCACGGAACATTTTCTCCGTGTGGCTGATTGGCGTTTCGGCGCCCGCTTTGCTCGGCTCTCGCCCCCGGCATTCCTCTCCGCCACACACTGAGACTGCGCTTCCCGCCGGCCGCGAACATGGCAGTTTTTTGCTGCCGTTACCGTGATGTCTCCGTCCCATCCGCCAGCCCAGCTTGGGCTTGACGCTGGCTTGGCCCGAGGCGCAGAGTTTTTGGCGTGGCAGGCAGCTATCCCCGGTTGGGATGTGCGAGCTTGCCGGCCTACCGGCTTTCTTTTCTTTGGTAAGCGCTTCTCGTCCCCGGTTCCGGCGGCGAGGCGCAGGGGCTGACAGAGAACAAACCGGCGGGGGTGTCTCGTGCGAGACCAATCGCGGAATGGGCCAGAGGCCACTATCGGAGCCTTTTCCCTCCGGCGTTTCTCCAGCGTCAGCCGGCTGTCGGAGGAAAACCGCGAGGGGTGGCATGTCCTGTATGCCGGCATGGCCGCGCCAAACCCGGCCTCCGCGATGAAGGCCGGTACTGCCGCCGAGCTTGCGTCATGGAAGCTCGGGGACGCCATTCTGTCACGGATCATCTGCTCCGGTGTGCCGGCATTGCCGTGGCCGCAGGAGGCCGGGCCCCTGGAAGGCTATTGGTGCGTGATGCTGGGCCGGACGGTAGCGGCTCCGCTGGCTGGCTCAGTGCCGCACCCGGCATTTCGTCACCGCAGGCGATCTTTCACCGGAGCAGGGGCGGATACCGAGGTGGTCGCACTCCACCTCCCGCCCGAATTCCCTGGCGATAAGCAGGAGAATTTCAGTCGCGCGCACCACCTGGAGGTGAATCCCCACTTCGCGTCGCTCCTGGGCCGTCACCTGGAGGACCTCGCGCGCCTGCTGCCGATGATTCCGGGGGAACAGGCGAGCGCCCTCTTGCCCCCTACCCGCGCCCTCGTCGCGGCCTGCCTTACCTCCCTGCCTGCCGGCCAGGAGGCCGCCGGACAATCTCCGGCCGCCGCGCTGATCGACAGGGCCCGGCTGATCGTAAGGCAGAATATGTCTTCGCCCGATTTCGGGCCGGAGCAACTGAGGCGGCTTCTCGCCATGTCACGCTCCAAGCTCTACCGGCTGTTCGAGAGCAGCGGCGGCGTCGCGCATTTCATCAACCGTGAGCGTTTGCGGGAGGCGCATCGCCGCCTTACCGCGCATGAAGAGACGCTCTCCATTCATGTCATCGGTCATGAGGTCGGCTTTACCGATCATTCGACCTTCAGCCGTGCTTTCCGGCGGGAGTTCGGCCACAGCCCGACCGAGATACGCGGCAGAAGCATGGCGAGGCATGCCATCCGAAATATCGTGCTGACCGGCGGCGCCGAGCCGGAGTTGCACGAGCCGCATGCCGACCTGGCGGTCCGCCTTGCCGGATGAAGGGCGCGGGCAGGGGTGCCCGCTACGCGGGGGAAATTGGGATGGCCGGAGCAGCCTTGGGATTCTGAGCGCATCCGCGCTCACCGGACTGTTGCTAGCGTCTCTCCCACCATCCGGGGAAGGCTGATGCCGTGATGCTCATCCCGCACAGGGCCGCACCGTCTGTGCTCCGCGCCGGCCAGGGGAAGGTATGACGCAGTTGAACGGTACCCCAGAAGGACCTCCCCAGCGGGGCAGCCGCCAGGGCGGGACAATCGCCAGGGCCCGGGCCATCCTTCGCGGCTTCGCTTCCCCCCGGTTATCGGAGAGGGCGGCGCTCGCGGCCGTGGTTCTGCTGGCCGCGGCCTGTCAGCGCGAAGGCGAGGAAGCTCCTCCGCCGCCGGCACGAATGGTCCGGACCATTACGGTCGAGCCGCCCGGCGAGGCGGCGGATATCAGCTTCACCGGCCATATCGAGGCACAGGACCAGGCCGCGCTCGCCTTCCGCATTGGCGGGCGGCTGGCCGAGCGGCTCGTCGGCATGGGCGCCACGGTGCGGGAGGGAGAGGTCGTCGCGCGCCTCGACCCGGAGAACGAGCTCAATGATCTCCGTTCGGCGCGGGCGGCGCTGACGACGGCGCAGAGCGACCTTCGCAAGGCGGAGAACCAGTTCCAGCGGCAGCGGCACCTCGTCGACCGTGACTTCGCCTCACGGGCGGATTTCGAGACGGCCGAGCAGGCGCGCACCGCCGCGCGGGCGCAGGTCGATGCCGCCCGGGCCCGTGTCGCCATGGCCGAGGATATCGTGGGCTTCACGACCCTGAAGGCGGATGCGCCCGGCGTCGTCACCCGGGTGGGCGCGGAGGCTGGCGAAGTGGTTCCGGCGGGGCGCATGATCGTCCAGCTCGCCCGGCGGGAGGGCCGTGACGCCGTGTTCGAGATCTCCGCCGATCTCGCCCGCCGCATCTCGCCCGATGACCGGGTGCGGGTGGCTCTGGCCGGCGACCCGTCGGTGACGGCAGGCGGCCGTGTGCGCGAGGTCTCGCCCCAGGCGGACCCAGTGACGCGAACCTTCCGCGTGCGGGTCGGGCTCACCGATCCGCCGCCCGGATTCCGTCTTGGCACGGCGGTCGCGGGAATGGTGCGCGGCGCCGAGGGCAACGCCATCTCCATTCCCGCCACGTCGCTCACGCAACGCGGGCAGGAGACAGCCGTGTGGATCGTGGACCCCACGGCCAGGACGGTCTCCCTGCGCGAGGTCGAGCTATCGGGCCAGGACCCGGCGACGGCGTTCATCTCCGGTGGGCTCAAACCGGGCGACATCGTCGTCACGGCGGGTGCAGGCTATTTGCGTGAAGGTCAGCAGGTCCGGCTGGCGGGGACGGAAGCGCGATGAGTTTCAACCTCTCTGCATGGGCGCTGAAGAACCGCTCGGTCGTCATCTATCTCATGATCATTGCCGTTGCCGCCGGCGTGCTGTCCTTTGTCCGCCTCGGCCGCAGCGAGGATCCCAGCTTCGTCATCAAGTCCATGGTCGTCTCCGCCATCTGGCCGGGCGCCACGGTGGAGGAAACGCTCAACCAGGTGACGGAGCGGCTGGAGCGCCAGCTGGAGGAAACACCGGGCATCGACACGGTGCGCAGCTATACCACCGCCGGCAGGACGACGATTTTCGTCAACCTCCAGCAATCCGTGCCCGCCAATGTGGTGCAGGACACGTGGTACAGGGTGCGGAATCTCATAGCCGATATCCGCCATACCCTGCCTGCGGGCACGCTTGGCCCGTTCTTCAACGACCGGTTTGGCGACACCTTCGGCATCATCTACGGATTCACCGCCGACGGCTTCACCGGACGGGAACTCCGCGACTATGTGGAGGCCGCCCGCTCCCGGCTGCTGCTGGTGCCCGATGTCTCCAAGATCGAGATTATCGGCGCGCAGGACGAGCGCATCTTCGTGGAATTCTCCGTGCGGGAGCTTGCCAATCTGGGCATCGACCGCGCCATGCTGCTGGCGGCGCTGCAAAGCCAGAATGTCGTGCGGCCCGCTGGTGTCATCCAGACGCAGGATGAAGCCTTCTCGGTGCGCATCTCCGGCGCCTTCCAGTCGGAGGCCGATCTCCTGGAGGTGAATTTCCCTGTGGGCGACCGCATGGTCCGGCTGGCGGATATCGCCACCGTGCGGCGCGGCTACGCCGATCCACCGCAGCCGATGTTCCGGGTGAATGGGCAGGAGGCGATCGGCCTCGGCATCGCCATGCGCGATGGCGGGGACATCCTGGCGCTCGGCGCCAACATCAAGGAAGCGATGGCCGAGATCACCGCTGATCTCCCCGTCGGTATCGAGCCCCGACTGGTCGCCGACCAGGCCGTCACAGTGGAGCACGCGATCGACGACTTCATGATGTCGCTGTGGCAGGCGGTGGCCATCATCCTTGTGGTGAGCTTCATCAGTCTCGGCGTGCGGCCGGGTCTTGTCGTCGCGCTCTCCATTCCGCTCACCCTCGCCATCGTCTTCGCCTGCATGGATGTCGTGAATATCGACATGCAGCGTATCTCGCTTGGCGCGCTGATCATCGCCCTCGCGCTGCTGGTCGATGACGCGATGACGACGACGGATGCCATGGTCACCCGCCTCGCGGCCGGGGAGGAAAAGACCAAGGCTGCGACATTCGCCTTCGAGAAATACGCCGCCGCGATGCTGGCCGGCACGCTGGTGACGATGGCGGGCTTCGTGCCCATCGGCTTCGCGGCCAGCTCGGCGGGCGAATACACCTTCTCGCTCTTCGCCGTGGTGGCCATCGCGCTCGCCATCTCCTGGTTCGTCGCGGTGATCTTCGCGCCCGTCCTTGGCGTCGCGATGCTGAAGGCGCCAAAGGCCTCGGCATCCGGCGGCCCCGGCCGCCTCGTCCTGGTGTTTCGCAAGCTGCTGTCGGGCGCGATCAGGCTGCGCTGGGTGACGATTGGCATCACCCTCGGCCTGTTCGTCGCCTCCATCCTTGCCCTGCCGCTGGTGCCGCGCCAGTTCTTCCCGGCTTCCGACCGGGTGGAACTGCTCGTCGATCTGACGCTGCCGCAGAATGCCTCGATCTATGCCAGCGAGGCCACCGCCACCCGCCTTGAGGCGGCGCTGAAGGACGACCCGGATGTCGACCGCTGGAGCACCTATATCGGCCGGGGCGCGATCCGCTTCTACCTTCCGCTGAACGCGCAACTGCCGAACGACTTCTTCAGCCAGCTCGTGATCGTCGCCAAGGACGTGGCGGGGCGCGAGAGGCTGCAGAAGAAGCTCGAGGCGCTGCTGGCGAATGAATTCCCGAATGTCGTCGGGCGCGTCTCGCCGCTGGAGCTGGGGCCGCCCGTCGGCTGGCCCGTGCAGTACCGGGTGAGCGGGCGGGATGCCACCGAGATCCGCGACATCGCCATGAAGCTCGCGCAGGTCATCGCCGCCAGCCCGCAGGCGCGGCAGATCAATTTCGACTGGATCGAGCCCTCGCGTTCCCTGCGGCTGCGCGTGGATCAGGATGAGGCGCGCCGCCTTGGCCTCAGCTCGCAGGCGCTGGCGGCGGTGATCAATACTGTGGTCTCCGGCACCGTCGTCACCCAGCTGCGGGACGACATCTATCTCATCGACGTTGTCGTGCGCGCGCAGGATGCGGACCGCGCCTCGCTGGATACGCTGCGCAGCATGCAGGTGGCATTGCCTGGCGGCCGCTCCGTGCCGATCTCGCAATTCGTCACCTTCGACTACGAGCTCGACATGCCGCTCGTCTGGCGGCGGGACCGGCTGCCGACGCTCACCGTCTCCGCCGATGTCGCGCCGGGCATTCTGCCGGAGACGGTCGTCACCGCCCTGCAGCCTTCCATCGATGCGCTGAGGCAGACGCTTCCGCCGGGCTACGACATCGCCGTCGGCGGCACGGTGGAGGAAAGCGCGAAGTCACAGGCCTCCGTCATCGCCGTCGCGCCGGTGATGCTGCTCATCATGTTCACCGTGCTGATGGCGCAGCTCAGGAGCTTTCGCCTCCTCGCCATCGTGCTCAGCATCGCGCCGCTCGGGCTGATAGGCGTCGTGGGCGCGTTGCTGCTCTCGGGCAAGCCGCTTGGCTTCGTGGCGCTGCTCGGCGTGCTCGCGCTCATCGGCATCATCACGAAGAACGCGGTGATCCTGGTGGGGCAGATCGAGGCGGAGCGCGCGGCGGGGAAGGGCGTCGTGGAAGCGGCGCTGGATGCCAGCACCACGCGCTTCCGGCCAATCATGCTGACGGCCATCTCCACGGTGCTGGGCATGATCCCGATCGCGCCCACGGTGTTCTGGGGGCCGATGGCCTTCGCCATCATGGGCGGCCTGCTGGTGGCGACGGTGCTGACCCTCATTCTCTTGCCGGTGCTCTACGTCGCCGTCTTCGGCTCCTCCAGCCGGGGCAAGGCGCGCAACGGGGCAGCCGTGGGAGTCTCCCCATGATGAAGCCGATCGTGCCGCCAATGGCACTCGCCCTGATGCTGGCGGGGTGTGGCGAGGGGCAGCCGCCACCACCGGAGGCGCGGCCTGTCGGCGTCGTCACGGTCGAGGCCGGCAGGCTCGCCAGCGATGTCGTGCTGAGCGGCGAGATCCAGGCCAGGAAGGATGTCGGCCTGGCCTTCCGCATCGGCGGCCGGGTGCTGGAGCGGCCGGTCAATGTGGGAGACCGTGTGGAGGCCGGGCAGGTGATCGCCCGGCTGGACCCCGCCATCGAGCAGAATGCGCTGACGGTCGCGCGGGCTGCGCTGGCGGCGGCGCGGGGCGAGGTGAACACCGCCCGCAGCGCCTTCCAGCGGCAGGAGCAGCTGATGGCCGAGGGCTTCACCACCCGGCCGCGCTTCGACCAGGCGCTCCGCGCGCGGGAGGCCGCGCAGGCGCAGCTGGAGAATGCCGAGGCGCAGCTCGCCCTGGCGCGGGACCGTCTCGGCTTCACGGAGCTGCGGGCGGGCGCCGCCGGTGTGGTCACGGCCCGCAATGTCGAGCCCGGCGAGGTGGTTCAGCCCGGCCAGGTGGTCGTGCAGCTCGCGCGCGACGATGGCCGGGACGCCGTCTTCAACGTGCCCGCCCGGCTGCTGGAGACGGAGGCGGGCGAGGCCGCCATCCGCGTGGCCCTCGCCGATGCCCCCGGGGTGGTGACCTATGGCCGGGTGCGGGAGGTGGCGCCGCAGGCGGACCCGGTGACACGGACCTTCGAGGTCCGTGTCGGGCTGCAGGAGCCGCCGGAGGCGATGCGGCTGGGCTCGACCGTGGTGGGCACGCTGGAGCGCAATTCGCTGGCCATCCTCACCATTCCGGCCAGTGCGCTGACGCAGCAGGGTGCCTCGCCCGCTGTCTGGGTCGTCGATCCGGCCACCTCGGCGGTCTCGCTGCGGGATGTGGATGTGCTGCGCTTCGAGCCCGGCAAAGTAATCCTGTCGCAGGGGCTGACGCCGGGGGAGATGATCGTCTCGGCTGGCATTCAGGCGCTGCATCCCGGCCAGCGCGTCAAGCCGCTCGGGGGCAACGCCGCTGCATCCTCGCCGCCCGGCCCGCCGGCGCCTTCCTGACACGGTTGGCCCGCCGCCGGCGCGAGGGCCGGGCGGGCCAACACCACGAGCCGCGTACCGCCGACAAACTCTTACCGGAGCCGATCCATGGAAATGATGACCGCCGTCGGGGAGGCCGGAATGCTCGGGGGAACCTGCCCGTCTCCGGCATGCGGGCGCGGGGCCGGCCGCTCCATCCCCCTTTTGCTGGGTTCCTGAATCAACCGCGCGGGCGCGGCGGTGCCGCTTTCCCGCCAGACAACAAGGATCTGCACTCATGAGCGATCTGGTTTTCATCGCCTTCCCCACGGAGGAAAAGGCCGAGGAGGTTCGCCAGAAGGTCCTCTCCCTCCAGCGCGAATATCTGATCGAGCTCGGAGACGCCGTGGTCGTGGTCAAGAACGAGAAGGGGGAGATCAAGCTGAACCAGATGATGAACCTCACCGCCGCCGGGGCTGCTTCCGGCGCACTGTGGGGCACGCTGGTCGGCCTCATCTTCCTGGCGCCCTTGCTGGGCACGGCCATCGGCGCGGCCTCGGGCGCCATTGGCGGCAAGCTGACCGATGTCGGGATCAACGACCAGTTCATGAAGGACGCCGCCAGCGTGCTTCAGCCCGGCACGGCCGGGCTGTTCCTGCTCATCCGCAAGATGACCACCGACAAGGTCCTGGCCGATCTTCAGGGCGTCGGCGGCACGCTGATGCGTACCTCCTTCGACGAGACGAAGGAGACGGCGCTGCGCGAGGCGCTCGCGGCCCATACCAGCCCCGCCGTGCCACCTTCTCCGGCTGTCCCATGAGGCTGGCATGACCTCCGGCGCCGGAGCGTGCGCTGCGCCCTGATGCAGGGCGCGGCCAGGAAGCAACCGCGCCCGGCGAATGTCTTTCGCTGGGTGCGGAGGGACGTGATCGGCAAAGATCGGTATTTCATCTCGACGAACTGGCAGGCCGCGTAACATGACCACCGGAACATTCGAGCGATCCTCGCTGATCGTCATCGCGGCCATCATGGCTGTTGCCGCCTTGTCGGTGGCCAGCACGGTATTCGCGCCCATCGCCTTCGCGCTGTTCATCATCGCGCTGGTCTGGCCGCTTCAGAGAAGCCTGCAGGCCTTTCTGCCGCGCCTGCTTGCGCTCGCCATCAGCATCGCCGTCATGGTGGTGGCCTTCCTCGCCTTCGGCTCGCTGATGGCCTGGGCCTTCGGGCGGGTCGGGCGCTGGATCGTCAGCGATGCCGCCCGCTTCCAGTCCTTCTACGACCAGGCCACCCTCTGGCTGGAAGGGCATGGCGTGGCGGTGGCCGGCGCGTGGTCGGAGACTTTCAGCGTGGGGTGGCTGTTGCGCACCGCGCAAACCATCACCGGCCGGCTCAACAGCACGATGAGCTTCTGGCTGGTGGTGCTCGTCTACGTGATCCTCGGCCTGCTGGAGGTGGAGGATTTCGGCCGCAGGCTGCGTGCCATGCGCAACCGCGAGGCAGCCCGGGTCCTGCTCCAGGGTGGCATGAGGACGGCGGCCAAGATCCGCCGCTACATGCTGGTACGCACGCTGATGAGCGTGGTCACCGGCCTGCTGGTCTGGGGCTTCGCGCGGATCATGGGGCTGAGGCTGGCCGAGGAATGGGGTTTCATCGCCTTCCTGCTGAACTACATCCCCGTTCTCGGGCCGCTGGTCGCCACGGTGTTCCCCACCCTGTTCGCCATGGCGCAGTTCGAATCCTGGCAGGCGGTCATTGCCGTCTTTGCCTGCCTGAACCTCATTCAGTTCATTGTCGGCAGCTATGTCGAGCCGCGCGTGGCGGGAAGCGCGCTGTCCATGTCGCCCGTGGCCGTGCTGTTCTCGGTCTTCTTCTGGAGCTACCTTTGGGGCGTCTTTGGCGCCTTCATCGGCGTGCCGATCACCATCGCCCTGCTGACCTTCTGCGCCCAGCATCCCTCCACGCTCTGGCTCGCGGAATTGCTCGGCTCTCCGGGGAAGGATGCAGCCGAGACCGCCGGCCGTGTCACCATGGAGGCCTGAATACGCTGCGCGCCAACCCGGCCCACAATGGGACGCCGGGCACAGAAGTGGGACAGGTTGTTGATGCCGCGCCGCGGGACGGGCGCTACCCTGGCCGCGGAACAATCGGCAGGTTCCATTCGTCGGTCTGGATATGGCGCCTTTGTCCCATGAAGCCTGTACCGTGCCGCATCCCTCCCGGAGCCCACCCGCGCGATCCTGATGCGCGGCGCGCGGCGCTGGCGTGGC
Source organism: Acetobacteraceae bacterium AT-5844 (assembly GCA_000245075.1). Taxonomy (GTDB): domain Bacteria; phylum Pseudomonadota; class Alphaproteobacteria; order Acetobacterales; family Acetobacteraceae; genus Pseudoroseomonas. Next base: position 33,395 of record JH599969.1, read on the forward strand.
GATGATGGGAACCATGCTTCCACCGCGCGCGCTTCTCCTTCGCGGCGCCGGCTTCCTGGCCTTCTGCGCCATCCTGATGGGGCTTGCGCCAGCGGACCTGGCCGTGGGGCTCGCTGCCGCGGCGGTGGCAAGCTGGGTCAGCGCCCTCCTCTGGCCGCCGGGCGGGGGCGTTTCCCTGCTGGCCCTGCCGCGCTTCCTCGCCCGCTTCCTGGCGCAATCCGTCATCGCGGGCGTCGATGTGGCCCGCCGCGCCTTCACCGGGCGCCCGGCACTGCGCCCGGGCTTCATCGCCTGCCGCTCATCGCTTCCGGGCGGCATGGCCCGGGAGGCATCCTGCACGCTGATGGGCCTGCAACCGGGCAAGCTCCCGGTCGCTGCCGACGCGGATGGCACCTTGCACGTCCACTGCCTCGATCTGGGCCAACCCGTCGCGGCGCAGATCGCCGCCGATGAGGCGGCCTTCCGCCGGCTCCTGCGGGGAGAGGCGGGCGATGGCTGACATCCTCACCGGCGCCGCGCTGTTCATCCTGGCCGTGACGGCGGCGGGGCTGTTCCGGACCCTCCGAGCCGGCGCCCCGGCCGAGCGCCTGATGGCCGTGCAACTGCTCGGCACCGGTGGCGCCGCTGCCCTGCTGTTGCTGGGCACCGCATCCGGGGCGGAAGGGGTGAGCGACGTCGCCCTGTTGCTCGTGCTGTTCGCCGCCTTTTCCTGCGCCGCCTTCGCGCTGGGGGGCGACAGATCCACCCGGCCCGAAGGGGAGGATGGTGCATGAGCCTGCTCGCGAATGCCTTCACCCTGCTGTGCGTCGCCCTGGGGGCGGTGTTCTTCCTCGCCGGTACTCTCGGCCTGTTGCGGTTTCCCGATGCGCTGAGCCGCCTGCATGCCCTCAGCAAGGCGGACAATCTGGGGCTCGGGCTGATCGTGCTGGGCCTGCTGCCGCAGGCCTCCAGCCTCGCGGGCGCCCTCAAGCTGCTCTGTGTCTGGCTGCTGGCGCAGCTTTCGGCGGCGGCGGTCAGCCAGCTCATCGCGGGCGTCATCCACCGGCGCGGGCCCGGCCCGTGACCCTGCTGCTGGACCTGGCCCTGGCCGCCTGGCTGCTGGCGCTGGCCATGCATATCGGCCGGGCGGGAGAGGACCGGAACGCCATCATTGCCTTCATCGCCTTCGGCCTGCTGCTGGGGCTGGGCTGGGTGCGGGTATCGGCGCCGGATGTGGCGCTGACCGAGGTGGCGATCGGCGGCGGGGGCACCGGCATCCTGCTGCTGCGGGCGGAGGCGCATCTGCGCAAGCGCCGGGTTGGCCTGGCCCGGCCGATGTCCGGGGCAGGCAAGGCGGTGGCAGCGCTGGTGTGCGGCGCCGTCACGCTGGGGCTGGCGGTCGCGGTGCTCACCCTCCCCAACCCGGCGCCGAGCCTGGCGCCCGCCTCGGCCGCCGCGTTGGAGGGCACCGGCCTCGGCAATCCGGTGACTGCCGTCCTGCTGGCCTATCGCGCGCTCGATACGGTGCTGGAGAAGGTGGTGGTGGTCCTGGCGCTGATTGGCGTCTGGTCGCTGGCGCCGGATGCATTCTGGGGCGGGGCGCCGGCTCTTCGTTCGGCTATGGCCCCCGCCTCGCTTACCTATCTCGCGCGGCTGCTGCCGCCTTTCGGCGTCGTCATCGGCATCTACATGTTCTGGGCCGGTGCGGATGCGCCCGGTGGCACCTTCCAGGCCGGCATGGTGCTGGCCGCCATGTGGCTGCTGGTCATCCTGGCGGGCCTGCGGCCGGAGCCGGAGACCGGCCGGCTGGCCCTGCGCCTGCTGCTGGTGGGCGGGCCGGCCATCTTCCTGCTGATCGGCTTTCTCGGCTTCGCCATCGCGGGCGGATTCCTGGCCTATCCCGAGGGGGCCGCAAAGCCGCTGATCATCGGCATGGAGGCGGCGCTGGCCGTTTCCCTGGCCGTGACGCTTGCCCTGCTGGTCGCCGGGCCCGCCCGCAAGGCGCCGGGGTCATGATGTCCGGCCTCGCCGAACCGGGGACGCTGCTGGGGCTTTGCGGGGCGGGGCTCGTGGGGATCGGGCTGTTCATCGGCATCACCCATCAGGGGCTGCTGCGCCGCGTCGTCGGCTTCAACATTCTGGGTGCCGGCATCTTCCTCGTCTTCGGGGCGCTGGCGCGGCGTGGCGCGGGGGCAGGCTTCGGCGGCGACCCGGTGCCGCAGGCCCTGGTGATCACCGGCCTCGTCGTCGCCTTCTCGGCCACGGCCCTCGCCATCGCGTTGCTGGGGCGGCTGTTCGAACTGACGGGGGAGGAGACGCTGAATGTCGCCTCCACCCCCACCTCCCGGCCGCGCGGGGATGATCCGTGACGGCGCTGGCGGCGGTCTCCGTCCATGTGCCGACGCCGGACGGGTTTCTGCTCGTGCTCGCCGTCATCCTGCCCGTCTGCGCCGTGCTGGCGATCCTGGCCCTCGGCCCCCGCTTCGCCGAGCGCATCGCCATGGTGGCCCTGGCTGCCGGGCTCGCCATTGCCGCCGCCATTGTTACCACGCTTCTGCTGAATGGCCGGGCGCTCTCCTACGTCGTCGGCGGCTGGCAGCCACCGCTCGGCATCGCCATGCGGGCGGATGGGCTGAGTGCCGCCATGCTCGCCATGACGGCGTTGGTGGCCGCCGCCGCCGGGCATTTCGCACGCGCGCAGGATGCGCTGGAACCCGGCCGCCAGGGCGGGCGCTCGGCCACCACCTTCTGGGTGATGCTGCTGGCTGTCTGGAGCGGCTTGAACGCGGTCTTCGTCGGTGAGGATCTGTTCAACCTCTATGTCGCGCTGGAGCTGCTGACCTTCGCCGCCGTGCCGATGGTCTGCCTCGACGGGCGTGCCGAGACCGTGGCCGCCGCTCTGCGCTACCTGATGTTCGCACTGCTCGGCTCGCTGTTCTATCTGCTGGGCACCGGCCTTCTCTATGGCAGCCTTGGAACGCTCGACCTGCTGACGCTCTCGCGCATGGATACGAGGGGGGAGGCCGTTTCCGTCGCGCTCGCGCTGATGATCATGGGGCTGCTGGCCAAGGCCGCGCTGTTCCCGTTCCACCTGTGGCTGCCGCCAGCCCATGCGGGGGCGCCCGCGCCGGCCAGTGCGATCCTCTCGGCGCTGGTCATCAAGGCGCCGGTCTTCCTGATCCTCCGCCTTATCCTCGATGTCGCGCCCTCCGGCGCGGCGGCCCTGGCGGGGCAGGCGCTGGCGGTGCTCGGCGCGGCCTCCATCCTGTTCTGCAGCGTCATCGCGCTCCGCCAGGCGCGGCTGAAGCTGCTGATCGCCTATTCGACGGTGGCGCAGATCGGCTATCTCTTCATCGTCTTTCCGCTCGCCGCCGGCAGCGAGACCGTGCCGGCCTGGAGCACCATTGCCTGGACCGGCGGCGCGCTTCAGCTCGTCTCCCATGCACTGGCCAAGGCGGCGATGTTCCTGGCCGCCGGTGTCATCATCGAAGCCTTCGGCCACGACCGGATCGCAGAGCTCGGCGGGTTCGGCCGTGTGCTGCCGGTCAGCGCCGCGGCCTTCGGCCTCGCCGGATTGTCCCTGGTGGGTATTCCGCCGAGCGGCGGCTTCGTCGCGAAATGCCTGCTGCTGACAGCGGCGGTGGTGAATGGCCATCCCTGGCTGGCGGCGACGATCCTGGCGGGCGGGCTGATGGCGGGGGGCTATGTCTTCCGCATCATCAACCAGGCCCTGGCCAGGCCGGAGCGCCCCCTGGTGACGCGGGTGGCGATCCCGCGCCGCATGGAGATGGCGGCCCTGGTGCTGGCGGTGGTGGCGGTGTTGCTGGGCTTCGTTCCGCTGCAGCCCTTCACCTTTCTGCAAATCGGCCGCGCGGTGCAGCCCATGACGGTGCTGCCATGAGGGCGCAGGGATTGCTGCTGGCGGCGGCGTTGCTCGTGCCGCTGCTGATGGCGGCGTGCTGCCTCCTGCGCCCTGCCCGCGCGCGGGCGCCATCGCTGCTGGTCTTTGCCTCGCTGCCCGCCCTGCTGGCCGCTCTCATTCTGCCAGAGGGCAGCTATGCCATCTTCCCACCCCCGTTCCGGCTGACGCTGGTACTCGATGCGCCAGGCGCCATCCTGCTGGGAGGCGCGGCGCTGCTGTGGAGCGCGGCGGGGGCCTATGCCGCCACCTATATGGCGCGGGACCCTGAAGCCCCCGCCTTCGCCATCTGGTGGCTGCTGACGCTGGCGGGGTGCCTCGGCCTGTTCATCGTCGGCGACGTGGTGAATTTCTACCTGCTCTTCACCCTGGCGAGCCTCGCCGCCTATGGTCTCGTCACCCATGAGCAGACCATCCCGGCTCACCGCGCGGGGCGGGTCTATGTCGTGCTGGCGCTGCTGGGGGAGGCCTTTTTGCTGCTCGCCCTCGTCATGCTCGCGGCCGGCCATCCGGACGCCAATCCCCCGATCCGCGAGGTTGTCGCCGCCTTGCCCGCATCGCCCATGCGGGGCGGCATCCTTGCCCTGCTGATCCTGAGCTTCGCGTTGAAGATGGGGCTGTTCCCGTTGCATGTCTGGCTGCCGCTCGCCCACCCCGCCGCGCCCATGCCGGCCTCGGCGGTGCTCAGTGGCATCGTGGTCAAGGCAGGCGTCATCGGATTGATCCGCTTCCTGCCGTTGGAAGCGGGCCTGCCCTTCTGGGGTACGGTGCTCATCCTGGCCGGGCTGTTCACCGCCTATTACGGCGTCGCCCTTGGCATGACCCAGCGGCGGGCGAAGACCATTCTCGCCTATTCCACCGTCAGCCAGATGGGGCTTCTCGCCGTCATTCTCGGCGCCGGGCTGGAGAATGCCGATGCCGGCGCGGCCAGCCTCGCCGCCTACTATGCCGTGCACCACATGCTGGTGAAGGGTGCCCTGTTCCTCGCCATCGGCATCCTGGCCATGGCAGGGGCAGCGCAATGGCGAATCCTGCTGGTGCTGACGGGCATCCTGGCGCTCAGCCTCGGCGGCATGCCGCTGACCAGCGGGGCACTCGCCAAGCTCGCGGCCAAGCCGCTGTTCGGTTACGGCCTGCTGGGCGATGCCATGGCCGTGGCGGGGGCGGGCAGCACGCTGCTCATGCTGCATCTCCTGCTCACCCTGGCGCGCGGTGCGCGGGGCGAGCCGGCCTCTTCCGCGCCGCGTGGCCTGCTGTTCCCCTGGCTGGCCGTTGTTGTCGCCTCGCTGGCCGTTCCCTGGGCGCTCTACCCCGCCATCAGCGGCGAGACGGTGGCGAACCTGCTGGCGCCGGCGGCGCTGTGGAAGCTGCTCTGGCCAATGCTTCTCGGCGGGGCGGCCCTGCTGCTGCTCCACCGCTGGGCGCGCGGCGCCGGCCGAGTGCCGGAGGGGGATATCATCGTGCTGGCGGAGCGGGGCGGGCCGGCCCTCGACAGGGCTGGCGCCGCGGTCGCGTGGGCCGATGCGCAGCTGCGCCGCTGGGAGGTCGCGGGCGTGTTGCTGGTGGGGCTCACGGTGCTGCTGGGCGGAGCCCTGTTGCTGGGCGCCTGACACGTGCCGCCCTCATCCCGAGATTTATGTCCCGCCCGGCCGTCCAGGATTCGCCGCCGGGGCGGCACCGCGCAAGGGCTCGTCGACCCGGTCGAGCAGGTAAGGGAAGAACGGGTTGGAAGCCATGCGCAGCAGCGCATCCTGGCTGACGATCAGCGTGCCGCGCTCGCCCCGCGCCGCGATGGTGCCGAGCTGCACGCCAAAATCCTCGGTTGGATCGGGGCTGATGCCATAGAGCCCGTCGGTGACCGGGAAGGGCAGGGCGACGTGGGAGAGCGAGAACACGTCGAAAGGATAGACCAGGCCAAGCTCGCGCACCCTCTCCTCCGTGGACCCGGCCTCCGTCACGCGCTCGACGACCATGCTCGAGGCGTCGCTGGCATTGGTGATGACGGCGAGGCGGAAGTTCCGGGGCGATGGCGGCACGACCCGCGTCAGCAGCGTATCCGCCGCCGTGCTGAGCAAGGGGCCGAATTTGGTGGAGCGGTTGAGGTCGAACAGCACCAGCTCGCTGCCATTGGCGGGGAGATGGGCATAGAGCGAGGTCACGATGGCCCGCGTGCTGACGGTGAAATCCACCACCGACTGGAAGGTGAGCAGTGGCGGCAGGTCCTGCAGCCGGTTCTGCTGCGCGTGGCGAAGGATCGCCTGCTGCAATGCCCGTGTCAGCAGATGCGACTGCCGCGCGCCATTCACGGGGAAGGAGTTGTATTTGAACGGGTTGAACTCGGGCAGGATGCTGAGCCAGGCAGCCTTGGCGAAGGCCGGCAGGATGGCGGGCAGCCCCGCCAGCCCGGCGAAGCGGGCGAAGGCGGTGATGCCGACCATCGGCGAGATCAGCACCATACGCTCCGGCCTTGCCAGCTCCCGGTTTTCCAGCGCTTCGAGCGCGTACATGAGCGCCAGCGCGCCGCCATTGGAGAAGCCGACGAGGTGCAGCGGCGCGGGGGCCGGCACCTGCCGCCTCGCTTCCCGCACGGCGAGGCGCGTCGCGGCCAGCCATTCCTCCCACTCGATATTCGTCAGGCCCGCGGGCACCGTGCCATGGCCGGGCAGGCGGATGGCGACGGCCATGAAGCCGCGGTCGCGATACTGCCGGGCGATGTGCCGGAGGCTGTAGGGCGAATCCGTCAGCCCGTGCAGCAGAACGACCACGCCGGCCGGCGGCCCCTCCGGCTTCAGCACATAGGAGCGGTTCCAATCCTGGGTGAAGCGGCCGGGATAGACCGGGCTGCCCTCGAAATAGCGATTGGCCGGAATCCGGTCCTCGGGCGGCAGCCGCTGCGTCACTTCCTCACGCAGCTGGAGGAACAGCGCGTTCTCGGCCTTGAGGTAATCCTCCCAGCCCGCGCGATCGAGCTGCTCGGTCGAAAGTTCCTCAGGCACGAAGGTGTGCCAGGGTTCGAGCGGCGCGCCGCGCTGGGTGTCGTAGATCCGCAACCCCAGCAGCGATACCGCCACGATGACGAGGACCGCTGCTCCGCGTTTCAGCGTCTTGCCGATGAAGCCCCGCATCCTGGCTGGTCTTCCCCCCTCGTCATGGCTTGGCGCGAAGGGCGAGTGGTTGCCGCGCCAGCCTGTCATCCGCCGTTATGCCCCGGCCCATGACAGCACGGATGAGCAGGAAATCCCAAAGCTGGACCCAGAGTCCCGATATGCCCAGAGCTGCGACGGCAGGCTCTGTCGTAAAACTGTCATAAATACCCATAGTACAAGCTTCCGGCCTGGCCCCGCCGGATACGCCGTAGACAGGGGAGACGTGCCTCATGCCCTTCATCCTCACGCTGATCAGCCTGGCCGGGTCCATCGCCTTGCTGCTGTGGGGCACGCGCATGGTGCAGACCGGCGTGCAGCGCGCCTTCGGCCCCCGGCTGCGTGTGGCGCTGGGGCACGCGCTCAGCAACCGCGTGAAGGCCTTCCTGGCGGGCATGGGCGTCACCGCCGCGCTGCAAAGCAGCACCGCCACCGGGCTGATGGTCGCGGGCTTCGCGGGCAGGGGGCTGGTCGGGCTGGTGCCGGCGCTCGCCGTCATGCTGGGCGCCAATGTCGGCACGACATTGATCGTGCAGCTCCTCTCCTTCGACATTGCCGCCGTCTCGCCCATGCTGGTGCTGGCGGGCTTCATCATGTTCCGCCGGCCGCCGGGCTCGGCGGTGCATGATCTGGGGCGGGCGGTCATCGGGCTGGGCCTGATGCTGCTGGCCCTGCGGCAATTGCTGGAGCTGATGGCGCCGCTGGAGCATTCCGACACGATGCGGGAACTGCTGCGGCTGGTCTCCGTCGTGCCGCTGGTGGATGTGCTGCTGGCGGCGGTGCTCACCTGGGCGATGCATTCCTCCGTGGCGGTGGTGCTGCTGGTCATGTCTCTGGCCACGCATGGGATCGTGACGCCCGAAGCCGCCTTCGCCCTGGTGCTGGGCGCCAATCTGGGCAGCGCCGCCAACCCGCTTCTGGAGGGCGCGGGGCGGGATGATCCCGCCGCGCGCCGCATGCCGCTCGGCAACCTTCTCAACCGGGTGGTGGGGCTGGCGGTGGCCATGCCGCTGCTGCCCTGGCTCTCCGGCTGGCTGGTGGAGGCGGCGGGCGACCCGGCGCGGGCGGTGGCGCTGTTCCACACCGGCTTCAACCTGGCCCTGGCGGCGGCCTTCCTGCCGCTGCTGACCCCCTATGCCGCGCTGCTGCGCCGCTGGCTGCCGGACCGCCCGGCGGCGGCAGACCCCGCCCGCCCGCTCTATCTGGACCCGATGGCGCAGCTCACCCCCGCCATCGCGCTGGGTTGCGCGGCGCGGGAGGCGCTGCGCATGGCGGATGTGCTGGAGGAGTTGCTGGCGGGCGCGCGGGAAGCCCTGGGTGCCCGCCGCGCGCCCCAGGGCACCAAGGAGCTGGACGAGGTGCTGGCACGGCTGGCCACCGCCATCCGGAGCTATCTGGCGGCGCTGGATACCGAATCGCTCCACGACTCGGACCATCGCCGGATGCAGGAGATCGTCTCCTTCGTGACTCAGCTCGACCAGGCGGGGAGCGTGGCGCGGCGCATCCTGCTGCCGCATGCGGGGGAGGTGTGGAAGCAGGACCAGCCCATGCCGGCCGGCAGCCTGGAGGAACTCCGCCGGCTGCTGGACCGGCTGGGGAGCAATCTGCGCACCGCTGCCTCTCTCTTCATGACCGAGGACCCTCGCGCCGCCCGCCTGCTGGCGGAGGAGAAGGCGGTGTTCCGCGAGGTGGAGGCCGAGATGGTCCGCAGCCACCTGGAACGCCTGCGGGAGGGGGGCAGGGAATCGGTGGCGGCCAACGCACTGCACCTCGATTTGCTGCGGGATATCAAACAGATCAACAGCCACATCGTGGCCGCCGCCGCCTATCCGGTGCTGGAGCGGAATGGTGAGCTGCTGCCCAGCCGCCTCGCGCCGCGGGGCAGCCATGAAGAAAAAATTGCCGTGTCCTGAGCCGGGGGACATGTCTGTGGACAGAGTGGCAAAAACCGGCCTTTGCCAGCCACTTCCGCCCACTTATCCCCTGCGGGGAAAACAGGCCGCACCCCCTAGAATTGGGGTTTCCGATGCATCCCGGTTCTAAATCTGGTGTTGATGACGCAGGGGCGCCGGTGCAAATCTGCCCTCCTTCGCCCTACCAGCCTGCCGAGGATTCACCGCCGTGTTCGATGCCGTTCAGCTCGAAGGCCATAGCCAGGTTCGCCTGGACCGTTCTCGCGACGCGCTGCTGACCGATTTCGGCAAGGCGACCCTCGACGACCGATACCTGCTGCCCGGCGAGTCCTATCAGGACCTCTTCGCCCGCGTTGCCAGCGCCTATGGCGACGACCCGGCCCATGCCCAGCGCATCTACGACTACATCAGCAAGCTGTGGTTCATGCCGGCCACCCCCGTGCTGTCCAATGGCGGCACCACGCGCGGCCTGCCCATCTCCTGCTTCCTGAACGAGGCCAATGACAGCCTGGACGGCATCGTCGGACTCTGGAACGAGAATGTCTGGCTGGCGGCCAAAGGCGGCGGCATCGGCTCCTACTGGGGCAACCTGCGCTCCATCGGCGAGAAGGTGGGCCAGAACGGCAAGACCAGCGGCATCGTCCCCTTCATCCGGGTGATGGACAGCCTGACGCTGGCCATTTCCCAGGGCTCGCTGCGGCGCGGCTCGGCGGCGGTGTATCTGCCGGTCTCCCACCCGGAGATCGAGGAATTCATCGACATCCGCCGCCCCACCGGCGGCGACCCGAACCGCAAGGCGCTGAACCTGCACCACGGCATCCTCATCCCGGACGCGTTCATGCGCGCCGTGGAAGCCGATGAGGAATGGGCGCTGACCTCGCCCAAGGATGGCGCCATCATCCGCAAGGTCTCGGCCCGCGGGCTCTGGATCCGCATCCTGATGGCGCGCATCGAACAGGGCGAGCCGTACATCATCTATTCCGACCACGTGAACAATGCGCGGCCGGAGCACCAGAAGCTGGCCGGGCTGGAGGTGAAGACCTCCAACCTCTGCTCCGAAATCACGCTCCCCACCGGCCGCGACCATCTCGGCCAGGAGCGGACGGCGGTGTGCTGCCTGTCCTCCCTCAACCTCGAGACCTGGTTCGAGTGGAAGGACGACCCGCACTTCATTCCCGACGTCATGCGATTCCTGGACAACGTCCTGCAGAACTTCATCGACACCGCGCCGGATTCCATGGCCCGCGCCCGCTACAGCGCGATGCGGGAGCGTTCGGTCGGCCTCGGCGTGATGGGCTTCCACTCCTTCCTGCAGGCGCAGAACGTGCCGTTCGAAAGCGTGATCGCGAAGGTGTGGAACACGCGGATGTTCAAGCACATCCGCGCCCAGGCCGATGTGGCGAGCCGCAAGCTGGCGGAAGAGCGCGGCCCATGCCCCGATGCCGCTGAATACGGTTTCATGGAGCGCTTTTCGAACAAGATGGCGATCGCGCCCACGGCGTCCATCTCCATCATCTGCGGCGGCGCCTCCCCGGGCATCGAGCCGATCGCGGCGAATGTCTATAACCACAAGACGCTCTCCGGCAGCTTCATCGTGCGCAACCCGTCGCTGAAGAAGGTGCTGGCCAAGCACGGCCGCGACGACGATGAGACCTGGACCGCCATCACGGTGAACAAGGGCAGCGTGCAGCACCTGGACTTCCTGAGCGAGCAGGAGAAGGCCGTCTTCAAGACCGCCTTCGAACTCGACCAACGCTGGGTGGTGGAACATGCGGCGGACCGCACGCCCTATATCTGCCAGAGCCAGTCCGTGAACCTGTTCCTGCCGGCCGACGTGCATAAGCGCGACCTGCACCAGATCCACTACCAGGCGTGGAAGAAGGGCGTGAAGTCGCTCTACTACTGCCGCTCGCTCTCCATCCAGCGCGCCGACACCATCAGCGAAAAGGTGGCCGTGCAGCCGAAGCTGGGCATCGCCGAAAGCCTGGAAGCCGTGCTGCCGCTGACAACCGCCGTCGCCGCGCCGGTGGAAAGCACGAATTACGAAGAGTGCCTGGCCTGCCAGTGATAGGTTGAGAGAGGGAAGGCTGGGGGGAATGAATTCCCCCCAGAGCCCCCCTTCTTTTCTTTTGCGGTGTTTTCGGGTGCGCCCTGCGGGCGACACCCTTTTTTATGTGCTGCGGGTTGGGCGCGCCGAGGGCCTTATTTGGCCCTCGGCGACTGAGGGTTCAGCGCGCGTGGCCTTTTAGGATTTTAGCTTTGCTGGAATGGCCTCATCGTTTGTCCTGAAGCCCGACCCAAAACTCGAAGAAAAAGATGAGGGTGGCCTGGAGGGAGAATTCTTTCTCCCTCCAGCTTCTTCCCTCTCAATCCGTGCTCTGCCCCCGCAGCCAGCGCTCGATGGCGGCGACGGCGTGTTGCTGCTCCTCCAACGTCATCGCTTTCCCAGCCGGGATATCGTGCCACTTCGCCAGGCAGCCACGGCAGCAAGTGGCCGTGGCGTGCTGGGCGATGAAGACGGGGTGGCCGCGGAACGGGGTCTGGCGCCCGTCATTCGCGGGCTGTGCTGGTGCCAGGCGCTGCGCCACGAAGTCCCGCGCGTGGGAGAGCACGGTGTCCATGCCCTTGTCCCGCAGATAGGCCTGTTCGCGCGCTCCCAGCCGGAAGCGCATGCGGAAGGCGGAGGCAGGCAGGCGGGCAAAGACGGCATCCAGCGGCCGTGTCATGGCGGCGAGGGGCGTCCTTTTCCAAGTTGCTGTTCACGCAGGAAGATGAATAGCCCGGCGCCCATGATGATGGCGGCGCCGGCCATGGTCAGCCCGTCGATCATCTCGCCGAAGAAGACGTAGCCAAAGATGATGCCCCAGAGGATGAGCGTGTACTGGTAGGGCACCACCACGGAAGCGGGGGCCAGCCACAGGGCGCGGTTGACGCAGAGATTGCCGCCGAGCGAGCCCACGCCGAGGAACAGCATCAGCAGGAGGTCGATCCAGCTGGGCGAGGTCCAGCCCTGGAAGGAGACCATGACGATACCGAAGGTAAGGGCGGCGATGAGCTGCGCCGTCATCAGCACCGTGCCCGGCGTGCCGGCCAGCTTGCGGGTCGCCACCATGAAGCAGGCGTAGCAGAAGCTGCCCACCAGCGCGCAGGCCGCGCCGAGGGAGATGGAATCGGGCGAGGGGTGCAGCGCCAGCACGACACCGCAGAAGCCGATGCCAACGGCGGTCCAGCGCCGCCAGCCGACTTTCTCGCCCAGCAGGAAGGGGGAGAGGGCAGTGACGTAGATGGGGCCGGCCATGTAGTAGGTCATGACCTCCGCCAGCGGCAGGGCCGTCAGCGCCCAGAAGAACAGCGCCGATTCCAGTGTGGAGAAGCAGACGCGCAGCAATTGCAGCCAGGGCCGCCCGGCGCCCAGGAAGGCATTGGGCCCCGCGCGGTAGATGAAGGGCGCCATGACGCACAGGCCGGAGATGCTGCGCACCAGCAGCAGTTGGCCGACGGTATAGGCACCGACCAGCCATTTCCCCAGCGTGTCGTTGACGGCGAAGAGCAGCACGCCGGCCAGCATCATGATGATGCCGGCGGTGTTGCCCTGGCGGCTCAGGAACTGCATGGCGCCCCCCATCCGGGCAGGCGAGCGCGAAGCGCCGCGCGAGGCGGGTCGGTAAAAATGGGTTTGCCCCTTTATCTCTCTGGCGCCGTCTGGCTGGCCGTGTGCGGGGCGCATTGTTTCTTGGCGCCTGTCCGGCGGCAAGCGGGTGCCAGCGCGGGCGGGGCATGCCGTGACGCCTGTGGACGGCGACTTGTTCCTGTGCAGCATGGAAGGTGTAGATACAGGGAGCGCCTCCGATGCAGTTCCAGGGCCTTTCGGCCTTTCCCATTACCCCCGCCGATGCGCAGGGCCATGTCGACACCGCCGCCCTGGGCCGCCTGCTGCGACGTCTGGCCGAGGCCGGGGTGGATTCCGTGGGGCTTCTGGGCAGCACCGGCACCTATGCCTATCTGAGCCGCGCGGAGCGTCGCCGGGCCGTGGAGGCGGCGGTGAAGGAGCTGCATGGCAGCGTGCCGCTGCTGGTCGGCATTGGCGCGCTGCGCACGGATGACGCGGTGCGCCATGGCCAGGATGCGAAGGCGGCCGGGGCGGATGCGGTGCTGCTGGCGCCCGTTTCCTACACCCCGCTGACGGATGACGAGGGGTTCGAGCATTTCGCCACGGTGGCGCGCTCCGTGGACCTGCCGGTGGTCATCTACAACAACCCGGGTACGACGCATTTCAGCTTCAGCCCGGCGCTGATCGGGCGGCTGAGCAGGGTGCCTGGCATCGTGGCAGTGAAGAACCCGTCCCCCGACGCGGCGCAGGCGCCGGCCGAGATGGCCGCGCTGCGCACCGCCACGGCAGAGGGCTTCTCCATCGGCCATAGTGGGGACTGGAAGGTGACGGAGGCGCTGCTGGCCGGCAGCGAAGCCTGGTACAGCGTCGTCGGCGGCCTGTTCCCGGAGCCGGCAATGAAGATCGTCCGTGCCGCCCGGGCGGGGGACGCGGCCGAGGCACGGCGGCTGGATGCCGCGCTACAGCCGTTGTGGGACCTGTTCATCGCCCATAGCAGCCTGCGTGTCGTCTATGCCGCCGCCAACCTGCTGGGGCTGACGGATGCCGCCCCGCCGCGCCCGATCCTGCCCCTGGCGGAGCCGGTGCGGCAGCAGGGGAAGGAGGTTCTCGACAAGCTGGGGCTGCGCTGAGCGGGGGCAGGCGGAGGCGCGCAAGCCGCGCCGCTGCCCGACCAGCCCTGCGGTGGAATCGCTTTTCCCGCCGGGGCGCCCCCGGTAAGACGGCCCATCGCCGCCCCGCGGCCGCGACCATGGCCACGCCCATGGTTGCCGCGGGCCGCCCTTGCCGGAGACCGCTGCCGATGTCCGACACCCCGGATACCGCCCCGAAATTCGACCTGCTGACGGCCAACCCCGTCTACAAGCCGTTCCGCTATCCCTGGGCCTATGACGCCTGGATGACGCAGCAGCGCGTCCACTGGCTGCCGGAAGAAGTTCCGATGGCCGACGACGTGAAGGACTGGCAGAAGAATCTGACGGAGGTTGAGCGCAACCTCGTCACGCAGATCTTCCGCTTCTTCACGCAGTCCGACGTGGAAGTGAACAACTGCTACATGAAGCATTACAGCCAGGTCTTCAAACCGACCGAAGTGCTGATGATGCTCTCCGCCTTCTCCAACATCGAGACAGTGCACATCGCGGCCTATGCGCATCTGCTCGATACCATCGGCATGCCGGAAGTCGAGTACACGGCCTTCCTCAAATACAAGGAGATGAAGGACAAGTACGACTACATGCAGTCCTTCACCATGGACAGCAAGCACGAGATCGCCAAGACCCTGGCGGCTTTCGGCGCGTTCACGGAAGGCCTGCAGCTCTTTGCCTCCTTCGCGATCCTGCTGAACTTCCCGCGCTTCAACAAGATGAAGGGCATGGGGCAGATCGTGACGTGGTCGGTGCGCGACGAGACGCTGCACTGCCTCTCCGTCATCCGCCTCTTCCGCACCTTCGTGCAGGAGAACCCGGAGATCTGGACGCAGCAGCTGCGTGACGATCTGCGCGAGATCTGCGAGACCATCGTCCATCACGAGGACGCCTTCATCGACCTCGCCTTCGAGATGGGCGACGTGCAGGGCCTGACCGCGGCCGAGGTGAAGCAGTATATCCGCTTCATCGCCGACCGCCGGCTGCAGCAGCTCGGCCTCGACACCGTCTACAATATCGAGAAGAACCCGCTGCCCTGGCTGGATGAAATCCTGAATGCCGTGGAGCACATGAACTTCTTCGAAGGCCGTGCCACGGAATACTCCAAGGCCAGCACCAGCGGCACCTGGGAGGAAGCCTTCGCCGATGGCGTGTTCACCGACAAGCAGCCCGAAGGCGACATCCTGCCCTGAGGCCAGGATGCGGGCGGAGGGGCAACCTCCGCCCGCCGGCGCGCTCAGGCGCCCTTTTTCGGCGCGCGGGGCTTCGCCGCCGCCGGCTTCTTCGGGGCGGCGGGCGCCTTCTTGGCCGCGGCAGGCTTCTTTGCCGGCGCCTTCTTTTCCGGCTTTTCCTTGGCCCCTTCCTGCCACGCGACGTCGGCGCCATGGGGCTGTGTCAGGGACGGCGGATCGCTGGCGGGGAAGGTGTTGTCGAGCTGGTCGTCCAGGCTGCCGGGGCCCAGCTCGTGCTCAAGCAGCAACTCGGCGCGCGCACGGAACCAGTATTCATCAGGCGTGCCATAGGGCTCGCCATCCGCCTGCCACAGGGCATAGGCGCGGTCCCGGATACGCTGTTCAGTATCATCACTCATCCCGCTCTCTCCATCGGTCCTCGTGCCTGAAACTCGTCAGCCCCTTTTGCGTATCACGGGGCCGGGGAATTTTCGCGCGGTTCCGTTTCAGTTTTGCCGGAGACCTTGCGTTCAGTAATCCTCCCACTCCGGAGCAGGCCGCCAGCGGGTCTCGCTCCCCGCCAGCCTTCACTCGCCTCACGCGGCAACGGTTCCAGCGCAGGGTAAAGACATCCCGCGGCCGAATGGCGGAAGGAGGCTCGGGGGCGGCTGGGCCCGGCGCGCATGGCGTGCCAGTTGAAGCCGGGCGAACGCCGCAGCAGGCAGCCCAACAGCCCATATCCGGCAAAGACCAGCACCCATCCGCCCGCGAACAGCAGACAGGTCATGCGCGCAGCGGGCAGTCATCGGCACATGCTCCTTCTCACGGCACCGCTTCTGCCATGGAGGTCCGCCCGCTGTAAGGCCGCACGGCGCCAAGGCGCCGCGCCTCACATGCTGTTGTCGCAGCGTATCGTGCAGGACGCGCTTTCCGCGCCCGCCGCCTTCATTCGGTCAGGACGGCCTCGATCTGCTCCAGCGCCCAGTCCACCTCGTCCTGCTTGATCACCAGCGGCGGCGCCAGGCGGATGGTGTGCTCATGCGTGTCCTTGGCCAGCAGGCCGCGCTGGCGCAGCGCTTCCACATACTGCCGCGCACCGCCGGCCTCGGGGTGGAACTGGATCGCCAGCATCAGCCCGCGCCCGCGCACCTCCTGGATGACATTGCTGCGGATTCCGCGCAGCTCTTCCAGAAAGTACTCGCCCAGGCGGGCGGAGTTTTCGATCAATCCTTCCTCCACCAGCACCTTCATCGCCTCCCGCGCCACGGCGCAGGCCAGCGGGTTGCCGCCGAAGGTGCTGCCATGCTGCCCCGGCTTTAGCGTGCCGAGCACGGCGGTGTTGGAGAGCACGGCGGAGACCGGGTAGAAGCCGCCGCCCAGCGCCTTGCCGATGAGCGTGACATCCGCCTCTATGCCCTCATGCTCTTCCGCCAGCAGCTTGCCGGTGCGGCCGAGCCCGGTCTGGATCTCGTCCAGGATCAGCGTGACGTTGTGGCGCGTGCAGATCTCCCGCACCCGCTTGAAGTAGCCGGTGGGCGGGATGATGACGCCCGCCTCGCCCTGGATCGGCTCCACCAGGAAGCCGACGGTGTTGGGCGTGATCGCGGCCTCCAGCGCATCCGCGTCGCCGAAGGGAATGATGCGGAAGCCCGGCGTGTAAGGGCCGAAATTGCCGCGCGCCTCCTCATCCGTGGAGAAGGAGACGATGCTCAGCGTGCGGCCATGGAAGTTGTCCGCGCAGACGATCACCTCGGCCTGGCCGGCGGGCACGCCCTTCACCTCATAACCCCATTTCCGCACGGCCTTGATGGCCGTCTCCACCGCCTCGGCGCCGCTGTTCATCGGCAGCACCTTGTGGGAACCGGTGAGGGTGGCCAGCTCCTCGTAGAACAGCGCGAGCTGGTCGTTATGGAAGGCGCGGGATGTCAGGGTCAGGCGTCCGGCCTGCTCCGTCAGCGCCTTCAGGATGCGGGGGTGGCAGTGCCCCTGATTCACCGCGGAGTATGCGGAGAGGCAATCGAGGTAGCGGCGCCCTTCGATATCCTCCACCCACACACCCTGGCCGCGCGTCAGCACCACGCCGAGCGGCTTGTAGTTGTGCGCGCCGAGGCGGGATTCGATCTCGATGAAGTCGGCGGAGCGGGGCATGGGCGTTTCCTTATGGGTTCAGAAGGCGCGGGTGCGGGCGGCGGGGCGGTCCAGCACGGTGCGGCCGAACAGGCTGCCCACCAGCTCCACCAGCAGCTTGGCGCTGCGGCCGCGCTCATCCAGGAAGGGGTTGAGCTCGACGACCTCGATCGAACCGACCAGCCCGCTGTCGCACAGCGTTTCCATGATCAGATGCGCCTCGCGATAGGTCATGCCACCGGGAACGGTCGTGCCGACGCCCGGGGCGAGGGAGGGGTCCATCACATCGACATCGAGGCTGACATGCAGGTGCACGTCGCGCGCCTGCCACTCGGCGATCAGCGGCCGCAGCAGGGTGGCGATGCCGTGCTCGTCGATGGTGCGCATATCCGTGCAGCCGAGCCCGTATTCGCGGATGCGCCGGCGCTCGGCCGTGTCGATCGAGCGGGCGCCGAAGACGTGGATGTCCGGCGGCGGGACCGGCTTCAGCGGGCGGTCGCCGAGCAGCGGGCGCAGGCTGGTATCCCCCGTCAGGAAGGAGATGGGCATGCCATGCATGTTGCGGGAGGGGGAGGTCTCCGGCGTGTTGAAATCGGCATGGGCATCGACCCAGAGAACGGCGAGATCGCGCCCTTCCTCCTGGCAGTGGCGCGCGACGGCGCTCACCGTGCCCATGGAGATGGCGTGGTCGCCGCCCAGGAAGAGCGGCAGACGCCCTCGCGCCAGGAGGTCGTAGGCATGGTCATGGATCAGCCGCGTCCAGCCCGTGATCTGCTCCAGATTGAGGCAGCCGGCGGCATTCTCCGGTGTGAAGCCGGGGTCAACGGGGTGAGGGGGCGCGAGGTCCCCGGCATCCTCCACCGTGCAGCCCAGCTCTTCCAGCAGGGGCGCCAGCCCGGCGATGCGCAGCGCCGCCGGCCCCATCCGCGCGCCAGGGGTATGCGAGCCAAGGTCGAGCGGAATGCCCAGCAGGGAGGTCACACGGCTGGTCATCGAAGCGGGTGCCATGCCCAGAGTGTCCATCATGTCCATCCTCTCCTCCGGCAGCCGCAGTGACGTGAAGGCGGAAGATTGGGCGGCGCCGATGTCTACGAAAAGGCAGAACTTTGCTGCGTTTCGATGTCAGATATAGCATTCTGTCAGAGATTTCTGACGGAATGACAGATGGACCGCCTGGATGCCCTGGACCAGAAGCTGCTGACCCTGTTGCGGGACAACAGCCGCCTGCCCACGGCCTCGCTGGCCGCGCATCTCGGCACCTCGCGCGGCACGGTGCAGAACCGCATCCAGCGGCTGATGGAGGCTGGCATCCTGGCAGGCTTCACCATCCGCCTGCGCGGTGATGCCGGGCTGGGCCAGGTGCGGGCCATTACCTCGCTGGAAGTGCGCTCGGCCGATGGGCGCGCGGTGATCGCGGCATTGCGGCGGCTGCCGGATATCGGCCGGGTCTATTCCACCAATGGCCGCTGGGACCTGGTGGTGGAGATCAACACCGCGACGCTGGCGTCGCTGGACCAGGTGCTGGCCGAAATCCGTGCCCTGCCGGCGGTCACGCATTCGGAGACCAGCATCCTGCTGACCGAGCTGAAATAACGACCCGGCAAAGCCCTGGCTCCGTGACAATGTCGGGGCACTGGCTGACGGTGCTATATCGAAACCAACGGCCTGCGAGGCCGCCTTTCCGGGCCTGCGGCTTCGCAAAAGGCCGCGCCGGCGCCGCAGGGGCCTGCTGATTTCGCCGGCCGCTCTCATTCGGGTGAAAAGCGCCGTTGAGGGATGACCCCGAGGACGACTATGCTTGTCCGACAACTATAAGAATACGGGGAACATCCATGGATTCGTACGCTTCGCGCCCGGCCGCCGGCCTGGGCCGCCGCAGCCTCATGGCGCTTGGTGTGGGAGCGATGGCCGCGCCGGCCCTTGGCTCCTCCGCCTTCGCGCAGGGCAGCGTGCCCGCACTCTCCGGCCGCCCGGTCAATCTCGGCGTCATCGATGCGGCGGGCAACCTCGCCCTGACCCAGAAGGTGTTCGACGCCTATGGCAGCGCACATGCCGACCGCGTCTCGCGCTTCGCCATGTCCCGCGCCCCCGCGCCGGAAGTCGCCAGCAAGATCCGCGCGATGCAGCGGGCCAACCGCATTGATGTGGATATGGTAATCGTCGGCAACGACGCCCTTTCCGCCGGGCTGGAACTGGATCTCTGGCAGAATATCGCCGCCTTCAACGACCCCGCGCTGAACCCCGACACGCTCTATGACGAGGGCGCGCGGAAGCAGTCCGACCTCGCTCGCGGCTTCGGTGTGATGATCTGCTACACGCCGCAGGGGCCGTTCATCCAGTACGCGCCTTCCCGCGTTTCCAACCCGCCGCGTTCGCTGCAGCAATTGCTCGACTATGCCAAGGCGCATCCGAACAAGGTGCTGTATCCGCGCCCGGCCAATTCCGGCATCGGCCGCACCTTCATGATGGCGGTGCCCTACATCCTGGGCGATTCCGACCCGAAGGACCCGGAAAAGGGCTGGAGCAAGACCTGGGCCTATCTCGAAGAGCTGAACAAGTACATCGAGTACTACCCGGGCGGCACCGCGGCGATGATGCGCGAATTCGCCCAGGGCACGCGCGACGTCATGCCCTCCACCATGGGGTGGGACATCAACCCGCGCGCCCTCGGCATCGTGCCGAAGGAAGCCGAGGTGGTGCCGATCGAGAATTTCCGCTTCGTCTCCGACGGCCACTACATCGTCATCCCGAAGGGCCTGCCGCAGGACCGCCTCGCCGCCTCGCTGGATTTCATCCGCTTCCTGATGACGCCCGAGCAGCAGGCCGTCACCTATGACGAGGGCTATCTCTATCCCGGCCCGGCGCGGAAGGGCGTGACGCTGGAGATGGCCCCGGAGGCCAGCCAGCGCGTGCTGCGTGAATTCGGCCGTCCCTTCTACGACGAGCTGATGAAGACCACCCCGATTGAGACACCGCTGGAGCCGCGCCCGATGGTGGCCGCCTTCCGCATCTGGGACGAACGGATCGGCGCCCAGAAGACACGCTGAAGACCCGCTGATCCTCTTTTGCTGACCCGGGCGCGCCTGTCGCGCGTCCGGCCTCTTTGACCAGGCTGAGGCATCCATGCAGGCATTTCAGGAATTGCGGCTCGACCGTATCAGCCGCCACTTCGCCAACCACGCCGCGCTGCGCGACCTTGATCTGACGATCCGCGCCGGCGAATTCGTCTCCCTGCTGGGGCCTTCAGGCTGCGGCAAATCCACCGCGCTGAACTGTATCGCCGGGCTTCTTTCCCTGACGAGCGGCGAGATCCGGCTGGACAACAAGCGTATCGACATCCTGCCGCCCGAAAGCCGTGGCTTCGGCATGGTGTTCCAGAACTACGCGCTGTTTCCGCACATGACGGTGCGGAAGAACATCGCCTTTGGGCTGGAGATGCGGGGCGTGCCCCGTGCCGAGGTCGCGAAGCGGGTGGAAAAGGCGCTGAAGCTGGTGCGCCTGGATAATCTGGGCGAGCGCCTGCCGGGCCAGCTTTCCGGCGGCCAGCAGCAGCGCGTCGCCATCGCCCGCGCGGCGGTGATCGAGCCGCCGCTGGTGCTGATGGACGAGCCGCTTTCCAACCTCGATGCCAAGCTGCGCATCGAGATGCGGCACGAGATCCGGCGCCTTCACAACGAGCTGGGCCTGACGACCATCTACGTGACCCACGACCAGGACGAGGCGCTCTCCCTCTCCGACCGCATCGTGGTGATGCGGGATGGAGTGAAGCGGCAGGAAGGCACGCCGGAGGAGCTTTATGCCCGCCCGCGCACGCTGGATGTCGCCCTGTTCATGGGCTTCCGGAATGTGCTGGAGGTCTCTGCCCAGCCCGCCGGCCCCGGCCGCGTCAAGGCCGAGACGGCCGGGATGCAGCTGGAAGGCGTGGGCGAGGCGCCCGCCGGGCCCGCCGTCGCCGCCTTCCGGCCGGATGACGTGATGCTGACGGATGGGGATGGCATGCCCGCCGAGGTGGGGCAGGTGGAATATTGCGGCCGGGACTGGCTGGCGGATCTGCGCCTGCCGGATGGCCGCGTGGTGCTCGCCCGCTCCCATCTGGCGCTGAACAGCGGGGAGACGGTGCGCTTCCGTGTGCCGGCGGAGCGCGTACGGGTCTTCTCCGGCGACGCGGCGGCGGCCTGATGCCATGAGCACGACCGTTCGTTCCGCAGCGCCCGCAGCCCCACCCCGCATCGGCAGGCATGACGTGCGCGCCGCCGGGCGCGACCTGCGTCCGTTGCTGGTGCTGCCGGGCCTGGCCGTGGTGCTGGGGCTGTTCTGCTACCCCTTCCTCTATGGCCTCTTCCTTTCCTTCGAGCCGCTGGAGGGCGGGCCGCTCGCCAACTATGCGGAGTTCTTCAGCAACCCTCGCCTTTACGGCACCATCGGCACGACGCTCTGGCTCTCGCTGCCGATCACCATCCTGAATGTCGGGCTGGCGCTGCCGGTGGCCTATGCGCTGCGCAAGCCTTCCAGCAGCCAGCGCATCATCACCACCATTCTGGTCGTGCCCATCACGCTCGGTACCGTGCTGGCGGCGGAGGGCCTGCTCTCCTACCTCTCGCCAAATGGCTGGATGAACCGCGCGCTGCTCGATTTCGGCCTGATCTCGGAACCGATCCGCCTGCTGCACAAGCCGGCGGCCGTCATCATCTCGCTGGTCATCACGGGTTTTCCCTTCGCCTTCCTGATGATGCTCTCCTACGTCACCGGCATCGACCCGACTCTGGCCAGGGCCGCGGCCACGCTCGGCGCGCCGCCCTTCCGGCAATTCATGCGCATCTACCTGCCACTTCTGGCACCGGGCATCGCCATCACCTTCTGCCTGTGCTTCGTGCAGGCCTTCGCCGTGTTCCCATCGGCGGTGATGCTGGGCGCGCCGGCAGGCCCCACGCGCGTCATTTCCATCGCGGCCTATGAGGCGGCCTTCGAGCAGTACGATTACTCCCTGGCCTCGGCCATCGCGATCATCATGGGCATCGTGCAGCTCGCGGTCGTCGCGGCGGTGCTGGGCCTGCGCAACCTGGCCTATCGCGGCCCCGCCGCATCCGGAAAGGGCTGAGATGATGAAAGGCATGTTCGCATCGCCATTAGCGGCGAAGGCGTGGAACACCACACTCTTCGTGCTGATGGCCTTCTTCCTGCTCAACACCCTCGCGGTCATCGCCGTGGTGGTGGTCAACTCGCTCGGCCAGCGCTGGTTCGGCGGCTGGCTGCCGGATGGCTTCACGCTTCGCTGGTATTCCACGGCCTGGGCGGAGTTCCAGCTGAGCGCCATCCTCGTCGTCACCGCGCAGGTGGCGGGCGCGGTGGTGTTTCTCTCCCTGCTGGTGGGCGTGCCGGCGGCCTATGTGATGGCGCGGCTGCGCTTTCGCGGCAAAGGGCTGGTGCTGCTGCTGTTCCTGCTGCCGCTGCTGGTGCCGCCCGTCACCTACGGCATTCCCCTGGCCACCGTGATGTACCAGATGGGCCTGGGTGGCACGATCTGGGGTGTCATCCTGGCCAATCTCGTGCCGGCGGCGCCCTTCGTCGTGCTGGTGATGACACCCTTCGTGGAACAGATCGACGAGAAGCTGGAGGATGCCGCCCGTGTCTTCGGCGCCGGCACGCTCACCATCTTCCGCCGCATCCTGGTGCCGCTGCTGTTGCCGGGCATGCTCTCCGCCGGGCTGCTGGTGCTGATGCGCACCCTGTCCATGTTCGAGCTGACCTTCCTGACGGCGGGTGCCGACAGCCAGACCCTCGTGGTCGCGCTGTACTACGCGGTCTTCGCTGCCGGCGTGCGTGCGCCGCAATCCACCGACGCCATGGCCGTGGTGTACATGGCGAGCACGCTGATCTGGCTGCTGCTGGCGCTGCGCTTCGTGGACCCGACGCAGATGGTCGGGCGGGTGAAGGCCCAGCGTGCCTGACGCAGGGGTGAGTGATCCGCGAATGATCCTCACCCTGCTGGCGGGGGGTGCGTGCCTGCGCCTGGCGCCCGCGCTGGGCGCCCGCATCACCCGGCTGGCCTTGCAGCCGGATGCGATATCCCCCGCGCGGGAGGTGCTCTTCCCCTTCCCGGAAGACACCTCGCCGGAGGCGCTGCTGCATTGGCCCAAGGGCGGGCTGTACCCGCTGGTGCCTTATAGCAACCGCATCAAGGGCGGGGTGCTACGCGTGGCGGGCCATAGTGTCCGCCTGCCGCCGCACCCGGATGCCGCGCCGCATACGCTGCATGGCCATGCGCACCGCGTGCCCTGGATGGTCTCGGCTCAGGCGGCCAACAGTGCCGCCCTGGACCTGCATCATGGCGGCGATGAGGAATGGCCCTGGCGCTTCATCGCCAGCCTGTCGGTGCGGCTGGAGCCTCAGGCTGTGCATATCGGCCTGTCGCTCTGCAATGATGACGAGAGCCACATGCCGGCGGGCCTCGGCCTGCACCCCTATTTCCTGCACAACATTGACGACCGGCTCGGCTTCCGCGCCGAGGCCGATTGGCCGGTGACGAGCGATTTCCTGTCCTTCCCGCCCGTGGCGGCGCCCGACGACTTCGACCCGCCCCGGCCTCTGCCGCCGGGTGGCCTCTCGCTTTACCGTGGCGGCTGGAACGGCCGCTGCCAGCTGCGGTCGGCGGACGACACCGTGCTGTCCCTCACGGCCACGAGGCTGAACCACCTTGTGGTGCATCGCCCGGATGATGGCCGCTACCTGTGCCTGGAGCCCACGAGCCACGCCGTGGATGGCTTCAACCATGCCGAGCGCGGCATCCTGGGCACCGGCCGCGTGATGTTGCCGCCCGGCCAGACCCTGCGCGCCAAGGTGACGATCGCGCTTGGCCAGGCGGAGGCCTGAGGGCAGGGGCTGCGCCGCCTCACACTGCCCCTTTGGCGGCGGCGCGCGCGTCGCTAGAACTGTCCGATAATGCCCCAGGACACGACGCCGCATGGTCGATGACATCTCCGCCTCTTCGCCGGATGCCCGGGCGCTGGAGACGGCGATCGCACGGGATATCCATGCCGGGGTGCTGCCGCCGGGGTCCTGGCTCAAGCAGATCGCCTTGCAGGAGCGCTATGGCCGCAGCCGGGGCGATGTGCGGCGGGCGCTGGACAAGCTGGTGGCGCAGCGGCTGGTGCGGCAGGTGCGCAATTTCGGCTACCGCGTGCGGGGGCTGGATGATGACTGGCTGGTGGAGCTCCGCCAGGTGCGCGTGATCCTGGAAGGCGCCGCGGCCGAGATGATGGCCGGGCGCGCCACCCCGGCCGATATCGCCCGGCTGCGAGCGCTGGCGGATGCCTTCAGCCAGGCGGTGCGAGACGGCTCCATCCTGCAGCAGAACGAGGCCAACCTGGCCTTCCACCAGGGACTGCTGGAACTGTGCCCGAACCGGGAACTGGCGCGGATGATCGCCGAGACAAGGCTGCGGATGCCCGCCGCCCCACTCACCCAATGGTATGAGGAGGGATGGGTGGAGGAATCCGCCCGCCAGCACCATGCCATGGTGGATGCCCTGGCGGCGGGCGAGCACGCCATCTTCTGTGCCTTGGTCCGCGCGCATATCCGCGCCCCCAAGCAGCCGCCTGCCTCCACGCCCCCCACCGCGGCCCGCCGGCGGGGCCGGAAACTCACGGCTACGTCATCGGCTGATTGACAGCGAAATTGGTACCAGTTCTTATACTGGTCCTCTGCCCCTCGCCGGGGGCGGCAATGCCTACCCCAGAGACTGGCCAGGATGTCCGCGATGCATGGTTTCCGTCCCACCCGCCGCTGGCTGACACGCGCCGCCCTTGGCGCTGCCGCCACCCTGCAAGCCCCGGACTGGCTCAGCGCCGCGCTGGCGCAGGGCACCGGTGGCACCTTGCGGGTGGGCATGGCCGCGCCGAACACCACGCTGGACCCGCATTTCCAGAGCAATGCGCCCAACAACGCCGTCAACAGCCATATCTTCGATGCGCTGGTGACGAATGATTCGAAGTCGGCCTCCCGCCCCGGCCTCGCGGAATCCTGGAAGGCGCTGGACGACACGCATTGGGAGTTCAAGCTGCGCCAGGGCGTGAACTTCAGCGATGGCACCGCCTTCAAGGCGGAGGATGCGATCATCTCCATCCAGCGCGCCAACGACCTGCCGAGCACCTCCTCCTTCCGCACCTATACGCGCAGCATCAAGGCGATGACGGCGAAGGATGAGCACACGCTGCTGATCGAGACGAAGGGTCCGGACCCGATCCTGCCCAATTCGCTCAGCCGCATCCGCATCATCAGCGTGGAGCACAAGGACGCGCCGACCACCGAGTTCAATAACGGCAATGCCGCCATCGGCACCGGCGCGCTGATCCTGCAGGAATACCAGCCCGGCACCTTCGTCCGCTTCAGCCGCAACGACAACTGGTGGGGCGGCAAGCTGCCCTGGGACGAAGTCGTGCTGCGGATGATGACGGATGACGGCGCGCGCCTCGCCGCGCTGCTCTCCGGCGATCTCGACATCATCGAGGCGGTGCCGAGCCAGGGCACGGCGCGGGTGAAGGAAAACCCGCGCTTCCACCTGATCCGTGGCATTTCCAGCCGCTTCGTCTATTTCGCGATGGACCAGAAGCGCGACGTCACCCCCTTCGTGACGGACAATGCCGGCAAGCCGCTGGAGAAAAATCCGTTCAAGGACATCCGCGTGCGGCAGGCGCTGTCCATGGCCATCAACCGCCAGGCGCTGGCCGAGCGCGTGATGGAAGGCGACGCCGTTGTCGCCAGCCAGTTCCTGCCAAAAGGTGGTGCCGGCACCTCGGACAATGTCGATGTGGTGCCCTACGACCCCAACCGCGCGAAGGCGCTGCTGGCCGAGGCTGGCTACCCCAACGGCTTCCGCGTCACGCTGCACGGGCCGAACGACCGCTACATCAACGATGCGAAGATCGTGCAGGCCATCGCCCAGATGCTGACGCGCATCGGTGTGCAGGCGCAGGCGGAAGTGATGCCGTGGTCGGTCTATTCCGCGAAGAATGCCAGCGCGGAATTCAGCATGTCGCTGGGCGCCTGGGGCGTGAACACGGGCGAGACCTCCAACCCGCTGAAGGCACTGGTCTCCACCTATGACCGTCAGGCAGGCATGGGCGCCAGCAATGTCGGCCGCTACTCCAACCCCAAGGTGGATGAGCTGGTGAAGCAGGCGCTGGTCACGATGGACGACACCGCCCGCAACGGCATGCTGGCCCAGGCCAGCGAGCTGGTCTTCAAGGATTACGGGCTGATCCCGCTGCACCACGAGGTGTCCGTCTGGGCGGGCCGCAAAGGCGTAAACTACGAGACGCGGGCGGACCAGTACACGCTGGCCATGGGCGTGACGAAGGGCTGAGGACTGAACTGATATGACTGACGCAACCGCGACCGCCGAAGCCACCGCACGCGCCAAGGCGATCTACGACCTCGGCCCCACCGTGATTTTCTCCTGCAAGGCCGACCCGCGTTTCCAATATTGCCTCTACGTGCCGCCCCAGGTGGGCAAGGGTGCGAAGGTCGACCTGCTGGTGGCGGTGCACGGCACCGGCCGCACCTCTTTCCTCGACTTCCGGGATGGTTTCTCGGAATTCGGAAAGTGGAACGACGTGGCGATCCTCTGCCCCATCTTCCCCGTGGGCGTGCGCGGCGATGGTGCGCGCAGCGGCTACAAGTACATGCAGGAAGGCGATATCCGCTACGACCTGCTGGTGCTGGAAATGGTGAAGGAAGTGGCCGAGAAATACGGCCAGGACTGGTCCAGCTTCGCCATGTTCGGCTTCTCCGGCGGTGGCCATTTCACGCATCGCTTCGCCATCCTGCATCCGGAGAAGCTGTGGGCCGCGTCCGTGGGCGCTTCCGGCTCCGTCACGCTACTGGATGCCAACAAGGATTGGTGGGTCGGCATCCGCGACATCAACGAGAAGTTCGGCATCACCTTCAATGCGGAGGCGCTCGCGAAAGTGCCGGTGCAGATGGTGGTGGGCGATGCCGATCTGGAGACCTGGGAAATCACCCACAAGCCCGGCGGCACCTATTGGATGGAAGGCGCCAATGATGCCGGCGCCACCCGCCCGGAACGGCTGAAATCCCTCGCGAAGTCTTTTGAAAACGCCGGTGTGAAGGTGCGGTTCGATCTCGTTCCCGGCGTGTCGCACGACCGGATCAAGGTGCTGGACCGGGTGAAGGACTTTTTGGCCGATGTGCTGAAGGTGCGTCGGGCAGGTTGAGATGCCAGGGAAGGTTGGGGGAATGAATTTCCCCCGCAAACGTATACGTTTGCGCCCCATCTTTTGTTTTCGAGTTTCAGCGTGCTCTTGTGTGACACGGTCGCCGTGACGGCAACGGCAGTTGCCAGAGGCTGCTCCAGCCTTCGGCGTGAACGTTCGCCGCGGACGATGCCCCAATTGATCAAAAAAGAAGAAGAGGGGGTCCGGGGGAGAATTCATTCTCCCCCGTGTCCCGACCCCCGAAGCAAGAGAAGGACCCGCTGATGCCCGGTATGATCGTGGCCCCCCAGCCAGAGGCCGTGGAAGCCGGCGCCGCGGTGCTGGCGCGGGGCGGCAACGCCATCGACGCCGCCATTGCCTGCGCCTTCGTGCAGGGCGTGGCTGATCCGCTGATGTGCGGCATTGGCGGTTTTGGCTCCATGCAGGTCTACATGCCGAAGCGCGGCGTGCATGAGGTGCTGGAATTCTACGCCCGCGCGCCACTCGCCGCGACGCCTGACATGTGGGCGGACAAGCTGCGCGGGCAATCCCGGGACGGCTTTGCCTTTCTGCTGGAAGGCGGCATCAGCGAGCAGGGGCATCTCGCCGTCTGCACGCCGGGCAATGTGAAGGGCTACGCCACCGCGCTTTCCCGCTACGGCACGCTGGACTGGGCGGATGCCATGACGCCGGCCATCGCCCTGGCGAAGCGTGGTGTGATGGTGCGGCCGCACATGCACTGGTTCTGGAGCCAGGACCAGCGCGGCAGCGGCCAGGTGAACACCTCCGACAAGCTGCGCCTGACCGAGACCGGCCGCCGCGTCTATTTCAACGAGGATGGCAGTGCCAAGCGCCCGGGCCAGATGCTACATAACCCGGACATGGCGCGCACGCTGGAGCGCCTGGCGGCCGGCGGGCCGGAGCTGTTCTACCATGGCGAGCTGGCGGAGCAGATCGCGGCCGACTTCGCGGCGCAGGGCGGTCTGATCCGCAAGGAAGACCTCGCCGCCTACGAACTTTCGGTCGTGGCGCCGATCTGGGGCTCTTATCGCGGCCACCGCATCTCCACCAGCCCGCCGCCGGCCAGCGGCATGCTGATGCTGCAGATCCTGCACATGCTGGAGAATTTCGACCTTCGCGCGCTGGAGCATAACAGTGTCCAGCATATCCGCCTGATGGCGGAGGCAATGAAGCGGATGACCATCGACAAGGACAATCACATGGGCGACCCCGCCTATGTCGATGTCCCGGTCGAGCACCTGATTTCCAAGGATTATGCCGCGCAGCAGGCCGAGAGCATCCGCCGTGGCGAGCGTGCGCAGGTCAAGCGGCTCGACAAGTCGGACCGCGACACCACCCATGTCTCGGTGGTGGACAAGGACGGCAATTGCGTGGCGCTGACCCACACGCTGGGCAGCCCCTCCGGCGCCATCACGGAAGGGCTCGGCTTCATCTACAACGGCACGATGAGCCGCTTCGATCCCCGGCCGGGCCGTGCTGCTTCCATCGCACCGGGCAAGCGCCGTGCTTCCTCGGCCGCGCCCACCGTGGTCTTCAAGGGCGACCAGCCGCATATCGTCATCGGCGCGCCCGGTGGCAGCTACATCGCTCCCGCCGTCGCGCAGGGCATCATGAATGTCATCGATTTCGACATGTCGATGCTGGAAGCCGTGGCGGCGCCGCGCATCGTGGCGGTCTCCGACTCCATCGATGTCGCCAACCGCGTGCCGCTGGCGGTGACGGATGCGCTGGAGGCCGACGGCTATTCCATCAAGCGCAACCCGATGAGCTATGCCTTCGCGGCCCTGCATGGCATCCGCCTCCAGGACGGCAGGCTCGATGGCGGCGCCGACCCGCAGCGGGACGGCATGGCCATGCGCGTGGTCTAAAAAGCGCCACCGCGTTCACTCTTTCTCAAGCGGAACCGCCGAGTTTTTTGCCCCGTATCGTGAAGGGGCTTTGGGCATGCGGATCCGCACTTTTTTCCTGGTCTGCTTCTGCGGGGTGGCCATACCGGGCGCAATGGCGTCCCTGTGGCTATCCTCCGCGCAATGGAGCCTGTGGGATCGGGCGGAAGAAGCACGCGCTGCCACCCGCACCGTCAGCGACGCCCAGCGCGCCCAGACGGCGATCGCCGTCGAGGTCGGCTCCTATGCCTCCAAGCTGCGCATGGCCGACCCTGACCTGGAGGAATCCCGCCAGGCCGCCGTGCAGACGGATCGGCTGCTGAGCGCCGCCACGGTCAGCGCCCGGAGCGGCGGTTTCCAGGCCAATCTCGCACAGGATGCGCAGGCACAGATCACCCCTATCCGTCAGCGGGCGATGGCAGAAATGGCCCGCCCCCTGGCATCGCGTGATTCCGGCCTTCCTGCCATTACCCAGCGCACCCGCAACGAGGCGGCTGAGGCACTGCGCCGGCTTGGCGTGCAGGCAGCGGTGCGCGTTTCCGCCACCTCGCCGGAGGCGGCCATGCTGGTGGAAATCGCCAGCAGCGCCATGGATTTCCGCGATTTCATGGGCCGGCGCAGCGTGCCCGTCACGGCCTGGGTCGGCGGCCAGCCCATCCTGCCGCAGGTCTATGATGAGATGCAGCAGCTCACGGGCCGGCTGGAGCAGTCCTGGCACGCGGCCCAGCGGCTGATCGCGGCCATGCCGGAAAACCCCCGCATGCAGGCCGCGCTGCGGGAGCAGCAGGCGCTGCAGACCGATTCCGAGCCCCGCTGGCGCCAGATGCTGGAGCGCGCGCGCCCCGCCCTCAGCGGCGGCACCGTCGATTGGCAGACCACGGTGCCCGAATTCCGCCCCTGGTCCCTGCGGTCCCAGGCCATGATCCTCTCTCTTCGTGACGCCGCGCTGGATGAGGCGCTGGAGCGTACGGATGTCGCGGCGCATGACGCACGGAACCGCTTCATCGGGGCGATGATCCTTGCCGTCCTGGTCTGTGGCCTCGCCGTCGCCTCCGTGCTGCTGTTGCTGCGCCGCGTGCTGCAGCCGCTGCGGACGCTGACCGGCAGCGTCACCCGCATCGCTGAGGGCGAGCTGGACGTCACCGTGCCTGGCCATGAGCGCAAGGACGAGCTGGGTGAGATGGCGCAGGCCGTCGAGACCCTCCGCGCCGCCTCCCTGGAGCGTCGCGCCATGCAGGAAGCGCAGCAGGAGGCCCAGCGCCAGCAGATCGAGCGCGCCCAGCGCCTGGATACGCTGCTGCGCGAATTCGAGGCCGAGACCGCCGATACGCTGCGCGCCGTTGCCTCCGCCGCCACGGAGATGGACGCGACCGCCGCAGGCATGGTGGATATCGCCAATAGCGGCAACAGCCGCGCCGCCGCCGTGGCCAATGCTTCCCAGCAGGCCAGCAGCAATGTGCAGACGGTCGCCGCCGCGGCGGAGGAGCTCTCCGCCAGCATCGGCGAGGTCGCCCGCCAGGTGCGGGACAGCGCCTCCCGCGCCCGGGACGCCTCGGAGGCGGCCGAGACCACGGACCGCACGGTGCGTGGGCTGTCGGAAGCCGCTGGCCGCATCGGGGATGTCGTGCAGCTCATCACCGGCATCGCCAGCCAGACCAACCTGCTCGCGCTGAACGCCACCATCGAGGCGGCGCGTGCCGGGGAGAGCGGCAAGGGCTTCGCCGTGGTCGCGGGCGAGGTGAAGTCCCTGGCGAGCCAGACCGCCAAGGCGACCGAGGAGATCGGCCAGCAGATCAGCGCCATGCAGGCGGAGACGGAGCGGACCGTGCAGGCCATCGGCGATATCGCCCGCATGATCCGCGACCTGAACGACTCCACCAGCCTCGTGGCCGAGGCGGCGGGCCAGCAGGCGGAAGCCACGCAGGAAATCGGCCGTGCCGTGGCGCAGGCGGCGGAAGGGACGGAAGCCGCCTCCCGCCATGCTTCCGGCGTCAGCGAGGATGCGGAACGCACCGGCCGCGCGGCGGGCGATGTGCGCGGCGCGGCGGGCGAGCTGGCGCAGCAGGCGGAAGGGCTGCGGGGCCGGATGGACAGCTTCCTGGCGGCCATCCGCGTGGCCTGAGGCACAAAGAGGGAGAGCCCTGGCAATCCAGGGCGCTCCCCTCAGCCTTTGGCCCTCACGATCAGCCCGACGGAGGTCACGATTCTTTCCTCCACAAGCATGCGCAGATGCGGCGTCCCTTGTGGTTGGCTCAGCGGCCAGCGGTCATGGGCATCGCCATAGGGCGGCTGGTCCACGAACTGGTCCAGCAGCCCGGCGCCGGGGTCGAAATCCACAGGGCTCATGGCGTGTCCCGCCTTGCCCAGGCGGCGGCCCAGCGCCTCGAGATCGCGGGCCTGGAACAGCACCGTGCCGCCACGCCGCAAGGGCGGGCCGTTCGCATCCAGGTCGAATTCCGTCGTGTGGACGGCGAGGCCACCCGGTTTCAGGCAGCGCATGGCTTTCAGGATGAAGTCGCTGCCGGCCTGGATGCTGCCCAGATGCTCCAGCGCGCAAATCGACCAGACAATGTCGAACTGCCCATTCAGGTCGCGCGGAATGCGGGTCATATCGACGGCGCGGAAGGAAAGGTTGGCACCGGCAGCGGGCGCCCCATGCTGGCCGGTGGCGGCCCAGCGTGCCGCGCGCGAGTCCTTCGGGTCCAGGTCGGTGGCCACAACTTCCAGCCCATGCCCGGCGAGAAAGCCCGGCATGGCTTCCCGCCCCACGGCGAAGCCCAGCGCCCGCTTGCCTGGCGCCAGCAGCCCTGCTTCCCAGATGGCCTGTGCCACGAAGGCGGCTTCCCACACTTTGCGGTGGTAGAAGGGCACCATGCCGATGGCCCCGCACCAATGGTGCAGCCAGGGCGATTCAAGGTCCGCCTGCCGGCACAGGCAGCCTTGCAGGCCGATCCGCTCTGGCGTGTCCGGCAGGGCGATATCCGGCCCCGCCAGTTTTGCCTCGTAGCACTGCCGCGCCAGCACCGCGCCGAGCACCTTGCTGTTCCAGGCGCCGACGCGCGCAAAGCCGTATGGGCCCCGCGCAGGGCGTAGCCGAGGCCAGAGCGCGCGCAGGAAGCCGGCCATGCGTGCTCAGCTATCCAGGCGGATGCCCAGGTCGCGGATCAGCGGCCGCCATTCGGCGCTCTCCCGCGCCACGAAGGCATTGAGTTCAGCGGGGGACCAGGGGCTGTGCTCCACGCCCAGCCCCGCGATGCGGGCCTGCATCTCCGGCGCGGCCATGGCGGCGTTCAGCCCCGTATTCAGCCGGTCGATCACCGCTGCCGGCGTGCCGGTGGGGGCGGACATGGCCTGCCAGCCGAAGGCGATGGCGTTGCTGATGCCGAGCTCCCCGGAGGTCGGCACGGTAGGGGCCTGGGCGGAGCGGCGCTCAGACAGCACCACCAGCCCCTTGGCCTTGCCATCCCGCAGGAAGGGAATGCCGGTGGCGCAGTCGATCAGCACGCTGTCCACCGTGCCGGAGAGCAGGTCCTGCATCGCGGCCGGGCCGCCGCGGTAGGGGACATGCGTGGCATCGAAGCCCGCGCGGCGCTTCAGCATTTCCATCGCCAGATGGTGGGGAGAGGCCACGGCAGGGGAGCCATAGGTCGGCACACGCTGCTTCGATGCGGCGATGTAGTCCGCGAGCGTGTTCACCGGGCTGTCCTGCCGTACCACCAGAAAGAGCGGGAAGCGGCCGATGAAGCCGACGCCGGTCAGGTCCTTGTCCGGGTCGTAGGGCAGGCGGCTGTAGAGGGCGGGGTTGTAGACCAGGTTGCCGTTATCGGCGTGCAGCAGGGTATAGCCATCCGGCGCACTGCGGGCGACCGTTTCGCTGGCGAGCACGGCACCGCCGCCGGGGCGGTTCTCCACCAGCATGGTCTGGCCGAGGCTCGGGCTGATGAAGGCAGCGATCAGCCGGGCGAAGGCGTCGCTGGGCCCGCCTGGAGGATAGCCCACGATCCAGCGTGGCGGATGGGCCGGCCAGGTGGCGGCGTTCTGCGCCCGTGCCATGGTGGGCAGCAGCGCCGCCCCGGCTACAGCTCGCGAGAAATCACGCCGTCCCAGCATATCCGTATGGTCCTTCGAATCATCCGCGTGCCGCAGGTGCGGGCGCGCGGCGCCATCATGCGGTGCGGCAAGCCGCCGCGCCAGCATTCGCAGCGGGCCAGCGCAGGAAAGGAGCGCAGCCCGTCCCGACCTCCTGCCCGTGGCGTGCATGCCTCCGGCGTCCCCTGTGCGGAGCCCGGAATTCTCTGGCCGCCTGACAGCTTGGCCGGAAGCGGCTAGGGTCCGCGGCGACTTCCGTACCGCCATGTGCCAGGGACATTGCCTCATGGACCCCGCTGCCCTCCGCGCCCAGGCGCACCGCATCCTGCGTGACGCCACTATCCCGGAACTGCCCAACCACTACAGCGGCAAGGTGCGGGACAATTACGA
The DNA here is from genome assembly GCA_000245075.1 of Acetobacteraceae bacterium AT-5844. GTDB lineage: Bacteria > Pseudomonadota > Alphaproteobacteria > Acetobacterales > Acetobacteraceae > Pseudoroseomonas. The sequence goes on from JH599969.1 coordinate 66,997, forward strand.
CCTGCCGGATGGCCGGCGCGTGATCATCGCGACGGACCGCCTCAGCGCCTTCGACCGCATCCTCTGCGCGGTGCCCTTCAAGGGCCAGGTGCTGACGCAGACGGCGCGCTACTGGTTCGAGAAGACGCGGGATATCTGCCCCAACCACGTGCTGGAATATCCGGACCCGAATGTGGTCATCGGCCAGCGGCTGGAGATCCTGCCTGTCGAGATCGTTGTGCGCGGCTATCTGGCGGGCACGACGGGCACCTCCATCCTCACCCTGTACAAGGCCGGGCAGCGGGAGATGTACGGCACCCGCCTGCCGGACGGCATGCGGGACAATGAGAAGCTGCCCACGCCCATTATCACCCCCACCAGCAAGGCTTTCGATGGCGGCCATGACGAGCCGCTGACCCCGGCCGAGATCCTGGAGCGCAAGCTTCTCACCGAGGCGCAATGGCAGCAGCTCAGCGAATATGCCCTGGCGCTTTTCGCCCGTGGCCAGGCCATGGCGGCCGAGCGGGGGCTGATCCTGGCCGACACCAAATATGAATTCGGCACCGACCCGCAGGGCCGCATCGTGCTGGCGGACGAGATCCACACGCCGGACAGCAGCCGCTACTGGAAGGCCGCGAGCTTCGCGGCCCGTTTCGAGGCCGGCGAGAAGCCCGAGAGCTTCGACAAGGATTTCGTCCGTTCCTGGGTCGCCGCGCGTTGCGACCCCTATAACGACCCGATCCCGGAAATCCCGGAAGAGATGCTGCTGCAGACGGCGGCGGTCTATGTCGAGGCGTTCGAGACCATTACCGGCCAGCGCTTCGAGCCCGATACGCGCGGCGAGACGGTGCTGGAGCGCATCCGGAGCAATCTCTCCCCGCTGTTCACGCGGTGAGGGAAGGGGAGGGAGGCGGCATCCTCCCTCCGGCCTCGCTGGATTGCGGCCGGGCTGCCTGAGGGCGCCGGCATCAGCGGCAAAGGCGCCGCCTGTTGCCGCTGGTAATGTTCAGCGCCGGGATGCGGCGAGTTCGTCCCGTTCCTGCCGGCTGGAAGACAATGTCCAGGCACCGCCGCCGGCGACGAAGATGTAGAGAAACACGAAGCAGTACAGGATCGCCGCGTCGCCGCCATTGTTGACGGGGAAGGGGCTGCGCGGCGCATGGGCCATCCAGTAGGCCACGGCCATGGTACCGGACATCACGAAGGCCGCAGGGCGGACAAAGACGCCAAGCAGAAGCAGCAGGCCGCCGCCGATCTCGATGAAGGCCGCGATCCAGGGCAGCGACATGGCGGGCGGGAAGTTGCCGCTGGGCGGGGCGGGGAAGCCGAACAGCTTCTGCGTGCCATGCGCCAGGAAGATCAGCGCCGCGACGATGCGCAGGATGGCGAGCGCACGCGGCGCCCAGGTTTCGGCGAGGGATGAGTTCATCAGGCATTGCTCCCGGGTAAGGCGGAGCGGCGGGCTTGCCCGGCGAACCTTAAGGCTGGCTTAAGATTCGCGCGTCAAACCCGCCGGAGCGCCTCAACCGCGAGGAGGCAAGGGGGCAGCCGGCCGGCTGCCGCGTGCCGGGCTCGCCGGCAGGTAGCCGATGCTCCCGGATTCGCCCTGGCCTATGAACTGGGCGAAGCCACCGGATTGAGTGGGCGCATCGGAGGCGTAGCTGATATTCATGCCCTCACCCTGCTGCATGACGGCGACCCTGCCACCGCCGACGACGTTCTGGGCGGTCTTGTCGTAGGTGATGGCAAAGTTCTCGCCTTGGCTGAAAATCTCGAAGGCGCGCACCGGGTAGCCGGCTGGGAGCAGGGAGAGAGGCAGAAGGGTCAGAATGACGTGGCGGAGCATCGTCGTTTCCTTTTCTTCTTGGGTGCGGCCCGCCATGTCCGCCCTGAGAATTAACGCCACATTAAGCTCCGATGACAAAGAGTGACGAAGGCCCCGATGCGCGTGCTGCTGGTGGAAGACGATGCGATGCTGCTGGATGGCATGCGGCTGGGACTGAAGATGCATGGCTTCCAGGTGGAGGCCGTCAGCCTGCTGGGCGATGCCGAGCCCGCGCTGCGCGCCACGCATTTCGACGCCGTGGTGCTGGACATCATGCTGCCCGATGGCTCCGGCCTCGATCTGCTGCGGCAGTTGCGCGCACGGGGCGATGCGACGCCCGTGCTGCTGCTGACCGCGCGTGACGCGGTGGAGGACCGGGTGGAAGGCCTCGACCTCGGCGCGGACGACTATCTCGGCAAACCCTTCGATCTGGACGAGGTGGCGGCGAGGCTGCGCGCCATTGGCCGCCGTGCTCAGGGGCGCCCCACGCCGCAACTCACCTGGGGCGCGCTGGTGCTCGATCCGGCACGGCGGGACGTGACATTGCATGGCAGCCGCATCGCGCTCTCCCGCCGGGAATTCGCGGTGCTGGAGGTCTTGATGGAACGCCCTGGCGTCATCCTCTCGCGTGAGGAATTGCAGGAACGCCTTTATGGCTGGCTCGACGATGTCGAAAGCAATGCCATCGAGGTCCATATCCACAAGCTGCGCCACAAGCTCGGGCGAGATGCCATCCGCACCCTGCGCGGCATTGGCTACCGCATGGGAGATCCCCTGGCATGAGGTCCATCCGCGCCAGGCTGATGACGATCCTTGCTGTTGCCACCACCATTATCTGGTTGTGTGGCGTCAGCTGGATCGCCGTCCACACCCAGCGGGAACTGGACCGCATGCTGGACCAGCGCCTCGGTGAAGTCGGCCGCATGGTGAACTCCCTGCTCCGCAGCGGGGAAATCGACCCGATGGTGGCCGCGGACGCCGCCATGTCGATGTCGCAGGGAAGCGAGAGCGGACCACGCAACTTCATCTCCTGCCAGATCTGGGATGCGGAAGGGCGCCTGATCGGCCGCTCCGGCGGCGCGCCGCTGGAAGAGCTGGCCTCCATCGGCAATGGCTTCGCCGACACCATGGTGGGAGAACAGCCCTGGCGTGTCTTCGCCGTCGTCGATGCGGTGCGCGGCACCCGCATCCTGATCGGCGACAATCTGGAGGAACGGCAGGCCATCGTCCGTCAGGTGGTGCTGGGGCTGGTGGTTCCGGCCGCGGCGCTGCTGCCTTTGCTGGCGGCGCTGATCTGGCTTGCCGTCTCGCACGGGCTGCGGCCGCTGGACATGGCCGCGACGGTGCTGCGCCAGCGCAAGCCGGCCGATCTGGCGCCGCTGAGCCCGGCGGATTTGCCGGTCGAGGTCCGCCCCATGTTCCAGGCGCTCGACAGCCTGCTGGAGCGCCTGGCCGAATCCCGTGCCCAGGAGCAGACCTTCACGGCCTTCGCCGCGCATGAGCTGCGCACGCCGCTCGCCGGCCTCCGCCTGCAGGCGCAACTCGCCATGGCGGCGGATACGGAAGCCACGCGGCAATCCGCGCTGAAGCAGATCATCGTCGCGGTGGACCGCATGACGGCGCTGGTGCGGCAATTGCTGGAACTCTCGCGGCTGGATGGAGAGGCCGCGCCGCCCGAGCGCAGCGTGGATGCGGCGGAACTGCTGGATGAAACGGCGCGGCGCATGCACCCCATGCCCTGCGCCCTTCAGGTCGCGCCCTCGCTCAGGGGTGTGCCGGTGCGGGTCGATCCCGGCCTGTTTTCCATGACCCTGCGCAACCTGCTGGAAAACGCCATCCAGCAGAGCCCGGCGGGCGAGGAGGTGGTGTGCGAGGCGCACCGGGACGCGGACCATCTCGTCATTGCCGTGCGCGACCGTGGCCCTGGCATTCCTCCGGCCGAGCTTCAGCACATCCGCAAGCGCTTCTTCCGTGGGCGGCACAAGAGCGCCGGAGGCAGCGGGCTGGGCCTTGCCATTGCCGATGCCGCCATGCGCAAGGCCGGTGGCATGCTGCGGTTCCGGAACAGGCCGGAGGGCGGGCTGGTGGCGGAGATGCTGCTGCCGGTGGAGCCAGAGGCCGCCAGGGCCAGTTGAGGCCGGAAAAAGCTTATTCCCGGCCGTGCATCCTCACCAGACGGGACGCGGCGATTCCACGCCGCCCGGCATGGCGGCGCCATTGCGGCGCATGCACTCACGATAGGCCTTGGTCTCGGCCACCCGGATTTCGTAGTTCACGCGGTTCTCGTTGGCCCAGCTTCCCAGCAGGCGCTGGTGGCCGAGATTGACTACCTCCGGGTCGTTCCGCGCCTCGGAGCGGCAGGCGGTTTGCATCGGCGTGTCGGGCACCAGATTGGGCGCGGGGGCGGGGTTGGAGCTGCCACAGGCGGCGAGGGTGGCCAGCATGGCCAGGGGGAGGTAACGCGTCAGTCGGGTCATTCGGTGGCCTCCAGCCAGTCTTCGATCAACCGGCGGGCAATCGAATCGGGACGCGGCAGGCTGAAGCCCAGCGCCGCGTGGTTTCGCAAGTCCTCCCGGCTGAACCAGCGCGCATCGCGCAGCTCCGCCGGGTCGATGGTGATGTCCTCGCTCAGCCCCTCGGCATGGAAGCCCAGCATGATGCTGGCAGGGAAGGGCCATGGCTGGGAGGAATGGTACCACGCCTGGCCGACCTGGACGCCGGTTTCCTCCAGCACCTCCCGCCGCACGGCTTCCTCCAGGCTTTCGCCCGGTTCCACGAAGCCAGCGAGGGTCGAGTACATGGTGGTGTTGGGGAAGCGCGTGGAATGGGCCAGCAGCACGCGCGGGCCCTCGGCGGTCTCCCGCACCACCAGCATGATCACGGCCGGATCGGTGCGCGGGAAGTGCTGGGTGTTGCAGGCGGTGCAGACCATGGCGTTGCCGGCGCTGCGCGGGGCGCAGGGCGCGCCGCAGACGCCGCAGAAACGGTGGCGCAGCCGCCAGTGCAGCAGGCCGCGCGCATGGGCCAGCACGCTGGCCTCGCCGGCCGGCAGCAGCCCTGCCACGCCCCGCAGATCGGAGAAACGGCCGAAGCCTTCGGGCAGCAGGGGCAGCGGGTCCTCGGCGGCGGAACAGTCCACGGCGAAGACCGGGCGGCCTTCCCACAGGCCGAGCAGCGCCCAGGGGCCTTCCGCCATGCGCACGGCCGCCGCGGCCTCGGCGGAGAGAAGGATGGCCTCGGGCCGTCCTTCCTCCACGCCCTTCATCAGGCTCTGGCTGCGCCAGACGGGCACGAACAGCGCGTCGGGCGAGGCGAGGGCGGCGGCGACGAAGGCTTCGTCGTCCCGCTGACCGGAGACTCGGTCGAGCGGGCTGCCGGTATAGGCATTGGGGCGGCTGGCAGGAACGGACAACATGCGGGCGCGACCCTGCCACGCAGCCGCGGGCGGGGCAATGCCATGGGGCCATGACATCGGCGCCATGCCGGACCCCCCCTTGCCTCGGAGGGGGGGCGCCATGATATCGTGTCCTCGGAAGGTTGGTGGCGGACAGGCGTCTCGCCAACCCGGTCAGGTCCGGAAGGAAGCAGCCGTAACGAGCTCTCGCTTGGGTCGTTTCATCGGCCTTCCACCTTTCTGCCGGTTGGCGGCACCCCGGCCCGTCGCGGCCCTATCCCCGGATCTCGCCGCCCCATGAGCAGTGACATTTCCGACGACGCTTCCGATGCCCCGCCGCTGCCCGAGGGCCCTGGCCTGTTTGGCGAGGAGGCCCCGCCGCCCGTGCCCGAAGGCCCCGGCCTGTTCGGTGAAGAGGCGCCCGCCGCCGCCGTTGCTGCCGAGCCCGCCGTGAGCGCCGAGGCGCCCTCCACCCCCTACCGGGTTCTGGCGCGCAAATACCGGCCGCAGAATTTCGACGAGGTGGTGGGCCAGGACGCGCTGGTGCGCACCCTGCGCAACGCCTTCGCCCAGAACCGCGTGGCCCATGCCTTCATGCTCACCGGCGTGCGCGGCGTGGGCAAGACCACCACCGCCCGCATCATCGCCCGCGCGCTGAACTGCGTGGGCGCGGATGGCAATGGCGGCCCCACCGCCAGCCCCTGCGGCGTCTGCCCGGAATGCCAGGCCATCCTGGCCGACCGGCACCCGGACGTGCTGGAGCTGGACGCGGCCTCCAACAACGGCGTGGACAATATCCGCGAGCTGCGGGAGGCGGTGCGGTATCGCCCGGCCCGCGCGCGCTTCAAGGTCTATATCCTCGACGAAGTGCACATGCTGTCGACGGCGGCCTTCAACGCGCTGCTGAAGACGCTCGAGGAGCCGCCACCGCAGGTCAAATTCATCTTCGCCACCACCGAGATCCGCAAGGTCCCGGCCACCATCCTCTCCCGCTGCCAGCGCTTCGACCTGCGCCGCGTGCCGCAGGAGCAGCTGCGCGCCTATTTCACGGACATCGCCGGGCGCGAGAAGATCGCGGCGGAGGAGGAGGCGATCGCCATGATCGCCCGCGCCGCCGATGGCTCGGTGCGCGACGGCCTCTCCCTGCTGGATCAGGCCATCGCCCAGGCCGCGGGTGCCGAGGGCGGCATCCAGGCCGCCATGGTGCGGGACATGCTGGGGCTGGCGGACCGCTCCCTGCTGCTGGACCTGCTGGAAGGCGTGTTCCGGGGCGATATCGCCGCCGTGCTGAACACCATGGACCACGGCCATGAACGCGGCGCCGACCCCGGCGTGGTGCTGGCCGACCTGCTGGAACTCACCCATACCCTGACCCGCCTGCGGGCCGTGCCCTCCCTGCGCCAGGACCCCTCCATGCCGGAGGCGGAGCGCGTGCGCGGCGTGGCGCTGGCGGAAAAGCTTTCCATCCCCGTGCTGGGCCGGGCCTGGCAGGTGCTGCTGAAGGGCATCTCCGAGGTGGCGGAGGCGCCGGACCGCCGCGCGGCGGCCGAGATGGTGCTCATCCGCCTCGCGCATCTGGCCGAGATGCCGACGCCCGGCGACCTCGTCCGCCGCCTGACCGAAAATGGCGCCGCGCCGCAAATGCCGCCCTCCCTGCCCAATGGCGGTGGCCCTGGCGGCGGTGCCACCCGCGCGGTGGCCAATGGCGCGCCGATGATGGTGGCGGAAGCGCCCGCGCTGCTGCCCCAGCCCCGTGCCTTCCGCGAATTGGTGGCGCTGGCCTCCGGCCGCCAGCCGATGCTGCATGCCCACCTGCTGCACAGCGTGCATCTGGTGGATTTCGCGCCCGGCCGCCTGGAGCTGCGCCCGCGCCCCGAGGCACCGCGGGACCTCGCCGGGCAGCTCACCGCCTTCCTCCAGGAAGCCACCGGCAACCGCTGGACCATCACCCTCTCCAATGCCGAGGGCGAGCCGACGCTCGCCGAGCAAGGGAAGCACGCCGCCAGCGAGCGGCTGGCCATGGCAGAGGCGCACCCGATGGTGCAGGCTATCCTGCTCGCCTTCCCTGGTGCCAAGGTGGAGGCCGTCCGGGACGAAAGCCTAGATGATTATGGCCTGCCGGCCCTGGACCTGCCTTCCGACAGCGACGATATGGGACCTGAATTCGCGCCTCCCGACGCTGAATCGGCCGATCTCGACGACCTCTGAAAGCCCTGGAGTATTCATGAAGAACCTTGCCGGCATGCTGAAGCAGGCCCAGCAGATGCAGTCCAAGATGCAGGAGATGCAGGCGCGGCTGGAAGCCACGTTGGTGGACGGCGCCGCTGGCGGCGGGATGGTGAAGGTCACGCTCTCCGGCAAGGGTGAGCTGAAGAAGCTGACCATCGACCCCTCCCTGGTCGATCCCGAAGAGAAGGAGGTCCTGGAGGACCTGATCGTCGCCGCCCATGCCGATGCGAAGCAGAAGGTGGAGACGATGATGGCCGAGGAAATGCAAAAGGCCACGGCCGGCCTGAACATTCCCGGCATGGGTGGTGGCCTGCCCGGCGGCTTCAAGCTGCCCTTCTGACGCTGCTGATGCTTCCACCTGCCCATGCTCCCACCTGAAGGCGGCGAGAACGCCACCGATCAGGTGGAACGCCTGATCGCGCTGCTCGCCAAACTTCCCGGCATGGGCCGGCGCAGCGCGCGCCGGGCCGCGCTGAAGCTGTTGCGCGACCCCGGCGGGCTGATGCTGCCGCTGGCCGATGCCATGCGCGCCACGGCGGAAGCCGTCCGCCCCTGCCGCATCTGCGGCAATCTCGACACTCGCGACCCCTGCCATATCTGCGTCGACCCGCACCGGGAGCAGGACATCGTCTGCGTCGTCGAAGGCGTGGCCGATCTCTGGGCGCTGGAACGCGCCCGGGTGCATCGCGGCCTGTACCATGTGCTGGGGGGCGTTCTCTCTGCCCTCTCGGGCGTCGGGCCTGGGGATCTGCGGATCGAATCCCTGCTGGCACGCGTCTCGGCGGGGGAAATCCGCGAGGTCATCCTCGCGCTGCCCGCCACGGTCGATGGCGCCACCACGGCGCATTACCTGCACGACCGGCTGCGCCCTTCGGGCGTGGTGGTCACGCGCCTGGCCCAGGGCGTGCCCATGGGCGGCGCGCTGGATGTCATGGATGACGGCACGCTGGCCGCTGCCCTGAAGGCCCGTCGCCCCGCCTAAGGCGGAAAAGATGGGCAGAAGATGAACATTCTGCGCCCCGAGCGAACGTGATTGTGCGTTTTTCTGCCGCTTCATCTTCTCTGTTAGCGCGCGCAACCGAATCCGCCGCGAAGGCAGAGGAGAGCCAATGAACCGGCTGGAAACGCTTGCAGCCCGGCTGCAGATCACAAGGGGTGGCGTACCTGCCAGGCTGACGGTGCTCTCGATCGATCTGCGCCACACCGCCGAGGCGGTGGCCAAGGGCCGGCCCGACCGCCTGGCGGGCGAGCTGGAGGCGACGTTCGAGACCATTCGCCCTCTCTTCGCCGCAGGCTTCGCGGGCGCGCCGGGGGCGGAGACAGGGGATATCCGGTTCTCGGTCACGCCCGATGCCGGCGGGCTGCGGATCGCGGTGACGCATGCTGGGCACGGCCCGCTTCTGGTCTGGCTGCTGATCCGCGCCATCGAGGCCCAGGCGCAAACCCCGCCCGGCGCCTTTGAGCGCCTTCTCACCCTGCTCGATGGCGATAAGGAAGCAGCGCGGAGGATGTTCGACCCTCTCGATTTTGCCGCCGATATCGCGCGGATCACCGTCGAGGCCGTGGGCGAGCCCCTCCATGCTCTCGAGCTGTCGAGGCCGCCTCTCCGCCCCGATCTCGCCCCCATCGCCGCGCAGATCGAGCCGGGGCGTGATCCCTTGCGCTTCGCGGTGCCGGAGGACGCGAGCCTGGATGAGGCGGTGGAACATGGGTTCCTGACCCTGCTGGACCTGGGCGTCTTTTCCCACCCCAGCCTGCCCCCGCCGGATGTCGGGGAGGCCGAGCTGCATCTGCACCGCCTGCCTGGCGGGGCTGAGTTCGTGGTCACCGGCTGGGCGGATGAACCCTGCTTCCTCGCCGAACTGCTGCATGTGATCGCGGACGGAGAACCGGCCTCGGTGCGGGCCATGGCGGCGGAAGCCGGCTGAAAGGCACGGCGCCGCGCTCCCGCTCAGCCGGCGGCACCGCACAAAAAAACGCCGGGGAGATCGCTCTCCCCGGCGCCCGTTTTCCAGCCCCCGCGAGGGGGGAGGGGCTGGCTCAGCCCAGGCGCTCCCCATGCAGGGAGACGTCCAGGCCCTCGCGCTCTTCTTCCTCGGTGACGCGCAGGCCGATGATCACGTCGATGACCTTCAGGAGGATGAAGGTGCCGATCGCGGTGAAGATGATGGTGGCCGCCACGGCGTAGAGCTGGGACATGAACTGGGCGAAGCTGCCGGAGATGCCGGCCGGGTCCGCCGCGGTGCCGGAGAGCGGGCCATAGGCGAAGATGCCGGTCAGCAGTGCGCCGACGATGCCGCAGACGCCATGCACGCCGAAGGCGTCGAGGCTGTCGTCATAGCCACACCAGTGCTTCAGGGCGGTCGCGCCCCAGAAGCCGGCGACGCCCGCCACCAGGCCGATGATCACGGCCGGCACCGGCAGCACGAAGCCAGCGGCCGGGGTGATGGCCACCAGGCCCGCCACGGCGCCGGAGATGGCGCCGAGGACGGAGGGCTTGCCCTTGGTGATCCACTCGGCGAACACCCAGGCCAGCGTCGCGGCGGCGGCGGCCAGCTGCGTCACCAGCATCGCCATGCCCGCGCGGCCACCGGCCGCACCGGCGGAGCCGGCGTTGAAGCCGAACCAGCCCACCCACAGCAGGCTGGCGCCGATCACGGCGAAGGCCAGGTTGTAGGGGGACATGTTGTCGCTGCCGTAGCCGGTGCGCTTGCCCAGCACCAGCGCGCCCACCAGGCCGGCGACGCCCGCATTGATGTGCACGACCGTGCCACCTGCGAAGTCCAGCGCGCCGAGAGCGAAGATCCAGCCATTCGGGTGCCACACCCAGTGGGCCACCGGAGCGTAGATCAGCAGGGACCACAGCACCGCGAACACCACCAGCGCGGAGAACTTGATGCGGTCCGCCCACGCACCCACCGCCAGGGCGGGGGTGATGATGAAGAACGTCATCTGGAACATGACGAAGACGGTCTCGGGGATGGTGAAGGCCACCCCGCCATCGCCGCTGCCCAGGGTGAAGGGCGCGTCCCAGTTAGCCGCGATGCCCGAGAGGAACAGGCGGGAGAAATCGCCGAAATAAGCGCCGCCCTCGCCGAAGGCGAAGGAATAGCCCGCCACCATCCACACCACGCTCAGCAGCGCGGCCAGGGAGAAGGACTGCATGAGCGTGGCAAGGATGTTCTTCTTGCGCACCATGCCTGCGTAGAACAGCGCGAGGCCCGGAATGGTCATCATCAGCACCAGGGCGGTGCTGGTGAGCATCCAGGCGGTGTCGCCGGCATTCACGGTGGGGGCGGCATCCTGCGCCAGGGCAGGGCCGGCCATCAGAAGGGCGGGGAGAAGGGCGGCAGCGGCGCTCGCCTTCGCCAGGGCCGTACGCATCGGCTTGTGTTCCGTTGTCATTTGGTTGCGGGTCTGCGGCATCACAGCGCCGAGTCGTCGGTCTCGCCGGTGCGGATGCGCAGCGCGCGCTCCACATCCAGCACGAAGATCTTGCCGTCACCGATCTTGCCGGTGCGGGCCGTGGTGGCGATGGCCTCGACCACCGCTTCCACCAGATCGCCGGGAACGGCGACCTCGATCTTCAGCTTGGGCAGAAAAGAGACGTGGTATTCCGCGCCGCGGTAGATCTCGGTCTGGCCTTTCTGCCGGCCGAACCCCTTCACCTCGGTCACTGTCAGCCCCTGCACGCCGAGCGGGGTGAGCGCTTCGCGCACCTCGTCCAGCTTGAACGGCTTGATAATCGCCATGACCAGCTTCATGCGGCGCGGCCCCCTTTGTTTCCGTCTCGCCTGGGGGTGGCCCATGCGAAAGCCGTGCCAAAGAGGCGGCGGGGCGGCAAGGAATGGCCAGGGCTCGGCAACGAAGCGTTACGCGCACCCAGCTTCCCTCCGGTGTTGTAAAGGCCGTTTCGGTTTCACCAGGGGGAACAAGCCGTCCTTGCACAAAAAATGGGCGATGGCCGCCCTCGCTTCGCGCTGCCGCTCGCGGCATCATGGGTGCATGAGCGAAGTCTTCGACATCTGCGTCATCGGTGCCGGCCCTGTGGGCGCCACCCTCGCCACCACCCTGGCCACGGCGGGAGTGCGGGTCGCGGTGGTCGATGCCGCGCCGCTGCCGCCGATGGAGCATCCTGCCTTCGATGGCCGCGCCTATGCGATCGCCGCCACCAGCCGCCATTTGCTGGAGGCTGCCGGGGTGTGGGCCGGCCTGCCCCAGACACCGGGGCCGATCCGCCATATCCGCGTGCTGGACGGCCAGCCGGGGGAGCCCGCCAGCCGGCTGGGCCTCGATTTCGATTCCGCCGAGACCGGTGGCGAGCCTTTCGGCTGGATGGTGGAAGCCCGCGCGCTGCGTGTGGCCCTGAATGCCCGCATGGCCTCGTTGGCGCATTTGACAGTGCACGCCCCCGCCCGCGCCGAGGTCACGCGTGATGAAACCGGCGCCACCATCCGCCTCTCAACCGGGGCGGAATTCCGTGCCGCGCTGGTTGTGGGTGCCGAGGGCCGCAACAGCCTTCTGCGCCGGCAGGCGGGCATCGGCGTCACTCGTTTCGACTATCATCAGATGGGCATCGTGGGCGCCATCGCGCATGAATTGCCGCATGACGAGGTGGCGCTGGAGCAGTTCCTGCCCCATGGCCCCTTCGCCCAGCTCCCTATGGCACCGACCAAGGACCACCAGCATGTCTCGGCCATCGTCTGGACCGAGAAGCGGCATCTGGCGGAGCGCTTCCTCGCCATGCCGGACGAGGCCTATGGCCGCGAGATCGAGCGCCGCATGGGCAGCCATCTGGGCCGCGTCACGCCCATCGGCCGCCGCTGGTCCTATCCGCTGACCGCGATGCACGCGGCCCGCTACGCCGATACGCGCCTGGCCCTGGTGGGTGATGCCGCCCATGGCATCCACCCCATTGCCGGGCAGGGGCTCAATCTCGGCTTCCGAGACGTCGGCGCCCTGGCGGAGCTGATCATCCAGGCGGTGGCGGCGGGGGAAGACCCCGGCAGCCCCGGCCTGCTCGCGCGCTATCAGGCTGCACGCCGGCCGGACGCCCTGGTGATGCTCGGGGCGACGCATGCACTGGAGCGGCTGTTCGGCAACAGCATTCCCCCTATTCGGCTGGCCCGCCGCCTGGGATTGGCGGCCGTGCAGCGCATGCCCGGCCTCAAGCAATTCTTCGCCCGCCGTGCCATGGGGTTCGGCTCCGCGACGGGCGGGTTGCTGGAGGGGCGGGGGCTGGAATCGGTGCCGCGCCAGGGCATCGGTTGAAGGAAGGCCGGGGAAAGAATTCCCCGGACCCCTTCTTTTTTCTTCGAGAAAGAGAAGGGCGTGAGTTTGAAGGCTTCCCTGGATGGCAAAGCCTGACGGAATCAAAAGGCATCGCGGGCTGAACTGTCAGTCGCCAGAGGTCATAGACCTCTGGCGCGACCCTGGCGTGCTATGTGTAAATCCAAACTCGAAGAAAAAAGATGGGGGTTCTGGGGGAATTCCTTCCCCCAGCCTTCTTCGTCTGGCTCAAAGCCCCGCCGTATTCCAGCTTTACTTGTCCCGAAGGACGGGGTTGTCGAAGACTGGCCGCCGGTACGAGGCCAGCGCCTCCCGAAGCGCCGCGGCGAGGTCTTCCTTCTCGGCTTCCGAAAGATAGGCGCCGACCACGATGCGCTGGCCGCGTTGCACCACGGCCAGCCCGCCCCGCTCGGTCAATTCCACCTGGGCCCAGTAGGGGTCCATGGAGGCTTCCATCCGCCGGCCGAGGCCATCCACCCGCCTTACCGTCAGGAGGCCCCCCGAGAGCTGGACGATTTCCTGTGCCCGCGTGGCCCAGCGGTGGTGCGCGATGACCAGCCCCAGGGCCAGCATGGATTCAATGCCCAGGAAGCCGATGACCGGCCAGGCCCCCAGCATCAGGAAGACGGCACCGCCGACGAGGGTCCATAGCAGGGTGATGACGGCCAGCAGCAGGAACAGCCCCCGATGGAAGCTGTGGCTGGGTGTGCTGACGGCCTCGAAGAGCACGGGCTCCGGCCGGGGGGTGGGGTTTGCCGGCATGAAGCGACAACATAGGGTATCACCACCGCCACCGCATCGCTCTGCCCAGCATGCCGCGGCGCGAGAAGCCTGCCAGGTAAGCATGACACGTACCCCTACCACCGCCGCCCGCCGGCGGCCTGCCG
>JH599969.1:80619-88802 GCA_000245075.1 Acetobacteraceae bacterium AT-5844
GCCCTGCCGCACCCACCACCGCCCTTCCACCGGAGGCGGCACCGCTGGAGGCGGTGGCGGCCAAGCCCGCCCCGCGCAAGCGCGCCGCCGCCAAGCCGCTGCATGGTTCAGCCGAGGCGCCACGCCGCGCGCGGGTGATGAACGCCAAGCAGGCGGGGGATTTCATCCGTGCTCTGGCCGCCGCCAACCCGGAGCCGGAGACGGAGCTGCATTTCACCAGCCCCTATACGCTGCTGGTGGCGGTGGCGCTTTCCGCCCAGGCGACCGACGTCTCGGTGAACAAGGCGACGGCCACCCTGTTCAAGGAGGCTGATACGCCCGAGGCCATGGTGGCGCTGGGCGAGGAGGGGCTCGCGAAGCACATCCGCACCATCGGGTTGTGGAAGGGAAAGGCGCGCAATGTCATCGCCATGTCCCGCCTGCTGCTGGAGCGCCATGGGGGAGAGGTGCCGGCGGACCGCGCCGCGCTGGAGGCGCTGCCGGGCGTGGGGCGCAAGACGGCGAATGTGGTGCTGAACGTGGCCTTCGGCGAGGAAGCCATGGCGGTGGATACGCATATCTTCCGCCTGGGCAACCGCACCGGCCTGGCGCCGGGAAAGACGCCGCGCGAGGTGGAGGATGCGCTGGTGAAGCGCTGCCCGCCGGAATTGCTGCGGGATGCGCATCACTGGCTGATCCTGCACGGACGCTATGTTTGCAAGGCGCGGATGCCGGAATGCTGGCGCTGCGTGGCCATTGCCCTGTGCAACTACAGCGACAAGGTGCGGGTGCCGCCGGTACGCTGAGGCGAGGCTCAGCCCCGCGGCAGCGCCTCCACCACCTTGAAGCGGCGGGATTCCAGCATGGCCAGCCGGTCTTCCATCGAGTCGTCACGCGCGACGCAGAGGGCACGCAGCCCGATGCCGACGCGCAGCCCTTCCGGCAGCGGCACGGCGCGGGCACAATCCAGCAGCACTTCTACCGCGCCATCGCCGGGCGGCACGGCCAGGGTGACGGTGCGCTCGGCCCCGGCCGGCAGCACCACCTCGATGGCAGGCAGCGCCTTGCCGCCCTTCCGGCGGGCCTGAAGGGCAACAGCCTGATCCTGCGGCGGCCCGCGCAGATCCAGTTCCAGATGCAGGGCTCCGGCCATGCCTTCCCCCAGCGGCAGGGACAGCCGGGCGGCACCGGGACGACTCCAGACGCCCCACTCTTCCAGCGCATGCCACTGGGTGCCGGCCCGCGCCGTCTCGGCCACCGCCATGGCGCTGTGCTGGTGGCGATGCCTCAGGCGACGCAGCGGCGTGCGATAACCGGGACGCAGCGGCAGCGGCGGCGTGGGCCCGGCTTCAGCCGCCAGGCGGCCGGCTTCCGCCATGATGTCAGCTGCGACATCCGCCCAGGGACGAAGGGGGACGATGGCGACCCGTGCCTGCTCGAGAGCAGCGGGGTCGGAGCTGAGCGCCTCCAGCGCCGCCAGCAGGCTGGGCTCGGAACCGGCTTCGAAATGCAGCAGCCCCCCGCCCGGCGGCTGGTCACCGGCTGCGGGCATGAGAACCGGCTTGCCATGGGCCAGGCTGTCCGTCACCGCGCCGCTCCAGCGGGCGGGGCCGCCATTATGCAGGGTGAAGAGGCACTGGCGGTAAAGCGCGTCCAGCATCGCCTCCGAGGCGCCGGGCAGCAGATGCACCTTGCCCCGCAGGGTGGGAGCGTTGTCCAGCAGGGCCAAGGCCGCCTCGGCGCCCCAGCCGGGCGCGCCGGTGCAGACCAGATCGGGCACGGATGCCGCATCCCGCCGCCGTAGCCATTCCAGCCAGGCGCCGAAGACCAGCCGGTGATCATGTGCGGCATCCAGCGGCGCCACGCAGAGCACGTAAGGCCGCCCTTGGCGCAGCGGGCGCGGCAGCAGGGGGGCAGGGCCTGGCGGGGCAGGGCGCTGCGTGCCATCCAGGCGTGTGATGGCCGCCGGAGGCATGGGCATGCCGCCCAACCCCCTGCCCACGCTGGCGGAGGCCAGAAGGACGCCATCGGCGTGCCAGGGCAGGTTGGCCAGCCAGCGGAGCTGGCCGTCCGCCGCCTCGGGCGGCAGGGTTTCGGGGGCCGCGAGGGAGGTGGCGTCGGTCAGCAGGGAATGAAGCGCAGCCCCGCTACCTCCCGCGCCCGGCGCAGGGCGGGGGCATGCTCTTCCAGCGCCCAGACCTCCCCGGGGGAAAGCAGGGTGGTACCATGGGCGAAGGGCAGGGGCGGGCCCGCCATGGCCGCCCGCAGCATGCCTAGTGCCTCCAGCCAGTCCGGGTCGGCGGGGCCGGTGCCGGCACGCTGGAGCTGGTCCAGCCGGAGGAAGAGTCCGGCGGGCAGGGCGCGCCAGTCCGATCCTTCCGTCGCCAGGGTGCAGAGGACAGGCGGCGTCTCTGCCAGCAGCGCGTGGCCCAGCCGCAGGGCCGGCGCTCCATCCCGCGCGAGGAGATCGGCCTCCCGGTAGAGCCGTAACGCGGCTTCCGTCTGCCCCGCACTCTCCAGGCAGTGGGCACGTTCGGCCATGATTCCGGCGTCATCAGGCCGTTGCAGCAGCAGGGCGGCATAGACATCGGCCGCATCCAGCCAGCGGCCCTTGTCCCGCAGGGAATTGGCTTCGCGCAGCAGAGTGCTGGCCGTGTCATCCGCCATGATGTCCACCCTTTCGTCAGGCTGCGGTCTTCCTCTTTGCCGCCCGCCGGGGCAAGCGAATGCGCGTAACCCGCAAAATGTTTATCTTTTTCTATATGGCGCGCCTCCGCTATCGCGCCGCACTGCGATATGCCATCCCGATTCACTGATCAGCAGCCGAGGCCCAGGTCCATGCGCCCCCGTATCTATATCGACGGCCACAATCTTGCTCTCGACCAGGGCACGGGCGTTGCCACCTATGCCCGCAACCTCAGCTTCCGCCTGGGCGCGCTGGGGGCCGAGGTCGGCGTGCTCTACGGCACCCGCGCCAGCCCCAGCCGCAACGAGCTGATCCGCGAGATCGCCTTCTTCGACAACCGCGTGGGCGAGGCCTCGCCCTTGCTGAGGTGGCTGCGCTCGGCCCGGAGGACGATGCTGTCCCCGCTGGGCGAGTATGCGACGGCGGTGCCCATCACGGGCCGGGTGGTATCCACCACCTTCGAGAACCGGATGCCGCATTTCGACCATCTCTGGAATGTCGAGAACGGCTTTACAGTCGCTTACAATCACTTCCGGCACTACCGCGCGCGCCTCACCGTGCGGATGCCGAAGCCGCCCGAGATCATGCACTGGACCTATCCGCTGGCCATGCGCATGCCGGGGGCGAAGAACGTCTACACGTTGCACGACCTGGTGCCGCTGCGCCTGCCTTACACCACGCTGGACCACAAGCGCCGCTATTTCCGCCTGAACAAGCTCATCGTGGAAAAGGCGGACCACATCCTGACGGTCAGCGAGGCCTCGAAGCGCGATATCGTCAATCTGCTGGGCGCCGATCCGGAGAAGGTGACGAACACCTACCAATCCGTCGAAATCCCCCGGAAATTCGCCGAGAAGCCCATCCCCGAGGCGCAGGACGAGATCAAGGGCAGCTTCGGCCTGGACTGGAAGGGCTACTTCATGTTCTTCGGCGCCATCGAGCCGAAGAAGAATGTCGGCCGCATGATCGAGGCCTTCCTCTCCTCCGGCTCCGACCTGCCGCTGGTCATCGTCGGCAAGCAGGCCTGGAAGAGCGAGGAGGAGCTGAAGCTGCTCTTCGACGACCATATCCGCTACCAGGTGCAGGAAGGCTCCATCCTGCGCGTGAAGCGCAAGATCATCCTGCTCGACTACGCGCCCTTCCGCCTGCTGGTCTCGCTGATCCGCGGCGCCAAGGCCTGCCTCTTCCCCTCGCTCTATGAGGGCTTCGGGCTGCCGGCGCTGGAGGCCATGAAGCTCGGCACGCCGGTGATGACCTCCAACACCTCCTCCCTGCCGGAAGTGGTGGGAGACGCCGCCATCACGGTGGACCCCTATGATGTCCGCGCCATGGTGGAGGCGATTCGCGCCCTGGATACCGACGCCGATCTGCGAGGCTGGCTGGAGCAGGCCGGTCCCCGCCGCGCCGCGATGTTCAGCGCCGAGCAGTATGAGCGCCGTTTGGCCGATGTTTATACCCGGTTGGGCGTGAAGCTGGAGCCGGGCGCTGGCGCTCAGCAGCCTCTGGCTTATGCGGTTGACTGACGGGCGGAAGCGCCCCTCTTTCCGGCAAGGAGAAGCGGGGCGCGGAGGCTGAGAGCGGGCTTGGTCGCCCCTCGCCTGTTTCGCGGCGAGAAATATTTTTCACGCCGGACGTAAGCTCCATCCTGGCGGCCCGGCGGGGCAAAATTGCCCCGATGGCGCTTATGCCACAGGCCTGTGGCCCTGAAGCAACAGCTCACGTCCAAGTCATCGTGAAGGGGAGGGTGGCGTTGACGCTCGCCCCGCCTTCGCGACAGGGTGCCCCCTATCGGGCCCTCCGGGGGGAGGAGCCTTTGGGAATTGGGGGCTTTTGCCAGTGGCCGAGCGTGAGGACGGGCGGCGTATCGCCTTGCCTGCGGCGGAGTGGACGCATGCCACCGCCGACCGCCTGACGACCGAACGGGGAGGCCAGACCGGCTGGTGTGGCCCGGCGGCCATAGCCCTGGCTGCAGGTTGCAGCTACGCCAGCGCCTGTAACCTTCTGCGTGAAGTGGCGCCCGAGCGCTACGTCAATCAACCGGAGATCGTCACCGCCTATTGGCGCGATGTGCTGGGCGCGCTGAGCCTCTGCGGCGTGCTGGCCGACCCTATCCGTGTCGAGAAGACGGCCAATCGCGGCCCCACTCTGCTCTCCCTCGTCCGCAATGGCGGGCTGGAGCCCGGCGTCTATCTGGTGCGCATCACCGGTCACTTCCTGCTGCTCACCCTGCATGGCTTCGGCCTGGCGCAGGTGCATGACAACCGGCTCTCCGGCGCGGTACTGTCAGGCCGCACCCATGGCCGCTGCCGCGTGACGCATCTGGCCCGCCTCTCCTGAGGCAGGCTCCGCGGGCGGGGCCGAGGCGTTTCGCTTGCGGGGGCGGCAGGAGAAGCTTATATGACGGCGCAGAACATCTTCGCTGCTTAGCCAGGGGGGTGGCCTTCGCGGGCCGCCTTTTTTTGTTTTTGGAAGACGACGCACCACACCACGAAGGCCTTGAGGCCCGCATCGCCACGGCGATCACACCCACGCTCAGCGCGATGGGGTATGAGATCGTGCGCGTCATGATCCAGGGCAAGCAGACGCCCACCGTGCAGATCATGGCCGACCGGGCCGATGGTCGCCCGATCGGCGTCGAGGATTGCGAAAAGATCAGCCATGCCGCCGGCGCCGTGCTGGACGTGGACGACCCCTTCAGCGGCGAGTGGAACCTGGAAGTCTCTTCCCCGGGCATCGACCGGCCGCTGACCCGCACCAAGGACTGGCTGCGCTTCGCCGGCCACCTGGCCACGGCGGAAATGAGCGTGCCCTTCGAGGGGCGCCGCCGCTTCCGTGGCTTCATCCTCGGCGCGGACGAGGAGAATGTGCGGCTGAAGCTCGAGGATGCCGCCGGGGAGGTGACCCTGCCCCGCATCGATATGCGTCGCGCCAAGCTGGTGCTGACGGACGAACTCATCGCCGCGACAGCGGCCGAGGCCAAGGCCCATGGCGTGGGTGGGGAAGACCCCGCCGATGACGAGGCTGAGCCCAACCCCTTCGCCAAGAGGAACTAGGATCATGGCCGTGGACATCGCCATTGCCCGCCCCGAGCTTCTGCAGGTTGCCGAAGCCGTGGCGCGCGAGAAGATGATCGAGCGCGACGAAGTGCTCGAAGCGATGGAGCAGGCCATCCAGAAGGCCGGCCGCGCCAAGTACGGTCATGAGAAGGACATCCGCGCCGTCATCGACCGCCGCACCGGCGAGGTGAAGCTCTCCCGCTGGTCCGAGGTCGTCGAGGCCGAGCCGGTGGAGAACGAGGCGACACAGATCCCGCTGCGCATCGCGCAGAAGGTGCAGCCGGGCATCCAGGTCGGCCAGTTCATCGTCGACCCGCTGCCGCCGATCGATTTCGGCCGCATCGCCGCGCAGACCGCCAAGCAGGTGATCGTGCAGCGCGTGCGCGAGGTCGAGCGCTCCAAGCAGTTCAACGAGTACAAGGACCGCGTGGGCGAGGTCGTCAACGGCGTCGTCAAGCGCACCGAGTACGGCAACCTGATGGTCGATCTCGGCCGGGCCGAAGCGCTGCTGCGCCGCGACGAGACCATCCCGCGCGAAGCCTTCCGCAATGGCGACCGCGTCCGCGCTTATATTTACGATGTCCGTGAAGAGCCGCGCGGCCCGCAGGTCTTCCTGAGCCGTACGCATCCCGGCTTCCTGGCCAAGTTGTTCGCGCAGGAAGTGCCGGAAATTTACGACGGCATCATCGAGATCAAGGCCGTGGCCCGCGACCCCGGCTCCCGCGCCAAGATGGCCGTGATTTCCCGCGACTCTTCCATCGATCCGGTCGGCGCCTGCGTCGGTATGCGCGGCTCCCGCGTGCAGGCGGTGGTGGCCGAGCTGCAGGGCGAGAAGATCGACATCATCCCCTGGTCCCCCGAGAACGCCACCTTCGTGGTGAATGCTCTGGCCCCCGCCGAGGTGACCAAGGTGGTGCTGGACGAGGACACCCGCCGGGTTGAAGTCGTTGTTCCGGATGACCAATTGTCGCTGGCGATTGGCCGCCGTGGCCAGAACGTCCGCCTGGCGAGCCAGCTGACCCGCTGGGATATCGACATCCTCACCGAAGCCGAGGAATCCGAGCGCCGCCAGGAAGAATTCCGCAAGCGCACCGGCCTGTTCGTCGAGGCGCTGGATGTGGACGATGTCATCGCCGGCCTGCTGGTGACCGAGGGCTTCGACTCGATCGAGGAACTGCTCGAGGCGCCGGACGAGGAGCTGGCGGAGATCGAGGGCTTCGACGAGAACGTTGCCGCCGAGCTGAAGCGTCGTGCCCAGGCCTATCTGGACCGTCGCGATCAGGAGATGGACGACAAGCGCAAGGCTCTCGGCGTCGAGGACGCGGTGGGCGAGGCCGGTGGTTTCAGCCCGGCCATGATGGTCACGCTCGGCGAGAAGGGCATCAAGACGCTCGACGACCTGGGCGATCTCGCGGCCGACGAGCTGATCGAGATCCTGGGTACCGACGCCGTGGATGAAGAGACCGCCAACGCCATCATCATGGCGGCGCGCGAGCACTGGTTCGCCAATGAGGGCGGTGAGGAGAAGAGCGACGACCAGCAAGCCTGACCTGCATGCCCATCCCGCCCCCGATGAGGGTGGGATGGAGCCGGAGCCGAAAGGGCCCCTTCGCCGCTGCATCGTGACGCGGGAGACGGGGCCGAAGGAAGCGATGCTGCGCTTCGTTCTCGGTCCCGGGCGGGAACTCGTGCCTGATCTGGCCGGGAAGCTGCCAGGACGGGGAATGTGGTTGAGCGCGCGTGCCGATGTGCTAGAACGCGCGCAGGGTCGTGGTGCCTTCTCGAAGGCAGCGCGCGGCTTGGTCATACCGCCTCCCGATCTTCGTGCCCGTATCGAGCAAGGTCTGCATGGTCGCATCCGCGACCAGGTGGGTCTCGCTCGCAGGGCCGGGCAAGCCGTCTGCGGATTTCAGCAGGTGCGGGAATGGTTGCAGCGCGGCAGGGCCGGGCTGCTGGTGGAGGCGGTCGATGGCAGTGCGTCGGAACGGCAGAGACTACAGGGCGGACATACTGTGCCTGTGGTTGCCGTGCTGACCGCGGCGGAACTCGGGGCGATTTTCGGGCGCGACCATGCGGTGCATGTCGCCGTATCGCCCGGGAGGATTGCAGAGATGATTATACAGGAGGCTGGTCGTTTGGCCGGGATTTCTGTCAACGCGAACGGAGCGGGGTCGTGAGCCCGGCAACGGCTCGCGTAGAGATGAATGGCTGACGAAAAAGTAGGTACGACCGAGCGAATGAGCGACCAGAACGAGCAGGATTCGGGCAAGGGACGGCTGAGTCTGCGCCCCGGCGGGCGGCTGGAGATCGGCAAGACTGTCGATGCCGGCAGCGTGCGCCAGTCCTTTAGCCATGGTCGCAGCAAGTCTGTGCAGGTGGAGGTCGTGAAGAAGCGCGGCCCCGCCGGTGCTCCCGCCCAGCGCCCGAGCGGCCCCGCCGCGGCTGGCCCGCAGCGCACCGCG
>JH599970.1 GCA_000245075.1 Acetobacteraceae bacterium AT-5844
AAGAAAGAAAAGAAGGGGTCTGGGGAATTCCTCCCCAGCCTTCCTCCGCCTCGATCCGACCTAGTCGAAATCAGCGGGCAGCGAGGCGTCCCGCGCATGCTCGAACATGCGCGCGAGTTGGGAGGGCAGCACGCGCCCCAGGGACAGGTCCGCCGGGATCTCGTCCGCCGCGAACCAGCCGATGCCGGATGTCTCCAGGCTCGTCGCTGCCTCGCCACCCTCCAGGTCGCAGACGAAGAACATCTTGCAGCAGGAGAAGACGGTGGGCGGGTGGCACTGCCGCGTGCGGTCCCACACCGCCGCCAGCTTCCGCACACGGGCCTCGTAGCCGCTTTCCTCGCGGATTTCCTTCACCACGTTCTCGGCGGGGGTGAGGTTCACGTCGGCCCAGCCGCCCGGCAGGGTCCAGCGGCCACCATCGGCCACTTCCCGCACCATCAGCACGCGCCCCTGGGCGTCGAACACCGCGCCGCGCACATCCACCTTCGGGGTGGCGTAGCCGGCCTCGCCGGCGAACAGCGCGTCGATCCGCTCCGCCGGCGCGCTCGTATGGGCCGCCATGATGCGCGAGGCGAGGCCGCGCAGCATCTCGTAGCGTTCCTTGTCGTAGGGGTCGCGTACATAGGTCAGACCCGTCTGCGCGATGGCCTGGAGCTCCCGCGACCAGACCAGCCAATCCGGCTCACCAGACATCAAGCACCAGCCAGGGTCATGCCATCGACGCGCAGGGTGGGCGCATCCGTGCCGCGGCGGAAGGTCAGGTCGTCCGCCGCCGTCATGTTGAGGAACATGTCCTTCAAATTGCCGGCGATGGTCACGCCGCTCACAGCCTCGGCCAACTCGCCCTTGCGGATCATGAAGCCGGAGGCGCCACGGCTGTAGTCGCCCGTGATGCCGTTGACGCTGCTGCCCATCATTTCCGTGACGTAGAAGGCCTCGTCCAGATCGGCCACCAGCGCGGCGGGGGAGAGTGTGCCCGGCTCCAGCCACAGATTGGTGGGCGCCGGCGAAGGTGGGCTGGAAATGCCCCGGCTGGCATGGCCGGTGGAGACCAGACCCAGCTGGCGGGCGGAGCGCCAATCCAGCACCCAGCTTTGCAGGATGCCGTTCTCCACCAGGGCACGGGCCTCGCCCGGCATGCCCTCGCCATCGAAGGGGCGGGAGCGCAGGCCGCGCACGCGCAGCGGGTCGTCGCGCAGCGTCAGGCCGGCGGCCAGGACCTGTT
This sequence comes from Acetobacteraceae bacterium AT-5844, assembly GCA_000245075.1. GTDB lineage: Bacteria > Pseudomonadota > Alphaproteobacteria > Acetobacterales > Acetobacteraceae > Pseudoroseomonas. Next base: position 1,226 of record JH599970.1, read on the forward strand.
GGCCCATCTTGTCGCGCAGGAAGGAGGTGCCACGGGCGATGGCCGAGCCGTTCAGCGCGCCCACCAGATGCCCCAGCAGCGAGCCGGCGACGCGCGGGTCGTATACCACGCTCAGCTTGCGGCTGGCCGGGCGGGTGGGGTTCAGGCGCCGCACCGCGCGCTCGCCCGCCCGGCGGCCCAGGGTGGCGGCATCCTCCAGATCGGCCAGATGGACGGCGACGCTGTGGTCGTAATCGCGCTCCATCGCCGTTCCCTGCCCCGCCAGGGCGGAGATGGAGATGGAATGGCTGGTCCGGCTGTATTCGCCGCAGAACCCGTTGGAAGAGAGGATGGCGATGCGGCTGCGGTTGAACCCCGCCTCCGCGCCATTGCTGTTGGTGACGCCGGGGGTGCCGAGCGCGGCTTCCTCCGCCTCGGCGGCACGGGCCAGCAGCGCCTCCGCCGTGGGCTCGGCGGGGTCGTCCAGGTCGAGCGCCCGGGGCGGCACCGGCACGAAATCCGGCAGGCCGGAGAAGCGATCCTCCGGCACGGCCCGCGCCATGGCCACCGCCCGCTCCGCCAGGGCCGCGAAGCCCGCGCGGTCCGGGTCCGTGGAGGAGACGATGGCTTGCCGCTGCCCGACGAAAACCCTTAGGCCGAGATCGAATCCCTCGGCCCGCTCGAGATGCTCGATCGCCCCCAGGCGCCGCGCCACGGAAAGCGACGTTCCCGCCGCCAGCACCGCATCCGCCGCATCCGCCCCCGCCGCGCGCGCGGCGGAGACCAGGGCGTCGAGCATCTCCAGCCGGTTCATGCCGCCAGCTTCTCCGCGATGCTGGGCAGGCCAGGCACCTTGCCCGCCGGACCCAGCGCCGCCAGGGTCGGGCGGGAGCGGAAGATCATGGCGGCGGCCTGCTGCACCTGCTCGATGGTCACGGCCGCGATGTTCGCCTTCGTCTCCTCCGGGGAGATGATGCGGCCATGCACCTGCAGCTGCCTGGCGATCTGCTCGCAGCGGCTGCCGGTGGATTCCAGCGACATCAGCACGGAGGCGCGGAGCTGCGCCTTAGCGCGGCTTAGCTCATCCACCGTCACGTCATGCTGCACGCGGCGCAGTTCTTCGAGCGCCACGGGCACCAGCTCGGCCGCCTGGTCCTCGCCCGTGCCGGCGTAGATGGAGAACACGCCCCCATCCCGGAACGGCTGGGCAAAGGAGTAGATGGAATAGACCAGCCCGCGCTTCTCCCGGATCTCCTGGAACAGGCGGGAAGACATGCCACCGCCCAACAGCGTGGAGAGCAACATGGTCGGGTAGTGCCACTTGGTGGCCACGGCCGGCCCCTCGAAGCCCAGCACGACATGCACCTGGTCCAGGTCCCGCTCCTCGCGGAACTCGCCGCCGGTGTAGCGCGCAGGCTCGCCCAGGGCAGGGTTCACCACGGGCAGGTCGGCGAAGTGCTTCTTCACCTGCTCCACCAGCGCCTCATGCTCCAGCGCGCCGGCGGCGGCGACGACCATGCGGCTGGGGCCGTAATGGTGGCGCATATAGCCGGTCAGCACCTCGCGCGGCATCTTGGCGATGATGTCTTCCGTGCCCAGCGTCGGGCGGCCCATCGGCTGCTCGGGGAAGGCCGTGGCCTGGAAGTGGTCGAAAACGATATCGTCCGGCGTGTCGTTCGCCTGGCCGATCTCCTGCAGGATGACGCCGCGCTCGCGCTCGAGCTCCTCGGGGATGAAGGTGGAATGCGTCAGGATGTCGCCGAGGATATCGGCGGCCAGCGGCATGTCCTCCTTCAGCACCTTGGCGTAGTAAGCGGTCTGCTCCCGCGCCGTGTAGGCGTTCAGGTGGCCGCCGACATTCTCGATTTCCCGGGCGATGGCGGCTGCGTCGCGCTTTTCCGTGCCCTTGAAGGCCATATGCTCCAGGAAGTGGGAGACACCGTTCTCCGCCGCCGTCTCATCCCGTGTGCCGGCATGGACATAGGCGCCAATGGAGACAGTCTCGACACGAGGCATGGTCTCGGAGGCAATGGTCAGGCCGTTCGGGAGGCGCGTCAGGCGCACCGCGTCAGACATTCGGTCAACTTTCGTTCGTGTGGAGGCCAGGCGGGGCCGATCATTCGCCTTAATGTAGGGGCGAAGCTGGCATCGTGCGACCCTGCGTTGTTCTGGCTGGGTTGCGCTGGCGCCGGAGCGAGCTTTGCCGCTGCCGCGCAGCCTCCGCGGACGAAAGGCCATCGCCCGACGCGGCGGCCTGCTTCCAGGACACGCCGGCTCGGCCAAGCCCCACGGACGGCCCGATCTGGGGAACACTGCTCCCATGAGGATCCCAGGGGCGGCGCCCCGGGACAACAGTAGCGCCTCAGGCCGCGTTCCGGCGCGCATGCCCCCGCACGGCGGTTTCGATGGCGCCGAGTTCGTTCGGTAGCACTTCGTAGCGCTCCTCGCGCTCATAAAGGTCGGCCATCCGCGCCGGCAGGGGCGGGCGGAAGCCGGTGGCCTTTTCAACCGCATCCGGGAACTTCGCCGGATGCGCCGTGGAGGCCACCACCACCGGAATACCCTTATCCTCCGGCCGGTGAGCCCGGGCGGCGGCGGTGCCGATGGCGGTGTGCGGGTCCGCCAGATAGGCGCTCTCGGCATAGAGGCGCCGGATTTCCTCCAGCGTCCCTTCATCCGAGAGGGTGAAGCCGTGGAACAGCTCCGTCGCCTTCTTCCAGGCGGCATCCGGCACCGGCATGCGGCCTTCGGCGCGGAACCGCGTCATGGTCTCGGCGGTGGCGCGGGCGTCCCGGCCCAGCAGCTCGAACAGCAGGCGCTCGAAATTCGAGGAGACCTGGATATCCATGCTGGGGGAGAGGCTGGGCTCCACCGCGCGAGCGGACATGTCGTTGGCGGTGATGAAGCGCGCCAGGATGTCGTTACGGTTGGCGCCGACGATCAGCCGCTCGATCGGCAGGCCCATGCGGCGCGCCACCCAGGCGGCCAGGACATTGCCGAAATTGCCGGTGGGCACGGAGAAGGCGACCGGCCGGTCCGGCGCGCCCAGCGCCAGCGCGGCATACACATAGTACGGCACCTGCGCGGCGATGCGGGCCCAGTTGATGGAATTCACCGCCGAGAGATGCATCTCGGTGCGGAAGGGCGTGTCGTTGAACATCGCCTTCACCAGGTCCTGGCAGTCGTCGAAGCTGCCCTGGACGGCGATGTTGCGGATGTTGGAGGAGAGCACCGTGGTCATCTGCCGGCGCTGCACCTCGCTGGTGCGGCCTTCCGGATGCAGGATCACCATGTCGATGGCCGCACGGTCCCGGCAGGCCTCGATGGCGGCACTGCCGGTATCGCCCGAGGTGGCACCCACGATGGTCACGCGCTGGCCGCGCTTTTCCAGCACATGGTCGAACAGCCGCCCCAGCAGCTGCATCGCCATGTCCTTGAAGGCGAGCGTCGGGCCGTGGAACAGCTCCAGCGAGAAGATGCCGGGCTCGATCTGCACCAGCGGCGCCGTGGCGGCATGGCCGAAGCCGCCATAGGCGGCGCGCGTCATCTTCAGCAGCTCCGCCTCGCTGATGGCGGGGGCGGCGAAGAGGGAGACGATCTTCGCCGACAGCTCCGCATAAGGCAGGCCCCGCAGGGCGCGCCACTCATCGGCGGAGAGCTCCGGCCAGGTCTCCGGCAGGAACAGGCCGCCATCCTCGGCGAGCCCGGCCAGCAGGACGTCTTCGAATTCGCGAACCGGGGCCTCGCCCCGCGTGGAGAGGTAGCGCATGACGGGCGCACACTAGACCGGCGCCAGCGCCCGCGCCATGCCGGCCAGCGCGCGAATCGCGCACGGCAGGCGCCGCACTATCGCCCGGCGAAGGCCCGCGCCAGGGCATCCCACATGGCGTTGCGGCGGAAGTGCTCGTCCAGCGGCAGGCCGCGATGCGTGCGGCTGTCCGTCAGGGCGACGTCGGGGTCGTGGGTCAGCCAGGAGAATTTATCGGACAGCCCCCAGGTGAAGACGCTGCGCACCCCCGCCTGCAAGGCCGTGGAAACGAAAGCATAGGCCCGCTCGGCCACCAGCGCGTCCCGCGCGCGCAGGTCCTGCGGCGCGTCCCGGCCCTCCCGGATGTCCAGCTCGGTGATGAGCACGGAAAGCCCGGCCTGCCGCAGGGCGGTGATCAGCGCCGTCAGCGGCTCCGGCCGGAAGGGCTTGGCCAGTTGCAGGTGCCCCTGAATACCCACCGCATCCAGCGGCACGCCGCGCGAGAGCAGGTCCCGCACCAGCTCCAGCAGCCGGCGGCGCTTCTCGGCGGCGGCGGGGGTGTCTTCCTCAATGCCGTATTCATTCAGGGTGAGCCGCAGCAACGGGTCGGCACGGCGTGACATCCGAAGCGCTTCATCGATGTAGCGCGGCCCAAGAGCGCGGAAGAACGGCGAGTCGCGATAGGCGCTATCCCCTTCCTGCGGCGTGTCGCTGCCGGCGGGGTCGGCAATCACCTCATTCACGACGTCCCAGTCACGGATCTGGGCACGTGTATGGCGGAGTACCGTGCGGATATGCGTTTCCATGATGGACAGGGCGCGATGCGGCCCCTCGCCCAGCGCCGTCTCGGCCCATTCCGGCAGGCTCTTGTGCCAGACCAGCGCATGGCCCCGCACCATCCGGCCGTTCGCCTTGCCCCAGGCCAGAATGGCATCCAGGGGAGCGGTGGTGAACGCCCCTTCGGTGGGCTGCAGCGCCTCCCACTTCCCTTCCCACTCGGGCACGAGGGCACCGGCCTCCCGCCGCATCGCGGCGGCATACTCGCTATTGGAGAGGAGGGGCGTGCTCTGCACGGCGGAGCCAAAGGTGATGCCGCGCTCACGGGCGATCGCCTCAAGGCCGGGCAACACGGGCTGCCCCATACCGAGTTGCGCCATACCGAGCACACCGGCGGCGGCAAGCGCCCTGCGGCTCAGCCCGCGCGACAGGCGGCGGCTCCATCGGCGCCGCGGAGGCGCCAGACAGGATCAATCTCTTCCATCGCGGCCGCCCCACCCTCTGATGCAGAGGGCTCAAATGTAAAGCAAGCTGGGGCGCATTGGCAAAGACCCCGGTGGAGGAGGCCGACCCAAAATGCAAACCGCCCGCGAGGTTTCCCCCCGCGGGCGGCTTGCATCATTCGTCAGCCCAGGTGGCTCAGGCCGCGCCGGCCACTTCCACCATCGTCCGGGCGGCGATCAGGCGATCCATCGCCTGCTCACGCGCCTCGGGGGTGTCGTCGACAGCCTTTTCATACGCCGCCTCGGCATCCTTCACGCGGGCCTCAGCCTCGGAGCGGGACAGCTGAGCCAGCGGAGTCGCCTCGTCAGCCAGCACCGTGACGCGGCCCGGCGTGATCTCGGCGAAGCCGCCGGCCACGAACAGGCGCTCGGTGGCATGGCCGCCGCCGCGCACCTCGATGACACCGCCCTTCAGGGCGATGATCATCGGGGAGTGGCCAGCCAGGATGCCCATGTCGCCCTCGGCCGCCGGGATGATCGCCATCTCGACGGGGCGGGAGAGCAGCAACTTCTCCGGGCTCACCAGCTCAAGGTCGAAGGTCTTCATGGGTCAGGATCCTTGGGCTCAGGCCGCGGCCTTGAGGCCCTCGGCCTTCTTCACCGCTTCCTCGATGGTGCCGACCATGTAGAAGGCGGCTTCCGGCAGGTGGTCGTACTCGCCCTTCACGATGCCGGCGAAGGAGCGCACCGTGTCCTCGATCTTCACGAACACGCCCGGCGTGCCGGTGAAGACCTCGGCCACGTGGAAGGGCTGGGAGAGGAAGCGCTGGATCTTGCGCGCGCGCGCCACGATCAGCTTGTCCTCTTCCGACAGCTCGTCCATGCCCAGGATGGCGATGATGTCCTGCAGGGACTTGTAGGTCTGCAGGATGCGCTGCACGTCGCGCGCCACCTGGTAGTGCTCTTCACCGATGATGCGCGGGTCGAGGGCGCGGGAGGTGGAGTCCAGCGGGTCCACGGCCGGGAAGATGCCCAGCTCGGCGATCGAGCGGTTGAGCACGGTCGTGGCGTCCAGGTGGGCGAAGGACGTGGCGGGCGCCGGGTCGGTCAGGTCGTCCGCGGGGACGTAAATGGCCTGAACCGAGGTGATGGAGCCCTTCTTCGTGGAGGTAATACGCTCCTGCAGCGCGCCCATGTCGGTGGCCAGCGTCGGCTGGTAACCCACGGCGGACGGGATGCGGCCCAGCAGCGCGGACACTTCCGCGCCGGCCTGGGTGAAGCGGAAGATGTTGTCGATGAAGAAGAGCACGTCCTGGCCCTGCTCATCGCGGAAGTATTCCGCCATGGACAGGCCGGAGAGCGCCACGCGCGCACGGGCGCCCGGCGGCTCGTTCATCTGGCCGTACACCAGGGCCACCTTGGAGCCCACGGTGTCGTTCTCGCCCAGCTTGATGACGCCCGCGTCGATCATCTCGTGGTACAGGTCGTTACCCTCACGGGTACGCTCACCCACACCGGCGAAGACGGACACGCCGCCATGGCCCTTGGCGATGTTGTTGATCAGTTCCTGAATGGTGACGGTCTTGCCGACGCCGGCGCCGCCGAACAGGCCGATCTTGCCACCCTTCAGGTACGGGGCCAGCAGGTCGATGACCTTGATGCCCGTGACCAGGATCTCAGCCGCGGTCGCCTGGTCCTCGAAGGGAGGGGCGTCGCGGTGGATGGTGTAGGACTTCTCGTGCGGCACCGGACCACGCTCGTCGATCGGCTCGCCGATGACGTTCAGGATGCGGCCCAGCGTGCCCTCACCCACCGGCACGGAGATGCCCTTGCCGGTGTCGACCACCTCGGCACCACGGACCAGACCGTCGGTCGTGTCCATGGCGATGGTGCGGACGGTGCGCTCGCCCAGGTGCTGGGCAACTTCCAGCACCAGGGTGCGGTCCCCGATCTTCACCTGCAGCGCGTTCAGCATGCCCGGCAGTTCGGAGGGGAACTGCACGTCCACGACGGCGCCGAGAACCTGCGTAACCTTGCCAACGTTGTTCTTCATGGCGGTGTTTCCCTCAGATAGCCTCAGCACCGGAGATGATCTCGATCAGCTCCTTGGTGATGTTGGCCTGACGCGTGCGGTTGTAAGTCAGAGTCAGCTTGTTGATCATGTCGCCGGCATTGCGGGTCGCATTGTCCATCGCGGTCATCTGAGACCCGAAGAAGCCAGCGGAATTTTCCAGCAGCGCGCGGTAGATCTGGATGGCGAGGTTCTTGGGCAGGATCTGCGCCAGGATGGTCGCCTCGTCCGGCTCATATTCGTACCAGGCGCCAGTGGCATCGCCCCCGGCGACATCAGCCTCCGGCAGAACCGTCGGAATCAGCTGCTGCGCGGACGGCACCTGGGTGATGACGTTGCGGAACCGGTTGTACACCAGCGTGCAGACGTCGAACTCACCGGCCTCCAGCATGCCCGTGATCTTGGCCGCCAGCGCATCGGCTTCCTCGAAGCCCACGCGCTTCTTGCCCATGAAGGTGATCTCGCCGACCAGACGGCTGGCGAATTCACGCTTCAGATAGACATTGCCCTTACGGCCGACGGTGATGACCTTCACCGTCTTGCCCTGGGCTTCCAGCTCACGGATGTGGTTGCGCGCGAAGCGGCCCACATTGGTGTTGAACGGGCCGGCGAGGCCGCGGTCGGCGGTGACGACGACCAGCAGGTGCACCTTGTCGGCGCCCGTGCCCACCAGCAGCTTCGGCGCGTCCGGATTGCCGGCAACGGCAGCACCCAGCGAGGCCAGCATCCGCTCCATGCGCTCGGCATAGGGGCGCGCGGCCTCGGCCTGCTGCTGGGCGCGGCGGAGCTTCGCCGCCGCGACCATCTTCATCGCCTGGGTGATCTTACGGGTCGACTTGACGCTGTTGATGCGCCCCCGCAACTCCTTCAGGTTGGCCATGGGTCTGCTCCCCTAGGCCCCCTCAGGCCGCGAACGACTTGGCGAAGCCGTCCAGGAAGGACACGAGGGCCGCCTCGTTATCCTTCGTGATCTCCTTCTTGTCGCGGATGGACGCGACGATCTCGGGCTTCTGCGCCTTGATCTCGGAGAGCATGCGGCGCTCGAACTCGCCGACCTTGTTCACCTCGATCTTGTCCAGGTAGCCGCGCGTACCGGAGAACAGGGAAATCACCTGCTCCTCGACCGGCACCGGCTGGTACTGCGGCTGCTTCAGCAGCTCCGTCAGGCGCGCGCCACGGGCCAGCAGGGCCTGGGTGGAGGCGTCCAGGTCGGAGGCGAACTGGGCGAAGGCCGCCATCTCGCGGTACTGCGCGAGCTCCAGCTTGATCTTGCCGGCCACCTGCTTCATCGCCTTGACCTGCGCGGCGGAGCCGACGCGGGAGACGGAGAGACCGACGTTCACGGCGGGGCGGATGCCCTTATAGAACAGCTCGGTCTCAAGGAAGATCTGGCCGTCCGTGATGGAGATCACGTTGGTCGGGATGTAGGCGGACACGTCGCCGGCCTGCGTCTCGATGACGGGCAGCGCGGTCAGCGAGCCGTTGCCAGCCGCGTCGCCCATCTTCGCGGCGCGCTCCAGCAGGCGGGAGTGCAGGTAGAACACGTCGCCCGGGTAAGCCTCGCGGCCCGGCGGACGGCGCAGCAGCAGCGACATCTGGCGGTAAGCGACAGCCTGCTTGGACAGGTCATCGTAGAAGATGACGGCGTGCATGCCGTTGTCGCGGAAGTACTCGCCCATGGCGCAGCCGGTGTAGGGCGCCAGGTACTGCATCGGCGCCGGGTCGGAGGCCGTGGCGGCGACAATGATGGAGTATTCCAGAGCGCCGTTCTCTTCCAGCGTGCGCACGAGCTGCGCGACGGTGGAGCGCTTCTGACCAATGGCGACGTAGATGGTGTAGAGCTTCTTGCTCTCGTCACCGCCGGCGTTGATCGGCTTCTGGTTGATGATGGTGTCGATGATGACGGCGGTCTTGCCGGTCTGGCGGTCACCGATGATCAGCTCGCGCTGGCCACGGCCGATCGGGATCAGGGCGTCGATCGCCTTGATGCCGGTCTGCATCGGCTCATGCACGGACTTGCGCGGGATAATGCCGGGAGCCTTGACCTCGACGATCATCGGCTTGACGTCGGTCAGCGGACCCTTGCCGTCGATCGGGTTGCCCAGGCCGTCCACGACGCGGCCCAGCAGGCCCTTGCCGGTCGGCACGGAGACGATGTCACCCGTGCGCTGGACGGTGTCGCCCTCGCGGATGTTCTTGTCGTCGCCGAAGATAACGACACCGACATTGTCGGTCTCGAGGTTCAGCGCCATGCCCTTCAGGCCAGCGGAGGGGAACTCCACCAGCTCACCGGCCATCACGTTCTGCAGGCCATAGACGCGGGCAATGCCGTCGCCCACGGTCAACACGGTGCCGACTTCGGCAACATTCGCCTCGGCATCGAAGCCGGCGATCTGCTGCTTCAGGATCTCCGAGATCTCGGCGGGACGGATATCCATCAGGCGGCCCCCTTCATGGCGTACTGCATGCGCTGCAGCTTGGACTTGATCGAGCTATCGAAAAGCCGGGATCCGAGACGGACGACCAGCCCACCCAGCAGGGTGGGGTCGACACGCTCGACCAGCTTAACATTGGAATAACCGGCTTCCGTCAGGCGCGCCGCGAGCTGCGTGCGCTGCACATCGGTCAGCGGATGAGCGGTGGCCACTTCGGCGGTCTGCTGACCGCGCTGCTCGGCCAGCAGCACGCCGAAGGCGGCCGCGACGTCGGGCAGGCGGGCAAGGCGCCGGTTGGCGATAAGGACACCCACGAGGTTCCGCACCTCACCGGCGATGCCGGCCCTTTCGAGGACGGCGAAAGCACCGCGGCGCTGCGCCCCGGAGTCCAGACGAGGGTCTTCGACGAAGGCGCGGAAGGTCGCGTCGTCACGCCACAGGGCGGACAAACGATCGAGGTCGGCCGCCACGCGGTCCACCTCCTTCCGGTCCTTGGCGAGTTCCAGCAACGCCAGCGCATAGCGCTGGGCCAGGCCAGAGGTCTGACCAGCGGGCTGGGGCGTGTTCGGCGAGGCGGAGGGCGCTTCGGAGGCCACGGACAATCCCGATTCTTTTGCGATCCAGCCACCTTCCGCGGGCAGAACCCACCTCGGGCAGCGACGATGTCGCGTACGGAGGGCGTTCCGTCGCGGCGGGCGGGGATTAACACACCCCCTTGCAGGGCGGCAACCGGCTCCGGAGGGATTCGTTACCGCCATTTCAAGAATGGGTCACTTTTCTCGCCGCACTGTGTACGCGGCGGTCACAGGAAGCTCACGGGGTCGACATCGACCTGGACCTTGACCGAGGCTGGAATGCGCACGCGGGAGAGCCATTCCCGCAGGATCGGCTGCACCGCCACGTCCCGACGCACCTTCAGCAGCAGCCGCCTGCGGTGCCGCCCGCGCAGCAGGGCCAGGGGCGCCGGGGCGGGGCCCAACACCTCCACCCCCTCCCCGCCCGGCGCCTCCAGCCCCAGGTCCCGCGCGATGGTGTCCGTCTCCCGCTCATCCTCCCCGCTGACGATCACCGCCGCCAGCCGGCCAAAGGGAGGCCAGTGCCCCGGGCGGCGCTGGTCGGCCTCCGCCTGCATGAAGCCATCCAGGTCTCCCGAGACGAGGGCCTGCATGACCGGATGCTCGGGGTTCCAGGATTGCAGCAGCACCCGCCCGGGTGCCTCGGCCCGGCCCGCGCGGCCCGCCACCTGGTGCAGCAGCTGCACCGTCCGCTCCGCCGCGCGGAGGTCGCCACCCGCCAGGCCGAGATCGGCATCCACCACCCCCACCAGCGTCAGATGCGGGAAGTGCCAGCCCTTGGCGACGATCTGGGTACCGATGATGAGATCCACCTCCCGCGCCTGGATGGCACGCGCCGCCTCCGTGGCGGCGGCCGGGCCCGGCAGGGTGTCGCTGGCCATCACCAGCCGGCGGGCGTCCGGGAACAGCTCGGAAGCCTCTTCCTGCACCCGTTCCACGCCGGGGCCGAGGGGGGTCAGGCTGCCTTCCGCCCCGCATTCCGGGCAGGTCGGCGGAATCGGCTCCGCATGGCCGCAATGGTGGCACTGCAGCCGGCGCTGGATACGGTGCTCCACCAGCCAGGCGGTGCAATTGGGGCACCGCATACGGTGGCCACAGGTGCGGCACAGGGTCAGCGGCGCATAGCCCCGGCGGTTGAGGAACAGCATGGCCTGCTCGCCACGCCCGATCGCTTCTCGTATCGCCTCCACCAGGGGCGGGCTGAGGAAGCGGCCACGCTCCGGCGGCGTCACGCGCTGGTCGATCACGCTCACCGTCGGCATGGTGGCCCCACCATGGCGGACAGGCAGGTTCAGGCTGGCGTAGCGGCCGGTCTCGGCATTCACCAGCGTCTCCAGGCTCGGCGTGGCCGAGACCAGCACGCAGGCCGCCTCGCTCAGCCGGGCACGCACCACCGCCATGTCCCGCGCGCTGTAGATGACGCCCTCTTCCTGCTTGAAGGAGGTCTCGTGCTCCTCATCCACCACGATCAGGCCGAGATCGGGAAAAGGCAGGAACAGGGCGGAGCGCGCACCCACAAGCGCCTGCACCCGGCCTTCCGCCAGGGCGCGCCAGGTGTCCCGCCGCCGCTTGCTGCCCAATTCGCTGTGCCAGAGCGCGGGCTCGCAGCCGAAACGCGCCTGGAATCGCTCCAGCCACTGGGAGGACAGGGCGATTTCCGGCAACAGCACCAGCGCCTGCCGCCCCTGTGCCAGGCACTCGGCCACCGCCTCCAGATAGACCTCGGTCTTGCCCGAGCCGGTGACACCCTGCAACAGCGTCACGCTGAAGCCACGCGCCGCCACGGCCTCGCGCATGGCGGCGGCCGCGACCTGTTGGTCCTCGGCGAGTGCCGCCCCCTGCTTATTCAGGTCCGGCACCGGAAATTCGACGGCACGGGCAATCAGGGCAGGCTCAAGCAGCCCGGCATCCGCCATGCCGCGCAACACCCCCGTCGAGACGCCCGCGGCCTGCGCGATGGTGGCGGCGAGGTGCGGCTCGTCATCCAGCTCCCCCGTCATCGCCTCCAGCACCCGCTGCCGGGTGGCGGTCAGTCGCCCGGCGCCGGCCAGCGCCGCCCGGCCAGCCGGGGTGATGCGCCACCCCGCCTTGGCAGCGGGCGGCTCCAGCGCGGAAGGGCTGCTCATCGCCATGCGCAGCACCGCCCCCGGCGGGCTGACGGTATAGGCCGCCACCCATTCCACGAATCGGCGCAGGCTGGCCGTCATCGGCGGCACCTCCAGCACGCCGGTGATGTTCTTCAGCTTCCGCTCCGGCAGGTCGGGGTCCGCCTCTCCGTCCCACACGACGCCCAGCGTCTCCCGCCCGCCCAGCGGCACCTGCACGAAGGCACCCGGCTCGGGCGGAGGATCTATCTCCTCCGGCACGCCGTAATCGTAGGCACCGGCCAGCGGCAGCGGCAGCAGCACGCGGCGGCGCGGCCTCGCGGCCTTCTGTTGCATGGCATCCAGAAGGGTGGTGCCCTTTCGCCCGCCCCTGCTCATCGGCTAGATTTCATCCGGAACACAAACACAGACGTGGTGCCGCAGCGCCCCGCACACCAGGAAGCCCCCCACATGAAGTTCTTCGTCGACACCGCCGAGGTGTCTGATATCCGCGCACTTACCGAACTCGGCATGGTCGATGGCGTCACCACCAATCCTTCGCTGATCGCCAAGTCGGGCCGCAAGATCGCCGAGGTCATCGCTGAGATCTGCGCCATCACCCCTGGCCATGTCTCGGCCGAGGTCACGGCCACCGATTACGAGGGTATGCTGGCCGAGGGCAAGTTCCTGCGCAACATCGCCCCCAACGTCGCCGTGAAGGTGCCGCTGACGGAAGCCGGCCTGCGCACCTGCAAGGCGCTTTCCTCCGAGGGCACGCCAGTCAACGTCACGCTGTGCTTCTCCGCCGCGCAGGCGCTGCTGGCCGCCAAGGCCGGTGCCACCTATATCTCCCCCTTCGTCGGCCGGCTGGATGACATCGCGCAGGATGGCATACAGCTGATCGAGGATATCCTCGATATCTACGCCAACTACCCGGCCATCAAGACCGAGGTGCTGGTCGCTTCCATCCGCCACCCGCTGCATCTGGTCCAGGCCGCCCGCCTCGGCGCCCATGTCGCGACGCTGCCGGCCAATGTCATCCGCCAGCTGGTGAAGCACCCGCTGACCGATCGTGGCCTGGAAGCCTTCCTGGCCGATTGGAAGAAGACCGGGCAGTCTATCCTCTAAAGGGAGACACCGATGGAGAATGGCGCCCCGCCGACGGACGAGGCCGACAAGGTCGCCGCCTGGCTGCGCGCCAACCCCTCCTTCCTGGCGGAGCGGCCGGAGCTGTACCGGCTGCTCACCCCGCCCCGCCGCATCCATGGCGAGGGTCTGGCCGACCATATGGCGGCCATGATCGCGGCCGAGCGCGCCGCCACCCAGAACCTCGCCGCCTCCGCCCGCGCCGAGGACGGCTTCGTCCGGCGCACCCAGCAGGCGGTGCTGGCCCTCATCGCCGCGACCGATCCCGCCGAAGCCGTCTCCCATGAATGGCCGGCGCTGCTCGGGCTGGAGCATTGCACCCTGGCCGATGAGGGCCTGCCCTCGCCGCATCGCCAGAGGCTCCCCACCGGCACGGTGGAGGCCCTCCTCCCCTCAGGGCGCGAGACTCTGCTGCGCGACCACCCCACGGACGCCCCCCTCCTGCACGGGGAGGCCGCCGCTCTCATCACCCGCGATGCCCTGGCCCGCCTGCCCATGAATGGAACGCCCACCGTGCTCGTGCTCGGCGCGCGGGAAGCCAGCGCCCTGCCCCGCAGCGGCGCCGGCCCGCAACTGCGCTTCCTTGCCGCCGCCCTCGCCGCCCGGCTCTACCGCGAGGGACAGGCATGACCGGCCACGAAGCCCGCGCGGCCTTCCTGGAATGGCTGGAGAAGGAGCGCCGCGCGAGCCCGCACACGCTGGAAGCCTATGGCGCCGACCTGGGGGACTTCCTGGGCTTCCTCTCTCGCCATAATGGCGCGGAACCGGATCTCGGCACCCTGGGCAATATGCGCCCGGCGGATCTCCGCGCATTCCTCGCCTACCGCGCCACCCGCCAGGGGGAGCGGAAAGCCGCCAGCGCCGCCACCCGCGCACGGCAACTGGCGGCCGTACGCAGTTTCTTCCGCTTCCTCGGCAAGCGGCACGGCGTCTCACCCAATGCCATCGCCGGGCTGCGCGGGCCGCGCCTGAAGCAGCCAGCCCCCAAGGCCCTGCGTGAGGCCGAGGCGCGGGATGTCATTACCGAGACCGGCAGCGTCGAGCGCAGCCCGCTGCAAGCAGCGCGCGACGAAGCCCTCTTCACCCTGCTCTACGGCTGCGGCCTGCGCATTTCCGAGGCCCTGGCGCTGGATGTACGGGACGCGCCCAAGGCCAGCACCGGCCTGCGCGTGCTCGGCAAGGGCAACAAGGAACGCGTGGTGCCCGTGCTGCCCGCCGTGGAACAGGCGGTGGCCACCTATCTCGCTGCCCGGGGCGGGCCTTTGCCGGAGGCACCCCTTTTCATCGGCGCGCGTGGCGGGCGGCTGGACCCCGCCGTGGCCCAGAAGGCGCTGCGGGACTATCGCCGCCTCGCCGGCCTGCCGGAGCACACCACGCCGCACGCGCTGCGCCACTCCTTCGCGACGCATCTGCTGGGCGCGGGGGCGGACCTGCGCTCCATCCAGGAATTGCTGGGCCATGCCAGCCTTTCCACCACCCAGCGCTACACCAGCGTGGATGCAGTGCGGCTGCTGGAGACATGGCAGAAGGCGCACCCGCGCAGCGGGGAGTAAGGGCGCAAAAGATCGGGGGAATGAATTCCCCCGAACCCCTCTTCAAGTTCTGGCGCTCAATCCAGGCCGAGCAGGGAGCGCGAGAAATCCCGCGCCGAGAAAGGCCGTAGGTCCGCCGCCTTCTCGCCGACGCCCACAGCATGCACGGGCAGGCCGAATTCCTGCGCCAGCGCCACCACGATGCCGCCCTTGGCCGAGCCATCCAGCTTGGTCACCACCAGGCCCGTGACGTTCACCATCTCGGAGAACACCTTGCACTGCTGGGTGGCGTTCTGGCCGGTGGTGGCATCCAGCACCAGCAGCACGGAATGCGGCGCCGTCGCGTCGATGCGCTGCATGACGCGCACGACCTTCCGCAGCTCTTCCATGAGCGCCGTTTTGTTGTGCAGGCGGCCAGCGGTGTCCACAAGCAGGATATCCGTCCCCTTCTCCTGCGCCCGCTTCAGCGCATCGAAGGCGAGGCCGGCGGCATCGGCGCCCTGCTTGGCGGGGGCCACCACGTCGCAGCCCGTGCGGTCACCCCAGATCTGCAACTGCTCCACGGCGGCGGCGCGGAAGGTATCGCCGGCCACGAAAGTCACGGTCTTGCCGGCTTCCCGCCATTGCTGGCCGAGCTTCGCGATGGTCGTCGTCTTGCCCACGCCGTTGACGCCGACAACCAGCACCACATGCGGGCGCTTGCTGTCATCCAGCATCAGCGGCTTGGCGACGGGGGTCAGGATGGCACCGATTTCGGCCGCCAGCGCCTCCTTCACCTCCTGATCCGTCACTTCCTTGCCGAAGCGCGACTTGCGGAAGCTCTCGACGATGCGCCCGGCGGCGGAGACGCCGAGATCGGCCGTGATCAGGGCTTCCTCCAATTCCTCCAGCGCCTCTTCATCCAGCTTGCGCTTGGTGAAGAGGCCGGTGAGGCCTTCGGTCAGCCGGTTGGTGGAGCGGGAGAGGCCCGCGCGCAGGCGCCCGAACCATCCTGCCCGCGCTTCCTCCACCGCCGGTGCGGTGGAGGCGGCTTCCGCCGTGCTGGACCAGACGCGCGCCTGCGGCGGCATGGCCGGCGGCGGCGCCGGGGGCGTCGTGTCGGGCCGCACCAGCGGGGTCAG
>JH599971.1:0-27422 GCA_000245075.1 Acetobacteraceae bacterium AT-5844
CCATCAAAATCACCCAACACCCAGCCCCCCACACAAGGCGCTGGGTTTTTTCGTGGCCAAAGCCCCGCTGGCTAAAAGGTGCAAAGGCAGCCAAAAACACCCGGCTTGGCGAGAGGCGTTGCAGTGATGAAGCAGCTGAAATGGAGGTTGGAGGCCGCCTTAGTCCGTGGCCTTTTCGCGTTTTCGCGCTTCCTCGGCCCGCTTCGCGCCTCCAACCTCGGGGGCGCTGTTGCTCGGAAGCTGGGTCCCGCGATCCCGGTTTCCCGTATCGCCCGCCGAAATCTGGAGGCGGCCTTCCCGCAGCATGATGCAGCCTGGCGAGAGCAGATTCTCCGCGAGTGCTGGGACAATCTCGGGCGGACCATGATGGAGCTGCCTCACGTCGCGCGGCTGCCTCAAAGCGCGACCGGGCCGGGGTGGAACGTCCTCGGGCTCGAGAACCTGCCTTCCTCCGGGCGTGCCATTCTTGCCTCGGCCCATATGGCCAACTGGGAGATTCTTGTCCCGGTTGCAGCCCATGCCGGCCTTCATCTGGGCGGCTTCTATCGCGCCCCGGACAATCCGCTGGTCGATACGCTGTTGCGGGATATGCGAGACGCGGGCCCGGAGCAGCCGCTATTTCCAAAGGGTGCCGCCGGTGCCCGCCTTGCCCTTAAACACATGATGAAGGGCGGGGCGCTGGGTCTCCTTGCGGACCAGAAGCTGAACGAAGGGCTGGAACTGACCTTCTTCGGCCATCCCGCCATGACGACGTCAGCGCCTGCTGAGCTCGCTCTGCGCTTCGAATGCCCGCTGATTCCGGTACAGATCCAGCGCCTGGGGCCGTGTCGCTTCCACATCGTCGTGGAGAAGCCTTTGCCCTGGCCCGATAGTGGCGACCGTCATCAGGATGCGAGGCTTTTGACCGCCGCTTTGAATGCCCGCATCGAGGCTTGGCTTCGTGAGCGGCCAGGTGAGTGGCTTTGGCTGCATCGCCGGCTGCCGAAGCAGTTTTATCGCGGGAGTATGGAGAAGGCGTCCGGCACCTAGCGTGTCGGCACCTCATTCATGAGGACGGTCCTCTGACCGCGAGCATCGGCGCTTCATGCTGCCCCGGCATGATCCCAGGGAGAGACCCCAGCGGATATCTTCTCCGCCGGGGCCCGTGTTTTAGTTCTTCTCGACGTTCCAGAACGTCATCACCGAGCCTGGCACCAACCCCGTCACATTGGCCCGCCGCGCATAGGGCTGGCTGAACTGGCCGAGCAGGCGATAGGGCTGCATCTCCGTCAGGCGGCGGTGCAGTGCTTCCAGGGCCTTCTGTCGTGCCTCATCGCCTACCGCCTCGACATAGGCGTTGCGCAGGCGCTCTGCCTCCTCATCACAGGGCCAGCCAACCCAGGCGCGGTCACAGCCCATGTTGGTGCCGATATTGGTGATCGGCGACTGCATGGTCGCGCCAGAGGCGAAGGTTACGAACAGGTTCCAACCACCCTGTTCCGGTGGGTCCTTCTTTGGCTGGCGGGTTGTTACCGTGCCCCAATCCTGGAACTGGAGATCGATATTCATCCCCCCCGCGCGCAGCGCCGCTGCCGACACCTCGGCCATGCGGCCGATGGAAGGGATGTCGTTGGTCGTCATCATGACGATCCGCTCGCCCCGATAACCGGCTTCGGCCAGCAGGCGCTGGGCGGTCTCCACATTCTGCTGCGAATAGGCCTGGGCGCCGGCATCCGTCCCGTTCGGGCTGCCACAAACGAAATAGGCGCCGCAGGCGGTCCACCATTGCTGGTCGCCCACGCCGGCCGTCAAGGCATCAGCCTGGTCGACCAGATACGCCATGGCCAGCCGCGCGCGGGGGTCGTTGAAGGGCGGATAGAGATGGTTAGGCCGCAGCATCGCCTGGTTGGTGAGGTACTGCTCCACCTGAATACCACGTGCCCGCTGCAGCACCGGGATCAGGTCCTGGGCAGGCTGCTCCCAGACGTCGATCTCACCGGTTTGCAGGGCCGCCGCGGCGGTCGCGGGGTCGGGCATGATGTGCAGCTCGACCCGGTCCAGCTTCACGACACGGCCACCCGCCATGCCGTCCGCAGGCTCGTTGCGCGGCACATAATCCGGGTTGCGGTCGTATACGACAAGCGCGCCAGGCCGCCACGCCTCGCGGTTAAAGCGGAAGGGGCCGGAGCCGATGGTGTTGGTCACCGGCGTCGTCGGGTCCGTGCGCGCATCGCTCTCTCGCATGATGGCGGGGATCTGCCCCACGGCGGAGCCCAGCGAGAACGGCACGGAGCCATGCGGCCGCTTGAGCTTCAGCACGAAGGTGCGATCATCCACCACGTCCAGGGAGGCCGTGTATTCGCGCAGCTTGCTGCCGGCGGTGTCGCGCGCCATCCAGCGGTTCAGCGAAGCCACGGCGTCGCGCGATGTCACCGGCTGCCCGTCATGGAAGCGGAGCCCGTCGCGCAGATGGAAGGTCCAGGTCAGGTTGTCGGCCGAGGTCTCGAACCGGTCCACCATCTGGGGCTGGGCGTTGAGCTTCGAGTCCCAGGCGAACAGGGTCTCGTAGATCATCGTCCCGTGCATGCGGGTGATCTGGATGGAGGCCACCACTGGGTCGAGCGTCCGTAGATCCGCATGCGGGGCGACGCGCAGCACGCGATTCGGTGCGGGCTGGGCCTGAGCGGCAGGCAGCGCTGCCGCGGTGGTGGCCAGCGCCGTGGCCGCCATCAGCGCCAAGCGCGCGAGGCGAGGTGCAGTCATGGGTTGGAAATCCTGTCCTGGTTTGCGTCTTCCCGCGCGAATTGCAGCACCCGCGCACGATGGCTTGCAACCCGTAACGATCCGTCCGCGGCCAAGCTCAAGCAAGGACGATGCCGCCATGGACCATGCGGTAGATCCGCCAGCGCCCGGCCATGGGGCAGCGGGGTCAGGCGCGTCTCGGCGCCGAGCCCTCCGGCCCATGGCCAAAGGGCGGTGCCGTCGGCGCGAATGGTGAGCACCGCGCCAAAGACAGGTTCACGCCAACGACCGACGAAGCGGCTATCCAACGCCAACCCGGCCGGCACAGGGAAAAGATGCCGGGCGGCGCCGCCAATATATGCGCGGATGGAGCCATCCGCCTCCGGCCGCAAACTGGCGTCCAGATAGGCAGGGATGGTGCGTGCACCACCAGCGGGATCGGCCACCAGCGCTTCGAACCCACCCATGAAGGACATGGAGGTTGGCGTCAGTTCCGCCCAGAAGGGGCCTTCCTCCGTGGCGAACAGGCCGGACGGCATGCCAAGGGGTGGGGAGGGCAGCTTCTCGCCCGCGAGCGCGGCCATGACGCGCAGGGCTGGCCACAAGGCATCTTCTTCCCGGTTTGTCAGGACTACGACACCGGCGCCGAGCGCAGGGGCCATCAGCACATGGTTGCGATAGCCCGGCAGCGAGCCGCCATGGCCAACCAACCCCGTTTGCCCAAGCTGGCTCGCCACCAGCCCGAGCCTGTAGGCGCTGGGGGAGCCATCGGCAAAGCTGCGCGGGGCGGCCAGGCGCTCCAGCATCCCCTCCAGAGGCCCACGCCCTCCGAGCAGGGCGGCGCACCAGCGCGCCAGCGCCATCGCGCTGCCGGCCAATCCGCCGGATGCCGAGAAATGCATACCGTACCGCCCCCGGCGCCAAGCCTGGCCGTCATGCCAGTAACCGGTGGCAAGGCCCGGCAGCGGCTCGGTCTCATCCGTGGGGAAGCGGATGGGCAGATCCAGCGGGCGCAAGAGCCGCCGCGCCA
This sequence comes from Acetobacteraceae bacterium AT-5844, assembly GCA_000245075.1. GTDB lineage: Bacteria > Pseudomonadota > Alphaproteobacteria > Acetobacterales > Acetobacteraceae > Pseudoroseomonas. Next base: position 3,752 of record JH599971.1, read on the forward strand.
GGGCCTCCTCATAAGGCACGCCGCGCTGGGCCTGGATGACCCACTGCGCCAGTCGCCATCCGGTGTTGGAGTAAGCCATTTCCGTGCCGGGCTCGGCATTCACCCCGGGCAGGCGGCGCAGCGCCGCGTGCACATCGGCGGCGGAAAGGCTGGCGGTGAAGGGAGCACCTTGCTGCCACAAGGCTTCCATCATGTCCGGCAGCGCGCCCGTCATATCCAGGGCGCGGGCCAGCGGCACAGCGCCGATGGCCGCAGGAAGGCCGGGCACCAAGGTGCCGAGAGGCGCCTCCAGCGGGATATCTTCCAGCAGCAACGTGGCCGCCATGAAGTGCTTGCTGATGGAGGCGTAGCGGTTGACCGTCTCTGTCGTAAAGGGCAGCGCGTGCTCGATATTGGCGAAGCCGCCCGCGCTGCTGGCTTGTGGGCCGCTGCTGTCGAACAGCACGATAGCGCCGCCTGGGCCGCGTGCCTCGGCCCAGGCGCCCGTCAGGGCTGCGGCTTCGGCGGTGGCACGGGTCCAATCGGGCATGGGGGCGAGTCCTATCGGCAAAGGAATGCCGATTTCACCCCTTGCACCGGAGCGGGGGAAGCCCCCTTCGGCCTTCAGGCCCGGCGGGACAATTTGCTGAGGGACTGATGCACGCTTTGCAGCAGGGTGGAGAGCTGCTCTCCATCCAGCTGGTGGCCAGCGGCATAGCCCTGCGTGATGGTCCTCATCGCCGCGACCACTTCCGGCTGGGTGGCCGGTGAGAAGGGCTCGAGGGCGGGGGCGGGGCTGCTATTCGCCGCCGGGGCCGCCGGCCGGCGGCGCGCAGCCCGGCTTGGCTCCGGCAGAGGCAGGGAGGCCTGCGACATCACGTTGTCGGCGGGCGCGGGCTCCACGGCCGCATGCTGCGGCTCCGCGACGGGTTGCGGGGCCTCGGCGGTGTCCACTGGCTCGGCTTCAGGCAGGGGCTCCGAAGGGGGCGCCGGCTCTGGTGGCGCCACCTCCGCCGTGGCCTCCACCGGGGGTGGCGTAATCTCGGCAGGAGGGGCCGACGGCCTTTCAGGCGGCTGATAATTCGCGATCAGCGCGAGCAGCGTGCCGGCGGTCTCGTAGAAGCCATCCTCCCGCATGACGACGAAGGGCTTTCCGCCGACCTGAAAGACGCGCCGCTGCATGGCGAATTGGCGAACCTGGGCCTCTGTTGCTGGAACCAGGCGGCAGCCCAGGCTTTCAGCGATGGCAACCTGCGTGTCTGTCAGCTGCAACTTGAGAACCTTCAGTCATGAGCGGAAGCAAGGCGGCACAGGCTTCATGAACGCGCTGCGCCGTACATCATTAGCACGATCCATCACGAAAGGGCGGAGTCCCAGGAAAATGGCTCGCTGATGCTCTGCGCCAGATGGTCGATCAATGCCCGTACTTTCAAGGGCAACAGGCTTGTCTCCGGATAGACGATCTGAATCGTGTCCGGGACAGGGACCCAGCCGGGGATGCGGATCTGGACCAGTTCGCCCCCCGCCACGGCGGGACCGACCATGAAGCTGGGCAGCACGGTGAGGCCAAGGCCGGCGCGCGCGGCATCCAGCAGCGCCTCGCCATTATTGGCGATCAGCCGCCCTCGCAACGCCACGGAACGATGCTCGGCACCCGGCTGCCCTTCCGGTGCGAAGCGCCAGATATGACCGGAAGGCGCATTGGCATAGCCGAGACATTCGTGGTGAGAGAGGGCTTCCAGCGTGTCCGGCAATCCCGCCCGCGCCGCATAATCCCGCGAGCAGCACAGCGCGCGGTGGCTGATGCCGAGCCTGCGGCTGCGCAGCGAGGAATCCGCGAGGCGGCCGATGCGGAGCGCAAGGTCGTAGCTGCTGCCCTGAAGGCTCACATAACGGTCGTCGAAATCGAGCTGCACCTCGATCTTCTCATATGTCCGCATGAAGCTGGCGATGGCGGGGCCGAGATATCGCGTGCCGAAGCTCATCGGCGCCGCCATGCGGATCAGGCCACGCAGGGAGCCGGACTGAGCCGAGACGTCCTCGGCCAGGCTGTCGAGCTGCGCGAGAACGGCCCGGGCGCGGCTGTAGAGAAGGGCGCCCGTTTCGGTGGGGGTGACGTTGCGGGGCGCGCGGTGAAGGAGCTTGGCGCCAAGCTGCGCTTCCAGGGCGGCCATGCGCTTGCTGACAAAGGACTTCGCCAGCCCCAGCCGCAGGGCTGCGGCCGTCAGGGTCCCGCTATCAACCACCTGCACAAAAATCGCCAGATCATCCGCGCTCGGTCGCATCGTTCTTGATTAGTGAACGCAGGGTTCCATTGCAAGGGATTGTGGACGCGCTCTGAGAACGCAATCTTCGCTGCAACGCAACCGGCGAAGGAGCACGGGCATGAGCAAGGTTCTGGTTCTCTATTACTCCAGCTATGGCCACATCGAGACGATGGCTCAGGCGGTGGCCGAAGGCGCGCGTTCCGTCGCCGGCACCGAGGTGACCATCAAGCGCGTGCCGGAGCTGGTGCCGGAGGAGGTCGCCAAGGGCGCCCACTTCAAGCTGGACCAGGCCGCGCCCATCGCCACCGTTGCCGAGCTGGCTGATTACGACGCCATCATCATCGGCACGCCCACGCGCTTTGGCCGCATGGCGTCGCAGATGGCGAACTTCCTCGACCAGGCCGGCGGCCTCTGGTTCCAGGACAAGCTGGTGGGGAAGGTGGGCTCCGTGTTCAGCTCCACGGCCAGCCAGCATGGCGGGCAGGAGACGACGCTGACCTCGACCATCGTCAACCTGATGCATTTCGGCATGACGGTGGTGGGCCTGCCCTACACCGAGAAGCGCCTGGTGGACATCAGCACCGTCAATGGCGGCACGCCCTATGGCGCGACCACCATCGCCAATGGTGACGGCTCCCGCCAGCCGAGCGAAGCGGAACTGGAAATGGCGAAGAGCCAGGGCCGCCATGTCGCGGAAGTGACCGGCGCGCTGGTGCGCGGCCGTGCAGCCGTGCGGCTTAACGAACTGGCCAACTGAACCCGGCAAGAGGCGGCCGGCAGGAGGATACCCGATGCAACTCCATGGCATTCACCACCTGACGGCCGTCTCGGCCGATGCACGTGGCAACCGCGATTTCTATACCCGCATCCTGGGCATGCGGATGGTGAAGAAGACCGTCAACCAGGACGATGTCAGCGCCTACCACCTGTTCTACGCAGATGGCGAGGCGAGCCCGGGCACGGACATCACCTTCTTCGACTGGCCGACGCCGCGTGAAGTACGTGGCACCAACAGCATCGTCCGCACGGCGCTGCGCGTGAATGGCCGCGCCGCGCTGGACTACTGGGCCTCGCGGCTGGACGAGCACAAGGTGCCGCATGGCGCCGTGCGGGAAGTCGATGGGCGGCTGGAAATGGCCTTCGAGGACTTCGAAGGGCAGCGCCTGGCGCTGGTCGATGACGGCGGCGCCGGCCCGGCCCATCCCTGGGACCGCAGCCCTGTGCCGGCGGAGTTCCAGATTCGCGGCCTCGGCCCCATCACCATGAGCGTGGCACGGGCGGATTATTCCGACGCCTTCGTCACGCAGGTGATGGCCATGCGGCTGGACCGGGAAGTGAAGGGCGAGGACGGTGTCATCACTCGCGTCTATGCGATGGGCGAGGGCGGCCCGGCGGCCGAGCTGCACATGCGGCTGGAGCCGAACCTGCCGCGGCACCAGCCGGGGGCGGGCAGCGTGCACCATGTCGCCTTCCGCGTGCGGGATGATGAGTATGACTACTGGGTGAAGCGGTTCGAGACCTTCGGCCTGCGCTCCAGCGGGCCGGTGGACCGGTACTACTTCCGCAGCCTCTATGTGCGGGAGCCCTCCGGCATCCTGTACGAGATCGCCACGGAGGGCCCCGGCTTCGCCACGGACGAGCCGTTGGAGGCCCTGGGAGAGCGGCTGTCCCTGCCGCCCTTCCTGGAGCCCCGCCGGGCGGAGATCGAGAAGGGGCTGAAGCCCATCTGACAGGTGTCGCGGCGTGCCTTAGGCGGGATCGTATTTCGCGCAGAAGGCCGCCGCGCCCAGATTGCGGAAGTCGGCCATGGCTTCCCCCAGGCGGTCATGCGGCCAATCCCACCACGCGATGCGCTCCAGCGCCGCGATGATCTCCGGCTCGAAGCGATAGCGGAGAATGCGGCCGGGAATGCCGGTGATAATGGCGAAGGGCGGCACGTCCTTCGTCACCACTGCGCCGGCGCCGATCGCCGCGCCATTGCCAATGGAGATGCCGGGCAGAACCACGACACCGTGGCCGATCCAGACATCGTGCCCCAGCGTGACATGGTGGTCCCGCCGCCACTGGAAGAAAGCGGCATCGTCGTCGCCCAGCCCATAGGCGGCAGAGCGGTAGGTAAAATGGTTCAGCGCCACCCGCTCCAGCGGATGGTTGCCCGGGTTGATGCGCACATGGGCCGCGATCGAGCAGAATCTGCCGAGCGTGCTGTAGATGATGTCGCTGTCATTCCCGACATAGCTGTAATCGCCGAAGACGGTCTCGGCGATGTTGGTTCGGGCCCCCACCTCGCAGAAGCGGCCGAAACCGCTATCCCGTATATGGGCGGTGGGATGAATGGCGGGCTCGACGCCAAGGCGTTTGAGGGCCGTTTCCGGCTCAGCATGAAGCGGGGCGGGTTGCATGCAGAAAGGCTGCCGTGGGCACCCTGAGGCCGCAACTGCCCAGCTGTAAACATCATCAAACTGACACGCCCATTCGGCCGGATGTCTCTACCGTTTGGGCGGAATGTTCACCGGGCCGGTGGGTTTGCCCGTTATTCCCAGGCCCTTATTGTCGCCCGGCTGTCCCTTGTAGTCCCTCTCGGGGTCCAGGCCCTTATTGGCGGGGTCGGTCTGATCCGCCTTCACATCATGCGGGCCGACGCTGCTGGGGCGGCCGGTTTCAGGGCCATGGCCCCAGTTCTTGAGTCCTTCGGTATTGGCGCGGTCTGCCATAAGCGGCTCCTCCCTTGCCTGAATCCAACCGGCTCAGCGGGTGGAAGGTTTCGCCGGTTCAGTCGATGACCTCGGCGCAGGCATCGGTGGGCGCGGCCGCCACGTCCCCGGCCACTGGCACGATCTTCAGGGTTGCCGAGGTGATGCGGCAGGGCGCCGCGACCAGGCCGCAGCCGGAAAGCCCCAGGCAGAGAATGAGCAGAATGGCCTTCATGCCGATCCTCCTTACTCCCTCCGGCTGCGTCCCCATGGGAATTACCAGGGAAGGCGCATGAAGTTCGCGACTCCAGATGCGCGGGCGATCAGCGCTTGCATGGCCGGGTTGCTGTGCCCGTCCTCATCCGTGAGCGCGTCCATCGGGCAGAAATATTCATGCGCCTGCGGCATTTGCGTGCGGGCGAAGCCCTCGTACTGCCGCTTCTTCAACCCGTAGAGCACGCGGACATCGCGCACGGGCAGCACCAGCGGAGCTGTGGGCTCCTCCTTGAGCAGCCGGATGGTCTTCCAGCGGGGCGGGGCGCCAGCGGGCGAGCCAGGTGGGGTGGCGGTCAGCCACGGCACCGGACACACTGCCAGCAGGGAGGTGGTGGAAGGCGCGAAGCGGGAGCGCTTGTCCAGCAGGTTCTGCAGCGTGGAGCAGGCCTCGATGCAGAGGATGTCGCAGAACGCATCAGCCGGGTCCGGGCTGAAATGCAGCCAAAGCCCGTCCGGGATGGTGCGGAGGCGGTTGGATGAGCCCGGGAGGCGAAGAAACGGGTGAGTGGAGGTATCCGCCTCACCGGGCCGGGCGCGCATCCAGACGCCTCGTTGCTTCGGTGTTTCGATGGCCCCGGGGGGCCGCTGCGGCCAAGTGCGCAGGCGGCGGCGGACGAGGTCATCCAGCGAGCGGTATGTGAGTTCGGGCCTATCGACTTGAATCATAAGTGAGCGTTCCGGGTTTGGGGCAACCGCATGCGCTCCATGAACCCTAATCGCGCATTTGTGATCAAGCTGGTGTGTTCACTTTTTCGCGATATTCTTGATGTTTGGCGATCACTTTTAAAGTTCCCGGAAATCACCTCAGAGTAACCGGGTAGTGAAATTCAATAGTTTTCAGTCATGTGCCGGGATTCTCTATCTATTGACGTGAACAGAGCAAAAAAACGCAAAAAATAAACCCGCCCGGCATCGCCGGGCGGGCTCGATTTCCGCCTAAGACGGCCCAGAGGGCCGCCTGAAGGGTATACGCGACGGCCTTAGCGGTCCGCGGGGTAGTCGCGCGTCGTGGCGCCCGTATAGATCTGGCGCGGACGGCCGATGCGCTGCGCCGGGTCCTCGATCATTTCCTTCCACTGGCTGACCCAGCCAACGGTACGGGCCACGGCGAACAGCACCGTGAACATATGCGTCGGGATACCCATCGCCTTCAGGATGATGCCCGAATAGAAGTCGACATTCGGGTACAGCTTGCGGGAGACGAAGTAGTCGTCCTCCAGCGCGATCTTTTCCAGCGCCATGGCGAGGTCGAGCAGCGGCTCGTCCTTGATGCCCAGCTCCGCCAGCACCTCGTGGCAGGTGGCCTGCATGATCTTCGCGCGCGGGTCGAAGTTCTTGTACACGCGATGGCCGAAGCCCATCAGCTTCACGCCGGAGTTCTTGTCCTTCACCTTCTCGATGAAGGAGGGAATGTTCTCGACGCTGCCGATCTCATCCAGCATCTTGAGAACCGCCTCGTTGGCGCCGCCATGCGCGGGGCCCCACAGCGCCGCGATGCCGGCGGCGATACAGGCGAAGGGGTTGGCGCCCGTGGAGCCCGCCAGGCGCACCGTGGAGGTGGAGGCGTTCTGCTCGTGGTCGGCGTGCAGGACCAGGATGCGGTCCATGGCGCGGGAGAGGATAGGGTTCGGCTTCCAGTCCTCGGACGGCACGGCGTTCAGCATGTACAGGAAGTTCTCCGCGTAGGAGAGGTCGTTCCGCGGGTACATGAAGGGCTGGCCAATGGAGTACTTATAGGCCCAGGCCGCGATGGTCGGCACCTTGGCGAGCAGGCGGAAGGCGCTGATCTCGCGCTGCGCCGGGTCGTTGATGTCCAGGCTGTCGTGATAGAAGGCAGAGAGGGCACCGACGACGCCGCAGAGGATGGCCATCGGGTGCGCGTCACGGCGGAAGCCGTTGAAGAAGGAGCGGAGCTGCTCATGCACCATGGTGTGCATGGTCACGCTGTGCTCGAACGCCTTGCGCTGCTCCTTGGTCGGCAGCTCGCCGTTCAGCAGCAGGTAGGAAACCTCGATGAAGTCGCTCTTCTCGGCGAGCTGCTCGATCGGGTAGCCGCGGTAGAGAAGGACGCCCTGATCACCGTCGATATAGGTGATGTCGCTTTCGCAGGCGGCGGTGCCGCCATAGCCGGGGTCGAAGGTGAAAACGCCGAGCTCGGCGTACAGCTTGCGGATATCGAACACATCGGGGCCGATGGACCCCCCAAGCAACGGGAGCGTTGCGCTCTTGTTCGATCCATCCAGCGAGACTGTGACGGACCCTTTTGCCGTAGTGCTCATGGCGTCTTCCTTTAGGGGGGCGGTGCCGCCAGGAGCAGCGACGCCGCCATGATGCGGCGCAAGATAGTCAGCGGTGCTGCCGCTTGTCCATCCGCGCCCCGGCGCTTCCGGGGGCTCAGCGTTGCCGCCAGGCCTCAGGTGCGCCTTCAAGATAGGACCAAAGGCCCTGCCGAGCGCTGCGCGCGGCGTCCTCCAGCCTTGCTAACTCTGCATTGCCGTCCGCCAGGGCCCAGCCCGAAGAGACCAGGGCGGCATTGATGTCGTGTCCCTCCGCCTGGCACACGCCCAGGGGGCGGCCGAAGCTATCCCGGCCTTGCACCTTGCAGGTGAGGTCCCGGCCCTGGACGAGCCGGGCCAGGGCCTGTGCGGCCGTGGCGCCGCAATCGAACCCGACTCCGCTCGCGGTGCGGCAGGTCTGGCCACGCTGGGGAGACAACAGGCCGGAGAGGCGCAGTGTGCGCTCGCCGAGCCGGAGCGTGTCTCCATCCACGACGCGGATGGTCTGGGCGGTGGCCTGCCAATCCTGCTCCCGCGGTGCGGAGCCGAACAGGTTGGCCGGCAGGCCGAGGCCGACCAGTGCCACGCAAACGAAAGAGAACGCAGCACCCACCGCTACCCCACGCCAGCGGCTGGGTGTGGAATAAGAGGAGCGAAAAATACGACGACGGTTCAACACGCTGCGAAGCGTTAGACCACGGGCGGGGGAGGGTTCAAGCGGGGATGTGCCATCGCGGACCTACTTTTCCGGGACGTCAGTCCTCCCAGAAAGGCTCCAGCTTCTCCAGCGCGTGCCAGGCCTCCAGGGCCTGGCTGCGAGCTCCCGCGCCGCGTGCCAGGGCGAAGCCTTCGCCAAGCCCGATAGCCCACGGACCAGCCCCGCCACGCCCGCCCAGCCCCGCCACCAGGACCCGGGCCACATGCGTGTCGTTGGCGATGCCCAGCGCGTCCTGTACCCCCGCCAGGCGCTTCAGGAAGCGCCGCGTGGCCTTGCCGGACCAGAGTGGTGCGAACAGCTCGGCCGCATAGCGCAGGCGCTTCGCATCGAGCCGCAGCTCGTGCAGCGACTCGGCTTCATGCTCGGCGATGTCGTTTCCACGCTTCAGCAATTTGCGCCAGCGCCGTGCGAGGGTCGCGCGAGCGAAGGGGCGTAGCGGTGCGTGGGAGTCAATAATCTGTTCCGCCCCCCAGTCGCGCAGAGCGGCAAGGCGCGTGGCGTTCCAGATCAGGCGGCGAAACTCCACGCTCTCCAGCATGGTGCGCAGGTGGGTATAGGCATGCTGCCGCTTCTGCCGCGCGGTGCGCAGCAGGATCGCCACCCGCTTCTCCTCGGGTCCCGCCGCATCCGCCAGGTCAGCGCCGAGATTCATCAGGAAGACGTCGAGATCTCGGGCTTCGCCCAGGGCGCGGGCGAAATCCGCCAGTTGTCGGTCCAGAGCCCGCAAATGGAGGCCATCCAGTACGGTGCGGAACTGTTTCAGGCAGGACCGTAACCGTCGCGCGGCGACTCGGGATTGATGAACGCCCTCCGGCCCGATTTCCAGGCGGGCGCGGGGTGCCTGCACCAGCAGCACGTCAGTCAGATGTGCGATGGCCAGCGCCAGCGCCGACTCGATAGTCTCCACATCGCCGAGATATGGCGGCCCGAGCCGCCGGGGGCGTGGTGCCTCCTGGCGGGAGAGCGCGCGTGCCGTTTCGGCCAGGGTGGCGGCGGCCGGCAGCAGCGGCAGGTCTTCCGCAAGGCCCGCAGCCAGATCCAGCACCGCCTCGGGCGGCCCGGAAAGCTCCATCAGCGCCACCGGCGCCTCGGCGGCGACACAACGCAGCTGGCCGTGGCGTAGCGTCAGGCGAACCTCGCCGACATCGGCCTCGGTGCGCCGACCGGTAAAGGCGGCGATTGGCAGTAGCACTTCGCCCTCGGCCTCATCCGGCACCCCGTCGGCCAGCAACTCCGCCAGCGGCAATGGCACAGTGCCGGGAACGGCAAATCCGGGGCCGGGCATCGCGCAGAGAAGTTGGCGGGCACCCTTCCGCGGCGCCTCCAGCGCATAGCCCCGGCTGGCGAGCAGCCCCTCCGCCGTATCCAGCCAGACGCATTCGTCGACCGTGCCGCGCGGCTTCCGGCTGGGCTTCTGCTCCCCTTTCAGGGGTGCCAGCAGGGGGTGGCGCCAGAGCGCGTTCACCACTGCCGGGTCCAGCGACACCTGCATCACCAGCGGCGCGGGTGGCGTCGATGCTTCTGGAGAAGCCTCTTCCGAGGCTTCGGCGGGCGGGATCGTTTCCGGCGTCGGGGAGAGGTCGCTCATCGGTTCAGGCGGCCATTTCCGGCAGATCGTTCGGGGCGATGAAGCGCACGAGCCGGGCACCCCCGGCTTCCAGCATCTTCCAGCTCGTCGGAATGGTGAATTCCGCCAGAGCGGCCGTGGGGTAGCCGCCGGCCAGGCGCTTGGTGCCAGGCGCGGTGCTCCGCTGCATCGCCTCGGTTCCGGCCAGCGCCAGAGCGAGGTCGTGCATGCCGGGATTATGGCCGATCAGCAGCACGCTCCGCGCCGTTTCAGGCACAGCGCGAAGGATGTCCAGCATCCGTGGCCAGGGCGCGAGGTAGAGGTCGTCGAGCGGCTCTACCAGCGGACTGTCCGGCAGGGGTGTGAGCGCCTCCAGCGTCTGCAGCGTCCGCCGTGCGGAGGAGACGAGCACGATGTCAGGCGCCAGGCCGAGGTCTTGCATGACCGCCGCCATGACGGCGGCGGCGCGTTTTCCGCGCCCGTTCAGCGGGCGGGCATGGTCCGGCAGGCCAGGATCGTCCCAGGACGATTTGGCGTGCCGCAGCAGAATTAATTGCCGCATTGCCGCAATGTGCCACGCCATGCGGCCGCTGTAACGGGGGCAAGAGGCGGCCCCCGCATGACAATTCGGGTATGCGGAAAGAGGCGCGGGCCGCGCCGTTATTCCGCCGCCTGCCGCCCACCCGCCGGGCGCACCACATCACCATGGCGCGGGGCGTAGAGCAGATCCGGCGTCACGTTGCGCAGGTCCCTGGTGCCGGTCAGCGCCATGCTGATATCCAGCTCCTTGCGGATGATCTCCAGCGCCTGCGTCACGCCTTTCTCGCCACCGGCGGCGAGGCCATAGAGCCACGCCTTACCGATGAGGCAGCTCTTCGCACCCAGTGCCAGCGCCTTCAGCACGTCCTGGCCGGACCGCACGCCGCCATCGAACATGATCTCGATCTTGTCACCCACCGCTTCGGCGATAGAGGGCAGCACGGAGATGGAGGAGGGGGCGCCATCAAGCTGGCGGCCACCATGGTTGGAAACCACCATGGCATCCGCGCCGAGGCCGGAGGCGATGCGCGCATCATCCACGTCCAGCACGCCCTTGAGGATCAGCTTGCCGGGCCAGATGCGGCGAATCCATTCGACATCCTTCCAGGAGAGGGAGGGGTCGAACTGCCCGGCGATCCAGTGAGAAAGGGTGTTGAGTCCTTCCTTCGCACCAGGCGCCTCAGTGAGGTTGCCGAAGGTCTTGCGCTTGCCCTGCATCACTTCCAGCGCCCAGCGCGGCTTGGTCATGATGTCCAGTGCGTTGCGCACCGTCAGCTTCGGCGGCACGGACAGGCCGTTTTTCAGGTCCCGGTGCCGCTGTCCCTGGATCTGCAGGTCGAGGGTCAGTACCAGCGCGGAGCATTTGGCGGCGATGGCGCGTTGCACCAGCGATTCCGCGAAGCCACGGTCCCGCATGACATAGAGCTGGAACCAGAAGGGCTTGCCCAGCTCGGCCACGTCCTCGATCGAGCAGATGGACATGGTGGAGAGGCAGAAGGGGATGCCGAAGGCACTCGCCGCCCGCAGACCGTGAATCTCGCCATTGGCATGGAACAGGCCGGTCAGGCCGGTGGGGGCGATGCCGACGGGCATCCGCACCGTCTCGCCCAGCATGGTGCTTTCCGTCGTGCGGTCGGAGACGTCGATCATCACCCGCTGGCGCAGCTTCAGCGCCGCCAGATCCTCGCGATTGGCGCGATAGGTGGCCTCGTCATAGGAGCCCCGGTCCGCGTAATCGAAGATGGCGCGCGGAATGCGGCGGCGCGCCAGGACGCGCAGATCCTCGATATTGGTGACCGTCGGCATGGGATGCTCCTCTCGCTGGTCCGCTCTTTATACCATCCTGGATGGCTGGTAAAAATACCTGACCATGACCGAGCCGCTCCGTCCGCCCCCGCTGGCCGCCGCCGTCGCCGCGCATCTGGAAACGCTGATCCTGGAAGGTGCCCTGGCACCGGGAGAGAAGCTGGCGCCGGAGCGTGAGCTTGCCGAGACGCTCGGTGTCTCCCGCCCCTCCCTGCGGGAGGGGCTGGAAATGCTGGAGACCAAGGGCCTGCTGGCGCGGGGCAAGGCAGGGCATGTCGTGGCCCAGTTCATGGCGCCGCTGGCCGGGCTGCTGGGCAGCAACCCGCGCGTGGGCGAGGATTACTTCGAGTACCGCCTGCTGATCGAGCCGCATGCGGCGGCGCTCGCCGCCGTCCGTGCCACCGATCCGGACCGCGCCGCCATTCTCTCCTGCCTGGAGGAAATGGAGGCCGCCCATGCCAACCCCGACCCAGCGCGGGAAGCCGCCGCCGATACGCGGCTGCACCTGCTGATCCATGAGGCGTCGCATAATCTGGTGCTGCTGCATGTGTTGCGGCTGTTCGCCGAGTTGCTGCGCCAGGGCATCCTGCACAGCCGGGAGCGCTTCTGGCAGCGGCAGGCGGTGCGGGACTCGATTTTGACCCAGCACCGCGCCATCGCCAGCGCCGTGGTGGGAGGGGATGCCGGCGTGGCGGAGAAGGCGATGCGCGAGCACATCGCCTTCTCCGGCCAGGTCTTCGCGGAATGGAAAGGGGAGGAGGCACGGCTTTCCGCCGCCCTGCGCAAGCGCAACCGGGATGGGCTGATCGCGCGGTAGGGCCGTGGCTGCTCAGCCGAGCAGGTTCACCAGGGCAGATCGATCCAGGAAAGGTGCCCACCCTTGCCGGCACCTGTATCGAGGAACACCGCCCGTCCACCGGCGGCGGCCACCGCCACATAAGGGCGGCCATCGGCGCTGCGGGTCTCGTGCCCGCAATAAACGGTGATGCCAGAGGGGATGCGATGCACCCAATTATGCAGCCGCTCCGGATATCCGTCGATGCGGGTGCGGCTGGTCACCTGGCCGAACAGCGCGCGGGGGACGAGCCCATCGGGCTTGCTGCTGCCCGCATTCAGCGGCGGCGCTTCCCGCAGCATGCGGGGATGAAAGCCGCCATGCACAAAGAGCCAGCTCCCCAGCCGCAGCCAGGCGGGAGCTTCGGAAATGGCTTCTACCGCACCCTGTTTCAGCAGCGCCGAGTCCGGTGCCGCGTCGATCTGCTTCAGGGTCACGCCGAGCCCGTCGGGGTCGGGGCGGACCAGCGCGCCCGTCAGGGCCCGGCGCAGCTTGTGGTCGTGATTTCCCAGCAGGAACAATCCGTGGCGCTGAGCCCGCAAGTCCAGCGCCATGCGCAGCGTGCCCGCGCTGTCCGGTCCACGATCGGTGAGATCACCCAGTTGAATAACGTAGAGCCGCTTCTGCCGCGCGCCCTCAATGGCTGCGGCGAAGCCATGTGCATCGCCATGCACATCGCCCACCACGCGCAGGCCAGCGAATTCGGCCCGCAGGCGAGCCAGGGAAGGCCAGGGATAGGGCGCGTGGTTTTGGGCCGTGCTCATCCGGCGCGCGCCTTCATGGCGGCCAGTGCCTCCAGCGCGCGGGCGCGGCCCGTGGCGTGGTCGACAATGGGTTCAGGATAGGTCTCGCCGAGCGTCACTCCGGCTTCGCGCAACACCTCCGCCGGGGCTTCCCAGGGCCGATGCAGCCAGCGATCCGGCAGCTGCGCCAATTCCGGCACGAAGGTGCGGACATACTCGCCCTTTGGGTCGAATTTCTCGCCCTGGAGTACCGGGTTGAATATGCGGAAGAAGGGCGAGGCATCAGCGCCGCTGCCCGCCACCCATTGCCAGTTGAAGCTGTTATTGCCGAGATCGGCATCCACCAGCGTGTCCCAGAACCAGGCCTCGCCATCCTGCCAGGGCTGAAGCAGGTGCTTGACGAACAGGCTGGCCACGATCATCCGCACGCGGTTGTGCATCCACCCCAGGCGCCAGAGTTGCCGCATGCCGGCATCGACAATGGGATAGCCGGTCCGCCCCCGCTGCCACGCCCGCTGCGCCTCAATATTCCGGTTATAGGGAAACTGCGTATATTCCGGGCGGAGCGGTGCCTCTGGCAGGCCGGGATGGTGCCAGAGGATGTTGTGGCTGAATTCCCGCCAGATGATTTCCTTCAGAAAGGTATCAGCCGCGCTGGCCGGCGCCTCGCTCTCCCGCACCGCATGCCAGACCTGCCGCGCCGAGATCTCGCCCCAATGGAGATGAGGGGAGAGGCGGGAGGAACCGTCCTCGCCAGGGCGGTTGCGGCCATCCGGATACTCAGCCAGCGCGTCATTCAGGAACCGCTGTAACTGGTCTCGCGCGCCGGCTTCGCCGGGCTGCCAGAGGCTGGAGAAGCCGGCGGCCCAATCCGGCTCCGGCCTGCGTGGCAACAATGCCAAATCGTCCAGTGATATGCCGCCAGTGGGTGCCTTCACGCCATCCAGCCGCCGTGGTGCAGGAATGGGCGGTGGCGGGTCGCCGAGCTTCATGACGGCGCGGGCGAAAGGCGTATACACGGAGTAAGGCTTGCCCTGGCCTGTCACGACAACATCGGGCCGGACCAGGGAGCTATCGTGCAGCTCAAGCCGGCGCCCACCAGCCTGCAAAGCCTTGGCGATGGCCGCATCGCGCTGGCGTGCCCAAGGGGCGGCGAGGGTGGCGGCGTGCACGGCGGCGGCACCGATCTCCCGGGCCAGTTGCGGGATCAGGGTCTCGGCCCTGCCACGCAGCAGGAGCAGGCCGGAGCCAAGTCTCCGAAGCGCTTCGGCCAGGGCCTTCAGGCTATGATGCAGCCACCAGCGCCCCGCGGCGCCAACCGCCCAGCGCCCGGCCGCCTCATCATCCAGCACATAGACCGGAAGGGTCTTCCCCTCGCTGGCCGCATGCAGCGCGGCATTGTCCTCCAGCCGCAGGTCGTTGCGGAACCACAGGATGGCCGGGGAGGCCGAGGAGGAGGGGGATGCGCTCATATCGTCTGTAACGGCGCATCCGTCATTCTGTTAGCCGCGGCCAGGTGGCGCATGGGCGCGACCGGCGCGCTGTGCAGTCTGTCACGCCCCAGCAGGAAGGCGCGGCCACCGCGCGGGAACAGCGCGGCGATGGGCTGGGCCGAAATCTCCAGTCCGCCGGTGAAGGCGCCGAAGGCCGGCAGGAGCACCCGCCGCGCATCGGCGAGGAAGCAAGGGCGCGTCACCGGGCCGCAGCGCGTGGGCAGGCTGGCCTTGGGGTGGAAATGGCCGCTCAGCTCGAAACCGGAGTCGCGGCCGGGCAGGCCCTCATGGCGGAACACCAGCGGCCCATCGCGGAATTCCAGGCTGACCTCGCCGGGCAGGCCATCCGGTCCTACCGGGTCATGGTTGCCGAGGACCCAGGTGACGTGCCGGTTGCCCAGCAGGTGCATCAGCGTGGCGCGGTCCGCCGCATGCATGCGGGCGGCGCCGTCGCCATCGTGGAAACTGTCGCCGAGGAAGACCACGCGCTCGGGGCTGTAGCGGCGCATCAGCGGTGCAAGGCGCGCCAGCGTCTCCCGCGTGTCGTAAGGCGGCACGAAGCGGCCCCTGCTGGCGAAGTGGCTGCCCTTTTCCAGATGCAGGTCCGAGACGACGAGCAGGTGCCGCGCAGGCCAGAACAAAGCGCCAGAGGGATCGAGCAGCAGGCGCTCACCGGCCAGGTGGAAAGGTGCGGACATCATGTTCAACAGCGGGTTAGCGGAGGCAGGGAGGCGCGGGAAGGTGGAAAGTGCCGCCCGCGCGACGAACTCCTCGTCACCGTGAGCCGGGTTCCGGCCCGCTGCCCTTGTTGAGCAGGCTTTCCAGGATGGTGCGCTGTTCCGCCAACATTTCGCTGATCTGCTCGGTGCGGAGCTGGTCCAGCTTCTCGTGCAGCGCCATGATCTCGATCTCGGCCTTCAGGTTGACCTCGTAGTCCAGCGCGGCCGCCATACGGTCCCGCGCCGCCTGGCGGTTCTGCGACATCATGATGACTGGTGCCTGGAGCGCCGCCAGCATGGACAGGACGAGGTTGAGGAAGATGAAGGGGTAGGGGTCGAACGGACTGCCCCAGCGCACCAGGATGATGGAGTTGGAAACGACCCACAGCGCCATGAGGCCGGTGAAGGCCAGGATGAAGGCCCAGGACCCGCCGAAGCGCGCCACACGGTCGGCCATGCGGTTGCCGAAGCTGTCCTCGGCCGCCATGGCTGCATCCACGTTGCGGGAGACGGGATGGCGCTTGGCGATGTGGAGCAGCACCCGCTGTTCCCGCTCGGTCAGGCGGTCGAAGCCGCGCTCCAGAAGTTGCTGGGCGAGCTCGGTGATACGCTGATCCATGTCTCGTGCTCCCTCCGGCCGAGTCTCAGGCGGGGTGGATGATGAGGATGGCCCGCTTCATCCGGCACGCGCGCGGCGCGCGAAGCGCTGGCGGCGGGGCCATGCTTCCCGTGGAGCCGGTGGTGGGCCGGAGATGGCTTCGAGCCCCAGATCGCCGGAGAAATGGTCCTCCCCATGGGTGGCTTCCTCCACCAGCGCCACAGCCTCGGCCAGCAGCGCGTCCTCCGCATTGCCCGACACCCATTCCCGCCCTTCCTCGATCAGGGCGGGCACGGCCAGGGGAGAGACACCATCCAGCTGGCGCACGCGGATGGTGCCCCGCGCCCGGGCAAGCAGCGCCCCGATCCGCGCCACATCCGTCAGCCCTCCGGCCGCCTCGGCGCGTGTGGCGCGCAGCAGGATATGGTCGGGCTCATGCTTGCGGAGCACGTCGTAGATAAGGTCCGCCGACATCGTCATCTGCCGGCCGGATTTCTCCTGGCCGGGATGGTTCTTCTCCAGCAGTCCGGCGATGGTGGCGATGTTGCGGAAGGTCCGCCGCAGCATGGAGCTCTCGGCGATCCACTCTTCGAGTTCCTCGCCCAGCAGGTCTTCCTCGAACAGCGCCGCCGGGTCCGTGGGCTGGAAAGCGGACCAGGTGGCCAGCACGTAGTCCGTACCGAGAAAGCCCATCGGCGCCAGGCCGAGCCGCTCCATGCGCTTCGTCACCAGCATGCCGAGCGTCTGGTGCGCCAACCGGCCCTCGAAGCAGTAGGCGACCATGAACCAGCGCGGCCCACGTGGGAAAACCTCGATCAGCAGCCCATCCAGCGGTGGCATCTCGGAGCGGTGCCGCTGCATGGCCAGCCATTCCCGCACCGTGTCCGGCAGGCCGCGCCATCGGCGGGGGTTGGAAAGGATTTCCCGCACCCGGCGCGCCAGATGCGTCGTCAGCGGCATGCGGCTGCCGCCATAGGCCGGCACGCGCGGCTCGCCCTCTCCACCGCGCGTGACGATGGCGGCGGTGGGTTCCAGCCGCTCATAGCGCAGCACCTGGCCGGAGAAGATGAAGTTGTCCCCCGGCTCCAGGGTGGAGATGAAGTACTCCTCGACCTCGCCGAGCACGGGGCCGCCGCGCAGCTTCACCTTCAGCAGCGGCAGATCGACGATGGTGCCGAGATTCATCCGCAGCTGCCGCGCCACCTGCGGGCCGCGCACATGCACGCGCCCTTCATAGTCGCGGAACAGCCGGCGGAAACGCTCATAACCGGAGAGGGCGTAGCCGCCGTCTTCAACGAAGCGCAGCGTATCGTCGAAATCCTGGCGCGACAGCGCGGCATAGGGCGCGGCGCTCGTCACCTCGGCGAACAGCTCATCGGGCAGGAAAGGCGCGTGGCAGGCCATGGCCAGGATGTGCTGCGCCAGTACGTCCAGCCCGCCGGGCCGGGGCGGCTCGCCATCGACCTCGCCGGCATCCACGGCCTCGATGGCGGCCTGGCACTCGATGACCTCGAAGCGGTTGGCGGGGACGAGAATGGCGCGGGAGGGCTCATCCATCCGGTGGTTGGCGCGGCCCACGCGCTGCAACAGCCGCGCGACGCCCTTGGGCGCGCCGACCTGGATCACCTGATCCACCGCGCCCCAGTCGATGCCGAGATCGAGCGAGGCGGTGGCGACCACGGCGCGCAGCTTGCCGGCCGCCATGGCGGCTTCCACCCTGCGCCGCTGCTCGATGGTGAGGGAGCCGTGATGCAGGGCAATGGGCAGGTTGTCGTCGTTCAGCCGCCACAGCGCCTGGAAGCAAAGCTCCGCCTGGGCGCGGGTGTTAACAAAGACGATGGTGACGCCGGCTTCCTTCAGCCGCTCATACACCTCCGGCATGGAAGCGAGGCCCATATGGCCGCCCCAGGGCAGGCGGCCTTCCGGCAGCATGACGGAAAGGTCCGGCGCCTCTCCGCCTGTGACCCGCACGAGCTTCACGGAATCCGGGTCCGCATCACGCGCGCACCACGCGGCCAGGGCGCGGGGGTGGGCGACGGTCGCGGAGAGCCCGACCCGCCGCATTCCCGGCGCCAGGGTGGAGAGGCGGGAGAGGCAGAGGGCGAGCTGGTCGCCCCGCTTCGTCCCGGCCATGGCGTGGATCTCGTCGATCACCACGCATCGCAGGCTGCCGAACATCTCCGCCGCATCGGGCAGGGAGAGCAGGAGGGTGAGGCTCTCCGGCGTGGTCAGCAGGATATGCGGTGGGTTCTGCCGCTGGCGGGCACGGCGATTGGCGGGGGTATCGCCCGTGCGGGTCTCGATGCGGATATCGAGGCCCATCTCCTCCGCCGGCGTGGTCAGGTTGCGGGCGATATCCACCGCCAGCGCCTTCAGGGGCGAGACATAGACGGTGTGCAGCCCTTCCATGCGTTGCCGGTGCAGTTGGATCAGGCTGGGCAGGAAGCCCGCCAGCGTCTTGCCGCCGCCGGTGGGGGCAATGAGGAGGGCACTCTGCCCGGCTTCCGCTGCTTCCAGCATGGCGAGCTGGTGCGGCCTGGGCCGCCAGCCGCGCGCGGCAAACCAACCCGCGAAAGGTTCCGGCAATGTTCTCATCGTGGGAGCAGCATATGGTGGGCGCCGCTCCAGCTGGAAGAGGGTGTGGCAGCCAGGGTGACATGCGTTACCGCATCGCCACCCCATGGGCCATGGCTTACCCCGCCAGCCCGACCTGCTTCAGGCTCGCCTCAATCGCCGTGCTTTCCGCCTTCAGGAAGGCGGTAAATTCCTTACGCGGCATGTAGAGCGGCAGCCAGCCGCGTTGCGCCGCTTCAGCTTCCCACAACTGGCTGCGAACCATGGCCTCGACCAGCTTTTCCAGCTTCTCGGTCTCTTGCTCCGAAATCCGCGGCGGAGCGAAGACTGCGCGCCAATTGTAGAGCACGGCATCCACGCCGCTCTCCCGCAAGGTGGGCACTTCGACGCCGGGCAACCGCTCCTCGCTGGAGAGGCCAAGGGCACGCATGCGGCCGCTGGCGACATGCGGGGCGAACTCGCTCCAGTTGCTGATACCCGCCTTCACTTGGCTGCCGATGATGGCCGTGACCGCGGGTCCGCCGCTGTTGAAGGCCACATAGCTGATGGAGGAGGGGGGCACGCCCAGCTTGCTGGCGATCATCGCCAACAGGATATGGTCCGTGCCCCCGGCCGAGCCGCCGGCCACCGACATGGCGCGGGGGTTCTCCCGGAAGGCGGCCACGAACTCGGCGGTGTTCTTGATGGGGCTGTCGGCCGGGACCACCAGCACATGCGTTTCGCCGGACAGGCGCGCGATCGGCACTGTCTCCGCCAAGGTCACTGGCGATTTGTTCACGATGGCCGAGCTGAGCTGGGTCAGGCCGCTCACCATCAGCGTATCGCCCCGGCCGCGCAGCGCGCCGGTGAAGCGCGGGAGGGCCACGGTGCCGCCGGCGCCCGGAACATTCTCCACCTGGATGCTGCCGGCGAGACCGGCCTCGCGAAGCACTTTTTCCATCAGCCGGGCGGTGGCGTCCCAGCCACCCCCGGGGGCTGCGGGAACGAAGAGCCTGACCGTCTCCAGGATAGGCGCCGCACGGGCGGCGCGCAGGCTAGCTCCCAGGGCAGGAATGGCCAGGGCAGCCGAGAGCAGAGCCCGGCGGCTGGTCGGCAATTTGGACATGGATCCTCCAACCCGCATTCTGGCGGCGATTGTTCTGTCTTGTATGGATATATCAGACAGATTCGCACGGGAATGGAAGTGTTATTCTTTTCGGTTCAAGCCGCCCAGCAGCGGCACGGGGCCCTTGGCAACGAGGCGGGCCTTGGAAGCCCGGCCGGCATCCAGGTGCCGCAGCATGAGGGCGGAGGCTTCCGCCATGTCGCCACGCTCGATGCTGTCCAGAATAGCCAGGTGCTCTGTCGACTGTGACGTCAGGCGCTCCTGGTCCGTGGCGATGATGTAGCCGATCAACCGCCGCAGCCGGGTTACGCGCTGCGCGGCATCGGCGAAGAAGCGATTGTTGGAAGCCTGCATCAGCGCCAGATGGAAGCCGGAATTGGTCTCGAACACCTGGCGCGGCGACATGCGCCGTGCGGCGCCACCGGCCAACTCGCCCTGTTCCCGCCGCAACCGTTCCGCGACACTGCGCGGCAGGTCGAATCCCGGCTCCAGCAGGGCGGCGGGCTCGATGGCACGGCGGAAGCGATAGGCTTCGTCATGCCCTTCGGCGCCTTCGATCAGTGGGAGGAAGCGCCAGCCGCCAGCCGGGGCGCGCTCAACCCAGCCTTCCGACAGCACCTGTTGCATCACCCGTTGCAGCAGAGGGCGCTGCACATTGTAGCGGCGCATCAGATCGGCGCTGCCGGTCAGGTCAGGCAATTGCCCCGCCAGCCGGTCCTCCGCCAGCTTCCAGTAGAGCCGCTCCGCATCCTGGCCCTCGGCATCCAGCGGCACGGCCTCGGCGATGTCCTCCGGGAACTGGCGCAGCACCAGCCGTCGGTCGCAGCGGTCCACCACCCCGGCTTCGGTCAACAGGGCGAGGGCGCCCCGGACCGGCGCGCGGGACGTTCCCATGGCGGCGGCCAGGGTTTCTTCCGTCAGGCGTTGCCCTGGCTCGGTGCCGGTACTCCGCAGATGCTCAAGGATCGCGCGGGCAAGCTGGCGGTGGAGGATGGCGGCGGGTGTGCGGGGCATCGGACCTTCGGCGTCAGCAACAGGGTGATCCTAGCCCATGCGCACCAGACCGGCACGGGGCGCTCCCTTTGTGAGGCCGGGAAGGGCGCTTTAGCCAGGAGGCTTGATGTCGGTTATGAATATAACATACATTATTGCTGATGAGCCGGCTGCCTCTGCCCGAGGCGGCCGGACCATGGAGCGTTACGTCCGATGTCCGTCCTCGCTTCTGCGCCCGAAACCACGATCGAAGGTTCTTTCGGCCGCCGTCGCATCATCGACCTGCATGCGGCGGCGGGGCCCCTGTTGGCGCGGATGCCCTGGGTCCATCGCGTGCTGCTGGAGAATGTGCTGCGGCAGCCAGAGCCCGAAGTGCGGCAGGCGGGCCTGCAATCCCTGACCGACTGGCTGGAGACGGGCCGCTCGGAAGCGGAAATTCCCTTCGCCCCGCTCCGCATTCTGATGCACGACACCACCTGCGGCCCGGCCTTGGTGGACATCGCCGCCATGCGGGATGCCCTGGCCGAGGCTGGCGGCGACCCCACGCTGCTCAACCCCTCCGTGCCCGTCGCGACCTCCACGGATCACTCGCTGGCGGTGGATGTTTCCGGCGTTGCGGGCGCGCTGCGCACCAACATGCAGCGGGAGATGGAGCGCAATGCCGAGCGCTACCGCTTCATGAAATGGGCGTCCAATACCGTGCGCGGTTTCCGGGTGTTCCCGCCCGGCACTGGCATCATGCACACCATCAATCTGGAGCGCCTGGCGACGGTGGTGGCCACCGAGCAGCGGGAGGGCGCGACCTGGGCAGTGCCGGATACGCTGGTGGGCACGGACAGCCACACGCCCATGATCAACGGCATCGGCGTGCTGGGCTGGGGCGTCGGCGGCATCGAGGCCGAGGGCGTGATGTTCGGCGTGCCCGTCTCCTTGCGGGTGCCGGAAGTGATCGGCGTAAGGCTGCTGGGCGCGCTGCCGGAGGGCAGCTTTGCCACTGACCTGGCGCTGGCCGTGACGCAATTGCTGCGCAAGGCGGGCGTGGCGGGGGAGTTCGTGGAGTTCTTCGGCCCCGGCGTCGGCACGCTGACGGCCGGGCAGCGCGCGGTGGTCTCCAACATGGCGCCGGAATACGGCGCCACCACCGGCATGTTTCCCATCGACGCGCACACGCTGGACTACCTGCGCGCCACCGGCCGCGACGAAGATCAGGTGGCGCTGGTGGAAGCCTATGCGCGCGCCCAGGGCCTCTGGCACGACCCGGCGGGCGAGCCCCGCTACACCCTCACGCTGGAGTTGGACCTGGCGGCGCTGCGGCCCTCCGTGGCGGGCCCCCGTCGGCCGCAGGACCGCCTGGCCCCGGCCGAGGTGCCCGCTGCCCTGGCGGCTGCCGGCACGGTGCCAGGCGCGCAGCCGGTGGAGGGCATCCCCGCCGATGCGGTGGCCATTGCCGCCATCACCTCCTGCACCAACACCTCCGACTTTCCGATGCTGGTTGCGGCCGGGTTGGTGGCGCGCAAGGCGCGGGCGCTGGGGCTGGGTGTGCCAAGCTGGGTGAAGACTTCCCTCACTCCCGGCT
This sequence comes from Acetobacteraceae bacterium AT-5844, assembly GCA_000245075.1. GTDB lineage: Bacteria > Pseudomonadota > Alphaproteobacteria > Acetobacterales > Acetobacteraceae > Pseudoroseomonas. The sequence goes on from JH599971.1 coordinate 26,009, forward strand.
CCCCTTCCGCCGAGCGGCGGCTGCGCCGCGCGGGGCTGCTGGAGGAGTTGGAGGCGCTTGGCTTCGGCGTGGCGGGCTATGGCTGCGCCACCTGCATCGGCAATTCCGGCCCACTGCTGCCCGCCGTCGCGCAGGCAGTGGAGCAGGGGGGGTTGAAGCCGGTGGCCGTGCTCTCCGGCAACCGCAACTTTCCGGGCCGCGTGCATGCGCAGGTGGATTCCGCCTTCCTGGCCTCGCCACCGCTGGTGGTGGCCTATGCGGTGGCGGGCCGCGCGGGGCTGGACGTTACCCGCGATGTGCTGGCCCAGGCGGCGGATGGCCGCCCCGTGCATTTGACCGACCTCTGGCCCAGCGCCGCCGAGATCGACGCCGCCGCCTCCGCCGGGCTGGACCCAGCCGACATCGCGGCAGCGGGCCAGGAAGCCGATGCCTCGGCGGCCTGGGCCGCACTGGAAGCACCGTCCACGCCGCGCTTTCCCTGGGACGCGGCCTCAACCTATCTGCGCCGCCCGCCCTTCGTGAATTTTGGCCCGGAAGGCACGGCGGCCGGCGTGCTGCGCGCACATCCGCTGCTGGTGCTGGGTGATGACATCACCACGGACCATATCTCCCCCGCCGGCTCCATCCCCGGTAGCAGCGACGCGGCATCCTGGCTGGTGGAGCGGGGCGAGAACTCGCGCGACCTCAACGTCTATGCCTCCCGGCGCGGCAATTGGGAGGTGATGCTGCGTGGTCTCTTCACCAACCGCACGGTGATGAATTTCCTCGGTACCGGCCACAAGGCTGGCCACACGGTGTTCGCGCCCACAGGCGAGGTGCTGCCCACCTGGCAAGCCGCCGCGCGCTATGCCGAGGCCGGGCTGCCCGTGGTCATCCTGGCCGGCGAGCGCTACGGCACCGGCTCCTCCCGCGACTGGGCGGCCAAGGGCGCGCAGTTGCTGGGTGCGCGTGCGGTACTGGCCAACAGCTTCGAGCGCATCCACCGCTCCAACCTCGTCGGCATGGGCGTGTTGCCACTGAAGCTGCCGACGGAATGGAAGCCGGAGACGCTGGGCCTGCAGCCCGGCGACGTTGTGGAGATCGGCTGGGACCTCGCAGCGCTGGCGCCGCGGATGCGGGTGCCGGTGATGCTGCGGCGTGGCAGTGGCGAAACCTTGCAGGCCACCGCAACGGCTTTGCTGGAAACGGCCCGCGAGGTCCGGCTGGTGCAAGCGGGGGGCATGATCCCGCTGATCCTGCGCCAGGCCCTGGCCCGCAGCCGGGAGGCGCAGCCCGCCATCGCCTGAACAACCGCCGGCGCAGACCGGTATTCATGAAACGGACAAGGACAAGAAAGATGCTGTCACGACGCCAAGTTCTGGCGGGCGTGGCGGGCGCCGCGCTCATTGCCGGAGCCGCCATGCCCAGCCACGCC
>JH599971.1:27442-47589 GCA_000245075.1 Acetobacteraceae bacterium AT-5844
GGAGCCGCCATGCCCAGCCACGCCCAGCCCGCCTATCCCGACCGCCCGGTGAAGATTCTGGTGGGCTATGCGCCGGGTGGTGGCGTGGACATCGTCGCCCGCTTGCTGGCGGAACGGATGCGGCAGGCGCTGGGCCAGCCCGTGCTGGTGGAGAACCGCCCAGGTGCCAGCGCCATGATCGCGGCGCAGGCAGTGACCCAGGCACCGGCGGATGGCTACACGCTCCTGCTCGCCGCCGCAGGGGAGATCGCGGCCAATCCCGCGCTCTACAAGCAGCGCATGGCCTATGTGCCGCAGCGCGATCTGGTGCCCGTCTCGTTGGTCGCCACCGTGCCCAATGTGCTGGTGGTCGCACCCTCCGTGCCGGTGCACGACCCGGCGGAGCTGGTGCGCCTTGCCAAGCAGCGGGGGAATCTCTCTTACGCCTCCAGCGGCATCGGAAATCCGCAGCATCTGGCGGGGGAGTTGCTGAACCGCATGGCTGGCACCGATATCCTGCACGTACCCTATCGCGGTGCCGCACCCGCGCTGACGGACGTGGCGGCGGGGCGCGTGACCATGAACTTCAGCAGCCTCGGTCCGGCGCTGCCCTTGATCCGCGATGGCAAGCTGCGCGTGGTGGGCGTCACCTCCGCACAACGGATGCCGCAGATCCCCGACGTCCCGGCGTTGACCGAAGGTCCGGGTCTTGCCGGATATGAGCTTCTCAACTGGTTCGGCCTTTTCGCTCCGGCGAGGACGCCGCAACCCATCGTGGCCAAGTTGGCAGAGACGGTGCGGGCCTCGCTGGTGGATGCCGATCTCGCCGCCAAGCTCTCGGAACAGGGTGCGTTGCCCCAGGCCATGATGCCGGACGCTTTCCGCGACTTCGTGGCCGCCGAGACCGCCAAGTTCACCAAGATCATCGAGGATGGCGGCATCACCGCCGAGTAACCTTCGCCAAACCGCAGAGGCATCATCCGTGCCGAGCACCGCCAAGACCTTCTACGCCTATGTTGGCTGCCGCACGACGCGGGAGCGAAACGCACGCGGCGACGGCATCAACCTTTACCGGGTGGATGCCGAAACCGGCGCCTGGACGCATGAGCAGCTGGTGGGCGACCTGCTTAATCCATCCTTCCTCTGCTTCGACCGCCGCAAGCGCTTTCTCTACACCGTGCATGGGGATGGCACAGAGGTCAGTGCGTTCCGCATCGACCCGGAGAATGGCCGGTTGAGCTTCATCAACCGCCAGTCCACGGAAGGGCGAAATCCCGTCCATCTGGCTATCGATCCTACCAACCGCTTCATGGTGATTGCCAACCACATCACCTCCGCGCTTGCCCTGCTGCCTATCGATCCGGAGGAGGGGAAGGTCGGCGCCGTCAGGGATCTCGTGACGCTGGCGGGCGAGATCGGGCCGCACCGGGTGGAGCAGCCTTTCGCCAAGCCGCATCAGGTGGAATTCGACGCTCAGGGCCGGTTTGTGGTGGTGCCGGATAAAGGGCTGGATCGCGTCTTCACCTTCCACATCGACGCTGGCGCCGGGAGGCTGGTGGCGAGCGAGCAGGGCTCGGTGCTGGCACGGGAAAGCTCGGGGCCACGGCATGTCGCGCTGCATCCGCATGCAGGCTTCGCCTATGTGGTGAATGAGCTGGATTCGACCGTGACGACCTATTGCTACGACAGCGGGAGCGGAGCGCTGGAACCGGTGCAGATCGTCTCATCGCTACCAGATACTTTTACCGGCAACAGCCGTGCCGCGGAGATCGCCATCTCCGCCGATGGACGCTTTGTCTATGCCTCCAACCGCGGCTCCGACACCATCGCCGTCTTCACGGTGGATGCGGGCACGGGTCGGCTGGAGCCGGTGCAATGGCTGCCTTCCGGCGGACGCACCCCGCGCTTCTTCACCTTCGACCCCACCGAACGCTTTCTGTTTGTCGCCAATGAGGATGACGATACCATCCAGCGCTTCCGGGTGGATGCCAGCAGCGGTCGGTTGATCGATGACGGGCTGGCGACCCGCACCGGCAGCCCGGTCTGCATTGTCTTCCATGCGGCCGCGTGACCCCTCCGCGAAAGGAGCGCAGGATGACCAAGGGATCCGACCTGCTGGTGGCAGCACTGGCCAATGAGGGAGTGGACCGCATTTTCGGCGTACCCGGCGAGGAAAACCTCGACGTGCTGGAATCGCTGCGGAATTCCTCCATTCAGCTGGTGCTGACGCGGCATGAGCAGGCCGCCGCCTTCATGGCCGCCACTTATGGGCGGCTGACCGGCAAGCCCGGGGTCTGCCTGACGACGCTGGGGCCGGGCGCGCTGAACCTTTCGACCGGCGCGGCCTATGCCCATCTCGGCGCCATGCCGATGGTGATGATCACAGGGCAGAAGGGTATCCTGTCCTCTCGCCAGGCGCGCTTCCAGGTTGTGGATGTGGTGGCGGCGATGAAGCCGCTGACCAAGCTCTCCCGCCAGATCGTCTCTCCCCAGATGATCCCGACCCTGGTGCGGGAGGCCTTCCGCGTCGCGGCTGAAGAACGCCCTGGCCCTGTGCATCTTGAACTGCCGGAGGATATCGCGGCCGAGGACTGCGAGGCCCTGCCGATGATCCCGCCGCACCCGACGGAACTGCCGGTGGCCAGTGCCGAGGCGCTGGAGCGCGCGGCGGCGATGATCCTGGCCGCCGAGCGCCCGCTGGTGATGTTGGGCGCCGCGGCCTCCCGCCCTCGCTCCACCGAGGATCTGGCGCAGTTCGTGCTGCGCACACGCATTCCGTACTTCACCACGCAGATGGGCAAGGGCACGGTGCCTGGCGGTACCGCGCTCTACATGGGCACCGCCGCGTTGTCCGAGCGCGACTATGTCCACGAGGCGATCGAGCGCGCCGACCTGATCATCACCATCGGCCATGACACCATAGAGAAGCCGCCCTTCATCATGGGGCCGGGTGGGCCGCAGGTGATCCATGTCGGCTACCAGCCGGCGACGGTGGAGCAGGTCTATTTCCCGCAGGCCGAGGTGATCGGCGATATCGGCCCCTCGCTGCGGCTGCTGGCGGACCGGGTGGAAGGCCGCATTCCCAATGCCGGGGCGCTGTTGCCGCTGCGCGAGGGCATCCTGGCCCGCATTGCCGACCGCGCGACGGAGGACCGCTTCACGCCGCAGCGCCTGGTGCACGACATCCGCCAGGTGATCCCGGCCAACGGGGTCGTCGCGCTGGATAACGGCATGTACAAGATCTGGTTCGCGCGCAATTACCGCACCACGCTGGCGAACACGCTGCTGTTGGACAATGCGCTGGCCACCATGGGCGCGGGCCTGCCTTCCGCCATGATGGCGGCCATGCTGCACCCCGAGCGCCGCGTGCTGGCGGTGTGTGGTGACGGCGGCTTCATGATGAACAGCCAGGAGATGGAAACCGCCGTCCGGCTGAAGCTGAATCTCGTCGTGCTGATCCTGGAAGATGGCGCCTATGGCATGATCCGTTGGAAGCAGGCCGTAGACCAGTTCCCGGATTTCGGTATGACCTTCGGCAACCCGGATTTCGTGCGCTATGCCGAAAGCTACGGCGCCAAGGGCTGGCGAGTGAGCGAGATCGGCCAGTTCGCCCCGGTGCTGGAGCAGGCCTTCGCGGCCGGCGGCGTGCATCTCGTGACCGTGCCGGTCGATTACTCCGAGAACACCCGCGTGCTGGTGGAGGAACTGCGGGCGCGGCTGCCGGTCATGCCCGCGCCGGAGAGCGCGATGGCCTGAGCGGCAACCGCGCCGCGCACGCCTAGCGCAACAAGTCCAGCGACGTCCGCGCCAGGGCGCGGACGCCGAAGGCGATGCATCCTTCATCTGGCTGGTAATTCGAATTGTGCACCTTGTCGGTTCGCCCGGGCTGGGACGAGCCGACCAGCAGCCGGAAGGCCGGCACCATCTGGGCCATGTAGGCGAAGTCTTCGCCACCGAGGCTTGGCTCATACTCATCGGCGACATCGCCGATCTGCGCCTGGATGGCAGCGACTGTCCGCTGCAGCACCGTCTCGTCGTTGATGAGCGCCGGCGTGCCATGGCGATAAGTGACATCGCACCGGACGCGCAGCCCGGCGGCAATCCCTTCGCAGATCCTGCGGATTCCTTGCTCTGCTGCCTCCCGTGCCTCCGGCTGGCGTGTGCGCACGGTGCCCTTCATGACGCAGCGGTCCGGAATGACGTTGTGCGCCTCGCCCGCATGGATGGAACCCACCGTCACCACGCAGGCATCCAGCGCCCGGACATCGCGCGAGACGATGGTTTGCAACTGGCCGATGAGCTGCGCGGCGGCGACGATCGGGTCCACCGCGGCATAGGGGCGCGCACCGTGGCCGGACTTGCCATGCACCACGATCTCGAAGCTGTCGCTGGCTGAAGTGGCCGGGCCATGCACGATGCCGAAGCGCCCCACCGGGATTTCCGGCCGGTTGTGCAGGCTGAGCGCCATGGAAACGCCTTCCATCGCACCATCGGCGATCATGGCCTTGGCGCCGCCGACCACTTCCTCCGCCGGCTGAAAGATCAGCCGCACCTCTCCGGCCAGGTGTTCCCGCAAGCCCTGCAACACGGTGCCGACACCGAGCAGAGTCGCGGTATGCAGGTCATGGCCGCAGGCGTGCATCTTGCCAGGAAACTCGCTCGCGAACGGTAGCCCGGTTTCTTCCTGAATGGGCAGCGCATCCATGTCGGCACGTATCGCCAGGACAGGACCGGGGCGGGTGCCACGGACGACGCCGACAACGCCTGTCCTGCCGATGCCGGTGCGGTGCTCGATGCCGAGCCGCGTCAACTCCGCCGCCACAACGCCCGCCGTGCGCTGTTCTTCAAAAGCAAGTTCCGGATGCCTGTGCAGATCCCGGCGAATTTCCACGAGCCTTGCGCTGCACTTCTCAGTCGCCAGGTCGACGGCGGACTTCAGGTCGTTGGTCAGGGTGGCGGACGCGGTGTTGCCCATGGCGTACCTTACGCGGCGAAAGTGGCAATTGCTCAAGCCACATCCTGGCGCCCTCAGCAAGGGGCGTGCGCCCCTCGCTGTGTATCAGACGGCCGCTGCGCCGCCTTCATATTGGTGCTGAGCGCACGTCCCATAAGGCGGCGTGGATACCACCGGGCCAGTCCCGTCGCCGCGCGGGCTGGGGTCAGCTGACGACCAGCATGGCCCCGGCTGCATATAAACGCTCCCGCAGGCCCTGGGCGGCGGCCAGCATGACCACGCCCGGCGAGCGGTCCCCCAACACGGTCGCACCGGTATGCAGGATGGCGGCCTCGGCCATGGCCGCGTTCTCGAAGAGTGCGACGATCGGTGCCTCAATTTGGCCGCGCCCAATGAGGGTCTCATGAGAAGCGGCGGGGCGGGGAGGGAGCGGCGTGCGGGACATGGCGCCCATATGGCCCTTCCACGTTACCGATTTTTGAAAGAGCCCTGAAAAGATAGCGCTACAACTATGATTTACGCTCATGCCCGAGCCCGCGCGGCTTGTGGCATCGTCCAGCGCAGCCGCCGGGCGAGCTGGTGCGCGGGCAATTCCACCGTGCGGTACATGACCACGGCCAGAGGGAGGGACAGCGGCACCGCCAGCAATGCGACTCCGAGGGGAGTGATCCAGTCCTTCAGGAGATGGGTCAACGCCAGCAGCACCGGCATGTGGATGAGGTAAAGGCTGAACGAGATGCGGCCGAGCCAGAGCGGGAGCGGGCGCCGCAGCAATTTGGCCAGCGCGCCCTCCCGCTGAGCCAACAGGATGAGAAGCGCGGAGCCGATGATGACGCCGAAATCCGAGGCCGTCATGGCCAGCACCGCCACGGCCAGGCCGGCGGCCAGGGCCTGGCCATGGTCGAATTGCCCGACCGGGCGCAAGGCCAGCGCGGCGCCAGCGGCGAAGGCGGGCAGGAAGCCGGCACTGGCCGCGAAGGTCAACGGAACACTTTCGCCCAGGGAGACGGAGCCCTCCGGCATGCCGGCAAGGCGGGCAATGCCGGCCCCCAGCAGCGCGACCGCGCCGAGGACGGCCAGCCGGCCGCGCAGCAGCAGCACCAGGGGCAGCAACAAGGCGACTCGCCATTCATGCACAAGCGACCACAGCACGGGGTCCAGCTGGAAGCCATCGCCGTGGCTCAGCAGTAGCACCTGGGTGAGGAGAGACGACCAGTCCCACATCTGCGCCCAGGCAGCGCCACCCACGATATGCGGCGTGTCATATGGGAGGGGGCCAGACCAGAGCGCCGATTGCAGCATGGCCGAGAACAGGACGGCCGCGAGCACCGGCAACCCGAGCCGCACGGCGCGCTGCGCGGCATAGCTCGCTCCGCCGGAGACACTGAGCACGCTGCCGGGCTGGCGGTGTTCCTGGCTGGCGAGAGCGCGGGTGAGAACGAATCCGCTGAGGACGAAAAAGAAGATGACCGCCTGGCGGCCCATGGCGACGGGGCGCAGGGGTGTTGTCTCCAAAAGCCATTGCAGCCATTCGGGCCGGTGCGGCAGGGACAGCCAAGCGTGGTGAACCACGACGATGAAAGCGGCCAGTCCGCGAAGGGAATCGAGTTCGATGAGGCGTTTTGGAGAAGTTGTCATGCGCTCCCGGGCCTGAGGCAAGGCGGGCGCCGCCGCCGGGTGCGGAGAGGCGCCGGTGAGGCCGTGGAGGACGTGCCGCCACGGTGATGGGGCCGGTGCCGCGCATCGGCACCTGGGCCGCAGCTTAACGCCATGTCCGGGCGGAGGTCCCTTCACGCCCAGGGGAGCGCGGGGCTGGCCTGCGCGGTGGGCAGGGCTTAGACACAGGTGCAAAGGCCGCCCGGCAGGCGGGGGCCAACAAGGGGTGGAGAGTGCGCCATGGGTTGGGTCACGGGCACGATGGTCTATGTGCTGGTGTGGTGGACCGTGCTGTTCGCCGTGCTGCCCTTTGGCGTCGAGCCCGACGAAGCTGGCGCACGAGAGCATGGCGGCTGGCGAGGTGCCCCCCGCCGGCCGGCCATTCTCAACAAGGTTATCTGGACCACGGTGGTGGCCACCGTGGTTTGGGCTGGAATTTATTACCTGACCATCAGCGACTGGCTGAGCTTCCGCAGTGGCTGGCTGGCGATGCCTACGAATTGAGCGACGTAGGCGAGATTAGGCGATTAGAGACTAAAATTTGAACACACTTCGTCTGAAAGCCTGATTTTTTGGCGTTGACCGCCGCGTTTTGCGTTGATGACCAGGCTTTGGACAGCCACAGTTAACCCCAGGAAGAGAGCTGGTTCTCTTCCTGCCGTGTGACTGGCGTTTCCTCCCTAAACTCGGGCCGCACCTTGGTGCGGCCCTTTTTTTGTATCGCGATCGATTGATTGCTGCCAAGCAAAAATCGACGGAAAATTACTTTTGTTGCGCTGCAAAAGTATTTTTATTGCGGTGCGTCATGGGTGGCCCTGGGAGTTGTCGCCCTCCCTGGCATCCTTGGCCATTCCCCCTTACGTTCCGCGCCTACGTCTTTGGACCGGAGCTGTTCCCTTGCGCCTTTCTCGCGCCTTTCTGCCGACCCTGAAGGAAATCCCCGCCGAGGCGGCGATTGCCTCCCATAAGCTGATGCTGCGCGCCGGCATGATCCGGCAGACGAGCGCCGGCATCTATGCCTGGCTGCCACTCGGCCTGCGAGCGCTGAAGAAGGTGGAGCAGATCGTCCGCGAGGAGCAGGACGCCGCCGGCGCCCAGGAAATCCTGATGCCGACCATCCAGAGCGCCGAGCTGTGGAAGCAGTCTGGCCGCTATGACGACTACGGCAAGGAGATGCTGCGTATCACCGACCGGCATGACCGTGAGATGCTGTTCGGCCCGACCAACGAGGAAATGGTCACGGACATCTTCAAGGGCTACGCCAAGTCCTACCGCGACCTGCCGCGCAATCTCTACCACATCCAGTGGAAGTTCCGGGACGAGGTGCGCCCCCGCTTCGGCGTGATGCGCGGCCGTGAGTTCCTGATGAAGGACGCCTATTCCTTCGACATGGATGTGGAAGGTGCCACCCGTTCCTACCGCGCCATGATGCTGGCCTATATGCGCACCTTCCAGCGCATGGGCCTGCGCGCGGTGCCGATGCGCGCCGATACCGGCCCCATCGGCGGCAACCTGTCCCACGAATTCATCATCCTGGCGCCGACGGGCGAGAGCACGGTGTTCTACGACGCCGCCTTCGAGGAGATGGCGCTCTCCAACGCCGACTACAGCTATGAGAAGCCCGAGGACCTGGAGAAGTTCTTCGATCAGGTGACCGGCCTCTACGCCGCCACGGACGAGATGCATGACGCCGAGGCCTGGGCGCAGGTGCCGGCGGACCGCCAGCGCGAGGGTAAGGGCATCGAGGTCGGCCATATCTTCTTCTTCGGCACCAAGTACTCGAAGGTCATGGGCCTGACGGTGGCGGGGCCGGACGGCCAGCCGGTGGTGCCCCAGATGGGCAGCTACGGCGTCGGCGTTTCCCGCCTGCTGGGTGCCATCATCGAGGCGAGCCATGACGAGGCCGGCATCATCTGGCCGGACGCGGTGGCGCCCTTCCGCTGCGCCATCCTCAACCTGAAGCCGGGCGATCTGGCGGCCGACACGCTGTGCGAGAAGCTCTACGCCTCGCTGCAGGGCGATGCCGTCTATGACGACCGTGGCGAGCGTGCGGGCGTGAAGTTCGCCGATGCCGATCTCGCCGGCTATCCGTGGCAGGCCATCATCGGCCCCCGCGGCGCGGCCAACGGCATCATCGAGCTGAAGCGCCGCGCGACAGGCGAGCGGGTGGAGGTTTCGCTGGAAGAAGCCCTGCACCGGATCCTGGGGGGCTGACCCCCATGTTCGGCGCCTTTGAGCGCATGGTCGCCTTCCGCTACCTGCGGGCGCGGAAGGGCGAGCGGTTCGTCTCCGTCATCGCCATCTTCTCGCTGGTGGGCATCGCGCTCGGGGTCGCCACGCTCATCATCGTGATGAGCGTGATGAACGGCTTCCGGCAGGAACTGCTCGGCCGCATCCTCGGGCTGAACGGCCATCTCGGCATTTATGCCGCCGATGGAGGCGGGCTGCGGGATTTCGACACCATCCTCGCGCGCGTGCGCGGCCTGCCGGGAGTAGTCTCCGCCACGCCCATTGTGGAAGGGCAGGTGCTGCTGACCAGCGAGTCCGGCGGCGCCACCGGCGGCTTCGCGCGCGGCATCCGGCCGGATGACCTGCGGGCACGCCCCATCCTGGCCGACAACATCCGCTCCGGCAGCCTCGCGCAGTTCGGCGGGGACGACACCATCATCATCGGCACCAGGCTGGCGCAGAAGCTGCGCGTCGGCGTCGGCGGTAAGGTGACGATGGTCTCGCCACAGGGGCGCACCACCGTCATCGGCATGGTGCCGCGGCTGAAGGACTATCGCGTCGTCGCGCTGTTCGACACCGGCATGAATGAATATGACAGCGGCTTCGTCTTCCTGCCGCTGGATGCCGCGCAGACTTACTTCCAGTTGCGGGATCTCGCCTCGCAGATCGAGATCTTCGTGCAGCGGCCGGACGAGGTACGCCAGGTCACACGCGAGATCCAGCAGACCCTGGCGAATGATCGGATACGGGTGCTGGATTGGCAGGCGAGCAACAGCAGCTTCTTCGCGGCGGTGCAGGTGGAGCGGAACGTGATGTTCCTGATCCTGACGCTGATCATCATCGTCGCCGCCTTCAACATCATCTCCTCCCTCATCATGCTGGTGAAGGACAAGAGCAAGGATATCGCTATCCTGCGCACCATGGGGGCGAGTTCCGGCTCCATCATGCGCATCTTCCTGCTGGCGGGGGCGTCCATCGGCGTGCTGGGCACGCTGATCGGCTTCGCGATCGGGATGGTGTTCTGCCTGAACATCGAGAGCATCCGGCAGTTCCTGCAGTCGCTGACCGGCACGCAGCTCTTCAGCCCGGAGGTGTATTTCCTGACGCGTCTGCCCGCGATCGTCGATCCCAACGAGGTGACGCAGGTGGTGCTGATGGGCCTCGGCCTCTCGCTGCTGGCCACGCTCTACCCCTCCTGGCGCGCCGCCAAGACGGACCCGGTGGAGGCGCTTCGCAATGAGTGAGGCGCGTCTTCGCCTGTCTTCCGTCACACGCAGCTTCCGCACCGAGGCGGGTGAACTGCCCGTGCTGCGCGGTGCCGACCTCGAACTGCGCGCCGGTGAAATTGTCGCTCTGGTGGCGCCCTCGGGCACCGGCAAGTCCACCCTGTTGCATCTGGCCGGGCTGCTGGAGAGCCCGGATGGCGGCGCCGTGTTCATCGACGGCCAGGACACCTCCGGCATGGCGGACAAGGCCCGCACCGCCCTGCGTGGCAAGTCGATCGGCTTCGTCTACCAGTTTCATCACCTGTTGCCGGAATTCACGGCGCTGGAAAATGTGGTGCTGCCGCAGATGGCCATCGGCACTCCGCGCGCGAAGGCCGAGGCGCGGGCGCATGAACTGCTGGCCAGCTTCGGGCTGAAGGGGCGGGAGGAGCATCGCCCCGGCCGCCTCTCCGGCGGTGAGCAGCAGCGTGTGGCCATCAGCCGCGCGCTGGCCAATGGCCCCGGCCTGCTGCTGGCGGACGAGCCCACCGGCAATCTCGATGTCGGCACCTCGGATCTCGTCTTCGGCGAATTGCTGGCCGCCGTCCGCAATGCCGGGGTGGCCGCGCTGATCGCCACCCACAACCCCGACCTCGCCAGCCGCATGGACCGCGTAGTGACCTTGCGGGAAGGGCGGGTCGTTCCCGCGTGATGCCGGGTGGGGGAGGTGCTATATCCTCCCTCATGTCCGCTTCTTCCTTCGTTCATCTTCACACCCACTCCGCCTTTTCCCTCGCCGAAGGGGCGATCAAGACGGACAAGCTGGCCGCCCTGGCGAAAGATGCTGGCATGCCGGCCCTGGCGCTGACCGACACGGCCAACATGTTCGGGGCGTTGGAATTCTCCAATTACTGCTCCGGCAAAGGCGTGCAGCCCATTATCGGCTGCCAGCTCAACCTGACCCGTGCGGCGACGGACGATCGCCCCGAGCAGGCCCGCATGGCGCCAGACCCCATCGTGGCGCTCGCCATGAATGCGCAGGGACTGGAGAATGTGCAGAAGCTCTCCTCCCAGGGCTTTCTGCGGGACGACCCATCGGGCAAGCCCACCATCACCCTGGAGCTGCTGCAGAGCCATTCGGAGGGCGTCTTTCTCCTCACCGGCGGCACTCATGGCCCGCTCGGCCGGCTGTTGCAGGAAGGGCGGCGCGAGGCGGCGGCGCGGCTGCTGGACCTGTTGAAGGAGAGCTTCCCGGACCGTATGGCGGTGGAACTGCACCGCCATGGCCTGGCGCTTGAGCGAGGGCTGGAGCCCGCGATGCTGGCCCTGGCGGATGCCGCGGCGCTGCCCATCGTGGCGGCCAACGACGTCTATTTCGCCAAGCCCGAGATGTATGAGGCGCATGACGCGCTGCTCTGCATCGCCGAGGGCCGCACCCTGGCGGAGACCGAGCGCCGCCGCCTGACGGCCGAGCACTACTTCAAATCCTCCGCCGCGATGCGCGAGCTGTTCAAGGACCTGCCCGAGGCCTGCGACAACACCCTCGCCATCGCCCGCCGCTGCGCCATCATGGCGGAGAACCGCAAGCCGGAACTGCCGATCTGCCCCAAGGTGCAGCCCGGCATGACCGAGGCCGAGACGGTGCGGGACATGGCGCGCAAGGGCCTGGAGGCCCGCCTGGACGCCCAGGGCACCCCCCCAGACGAGGGGTCGCGCGAGGTCTATCGCAAGCGCCTGGAGTTCGAGCTGGATGTCATCGAGAAGATGGGCTTCTCGGGCTACTTCCTCATCGTTGCCGACTTCATCCAGTGGGCGAAGGAGCAGGGCATTCCGGTGGGGCCGGGCCGCGGCTCGGGTGCCGGTTCGGTGGCCGCCTGGGCGCTGACCATCACGGACCTCGACCCGCTGCGCTTCGGCCTGCTGTTCGAGCGCTTCCTGAACCCCGAGCGCGTCTCGATGCCGGACTTCGACATTGACTTCTGCCAGGATCGCCGTGACGAGGTCATCCAATATGTCCGCCGCGAATATGGCGCGGACCGGGTGGCGCAGATCATCACCTTCGGCCGTCTTCAGGCCAAGGCGGTGGTGCGCGACGTCGGCCGCGTCATGGGCATGCCCTATGGCCAGGTGAACCGCATCGCCGAGTTGATTCCCTTCAACCCCGCCAAGCCCATTTCCCTCGCCCAGGCCATCGAGGAAGAGCCGCGCCTGAAGGATATGCGCGCGGATGAGACGGTGGACCGACTGATGGAAACCGGCATGGTGCTGGAGGGGCTGTACCGCAATGCCTCCACCCACGCCGCCGGCGTCGTCATCGGGCGGAAGCCGCTGATCGATATCGTCGCGCTGTATCGCGACCCGCGTTCCGACATGCTGGTGACGCAGTACTCGATGAAATATGTCGAGAACGCCTCGCTGGTGAAGTTCGACTTCCTCGGCCTGAAGACGCTGACGGTGTTGCAGCGCGCCGTGGAAATCCTGGCGGAGCAGGGGATCAAGATCGATCTCTCCAGCATCCCGCTGGACGACGCGAAAACCTACGAAATGCTCGCGCGCGGTGATTCCGCCGGCGTGTTCCAGTTCGAAGGCCAGGGCATGCGGGACTGCCTTCGCATGATGCGCCCTGACCGGTTCGAGGACCTGATCGCCGCGGTGTCCCTCTACCGCCCGGGGCCGATGGCCAACATCCCCGCCTATTGCGCACGTAAGCATGGCGAGCCGTGGGAGCCGGTGCATCCCTCGATGAAGCACCTGGTGGACGAGACCTATGGCATCCTGGTCTACCAGGAGCAGGTCATGCAGATCAGCCAGGACGTGGCGGGCTACTCGCTCGGCGGCGCGGACCTGCTGCGCCGCGCCATGGGCAAGAAGATCCGCTCTGAGATGGAGGCGCAACGCAAGATCTTCTGCGAAGGCGCGGTGAAGAATGGCGTCCCGCCCGAGAAGGCCGGCGAAATCTTCGACCTGATGGAGAAGTTCGCGGAATACGGCTTCAACAAGTCGCACGCCGCCGCCTATGCGCTGGTGGCCTACCAGACGGCCTATCTGAAAGCCAACTACCCGGTCGCCTTCCTTGCGGCGTCCATGACCTTCGACATGGACAAGACGGAGAAGCTGGCGAACCACATGCAGGAGGCCTCGCGCCTTCGCATTCCCATCCTGCCGCCGGATGTGAACCGCTCCGCCGCCGATTTCCGCGTGGAGAGGCGGGAGGACGGCACGGAATGCATCCGCTTCGCGCTCGCCGCCATCAAGCGCGTGGGCATGCAGGCGATGAAGGACCTCGTGGCCTCGCGGGACCGGCCTTTCGAATCCGTCGCCGATTTCGCGGGCCGGGTGGACCCCAAGCTGCTGAACAAGATGCAGCTGGAAAACCTCGCCCGCGCCGGCGCCTTCGACAGCCTGGAAAAGAACCGCGCCAAGATGACGGCCAGCGCCGAGGTCATCCTGCGCCGTGCCCAGGCCAAGGCGGAGGAGCGCAGCAGCAGCCAGATCGGCCTGTTCGGCGGCGGCGACGCCAGGCCCGAGCCGCTGCGGATGCCCGACATCCCGGACTGGCCGGAGCTGGAGCGGCTTGGGCAGGAAGCTGAGGCGGTGGGCTTCCACCTCTCGGCCCATCCGCTCGATACCTACCGCGATGCTCTCCGGAAGCTGGGCGTCACGCCCATCAGCCAGATGCAGACCCGGGCCGAGGCGGGGGTCGGCCGGCTGAAGCTGGCCGGCACGGTGGTGAACAGCAAGGAGCGCACCACCAAGACCGGCAGCCGTATGGCCTGGGTGCGCATCTCGGATGCCAGCGGCAGCACCGAGGTCACGCTGTTCAGCGAGGTGTTGCTGCGCTCGCGGGAACTGCTGACCGAGGGCAATGGCATCCTCGTCACCTGCGAGGCGCGGATGGAAGGTGAGACCCTGCGCCTGACCGCGCAGGACCTGGAATCGCTGGACAAGGCAGCCTCCGGCCTGCGGCAGATGCTGCGGCTGACCATCGAGGACGCTGCGGCGGTGGAGCCCATCCGCGAGATGCTGGAGAAAGAAGGGCCGGGGAAGGGCAAGGTGGCGCTGATTCCCCGGATCGCGCCCGGGCAGGAGATCGAGGTCATCCTTCCGGGCTCCTTCAACGTTTCCCCCAGGCTGGCGCAGGCCATGAAAGTTCTGCCCGGCGTCGCCATGGTGGAGGCCGGTTGAGATGCATGAGTTCTTCTATCTCTACGACCCGCTCTGCGGCTGGTGCTACGGCGCCGTCCCGGCCGTGGTGAAGCTGGAGCTTGTGCCTTCCGTCGTGCTGCACCCGCTGGCCACCGGCCTGTTCGCTGGCGACGGCCGGACCATGACGCCGGATTTCGCGGCCTATGCCTGGCAGAACGACCAGCGCATCGCGCAGATGACTGGCCAGGTGTTCTCCGAGGCTTACCGGGAAAAGGTCCTCGGCGACCCGAAGGGCCGCTTCGATTCCACCGCCGCCACCCGCGCGGTGACCGCCGTGCATCTGACCGAGCCCTCCCGTGAACTGGAGGCGCTGCACCGCATCCAGTCGCTCCGCTATGTCGATGGGCGGGACAATACGGACCCGGCCGAGCTTCTGGGGGCCTTGCGCGACCTCGGGCTTGATGAGGCTGTGGCGCTGCTGGAAGCGGATGACCCTGTGATTGCCGAGGCCATGGAGCGGCGCCGGGCCATGGCGCAGCAATTGATGGCGGGCCTGGGCATCCGGGGCGTGCCGGCCCTTGTCCGGCTCCGGGAGGGAAACAAGGTCAGCCCCGTTCCGAACGCCGTGCTGTTCCAGGACCCCGGCGGCCTGGTGGAGAATCTCGGCCTGCCGCCGGAGGCCGATGAGGCCATTCGCTAGCCCTGCGCCGAGAGATGGGCATGCCCGCCGGCGTGCTTTGGCTTGCTCCGGGGGCCCCGGCGTGCCATATCCCGCCCGCCGGCGCGGGGTGGTCCCACGCCGGTAAATCCGCACGCGGCGCGCCCTTCCGTCCTCATGACGCCTGGGTCCGGTCCCCGAAAGGGGCTTTGCGCCGCGGAGGCTCAACCGGACTAACATCCGAAGGTGAAGGACCGCCCGTCATGGCGATGCCCGAAGTTTCCCTGCGCCAGCTGCTCGAGGCCGGTGTCCACTTTGGCCACCACACCCGCCGCTGGAACCCGAAGATGGCGCCGTACATCTTCGGCGTGCGCAACCAGGTGCACATCCTGGACCTGCAGCAGACCGTCCCCCTGATGGACCGCGCCCTGCGCGCCATCCGTGACGTCGTGGCCGGTGGCGGCCGCGTGCTGTTCGTCGGCACCAAGAAGTCCGCTGCCGAGTACGTGGCTGATGCCGCGACCCGCTGCGGCCAGTATTACGTGAACCACCGTTGGCTCGGCGGCATGCTGACCAACTGGAAGACCATCACCGGCTCCATCAAGCGCCTGAAGCAGATGGACGAGCAGCTCCAGGGCAACACCCAGGGTCTCACCAAGAAGGAGATCCTGATGCTGACCCGTGAGCGCGAGAAGCTCGACCGCGCGCTGGGCGGCATCCGCGAGATGGGTGGCCTGCCGGACATCATCTTCGTCATCGACGTGGTGAAGGAGAAGCTGGCGATCGAGGAAGCCAACAAGCTGGGCATCCCGGTCGTGGCCGTGCTCGACTCCAACGCCGATCCGTCGGGCATCGCCTTCCCGATCCCGGGCAACGACGACGCCATCCGCGCCATCAACCTGTACTGCGACCTGGTCGCCGGTGCGGTGTTCGACGGCATTTCCGCCGAGCTGCAGGCCTCTGGCGTCGATCTCGGCGCTTCCGAGGAGCTGCCGGTTGAGGATGTGCTGGCCGAGGAAGGCTCTGCCACCGAGGCTGCCTCCGAAGAGACCCAGGCCCCCCAGGCCTGATCCGGTAACAGTCAGGAGCGAACGATATGGCTGAAGTTACTGCCCTGATGGTGCGTGACCTGCGCGAGAAGACCGGCGCGGGTATGATGGACTGCAAGAAGGCGCTGGTTGAGAACAACGGCGACATCGAGGCCGCCATCGACTGGCTGCGCAAGAAGGGCCTTGCCGCCGCCGCCAAGAAGTCCGGCCGCGTGGCGGCCGAGGGCCTCGTTGGCGTCGCCAGCGGTCCGAACGTCGCGGGCATGGTCGAGGTGAACGCCGAGACCGACTTCGTGGCGCGCAACGAGCTGTTCCAGAACTTCGTCTCCGAGGTGGCGGGCCTGGTGCTCTCCGTTGGCGACGATGTCGAGGCGCTGAAGGTCGCGACCTTCCCGGGCACCGGCCATTCCGTGCAGGAAGAGCTGACCCGCCTGATCGCCACCATCGGCGAGAACATGACGATCCGTCGCGCCAAGCGCCTGACGGTGCCGTCGGGCGTCGTGGCGACCTACACGCACTCCGCCGTCAAGCCGGGCCTCGGCAAGATCGGCGTGCTGGCCGCGCTGGAAGCCCCGTCCGAGATCGAGGCGCTGGAGACGCTGGGCCGCCAGATCGGCATGCACGTCGCCGCCGCGCGCCCCGAGGCGCTGGACGTCTCCGTGGTGGACCCCTCCGCCCTGGAGCGCGAGAAGGCCGTGCTGACCGAGCAGGCCCGCGCCTCCGGTAAGCCGGACGCCATCATCGAGAAGATGGTCGAGGGCCGCGTCCGCAAGTACTACGAGGAAGTGGTGCTGCTGGAGCAGGTCTGGGTGCATGACGGTGAGAGCCGCGTGAAGGCTGTGGTCCAGAAGGCCGGCGCCAAGCTGACGGGCTTCGCCCGCTACCAGCTGGGCGAGGGCATCGAGAAGGAAACCAGCGACTTCGCCGCCGAAGTGGCCGCGGCCGCCGGCACGGTCTGATCTCGTCAGGCCTGTAGTTTGGAGCGGGGGTGCCGGCATGGCCGGCGCCCCCGTCTTCGTGAAGGTCCAGTGGGTTGAATTTCCCGGCTGGCCTTGCCGCGCTCCGGCCGCCTGCCTATCGTGCCGCGCGTCCCCGCCAGTAACATTCACGGAGTCTGTCCGCATGCCCGCCCCCCTCTACAAGCGTGTTCTACTCAAGCTTTCGGGCGAGGCATTGATGGGTGGCCGGGACTACGGCCTTGATAACGATACGGTTCGTGCCATAGCGCAGGACATCAAGGGCGTGGCGGATCTGGGCGTCGAGGTCTGCGTGGTTGTGGGTGGCGGTAACATTTTCCGGGGCGTGGCGGGCGCCTCTTCCGGCATGGAGCGCGCGCAGGCGGACAGCATGGGCATGCTGGCCACCGTGATGAACGCCCTGGCCATGCAGAGTGCGCTGGAGAAGCTCGGCGTCCCTACCCGGGTGCAGTCCGCCATCCCGATGAGCAGCGTCTGCGAGCCGTTTATCCGCCGCCGCGCGGAGCGGCATATGGAGAAGGGGCGGGTGGTGATCTTCGCCGCCGGCTCCGGCAA
This sequence comes from Acetobacteraceae bacterium AT-5844, assembly GCA_000245075.1. Taxonomy (GTDB): domain Bacteria; phylum Pseudomonadota; class Alphaproteobacteria; order Acetobacterales; family Acetobacteraceae; genus Pseudoroseomonas. The sequence continues at coordinate 44,851 of JH599971.1, forward strand.
TCCCTTCTTCACCACGGATACGGCGGCGGCCCTGCGCGCTGCCGAGATGCGTTGCGACGCGCTGTTCAAGGGCACGCAGGTGGATGGCGTCTATTCCGCCGACCCGCGCAAGAACCCGAGCGCCGAGCGCTATACGACGCTTACCTATTTGGAGATGCTGGCGCGCGATCTCGCGGTGATGGATGCTGCCGCCATCAGCCTCGCGCGCGAGAACAAGTTGCCGATCATCGTCTTCAATATCCATGAGCCGGGTGCGTTCACCGCCGTCATGCAGGGCGAGGGGCGCTTCACTACGGTTATCGATCAGTAAGCCTGGACAAAGAAGGACGCCCGCCATGGCCGCTCCCGCCGATTTCCCTGCCCTGAAGAAGGACCTGTCGCGCCGCATGGATGGCGCGCTGGAGGCGTTGAAGAAGGAATTCTCCGGCCTGCGCACCGGCCGCGCCTCGCCCGCGCTGCTGGAGCCGATCCGCGTCGAGGTCTATGGCACGAACCAGCCGCTGACACAGGTTGCGAATATTTCGGTCTCCGGCCCCGGCATGCTCTCCGTGCAGGTGTGGGACCGTTCCGCCGTGCGTGCCGTCGAGGTCGCCATCCGTGATTCCGGCCTGGGCCTCAATCCGCAGGCCGAGGGCCAGACCCTCCGCGTTCCCCTGCCGCCGCTGACGGCCGAGCGCCGCAACGAACTGGCCAAGCAGGCTCATAAGTATGCGGAAGCCGCCAGGGTCGCCGCACGCGGCGTGCGCCGCGACGGCATGGAGACGGTGAAGGGCTGGGAGACCAAGTCCGAGATTTCCAAGGACGACGCCAAGCGCTGGTCTGACGAAGTGCAGAAGTTGACCGACGCCACCATCAAGAAGGTGGACGAAGCGCTGGTGGAGAAGGAAAAGGATATCAAGACGGTCTGACTTTTCCCTCCAGCCAGACGGAACGGCAATGAGCGCGGCGCCAGGCACGGCCCCGGTCTTCAGCGGTGGTACGCCCCCGGGCGTACCGGTCCATGTGGGTGTCATTATGGACGGCAACCGCCGCTGGGCGCGCTCGCGCGGCCTGCCGGCGGCAATGGGCCACAAGGCAGGCGCGGACGCCGTCCGCCGCACGGTCGAAGCGGCTGGAAAGAGCGGCATCGGCTGGCTGACGCTGTTCGCCTTCTCTTCGGAGAACTGGCAGCGCGCGGATGATGAGGTCCATGAGCTGACAGGGCTGCTGCGCTACTACCTGCGCAACGAGATCGCCGCCCTGCACAAGAACAAGGTGCGCCTACGCGTGATCGGCGACCGTGAGCGCTTCGGCCCTGAGACCGTCGCCGCCATCCGCGACGCCGAGGCGCTGACAGCCGGAAATACCGGCCTGAATCTGACCGTGGCGCTGTCCTATGGCAGCCGGACGGAGATTGCCGCCGCCGCCCGGGTCCTGGCGAAGGAAGTGGCGGCGGGCCGGCTGGATGCCGCCGCCATCGACGAATCCCTGCTGGCCCGGCACCTCGCCACGGATGGCATGCCGGACCCCGATCTGATCATCCGAACCTCCGGCGAGCAGCGCCTGTCCAACTTCCTGTTGTGGCAGGCCGCCTATGCCGAATTCTGGTTCACCGAGACGCTTTGGCCCGATTTCAATGCCACCCACCTCGCCGCGGCCGTGGCCGAATATGCCCGTCGTGAGCGCCGCTATGGCGCAGGCTGAGGGCGTGTCCGGAGCGGATGCCGGTAAACGCTGGCGGGATCTGAAGAAACGGGCCATTTCGGCGGCCATTCTTGGCCCCGGTGCCCTGTTGTGCATCTGGCTGGGTGCCTTGCCCTGGACCGTGCTGATGGCCGTGGCCATGGCCGGGCTGGTGTGGGAGTGGGTCCATCTCTGTGGGCTGCGCAGCCGGGCCATGCCGGGCATCGCCGTGCCTGTTGCCGTGTTCGTGGCCTGCGCCTTCGCCGTCATGGAAATGCCAGCGGTGGCCCTGGCGCTGCTGGTGGCCGGTGCCATCGCAACCTGGGCCGGTGCGGGCTGGGTCCGGCGGCGGGACGGCAGACCGGCGCCGGCGCTTTGGCTGGCCTTCGGCGTTCTCTACATCGGCATCGCGGGCATCAGCCTGATCGAGCTGCGGCACGATAACGATGCGGGCCGCGCCAATGTGCTCTTCCTCATCGCCGTGGTCTGGGCCAGCGATATCGGCGCCTACCTGGTGGGCCGAATGGTCGGAGGGCCGAAGCTCGCCCCGGCCATCTCTCCGGGCAAAACCTGGTCCGGCGCGGTGGGCGGCCTGCTCTGCTGCATGCTGGTGGGGGCGCTGACGGCGGCCTGGTCCACGCCGCTCCGCGACGACATGGTGAAGGCCGCGCTGATTGCCGCTCTCCTGGGCATCGCGACCCAGGTGGGCGACCTGCTGGAAAGCGCGTTCAAGCGGCACTTCAATGTCAAGGACAGCTCGGCGCTCATCCCCGGGCATGGCGGCCTGCTGGACCGCCTGGACGGGCTGATCGCGGCCGCCCCGGTGGCGGCCCTGATGGCGCTGAGCATGGGTTATGGGGTGGTTCTCTGGCGATGAATCCGCGCAGCGTCACGATTCTGGGCAGCACCGGCTCCGTGGGCCGCAGCACCGTGGCCCTGCTGGATGCCGCCGCCCCTGGCGAGTTCATCGTCACTGCCCTGGTGGCAGGGAAGGATGCCGCCGGGCTCGCGGCCCAGGCGCGCCGCCTGCGGCCGCAGATCGCGGTGCTCGCCGATGAGGCCGCGGCGCCGGCCCTG
>JH599972.1:0-3022 GCA_000245075.1 Acetobacteraceae bacterium AT-5844
CGCCCGCGTCGCCCGCACCGATCCGCGTGCCGGCAAGCTGGTGGGCTGAGGGGAGCGGCGAGCAATGGATCTCGGCATCAAGAACCGCTCTGCGCTGGTGCTCGGTGGTGGTGGCGGCCTCGGCCGCGCCATAGCCGTCTCACTGGCGCGGGAAGGCGCGCGCGTCACCGTGGCGGATATCAGCGCCGAAGCGCTGGAGGCCACAAAAGCCGCCGTCGCCGCGGTGGGCGGGGTGGCGCATAGCATCGTCTGGGACCTCGCAGACCTTGCGAGCATCGACTCCCATGCCTCTGAAATTGAAAGAATTCATGGCCCCGTCCAGATCCTGGTGAACAATACGGGTGGGCCGCCCCCCACGCCCGTCTCCGGCCAGGACCCAGCGGCCTGGGCAAAGCATTTCCAGGCGATGGTGCTCTCCGTCATCGGCATTACGGACCGCGTTCTGCCAGGCATGAAGGCGGCAGGCTGGGGGCGAATCATCACCAGCACCTCGTCCGGCGTGGTTGCACCCATCCCGAATCTCGGCCTTTCCAATGCCTTGCGCTCCACGCTTCTGGGCTGGTCGAAGACGCTGGCGCGGGAAGTCGGGCGGGACGGCATCACCGCCAACATCATCCTCCCCGGGCGTGTGGCCACGGACCGCATCAAATTCCTCGATGAACAGAAGGCGAAGCGTGAGGGCCGTAGCGTGGAGGAGGTCTCGGCGGAAAGCACGGGCACCATCCCAGCCGGCCGCTACGGCCGGCCGGAGGAATATGGCGACACCGTCGCCTTTCTGGCGAGCGAACGTGCCTCCTACATCACCGGCTCCGTCATCCGCGTGGATGGCGGGCTGATCGCCAGCATCTGAGCTGTCCGTATATGACTCAGGTCACGGTTCTGGAGCCCGAGGGGCTTTACGAAGGCGAGGCTGTCGAGGCGCCCATCTTTGGGGATCGCGTCGCCCTGGTGCGGGGTGGCGGCCTCGGTGACTATGCTGCCCTGCCCGCCCCGCTGCGCGAGCAGGCGGAAGGGCTGTTCGTCTTCCGCAACTGGCTGCGGGCGGAGGATCTGGCGCTTTTCCCCCGCCTGCGCGTCGTGGTGCGGCTGGGCGTGGGATACGACCGGGTGGACCGTGCGGCCTGCGCCGCGCGCGGCATTCTGGTCTGCAACGTGCCCGACTATGGCACAGCGGAAATCGCCGACCATGCCATCGCCATGACACTGGCCCTGCGGCGAGGCCTGCTGCTGCATCACGACGTGCAGCGCAGCGAGCCCGCCGCCCCCTGGGCCTATCTCGACGCGCCCGTCATCCGCCGCCTGTCGGTGCAGACTTTCGGCGTGGTGGGGCTAGGGCGCATCGGCACCGCCGCCGCCCTGCGCGCCAAGGCGCTGGGCTTCCGCGTCGTCTTCCACGACCCGAAGCTGCCCAATGGCGTCGACCGGGCGCTGGGTATCGAGCGCGTCCGGACCTTGCCGGAGCTGTTGCGGCAGAGCGACGTGCTCTCCCTACACTGCCTACTGACGCGGGAAACCCGAGGGCTGATCGGAGAAGCCGAGTTGCGGCAACTCCCGCAAGGCGCCGTGGTCGTGAATACCTCTCGCGGCCCGGTGCTGGAACTGGACGCTCTGGAGCAGGCCTTGCGCGACGGGCACCTGGCTGGCGCTGGGCTGGACGTGCTGCCCGTGGAGCCGGTGCCGCAGCCCGAGCCGCCGCTTATCCGCGCCTATCGCGCGCGGGAGGAGTGGCTGCGCGGCCGGCTCATCATCACGCCGCACAGCGCCTTCCACACGCCGGAATCGCTGTTCGACATTCGCCTGAAGGGGGCGGAGACCATGCGGGATGTGCTGCTGGACGGCCTGCAGACCAACGTCATCCCGCCTCACGCAGACTGACCGGGATCAGGCGGGGCGGCCGGCCGGCAACAGGCCGAGCCGTTCCCCGCCATAGACCCGCTCGCGCAGCGGCTGCCACCACCAGCCATTCTCCAGATACCAGGCGATGGTCTTCTCCAGCCCGGTCTCGAAGCTCTCGGCGGGTTGCCAGCCCAGCTCAGCCCGCAGCTTGCTGGCGTCGATGGCATAGCGCGCGTCGTGGCCGGGCCGGTCGGCCACGAATTCGATCAGCCGCCGGCGGGGCCCCGCCGGGTCCGGCCGCAGCCGGTCCAGGCTGTCGCAGATGGCCCGCACCACCTGGATGTTCTGCCGCTCCGCATTGCCGCCGACATTGTAGGTCTCGCCCACCCGGCCGCCCTTCAGCACGGTGAGCAGCGCGGTCACATGGTCCTCCACGAACAGCCAGTCCCGGACATTCTCGCCCTTGCCGTAGACGGGCAGCCGCTTGCCCTCCAGCGCATTCAGGATGGTGAGCGGGATCAGCTTCTCGGGGAAATGGTAAGGGCCGTAATTGTTGGAGCAGTTGGTCACCAGCGTCGGCAGCCCGTAGGTCTCGTGCCAGGCGGCGACGAGATGATCCGACCCCGCCTTGCTGGCGGAATAGGGCGAGCGCGGCGCGTAGGGCGTAGTCTCCGTGAAGTAGCCCGTGGCACCGAGGGAGCCGAAGACCTCGTCAGTGGAAATATGCAGGAAGCGGAAGGCGCCTTTGGCCGCCGCATCCAGGCCGTTCCAGTAGCTGCGCGCCGCCTCCAACAGAGAGAAGGTGCCGACAAGATTGGTATGGATGAAGGGCGCGGCGCCCGCGATGGAGCGGTCCACATGGCTCTCGGCCGCCAGATGCATCACCGCCTCCGGGCGGAACTCGGCCATGGTGCTTTGCATCAGTTCGGCATCGGCGATGTCGGCTTGCAGGAAGGCGAAGCCGGGCTTCCCCTCGCAGTCGCGCAGGCTGCGGCGTTCGCCGGCATAGGTCAGCTTGTCCACGACCAGCACGGCCTCGGCGCGCTCTTGCAGCACCAGCCGGCGCACCAGGGCGGAGCCGATGAAACCGGCGCCGCCCGTGACCAGAATCCGCATCGTCATCGTCCCCAGGGCCAAAGGCGGCCACTGAGGGCGGAGTAAAGGCCGGCCACCGCCGAGGCAAGCG
>JH599972.1:3042-163239 GCA_000245075.1 Acetobacteraceae bacterium AT-5844
CCGGCCACCGCCGAGGCAAGCGGTGGCCGGCCTACGGGGCCCTCAGGGGGCGATCGGATGCGCGAACTGGGCCTGGGTGTACCAGTTCGGGCTCGGCTCATAGGTCAGCCGGTCGCTGCGGCCGGCCCAGTTCACCCGCAGGTAGAACACCGGAATGATGCCCTTGTCCCGGATCAACTCCTGCATCGCCTGGGTGGTCAGCTGCTGGCGCCGCGTCGGGTCCATGGTGCGCAGCGCCTCGGTCAGCGGGGCATCCATGGTGGGGTTGGTGTAGTGCTGGCGGTTGAAGGGGCCGGAACCAGTGGCCGGGTCACGCGTCGCCGCCACCTGCCGCAGCGTGTTGGAGGCCAGGTTGGCCGTGTAGGTCGTCAGGAACATCGCGAAGTCGCGGTTCGTGGCGCGGGTGAAGAAGTTCGCCGGCGGCAGGATTTCCACCGCGGTATCGATGCCGATGCGGTTGAAGCCCTGGGCGATGGCCTGCAGCACCTCCCCATCGCTGGCGAAGAAGCCGTTCGGGCCGTGGATGGTCAGGCGGAAGCCATTGGGATAGCCGGCATCGGCCAGCAGCTTGCGCGCGGCGGCGATATCGAGGGCCAGCGGCGGCATGTCGGGCGCGCGGTCGCCAACGGCGGGCGGCGCGAACTGCTCGGCCGGCGTCCCCTGGCCCACCAGCAGCCGCTCCACGATGCCGGCGCGGTTGATGGCCATGGAAAGAGCCTCCCGCACCCGGCGGTCGCGGAGCGGGTTGGACGGCAGCGGCCGGCCCTGCTTGTCAGTGATGAAGGGCGCCTGCTCCCGCACCGCATCGGGGAAGAGATAGGCGGTACCGTAGCTGTCCGTGCCGAAGATCTTCACATTCGGCTCGCGCTGCAGCCGCGTGACATCGTGCACCGGCACGCCATCGATCAGGTCGACCTCGCCGGCCAGCAGGGCAGCGGTACGGGCGCCGGCATTGGTGACGTAGCGGGTTTCCACCCGCGCCCATTCAGGCTTCGGGCCCCAGTAGTCGGGGTTGGCGGCGATGCTCAGCCGCTCATTCAGCGTGAAGCCGACATAGCGATACGGCCCCGTACCTACCGCGAGCCTGCCGCTGGTGAACTGCGCCGTCGTCGCCTCGGCGTGGATCTTGCGCGAGAGGATCATCACCCGCGTCAGGTCATAGTCGAGATATGGGTTCGGATAATGCGTATGCACGCGGATGGTGGTGGGATCGACGATCTCCACTTCCTTGATGCTGCGCGCATATGGCGTGAAGGGGCCAGGGCTGTTCGGCACTTTGCCCAGGCGGTCGAGCGTGAAGGCGATGTCCTCGGCTTCGAACGGCGTGCCGTCGTGGAAACGCGCATTGGCGCGCAGCTTGATCTCCCACGTCGTATCGCCGACGACCTTCCAGGACTCCGCGAGGGCCGGGATCAGCGAGCCGTCATTGGCCTCGCGGATCAGCGGCTCGAAGATCTGGAACAACGCCATGTTGTTGTTGTTCGTGGAGTGGAAGTGCGGGTCCAGCGCGCTGGGCGAGGTCATCGCCGCGATGGTCAGCGTCCGCTCGGCAGGCTGCGCCATGGCGGCGCCGGCCGCGACGGTGCAGAAGGTTGCCGCGAGCGTGCGGCGCAGAATGAGCGAAACGGTCTTGCCGCGCGGTGTCATTTTCATAGCCATCTCCTGTATCCTGGATCTTTTGAAATCGGCACCGCGCGGCGTGGTGAAGGTCAGGCCTGCACCACCGCATCTGCCCGCAGGACGAGGCGGCCGACGACCTGCCCGTCCTTCAGGCGTTGCAGCGCCTCATTGGCGCTCGATTGCGGCATGAGGGTCACGGGCAGGCTGGCGAGCTTCTTGCCCTGGGCCAGCGCCACCAGTTCCCGAAGATCCTTGGGCGTGCCGACATAGCTGCCACGAAGCGCCAACTCGCGCATCGCCATCAGCGGCAGGTCGATGGTCAGCTCACCGCCGAACAGACCGACCTGCACCACTGTGCCGCCCTTGCTCAGCCCCTCATAGACAAAGCGCGCGGTGGCACTGGAATTCACCAGGTCGATGACCGCCTCCAGCGGCCCGCCCGCGGCCTGGATGAGCCGTGCCGTGACCTCGGGCTCGGAGGCATCGACGGTGGCCGAGGCACCGGCCTGCTTCGCTGCTTCCAGTTTCCGCTTGTCGGTATCGACGACGATGATAGCCTCGTGATCCAGCGCGCGCAGGATGGAAATGGCCGAGAGCCCCAGACCACCCGCGCCGATGAGCACGATGGGCTTGGTCGGCGGCAGCGGCATCAGCTTGCGGATGGCCGAATAGACGGTGATACCGGAGCAGGCATAAGTCGCCGCCACGGCCGGATCGAGATCGCCGGGGTCCACCAGATGGCGCGGGTGCGGCACGACAACGTGGCTGCCATAGCCACCATCCTGACGGATGCCGAGCGGCTTGATGTCCAGGCACATATTGTCCCGTTCGTCGCGGCAGCGGTCACAATGGCCGCAGCCCACCCAGGGATAGACGATGCGGCGATCGCCCACGGAAACGCCCTTCGCCTCCGGTCCCATCCCGACGACGCGGCCGACGATCTCATGGCCGAGCGCCATGGGCAGTTGCACGCCGCGCTCCTTGGAGGTCAGGCGGCGGCCACCGGCGAGCTGGTAGTAACCATCCCAGGCATGCAGGTCGGAATGGCAGACGCCGCAATGGGAAACCTCGACCAGCACTTCGGTGCCGGTCGGCACGGGAGTCGGCTTCTCGATCTCCTCCAGCGGCTTACCGTAATCGGTCATCGCCCATGCGCGCATCGTTCGTCTCCTCCGGTTCATTCAGGCAGGCGGCGTGCCATAGCGCACGCGGTCTGGCGCGGTGGCGCATTGCCGCCGAGCCATCGCTTCCGATCCTGCCAGAATGCCGCCGCTGCCGACCATCCCCTCTCCCGCGCGCGACGCCCTTCACCCGGTGCGCGGGGTGGCGTGGCTGCTGCTCTTTTATGAGCCTCTGATGGCCATCTGTTATCGATGGCTTATACGTGACAGCGTCCCGTGCATATTGCCTTGCAATACGCTCGTACCTCTTTGCGAAGTATGGAGGATCTTCCAGGGATGTCAAACCATGGTGAGCAGTGGCCCATGCCATACGCTCCGAGTGCGGTGAGACGGAGTGAGATGTCATCGTTCTGCACCAGAACGGCGGCTGCCCGCGTGCTACAGCGCAGCGCATGATCCGCCCTGACTCCGCATCTGCAACGGAACGCCGCACCGGTACATCCGGCGAGGTTCTGCTGGCATTCCTCAGGCTTGGCCTTACCTCCTTCGGTGGCCCCGTCGCGCATCTCGGCTATTTCCACGCCGAGTTCGTCACCCGCCGCCAGTGGATCAGCGAACGCAGCTACGCCGAGTTGGTCGGCCTCTGCCAGTTTCTGCCAGGGCCTGCATCGAGCCAGGTCGGCTTCGCGCTGGGCCTGATGCGCGCCGGGCCGCTGGGGGCCCTGGCCGCATGGGCCGGCTTTACGCTTCCCTCGGCGCTGCTGCTCGTCATATTTGCCGTCTGGGCGGGGCATCTGACAGCCACGGTTCCTGGCACTGGGATGCTGCACGGGTTGAAGCTCGTGGCCGTGGCCATCGTCGCACAGGCGGTTTGGGGCATGGCGCGATCACTATGCCCTGACCGTGAGCGTGCGGGCATCGCCCTGGCCGCCCTCGCCGCCGTTACATTGCTGCCGGTGTCTTTCGGACAGATTGGCGCCATCCTGCTTGGCGCGGGTGCGGGGTTGTGGCTGTGCCGGGGCGCTCCCGGCGCTTCGCATGCGGATGAACTGCACATAAGCGTGCCGCGTCGGGTCGGGCTGCTATGTCTGGTGTTGTTCACCGCCCTTCTCCTGCTGCCGCCATTCCTGGCCAGCCATAGCCATGCGGTCACGGTGTTCGACGCTTTCTACCGCGCGGGCGCATTGGTGTTCGGCGGCGGCCATGTCGTATTGCCGCTCCTGCGGGAAGGCGTGGTGACGCCAGGCTGGGTCTCGGACGATGTGTTCCTGGCGGGCTATGGTGCGGCCCAGGCCGTACCGGGGCCCCTCTTCACCTTCGCGGCCTATCTCGGCGCTGTGCTGCGGCCCGGCCCCGGCGGCCTGGCAGGTGCCGTCATGCCCTTGTTGGCGGTCTTCTTGCCCGGCCTCCTGCTCCTGGTGGGCGCGCTGCCCTTCTGGGCCACGCTCCGCACACGCCCCGCCGCCCAGGCAGCGATCCGCGGTGTGAACGCGGCAGTGGTCGGGCTGCTGGGAGCAGCGCTGTACAGCCCGGTATGGACCAGCGCTGTGCTCACCCCGCTGGATTTCCTGCTGGTCCTGTCCGGCTTTCTGTTGCTGGTGGTCTGGCGCGCCGCGCCGCTCCTGGTCGTGGGGCTCGGCGCCGCGGCGGGCGTGCTGCTGGCATTGATGGGATGATATCCGAGGGGGAGAGCAGCCTCCCCCCTCGCCTCAGCCTCAGCGCGCGACGGGCACCACCGCACCGGCCAGCCAGCGCGCCATGGCGGTCACCTGTTCGTCCTCATGCATCTGCCCCACAAGCTGCACGCCGACCGGCATGCCACCGCAGGCCAGCAGCGGCAGGGTCAGTGCCGGGGCGCCCAGCACCGAGGTCCAGGCATTGAAAGCGGTATTGCCGGTGCGCCAGACGTCGCGATTTTCCACCTCCTTCAGCAGCGGCGCCGGACCGGTACAGGAGAGGGTCAGCACAGCATCCGCCAGCGGCGCGATGGTGGCATGGCGCAGGCGCGCCTCCGCCCTCCGGGCCAGCAGATCGCGATAATCGGCCACGCTCATCTGCGTGGCGGTGTTGATCTGCTTTGTCATGGTGTCGCTGAGCTGCGTGGGGAACAGCCGCTTCAGATTGGCGTGCCCCCAGCGGTTCTCGAAGGTGACCAGTGCGCCGCTGATGGCAACGCTGTCGGCGATGCTGCGCTCCAGCGCGTCGATCAACCGGTCGTCGCCCCGGCGCAGCAATGTCACGCCCTGTTTCCGCAACTGCTCCAGAAGGGCGTCGAAGGCGTCCCGCGCCGGCCCTTCCACCGCTCCCCACCCTTCGGTCTCCAGCACGATCAGCCGCTCGGGCCTGCGCGGCGCCGGCGGCGTCACCGTCCCTCCCAGGCCGGGATGGCCGGGGTCCCCGCCCGCGCGCGCCGCGATCTCGGCGGCGACATGCCACATATCCTCGACGGCACCAGCATGGACGCCCAGGCAGCTCTGGCTGAGCCCCTGCCGCTCGCCCCGGTTCAACGCGCCGAAGGTGGGCTTGATCGCGACATTACCGCTGTATGCCGCCGGGCGAATGATGGACCCGACCACCTGCGTGCCCAGCGCCGCCGGCACCATCCGCGCACCCACCGCAACGCCGGAACCGCTGGAGGACCCCCCAGCCGTGCGCTGTATGTCGAAAGGATTGCGGGATTTGCTGGGATGAGCGCCGCCCAGTTCCGTCGTGACGGTCTTGCCGAGGATGATCGCCCCTGCTTCGCGCAAGGCCCAGACCGAAGCACTGTCCTGCTTCGTCCGCGCATTCTCATTGCCGGCGATACCGAGGCTTGTCGGCATGTCATGGGTTTGCAGGATGTCCTTCACCCCGATCGGCATCCCATCGACCTTGCTCAGCGGCCGCCCCTGCCGGTAGCGCGCGGTGGCGGCATCGGCCACCTCGCGCGCGCCTTCCAGGTTGAGGCTCATCCAGGCCTGCACCTCCGGTTCGCGGGCCTCGATGGTGGCGATGCAGCGCTCGAGATAGGCACGCGGCGAGTCGCTGCCGTCCCGGAAGGCGGGCACCGCATCATGGAAGGTGAGCGGCCTGTAGGTCGCGGGGTCGTAGGTCATGCGGGGGTGAGCTCCTTGTCTGTCCTCTGGATTATCCGGGGCCCGTGCGTGGCCACTTCTTGGGCAAGCGCCATGCTGGCGCCGCCATCGCCACGGTGGACTCGTCCTCGCAGCAGGGCAACCGGGGGAGCGGCAGCTTTGTCTGTGCGGTGTCGCTTCGGTTAAGCTCGGCATGGAGCGAGCCGAGGAGCGGACATCATGGAGACACCCGGCTGATGACGCTGAACCTGGCCATCGTGCTGGGGCTGCTAGCCCTGGCCGTCGCGATGTTTGCCCTTGGGCGGCCCCGCGCCGATGCGGTCGCGGCACTGGTCCTGCTCGTGCTGCCATTGACCGGCATTCTGACGGTGCAGGAGACGGTGGCGGGCTTCGGCGATCCCAGCGTGCTGCTCATCGCCGCTCTCTTCGTCATTGGCGAAGGGCTGGTGCGCACTGGCATTGCCCGCAGCATGGGGGACTGGCTGGTGGCCAGCGCGGGCGGCAGCGGGACACGGCTGCTGGTCCTGCTGATGCTGATCGTCGCCACGCTCGGCTCAGTGATGAGTTCGACCGGGGTGGTGGCGATCTTCGTGCCCGTGGTGCTCCGTATCTGCGCGCGGCTGCACTTGCCGCCCGGCCAGTTGATGATGCCCCTGAGCGTCGCCGCCCTCATCAGCGGCATGATGACGCTGGTGGCCACCGCACCCAACCTCGTGGTGCACAGCGCACTGCTTCATGCGGGCTATACGGGCTTCGGCTTCTTCAGCATGACGCCCTTTGGCCTGCCCGTGCTGGCCCTCGGCATTCTGTACATGCTGGTGGCGCATCGCTGGCTGAGCTCCGCCATACCGGAGGACAATAAGCCCACCGGGCGCCCGACCCTTTCCGATATGGTGCGGGATTATGGCCTCACCGACCGCGCCTACCGGCTGCAGATCGGGCCCGGCTCGCCGCTGGCGGGGCACAGCCTGGCGGCGCTGCGGCTGCGCGCCCGCTACGGGCTGAATGTCATCGCCATCGAGCGGCACGGGCGCTTCGGCACGGATCTGCTGGATCCCGCCGCGGAGACTGTCCTGATCAGCGGGGACAGGCTGCTGGTGAGCATGACCATTCCCGCCCCGGAGGTGCCTGGCCTCTGCCGGCAGCTTGTTCTGCACAACCTGCCGCTGGTGGATCTGGACCCGGCCAGCCGCCCGCAATCCATCGGGATGGTGGAGGTGCTCATCACCCCCGCCTCCGAACTGGTGGGAAAGACAGTGCTGGGGGCAGGCTTCCGCTCCCGCCACGGGCTCACGGTCGTCGGGCTGCGCCGCGGTTCGGAGATCGTCAGCGACGGGTTCCTGGAGCGGAAGCTGCAAGCCGGCGATACCTTGCTGCTGGTCGGCCCCTGGAAGGAGATGCGCCGCTCCCAACGCGGCCGCCGGGACTTCGTGTTGCTGAACCAGCCCGAGGATCTGGAGGAGCCGCCGCCAGCCGCCGGCCGTGCGCCGCAGGCCCTCCTCAGCCTGGCGGTCGTGGTGGTGCTGATGGTCAGCGGTATCGTCTCGAACCTTCAGGCCGCCCTGCTGGGTTGCGCGATGATGGTCGGGCTGCGCTGCATCGATCTTGATTCCGCCTACCGCTCCGTCCACTGGCAGAGCATCGTGCTGATCGTCGGCATGCTGCCTTTCTCGGTCGCCTTGCAGAAGACCGGTGGCGTCGCCCTGGCGGCGGATGCGCTCGTCGATCTCGTGCAGGATGCCGGGCCGCTCGTCCTGTTGGCGACGCTCTTCGCCGTCACCTCCATCACTGGCCTGTTCATCTCCAACACCGCCACGGCGGTGCTGATGGCGCCCGTGGCGATCGCGACCGCGCAGGAGCTGGGCGTCTCGCCCTATCCTTTCGCGATGATCGTCGCTCTCGCCGCTTCGGCCGCCTTCATGACCCCGGTCTCCTCGCCGGTGAACACACTGGTGCTGGGGCCCGGCCGTTACCGCTTCGGCGACTTCGTGAAAGTCGGCGTGCCCTTCACTGTACTGACCATGGTGGTCAGCGTGCTCATGGTGTCCTGGATGATGCCCCTGCGTTGAGGGCCTCGGCTCGCATCATCGCCAGGAAATGGTCGCGCGCCGGGCCGGGCCGCCTCTCTGCCCAGGCCGCGCCAAGCGACCATTCCGGCAGCATCGTCCCCTCCGGCAGGTCCAGGGGCCTGTAGGCCACGCCGGGCACGCGCATCCTCGCCGCCCATTCCGGCAGCAGCGCGATGCCGATGCCGGCGGCCACGAGCCCGATCATGGTCTGCTTTTCCTCCGCCTCCTGCGCCACCATGGGCACCTCCTCCAACAAGGCGAAGAGCCGCATGACCACGCCGTGGCTGTGCGGCCGCGTGGCGGGCGGCGGCAGGATCACCGGCTGGCGCGAGAGGTCCTCGAGCCGGAGCCGGCGCTTCGTTGCCAGCACATGGCCCTTCGGCACCGCCACCACTGGCTTCTCTTGCAACAGCCATTCGAACCTCAGCCCTTCCTGCTGTGGCGGCGGCCGTATGAAGCCGAGCTCCAGTCGCCCGCTCAGCAGCAGAGGCAGGATCTGCACGGAACGTGCTTCCACCAGCCGGGTCTCGATCTCAGGACGGGCGCGGCGGAAGCGGTAGAGCAGATCAGGCAGCAAACCGGCCGCCGCACTGTCGATAGCGCCAATCCGCAGAAGGGAGCGGGTGGGAGCGGCCAGGGCGCGGACCATGTTTGCCGCACCGGCTGCCCGGTCGAGGATCGCCCGCGCTTCCGGCAGCAAGGCAGCCCCGGCCGGCGTGGCCGAAACCTGCCGCGTAGTGCGGTGGAACAATGGCGCACCCAGCTCTTCCTCCAGCAGCCTGACCTGCCGGCCCAACGCGGTGGGCAGCATGTTCAGCCGCCGCGCCGCACGGCCGAAGCTCAGCTCCTCGGCCACGGCCAGGAAGCAGCGTAGCTGTTTCAGCTCCATGGTGCGGTTCTCTCCCGCCCCAACCTGCCCCGCCCGTAGGATTGAAGCAATAATTTGCATAATCTTTTGGATGCACCTCCGCCGCCCCCGCAGGTCTAGGCTCTCCCCAGATCAGGATACGGAGGAACGCGCCCCCATGCGTGAATACGCCATCGCCGCCATTCCCGCCGACGGTATCGGCCCCGAGGTCATCTCCGCCGGGCTGCAGGCGCTCTCGGTGCTGGAACGGCGCATGGGCAGCTTCCGGCTGCGGGTGGAGGAATTCCCCTGGGGTTCCGACTTCTTCAAAAAGACAGGCGCGATGATGCCGGCCGATGGGCTGGAGAAACTGAAGAAATTCGACGCCATCTATTTCGGCGCCGTGGGCGCGCCGGACGTGCCGGACCACATCACGCTCTGGGGCCTGCGCCTGCCCATCTGCCAGGGCTTCGACCAATACGCTAATGTTCGCCCGACCAAGATCCTGCCGGGCGTAACCTCGCCGCTCGCGAATGTCGGCCCTGGCGACCTCGACTGGGTGATCGTCCGCGAGAATTCGGAGGGCGAATATGCCGGCCATGGCGGCCGCGCCCATAAGGGGCTGCCGGAGGAGGTGGCGACCGAGGTGGCGATCTTCACCCGCGTCGGCGTCACCCGCATCATGCGCTACGCTTTCCGGCTGGCACAGGCGCGGCCGCGCAAGCTGCTGACCGTCGTCACCAAATCCAACGCCCAGCGCTTCGGCATGGTGATGTGGGACGAGATCGCCGAGGAAGTCTCCCGCGAATTTCCTGATGTCACCTGGGATAAGATGCTGGTGGATGCCATGACGATGCGCATGGTGCTGAAGCCGCAGAGCCTGGACACCATCGTCGCCACCAATCTCCACGCCGATATTCTCTCGGACCTCGCGGCGGCGCTGGCGGGCAGCCTGGGCGTGGCACCCACCGGCAATGTGGACCCGGAGCGCCGCTTTCCCTCGATGTTCGAGCCGATCCACGGCTCGGCCTTCGACATCACCGGCAAGGGCATCGCCAACCCTATCGCCACCTTCTGGACGGGTGCGCAGATGCTGGAACATCTCGGCGAGTCCGAGGCGGCCGCCCGGCTGATGGCGGCGGTGGAGCGCGTGACGGCATCCGGCCTGCTGACGCCCGATCTCGGTGGCAAGGCCACGACCAGGGAAGTGACGGAGGCGGTCTGCGACGCCATTCACAGCGCCAACGTCTGAAGGAAAACCGACGGCGGATGAACCGCCGCGGCACAAGGGAGAGAGGTTCATGATCAACCGCCGCAGCCTGCTGGCGGCCGGGGGTGCGCTGCTGGCCGCCCCCGCGCTGTCTCAAAGTGCCCTGGCGCAGGGTTTCCCGGACCGTCCGGTGACCATCACCGTGCCCTTCACCGCCGGTGGCCCGACCGATGTCATCAGCCGGCTGGTGGCGGAGGGCATGGCGAAGAATCTCGGCGTGGCCGTGGTTGTCGAGAACGTCACCGGCGCGGGCGGCACGATCGCCGCCGGGCGGGTGGCCCAGGCCCGGCCGGATGGCAGCACGCTGCTGATGCATCACATCGGCCACGCCACCACCGCCACGCTGTATCGCAGCCTCTCCTATGACGTGGAGAAAAGCTTCGCTCCCCTCGGCATCGTTTCCGACGCCGCGATGACGCTGGTGGCGCGGCCCGATTTCCCGGCCACCGACCTCGCCAGCTACATGGCGGAAATCCGGCAGCGCGGGAATGCGCTGACCCTCGCCCATTCCGGCCTGGGCGGCGCCAACCAGCTTTGCGGCATGTTGTTGCAGCGCGCGGCGGGCACGACGCTCACCACTGTCGTCTTCCGGGGCAGCGCACCGGCCATCACCGACATGATGGCAGGCCGTATCGACGTCTTCTGCGACCAGGCGACCAATACGGCGCCCTTCATCCGCGATGGCCGCATCAAGGCCTATGCCGCTACTCTGCCCCAGCGCGTGCCAGGGCTGGAGCTGCCCACCACGGCCGAGGCAGGCGTGCCGGAGCTGGTGATGAGCACCTGGCACGGGCTCTACGCCCCCGCCGCCACGCCGCCGGAGATTCAGGAGCGCCTCTCCGCCGCGATCCGCGCCGCGCTGCAGGAGGAACGCCTGCTCGCCCGCTTCAAGGAGTTGGTAACCGAGCCCGCCAGCCAGGAGCGTGCCACCCCTGCCTATCACCGCCGCTTCCTCGCCGAGGAAGTCGCCCGCTGGCGGCCGATCATCCAGGAAGCCGGGCAGTACGCGGATTGATGAGCCCCTAGCCCTCCGCGTGCACCGGCACGGTTGCGCGGAGCACTTCCGCCAGCGCCTCCGCCGCCGGGGAAAGGCTGCTGCCACGCCGTGACAGCATCAGGATGCGGCGGCGCATGGCGGCGGCGGGGATGGGGCGGGTTTCCAGCGCCGGCGCGAGGCGCAGGTCCAGCGCCGTGGCGGGCAGCACGCCAATGCCCAGCCCGGCCCGCACCAGCGCCACGGCGGTGCTCATGTAAGTCGCCTCATAGGCCGGGCGCAGCGCGAGCCCGGCCTCGGCGAAGGCCCGTTCGGCCAGCGCGCGCACGCTGCTGCCCGGGTCGGTCAGGACCAGTGGTTCCTGTGCCAGGATATGCGGCGGCAGCGTGCGCCGGCGGGCCAGGGGATGTCCTGGGGGCAGCACGGCCACAAGCTCATCCTCGAACAGCATCTCCGCTTCAAGCTCCGCATCGGGGCCAGACAGGATGCCGATGCCCAGCTCCGCCTCCCCGCCCTTCACCATCTCCCCCACCCGCCGGGCCACCGCATCGCGTACCAGCACACGGATGGCGGGATGCGCCTCGCGCAGCCGCGCCAGGGCCGGGGGGAGCAGCGTGGCCGCGACCGAGGGCAGCACGGCCAGATGCACCGTGCCGGAGCGCCGTGCCGCCTGTTCGCGCGCGCCAGCGACGAGTTGATCCAACTCCTCCAACACCCGGCCGAAGGATTGCGCCAGTGCCCTGCCCGCCTCTGTGGGCCGGGCGCCACGGGCGGAGCGGTCGAACAGCGCGAGGCCCAGCGTCTCCTCCAGCCCACGGATCTGCACCGTCAGCGCTGGCTGGGAGAGGTGGAGCCGGGCGGCCGCGCGCCCGAAGCTTCCGGCCTCGACGGCGGCGGCAAAGGCGCGGAGCTGGCGCAGGGAGATACTCATAACTGTTCTCTATGACTGGCCCATAAAGATATCAATTGTCTGATGGCCTCTCCCCGCGCTTCCATAGCCTCAACGGGCCGCCAAGGTCCTTCAGGCGAGGAAACGAAGATGACTCACGCAACATTCTCCCGGCGCGCCCTTTTGGGCGGGATGGCTGCGGCCGGGTTGTCCACCTCGCTTCCCCGCCCCGGCCACGCGCAAGCGGACTGGCCGACGCGACCGATCCGCGTGATCGTTCCCTTTGGCGCCGGCACAAGCACGGACATCGTCGCCCGCTTGTTGACGCCGAGCATGTCGCAAACCCTCGGCCAGCCCCTCGTGGTGGAAAACCGTGCCGGCGCCGGCGGCGTGGTGGGCAGCGATGCCGTCGCGAAATCCCAGCCGGATGGCTACAATCTTGTCCTCGGCAGCATCGCCTCGCATTCGGTGAATGTCTCCCTGATGCCGCAGATGCCTTATGACGTGCTGCGCGATTTCACGCCGATCACGCTGGTGACGGAGGCGCCGAACCTGCTGGTGGTCTCGCCGCATGTGCCCGCGAAAACGCTGCCCGAATTCATTCAATGGGCGAAGCAGCAGCGCGGCGGCGTGAGTTACGCCTCAGCGGGCAACGGCACCTCCAGCCATCTGGCGGGCGAGTTGCTGAAGATGAAGACCGGCGCACCGCTGGTGCATGTGCCCTATCGCAGCGGCGCACAGGCGGTGACGGATGTCATCTCCGGCACGGTGCCCATGACGATCTATCAGGTCACCGCCGTGCTGCCCTTCGTGCGTGATGGCAAGCTGAAGGCCCTGGCGGCGACCTCCGCCAAGCGGCTGAGCATGGTGCCGGACGTGCCCACCGCCATCGAGCAAGGCGTTGAGGATTTCGATGTCTCCGCCTGGCATGGTCTGTTCGCGCCCGCAAAGCTGCCCTTGCCGGCGCGCGACAAGATCTATGGCGCGCTGAGGCAGGCGCTGTTCGCCCCCGAATTGCAGGGTCAACTGGAAAGCCAGGGCCTCATTCCCATCGCCATGCCGCCCGATGAATTCCGCCCGTGGCTCCAGGCCGACATCGAGAAATGGCGGGAAGTCGTGCGTATTTCCGGCGCAAGGGCGGACTGAGCCGCACGCCGGATGATCCCTGGCCAGCTTTGCCATGCGCCGGCCAACGCTGCGCGGCGCTGAGCCGCAATACCTGTCTGGAGTAACGATGCCTCTCGGTTCCGATCCCACTGCCCTTTTGCGCATCGGCTGCGGCTCCGGCTTTTCGGGGGACCGGCTGGACGCCCCGGGACCGGTGGCTGATGCGTTGATTGCCTCTGGCGGCCCTGCCGCGCTGATGCTGGAGGTGCTGGGCGAACGCACCCTGGCCCTCGCCCAGCGGGAGCGCCGGCAGAAGCCCGATGGCGGCTATGAGCCCGCGCTGCTGGACCTGCTGCGTCCCATCCTGGCGCGCTGCGCCGCGGCGGATATTCCCATCGTCACCAATGGGGGTGCCGCCAATCCACGCGCCGCCGCGCGTGCCGTGCTCGGCCTCGCGCGGGAGCTGGGGCTGCCCGCCCTGCGCGTGGGTGTGGTGGAGGGCGACGACATCCGCGGCACGGATGCGCTGGATGATCTGGAGCCCTGGGAAGGCGATGCGGGGGCGGTGCTGCAGCCAGACCAGGTGATCGCGGCCAATGTCTATCTTGGCGCCGCACCGATCGCCGAAGCGCTGCGGCAGGGCGCGCAGGTGGTGATCACCGGCCGCTGCTCGGACCCGGCCCTGGCCCTCGGCCCCATGCTGGCGCATTTCGGCTGGGACGAGACGGATTGGAACCGGCTGGCCGCCGGGACCATGGCCGGGCATTTGCTGGAATGCGGCTCTCAAGTGACGGGCGGATATTTCGCCGACCCTGGGGTGAAGGACATTCCGGGGGATGCGCTGGGCATGGCGACCCTTGGCTTTCCCATCGCGGAGATTGGCGCGGATGGCTCCGTGCTCATCACCAAGCCCGAAGGCACCGGCGGCCGGGTGGACCGCCGCAGCGTGACGGAACAGCTTCTCTACGAGCTGCACGACCCCGCCGCCTATTTGACGCCGGATGTGGTGCTGGATGTCACCGGCGTCACCATCACCGAGGAGGCGCCGGATCGTGTGCGGTTGCGGGGTGCGCGGGGTCTCGCACGGCCCGAGCGGCTGAAGGCGACGGTGAGCCTGCCGGGCGGCTGGCTCGGAGAGGGCGAGATTTCCTATGGCGGCCCCAATGCCCGCGCCAGGGCCGAGCTGGCCGGCCGCACCCTGCTGGAGCGCCTGCGCCTCCTGGGGCTGGAGGGGCAGAGCCGCATCGACCTGATCGGCGTGGTTAGCGTGTTCGACGGCGACGGCGGTGCGTTGCGTGCCGCGATGCCCGATGCCGCGCCGGAGGATGTGCGCCTGCGCCTCGCCTTTGCCAGCGACAGCCGGGCAGCAGCGGAGCGCGCGGCGCGCGAGGTGCTGTCGCTCTATTGCTGTGGCCCGGCGGGCGGCGGCGGCGTGCGCAGCCGCGTCACGGACCGCATTCGTACCCTCTCCTTCCTCGTCCCGCGTGAACGGCTGGCGCCACGTGTGAGCCTGCTGACCCTGGAGAATGCGGCATGAGCACCGTTCCGCTGCATCGCCTGGCCCATGCCCGGGCGGGCGACAAGGGCAACCGGCTGAACCTCGCGCTGGTGGCGCACCGTGCCGAGGACTGGCCGCTACTGGCGCGCGAAGTGACTGAGAGCAGAGTACTGGCGCTCTTTGCCCATCGCGGCGCCACCTCCGTGCGCCGATATGAACTGCCCGGCCTCCAGGCCTTCAACTTCGTCATCGAGGACGTGCTGCAAGGTGGCGTCAACGGCGCGTTGAATCTGGATGGGCACGGAAAGACGCTGTCCTTCCTCCTGCTCGGGATGGAGATTCCGGCAGGCTGAAGACCCAAAGCTGTGCAGGCTGGCGGCAATTGCCTTCCCATTGCGCGCCAGCCTGTCTCCCCGCCCGATTTGTGACCGGAGAGTCTGCTTGACGCGCCTCGTTCCGGTTTCGCACCCTTGGTGGGCAAAAGAATACAGGGAAGGCGATAACCATGTTCAAGCGTGCAATGCTGGCGACCCTCGCCGCGGCGGCAGCGCTGTTCACCACACCGGAGCCTGCCCGCGCAGGAGCCACGCTGGATGCCATCAAGGCCCGGGGACAACTCGTTTGCGGCATTCATACCGGCATTGCCGGCTTTGCCTTACCCGATACCCAGGGCGTCTGGCGCGGGCTGGATGCCGATCTCTGCCGCGGCCTTGCCGTGGCGCTGTTCAACGACCCTAACAAGGTCCGCTTCCAGCCACTGAGTTCCTCGACGCGCTTTACCGCCCTTGGGTCCGGCGAAGTGGACGTGCTGTTCCGCACCAGCACACATACGCTGATGCGTGACGTCACGCTCGGCCTGCGCGCCATCACGCCCTATTTCTATGACGGGCATGGCTTCATGGTGCGCGCCAATGGCGGTATCACCAAAGCATCCGAAATGGGTGGCGCCACGATCTGCCTCATCACTGGCACGACCAATGAACTGGTGACTGCGGATTACTTCCGCACCCACAACCTGACCTTCACGCCGATCCTGTTCGAGCGCACCGACCAGGCCATCGCCGCCCTGCAGGCCGGGCGATGCGACAGCTTCGGCACCGACGCGTCCCAGCTCGCCGCCAGTCGCTCTTCCATGCAGAACCCAGCTGAATGGACCATTCTGGAAGAGCGCTTCTCCAAGGAGCCCTATGGCCCCTATGTCCGCCGGGGCGATGATGAGTGGTTCGATCTGGTGCGCTGGTATGTCAACGCGCTGATGGAGGCCGAGGAGCGTGGCGTCACCTCGGCGAATGTCGAGCAGATGCGGAAGGAAAGCACCAATCCGGATACGCGGCGCCTGTTGGGCGTCTCGCCGGAACTCGGCCAGGCGCTCAAGGTCGATCCGCTCTGGGTGGTGAATGTCATCAAGGCCATGGGCAATTATGCCGAGATTTACGACCGGCATATGGGACCCGACACCCCGATCGGGCTGGCGCGCGGGCCGAACGAATTGTGGACCCGTGGCGGCCTGCTCTACCCGCTGCCGATGCGCTGAAGCGTTTCTCCTGCGTGCCGCCTGCGGGCGGCACGCCTCTTAGCGAAGGAAGGCCTTGAAGCGCCGGAGGGAGAAGGCGAAGAACACGCAACCGATGACCAGCAGAGCGAGTAGCTGCGGCCAGACCACCCCCAGCCCGGCACCACGGAACAGCACCGATTGCGCCAGCATGACGAAATGGGTGTTGGGTGCGGCCAGCATGATGATCTGAATGATCTCCGGCATGCTCTCCCTTGGCGTCGATGCGCCGGAGAGCATTTGCAGCGGCAACAGGACCAGCATCAGCAACAGGCCGAATTGCGGCATGGAACCACCGACGGTGGCCAGGAAAATCCCCAGGCACGTGGTGGCGAAGAGCTGCAAGGCCGTCCCCAGCAGAAACAGCGCCATGGAACCTTCCACCGGCACCCCCAGCGCGCCCCTGACCACAAGAACAAGCGAGACGGCGGTGGCCAGAAGCACCACCAGCCCCATGGACCAGATCTTGCTGACCATGATTTCCGTGGGCGTCACGGGCATGACCAGAAGGTGCTCGATCGTCCCGTGCTCCCGCTCCCGGATCAGCGCCGCACCTGTCAGGACGATGGAGAGCATCGCCACGGCGTTGATGACCTGCGTGACGGCACCAAACCAGCCCTTGTTGAGTTCCTGATTGAAGCGGGCACGCAGCGTCAGCTCCACCGGCACCGCGGCATCACCGCGATAGCGGTTGGCGAATTCCGATACCTCGCTGGTGACAATGGACTGGATATAGCCACCGCCGGTGAAGGCCTGCGACATGCGCGTGGCATCGACATTGAGCTGGATCGTCGGCGCCCGCCCGGCCAGCAGATCCCGTTGGAAGTTGGGTGGTACATTCAGAACGAAGGTCTCGAGCCCGGCATCCATCCGCGCATCCATCTCCTGCTGCGTGATGAGGTTGGGCACCAGGAAGTAAGGCGGGTAGAAGGCTGTCGTGATCCGAGCGGAGAGCGGCGACTGGTCCTCATCCACGATGGCGAGGGCTGCACGGTTCAGCGTCTCCGGCATGGCGCGGGAGCTGGTGTAGATGGAGAGAGTGAAGGCATAGACGATCAGGACCAGCATCACCGGGTCCCGCAGCAATCCGCGGAGTTCCTTGACCCCTAGCTGGAAAATGTTCCGAAGCCGCATGGTCAGTTCCCCTGTTTCCGCAGGAACGCCACGCCGAGTCCCAGTAGCACCGGCACGGCGATCAGCAGGGGCAGGAAGGCAGTCCAGAGATCGGCAAAGTTCAGGGCCTTGGAGAAGGTGCCGCGCGAGATGGTAATGAAATGCGTCGCCGGATAGATCTGGCCGATCAGCGCACCAGCGCCTTGCAGCGAGGAGACGGGGTCGATGACGCCCGAAAACTGAACCGCCGGCACGATGGTCACGAGAACCGTCCCGAAAATGGCGGCAATCTGGCTGCGCAGGAAGGTAGACATCACCAACCCCATACCCGTGGTGACGGTGACATACAGAACTGCCGCAGCGGCGTAGGTGAGGAAGCTGCCGGTGAACGGCACGCGGAAAATGAACACAGCGAAGGCCGTCAGCATCAGGAAGTTCAGCATGGCCAGCAGGATGTAGGGAAGCTGCTTGCCCAGCAGGAACTCCAGCCGCGTCACCGGCGTGACGTAGAAGTTGATGATGGAGCCAAGCTCCTTCTCCCGCACCACGCTGAGGACAGCGAGCATCGCGGGAATCATGAGCAGTAACAGAGGGATCACCGCCGGCACCATGGCGACAAGGCTCTGGATATCCGGATTGTACCGGTAGCGTATGGCCAGATCGAAGCTGCCCGCCGCGGCAGCGGCGCCGTACATGCGGCGTGCCCGCTCCGCCAGCCAGCTTTGATGCATGCCCTGCACATAGCCGCGCACCGTCTCCGCACGCGACGGCATCGCGCCATCGATCCAGGCCCCGACCTCGACGGGCTTGCCGCGAGCGATGTCTCTCGCGAAGCCGGGCGGAATCTCGATGGCCAGCGTCACCTCACCGCTTCGCATACGCCTGTCCAGATCGTTGTAATCGACGATGGGAGGCCGTTCGGTGAAATAGCGGGAGCCCGCTATCTGCAGGGTGTAGTCGCGGCTGATGGTGGTGTCATCGCGGTCCAGGACGGCGAAGGTGAGGTCCTCCACATCCATATTGACGCCATAACCGATCACGAACATCAGGATCACGCTGCCCAGCAGGGCAAGCGTCGCGCGGATGGGATCGCGCTGGAGTTCCAGCGCCTCCCGGCGGCTGTAGGCGAAGAGGCGCCGCAGGCTGAAGCCACGCTTCGGCACCGCCTGGGGCACCGGAGCCGCCTTCACCGGCGGCGCGGCCGGCGCCGCTGCGGGTTTCCCGGCCGACTGCTGGCTGATGGCATCCTCCAGATAGCCGATGAAGGCTTCCTCCAGCGTGGCCGCCCCGCGCTTCTGCACGATGGCCGCAGGCGTGTCGCTCACCAGCACCTTCCCCGCATGCATGAGCGATATGCGGTCGCACAGCTCCGCCTCGTTCATGAAATGCGTGGAGACGAAGATGGTCACCTGATCCTTGCGCGAGAGGTCCGACAGGATCTGCCAGAAGCCGTCCCGTGCCACGGGATCGACACCCGAGGTCGGCTCGTCCAGGATCAGGATTTCCGGCGCGTGAATCATGGCCACGGCCAGGGACAGGCGCTGGCGGATACCGAGGGGCAGCGCGTCCGGCAGGGCGTCCATGACATCCTTCAGGCCGAAGCGTTCCACCATCTCCTCGATACGCCCGGGAATGGTAGCCGGCGGCATGTCGAAGAGACGCGCGTGCAGGTCGAGATTCTGCCGGACCGTCAACTCGCCGTAGAGCGAGAAGGCCTGGGACATATAGCCAACCCGGCGGCGGATCGCGATGTTGCGTGAATCGACCTGTTGGCCGAACAGCTTGGCCGTGCCTTCGCTCGCGGCCAGCAGCCCCGTCAGCATCTTCATCGTTGTGGTCTTGCCGCAGCCATTAGAGCCGAGAAACCCGAAGATCTCGCCGCGCCCGATGCGGAAATTGACATGATCGACGGCCGTGAAGCTGCCGAAGCGCATCGTCAGATTCTCGGCCTCGATAGCCGGCTGCTCATCGGCGGTCGGGGTGCGCGGGGGAATGACCACCGCATGATGACCATGGCGCCGCTCCTCCGGCAGCAGCGCGACGAAGGCGGCGTCGAGATTGTCTGTGCCTGTACGCTCCAAAAGCTCCTGCGGCGTTCCCGTGGCCAGGACCTTGCCGCCGTCCATGGCGACCAGCCAGTCGAACCGCGCGGCCTCCTCCATATAGGCCGTCGCGACAATGACGCTCATCCCGGCGCGGCCACGCCGTATCTCGTCGATCAGCTCCCAGAACTGCCGGCGGGAGAGAGGGTCCACACCCGTCGTGGGCTCATCCAGGATCAGGAGATCCGGGTCGTGGATCAGGGAGCAGCAGAGGCCCAGCTTCTGCTTCATGCCCCCCGACAGCTTGCCCGCGGGCCGGTCCGCGAAGGGCGCGAGGCCCGTACTTTGCAACAGCTCGGCGATCCGCTGCTCGCGCTCGGCCTTTCCATGTCCGAAGAGGCGTCCGAAAAAATCGACATTCTCGAACACCGACAGTGTCGGATAGAGGTTCTTGCCCAGCCCCTGCGGCATATAGGCATTGCGCGCATAGATGCCGGCGCGGTGCGCGGGGTCCGATATGTCGCCTCCCAGCACGTCCACCCGCCCCTGCTGCACCGCCCGCGCGCCGGAAATGAGTGACAGCAGGCTGGATTTGCCGACGCCATCGGGGCCGATCAGCCCCACCATGCATCCGGCAGGCAGGTCGAGCGTGATGCCGTCCAGTGCCTGGGTCTGGCCATAACGCAGACCCACATCCCGCAGCCGGACGACCGGATCGCCCGCCTGCCCGGCCGTCATTGCACCAGCCTTCCGGTCATGCTGGCCGGCCATTCGGCGTCCGGGTTGAGGCGTACATAGGCCATGCCCGGCAATCCGGTCTTCACATACTGGATGTAGCGGCGCAGCAGGTCCGGTGCGATCTGCGCCCGTACGCGGAACATCAGCTTCTGCCGCTCCTCCGCCGTTTCCACCGTCTTCGGAGTGAACTGGGCGACATCGGCCACGAAGCTGACCTTGGCCGGGATGATGTATTGCGGCGCGGCGTCGAGCACGAGCCGGACATCGGCACCTACAGCGACGAGCCCGGCCTCCGCGGTCGGCAGGAAGAAGGTCATGTAGACATCGCCGAGATCAACGAGGTTGAGCACACGGCCGCCGGCCGAGAGCACCTCGCCGGGCTGGGCCACCCGGTACTGGACCCGGCCATCGCGGGGCGATGTCAGTACGCTGTCATCCAGATCGGCGCGGATCCTTTCAATCGCGGCGTGCGAAGCATCCACAGCGGCTTCCGCATCCACTACCTGAGCCCGGGCCGCGCCGATGGCGGCCTCCGAGGCCGCGAGCTGTGCCTGGGCCGCGCCGACAGCGGCCTTGGCGCCTTCCGCCGCGGCGCGGTTATCGTCCAGCGCCTGGCGCGAGACGACATTGCTGGTGACCAGTTGCTCCGAGCGCGCCAGCCGCTTGTCCGCGGCGTCCAGTTCCGCCCGGCGCTGCGCCACCACGGCGATGGCCGCCCGGTGCTCCGCCTCACGCTGCGTCAACAGGCTGCGGGCCGTGTCCACGCCGATAACGGCGCGGCGGAGCTGTGCCTCTGCCTGCCGGCGGTCCGCCTCCAGCTGCGCCGTATCCATGCGGGCCAGCACCTGCCCCGCCTCAACGAAATCGCCCTCCCCGACCAGGATCTCACGGATACGTCCGGCTGTTCGGGTGGAGATGTCGATCTCGGTGGCTTCGATGCGGCCATTGCCCCCCGCGATGCCTTCGGGAAGGCCGCCGGGACTCAGCGTTTTCCAGGCGTAGTAGCCTCCGCCGGCCAGGATCGCGATCGCTGCGATCATAAGGATCCGCCTGCGGTTTGAAGACATCGTGCGTCCGATCCCCTGCCCATGCGCCTCCCGCCCCGGAAAGGGGAGAAGAAGCGTGGCCTGTCCTGGCCTTCGCGACTATGGCGAGGCTAGGACGGTTCCAGGAATCCCGCCATCCCGCCGGCGTGGGCGTGACATCAACTTGACCCAGGCTGAGAGCAGCAGGCCGTCAGATCGGGTGGGGCGGCCTGAAAGCTGAGGCCACCCCGGCACCGCCAGTATTGTCCTTCCTCACCCGTGGCGGATGGCGATGGTCTTCAGCGAGGCGAAGCCGTACAGCGCCTCGAAGCCCTTTTCGCGCCCATGGCCAGAGCGCTTGACGCCGCCGAAGGGCAGTTCCACGCCGCCGCCGGCACCGTAATTGTTGATGAAGACCTGCCCGGTCTCGATACCACGTGCCATGCGCATCTGGCGCCCGCCATCGGCGGTCCAGACGCCGGCCACGAGGCCGTAATCCGTGCCGTTGGCGATACGCAGGGCCTCCGCCTCATCCTCGAAGGGAATGACGACCTGCACCGGGCCGAAGATCTCCTCCTGCGCCAGCCGGCTGCCGCCATCGGCGCGCGCCACCAGCGTCGGCGGCACGTAATAACCGCCCTTCGGCGCGTCAGCGCCAATGTTGCCCTGCGCCGCGACCTCCAGCCCATCCTTTCGGGCGACGTCGATATAGCCCTGGACGATCTCCTGCTGCCGGGCGGAGACCAGCGGCCCCATATCAAGATCGGCCATGGCCGGGCCGACCTTCAGCGCCTTGTACCGCTCCGCCATGCGGGCCAGCACGGTCTCATACACCTTGCGCTGCACCAGGATGCGGGAGGCGGCGGAGCAGGTCTGCCCGGCATTCTGGATGCCGGCATTCACCAGGAAGGGCAGCGCCGCTTCCAGATCGGCATCCTCGAAGACGATCTGAGGGGACTTGCCACCCAGCTCCAGAGTCACCGGCACGGCATTCTTCGCCGCCGCCGCCTGCACCAGCCCGCCGACAACGACCGAGCCGGTGAAGGAGATGTGGTTGATGCCAGGATGTGCTGCCAGCGCCGCGCCGGCTTCCTCGCCCGTGCCGGAGACGATGTTAATGGCGCCCGCCGGGAAACCGGCTTCCTCGGCGATGCGGGCATAGGCCAGGGCGGTGAGACAGGCTTCCTCGGCCGGCTTGATGACCACCGCATTGCCCATGGCCAGCGCGGCGGTCACGCTGCGGCCGATGATCTGCATCGGGTAGTTCCAGGGGACGATGTGCCCCGTCACTCCCATCGGCTCATAGATGGAAAGCACGGTGTAGCCATCCAGATAGGGGATGGTGTCGCCATGCACCTTGTCCGCCGCGCCGCCGTAGAATTCGAGGTAGCGGGCGAGCGCCAGCGCGTCGGCCTTGGCCTGGCGCAGCGGCTTGCCGACATCCAGGGCTTCCATCTGCGCCAAGGCGTCGGCGCGCTCCAGCACGATGCGGCCCATGGCGGAGAGCAGGCGCCCACGTTCCGTGGCGGTCAGCCGGCCCCAGGCCCCCCGGCGGGCCTCCTGCGCCGCCGCGACCGCACGGTCGATGTCACTGGCGTCGCTGCGGGCGATATCGGCGAGGCGCTGGCCGTCCGACGGGTTCAGCAGGGGCATGGTCTCCCGCCCCGCGGCCTCCCGCCATTCGCCGCCGATCAGGTTCTGGCGAGTGTCGAAGGTGACGACGTCCATGGCGCATTCCTCCTTTATGCCGGGCTCACAACGGGCAACACCGGGTGTCGGCTGGTGCAGTATCCCTTCCGGGGCCGGAGTGCCAGCCCACCCCGGGAGGGCTGTGATGGATGCGGCGCACCGTGAAGGTGGTGAAGTCGTCGGCGCGCATCTTGGACGCGGCCACCACCAGGATGTTGGATTAAGGGTTCTTCAGCAGCCCCCGGATGACGAACGCGGAGGTGACCCAGCTCTTGCCGTCGCCTCGGAGGGCTTCCACGACGAGACGCTTGGGACCGTGCTGAAGGTAATGAGCGATATCGTACTGCACTGGCGGGGTGAGAGCGCCCTTAACGGAACGTTACGATTGTGGTATGTTACAGCCCTGCACGAGGGAGTGAGTCATGCGGTCTGCGCGCGCAAATTTAGAAGTCGTTCAGAGCTTACTCGAAACGTTCCAGTTTACGCCGCGCTACGAAGACCTCTTGGAGGCCACCTACAGGTGCTTCATTCGCTCGGGACAGACCGTCGTGGACATCGGTGCGCATGCGGGGCGGCACACCGTTCAATTCGCGGAGCTGGTTGGCGCAGAGGGAGCTGTGCACGCCTTTGAGCCGCTCCCCGAGGCAATGGGATATCTCCAAAGCCGGGGCCTTGGTCCGCATGTGCGCACATACCCGATCGCGATCTCTCCCAAGCGCGGCAGGACATCGTTCGTGTATGCTAAGGGGGCACCTGAGGAGAGCGGCCTCCGCCCGAAAGCCTACAACCGACCCGACCTCGTACAGCCGGAAACGATCACGGTAGAAACCCTGCCGCTGGACGACATGGTGGATACCATCGGCCCGGTGCACTTCATCAAGGTAGATGCCGAAGGGGCAGAGGTCGATTGCCTGTCGAGCGGCGCCGCCATGATCCGTAAGCACCGCCCGTGGATCACCGTGGAGTACGGCGAGCCGGGATATGCGGCGTTCAGTCTTCAGCGGCGCAGCCTGTTCGATAAGGCTGCCGAGCTGGGGTACGTCATGGGCGACCTTTTCGGTGGCCTCATGGAGGATGTCGCGGATTGGGAAGCCGTCTGCGACCGAGCCTATTGGGACTGGTATCTGGTGCCGCAGGAGAAGCGGGAGGAGTGGATCGCGACCATGCCCATCTTCGGGTGGCCGAAGGCTTCGGAGAGGAACGAGCTGTCCAAGCTTCAGAAAGAGAACGCCCAACTCCGCGCCGAAATCGACGCCATGCGCTTCTCCACTTCCTGGCGCATCTCAGCGCCCCTCAGGACTCTTGGGCGGCGCCTGAGGCCCTAAGCGGCGGGGGTAGTGCCGGCTGGGCCTGGAGGATTCTGTATGGCCCTCCTAGGCGCCTTGACCCACCGCCCCGGCGGGTAGAGGCTGCCCGCGCCATGAGACCGACTCTTCCGCTCCGCGACCTTCCCGACCGCGCCCCTGCTTCCGCCGGCCAACTGGCCCTGCAATGGCCCGGCCTTTCCGCCTGCCGGCGCCTGGATGGCTTCCTGCCCCTGCTGTGGGATGCCTCGGCGGGCAAGCTCTATATCGAGCTGCGCCGCCTGGATGAGGATCTGCTGTATGTGGACCGCCTCTCCCATGCCATCGGCGACTATCGCCTGGAGCGGGCCGGGCTCAGCCGCCCGACCATCGTGCGGTTCGAGCGGCGCGGGCCCCGGGTCTTCCTGCTGGCTCCCAATTTCGCCTGGCGCTCCTCCTCGCCGGAAGCGCCGCAGCGCCTCGCGGTGCGGCAGGCCTTCCCGGAATCCATCCTGTGGTCCTTCGACATCCTGGCCGAGCAGGATGGGGCGCTGCTGCTCGATGGCACCGCCTTCTTCCTGCGGGATTCACGTGGGATCGCGGAGCAGCTCTCCGCCCTGGGCGAAGGGCGCTTCACGCTCGATGCATCCCGCTGCGCGATCGCCGAGGAAGGGACCTGCGGCTTCCCGCTGAACAGCCAGGCGGAGAGCATCCTCACCTTCAGCAACCCGGATGCCAAGCGCCTGCCCTTCTGGAACGCCAATGGCCGCAAGGAAGGCCTGGCGGCGCTGGCGCCGGACCCGCGCAGCATCACCATCCGCCTGCGCCACTGCTTCATCCAGCTGCCGGATGACGGCTTCAAGCCGCGGCCTTTCGACCCGCGCTCCTCCTTCTTCAACAGCGTCATCTTCCACGATTTCGGGCGCTCCCTCGAAGAGCCGCATGATGTGCACTACGCCATCCGTCACCGGCTGGAGAAGAAAGACCCGACGGCCGCCGTCAGCGAGCCGGTGAAGCCCATCGTCTACTATGTCGATCGCGGCGCGCCGGAGCCGATGCGCACCGCGCTGCTCGAAGGCGCCCGTTGGTGGAACAAGGCTTTCGAAGCTGCCGGCTTCCGCAACGCCTTCCAGGTGGAGCTGCTGCCGGAAGGCGCTGACCATCAGGATATCCGCTACAACACCATCACCTGGGTGCCTCGCGGTACGCGCGGCTTCTCCTACGGCACGATGATCTGGGACCCACGCACGGGCGAGATCATCAAGGGCGAGGTGACGCTTACGGCGCTGCGGGACCGCCATCTGCGCATGATTGCCGAGGCGTTGCTTTCTCCCTATGAGGATGGCACGCCCTGCCCGGAGGTCGAGCAGCTGATGCTGGCCCGGCTGCGCCAGCTCTCCGCCCATGAGGTGGCGCACACGCTGGGGCTGGACCACAACCACATCGCCAGCATCCACGGGCAGGATATGTCGGTCTGCGACTATCCGGCGCCGCTGCTGAAGCTGGATGCGAAGGGCAGGGTCGATCTGTCCGAGGCCTATGGCACCAATGTCGGGCGGTGGGACGAGATCTCCATCACCTGGGGCTATTCCCAGTTCCCGCCCGGCACGACGCCGGAGCAGGAACAGGCCGCGCTGAACGCCATCCTGGAAAACGCTGACCGGGACGAAGGGCTCTACACCCTCGCGCAGGATGACGGCTCGGCGGAGTTCGGCGTCCACCCCAAGGGCCATCATTGGGATACGGGTGCCGATGCGCCGGATGAGCTGATGCGGCTGCTGGAGGTCCGCGCCGCCGCCCTGGCGCGTTTTGGGGAGAAGGCCATCAAGCCGGGCCGCCCGCTGGCGCTGCTGGCTGATGTGCTGGTGCCGCTCTACATGCTGCACCGCTACCAGACGGAAGCCGCGGTGAAGCTGCTGGGCGGGCTGGACTTCCGCTATGCCATGCGGGGCGATGGGCAGCCCCTCGCCAAGCTGATCCCCGCAGAGGACCAGCACCGCGCGCTGCGCGCCGTTCTCGCCACCATCTCCCCCGCCGTGCTGACGCTGCGGGAGGATCTGCTGGCCCTTCTGCCGCCCCGCCCGCCGGAATATGGCCGTGGCCGGGATTCCTTCCGGGGCCATACTGGCACGACCTTCGACCCGCTGGGCGCGGCGGAAAGCGCGGCCACTCACACTTTCACGCAGCTGTTCAAGCCCGACCGGGCCGCACGGCTGGTGGAGCACCACCAGCGGGATTCGTCCCTGCCCGGCCTGCATGACGTGCTTCAGGCGGCCCTGGACGCCACCTGGTACGCGCCCGCCGAGCAGGGCCTGGCGCAGGCGGTGAAGATGCGGGTGGAGCATGTGGCGCTGCGCCACCTGCTGGCGCTGGCGGCGCGGGACGATAACTCGCCCCTCGTTCAGGCCATCACACGGCAGGCGGTGCGGGATCTCCGGCAGCAGCTTTCCGCATTGCCGCCAGCGGATGCGGTGCCGGTGCAGGCGCATCGGGCGGCGGCGCTGGAGACCATCGACGCCTTCTTCCGCGCGCCGGCCGCCTTCCGGGAGGCGGGCACATTGCCGCCGCCGCCCGGCATGCCGATCTGACGACTGGGCGAGGCGGGTGTCGCCGCCTCGCCTTTTCTCAGCCGGCGCTGGAGACGGGCTGCTCAAGCCCCGTGGGGTAGAGCTTGCGCGTGTCCTCGCGCTTCTGCAGCCACCAGGCGTAGGGGCGCGGCAGCAGCTCGTGCGGCTTGGCCATGCCCAGCGCGGCGGCGGCATGCACCGGCCAATTCGGGTCCCACATCATCTCCCGCGCCAGGGCCACGAGGTCGCACTTGCCTTCGGCGAGATAGCCCTCGGCCTGATGCGCCTCGGTGATCAGCCCGACGGCCATGGTGCGAATGCCCGTCTCGCGCTTGATGTGATCAGCGAAGGGAACGTGGTAGCCAGGCACGCGCGGGACGACATGCAGTGTCAGCGGCCCCTCAATGCCACCCGAGGAGCAATCCAGCAGGTCCACGCCCCGTGCCTTCAGCTCGGCGGCCAGGATGGTGGTGTCCTCAAGGCTCCAGATGCCGCCACGGCCATCCACGCAGGATGCACGGAAGAACAGGGGACGGTCCGCTGGCCACGCCGCGCGGACGGCCTCGATCAATTCCAGCCCGAAGCGCATGCGGCCCTGGATGTCGCCGCCATAACCATCCTTCCGCTTGTTGGTGATGGGCGAAAGAAATTGCTGAATGATGTAGCCGTGCGCGCCGTGGATTTCGCAGATATCGAAGCCGGCATCGAGGGTGCGCTTGGCGGCGTCCACATGCAGCTGGATGACGTAGCGGATGTCATCCTGGTCCATTTCCTTCGGCACCATCGCGCCTTCCTTGAAGGGAATGGGGCTGGGCGCGAGACCGGCCCAGGGGGCGCGGCCATTCGCCGCATCCGCCTCGCCCAGCGGCGCGAAGCCATCCCACGGCGCGCGCGTCGCCACCTTGCGGCCCGCATGGCCAAGCTGCATCGCCGCCGCCGCGCCCTGGCCACGGATGAAATCCGTCACCCGGCGCCAGGCCTTCACCTGCGCATCCGTATAGATGCCGGGGCAGTCATAGGTCTTGCGGGACCGTTCGGAGACCGAGGTCTCCTCACAGAAGACGACGCCGGCGCCGCCCATGGCGAACTTGCCGAGATGCACGAGATGCCAGTCGGTGGGCGCCCCGTCCACCGAGGAATATTGCGACATCGGGGAGACCACGATGCGGTTGCGCAGCGTCAGGCCGCGCAGCGTCAGGGGTGAAAAAAGCACGGGCTGTGCGGCGGTCTCGGTCATCGGTCGTTCCTTCGGCAATCGGGTGACGCGGCCGTCACAGCGCGGCGAGGCGGCGCAGGATGGCGGCGCGGAGGGAGTCCACATGGGCGGCCATGGCATTCCGCGCGCCTGTGGCATCGCCCGCCGCCAGGGCGTTGATGATGGCGGTGTACTGCCCGCAGGAGTCTTCGAGCCGGGCTGGCTCCCCGGGCGTCGCGAAGAGCAGCATCCGGCGGCGGAGGTCCTCCAGCAGGCGCGCCAGCGTAGGGTTGCCCGCGGCCGCCGCGATGGCGCGGTGCAGCTCGATATCGATCGCCAGCCGCTCCTCTTGCCGCTGCCGCAGCGGGCGGTCCTCTCGCGGCAAGGCGGCCTCGCGCCGGCTCAGGGATTGCAGCAGCGCCGGGTCCATCCGCCCCGCGGCAAGGCTGGCGGCCTCGCCCTCCAGCAGCCGGCGGAGGTGCTGGATTTCGAGGAATTCCTCGACCGTGATGCGGCGTACGCGCAGCACCCCACCCGGTAGCCGTTCCAACAGCCCCTCGCCTTCCAGCCGGCGGAGCGCCTCCCGCAACGGGGTGCGGGAGATACCCAGATCGGCGGCCACGGCACGCTCCGAAATGGGCTGGTCCAGCGGCAGGCGATGGGTCAGCAGCATCTCGTGGAGAGCCGCATAGGCGCCATCCGCCATGTTGCCGCGCGGAGCGGCCTGCTGGTCGTTCTGGGCCTCTGCCTGCATCGGCGCTTCACCTTCCGCCACGAGATCCGGGCCGCCACGCGCTGGCTTGGCCGAGCGGCATAACAGCGTTATACCACTCGTATTCCAGCCCACAACCGGCGTAGACCGGCATTGGGCGACGCCAGACGCCTACGGCTCCCGCCTTCCCCGCGCGCACCATCGCGCCGTGTTCTGGAGCACCCCTATGCCCCTACCGACCCGCCGCGCGGTGCTGGGCGCCGGCCTTGCCACCCTGGCCATGCCGCGCCTGGCGCGCGCTGCCGGCTACCCGGACCACCCCGTCACGCTGATCGTCCCCTTCGGCGCGGGCGGGGGGAACGACATCACGGCCCGCACGCTGGGGCAGTTCCTGGAGAAGGAGCTGGGCCAGCCTTTCGTCGTGCAGAACCGGCCGGGCGCGGGTGGCGAGATCGGCATCAACGCCGTCGCCGATGCGAAGCCGGATGGCTACACCTTCGGCATCCTGAACACGCCGGGGCTCGTCACCATCCCGATCGAGCGCCAGCCACGCTGGTCGCTGGAGAGCTTCACCTTCGTGGCGGGGCTGGTCGAGGACCCCGGCATCATCGCCGTGCATCCGGACAGCGGCATCCGCTCCGCCGCCGATCTGGTCGCGGCGGCGAAGCGGGAAGACGGCTTCACCATTGCCGCACAGGGGCTCGGCTCCACCAGCTTTCTCTCCGTGCGGATGCTGGAGCAGGCGGCGGGCGTGCGCCTTGAGCCGGTGATTTACCCCTCCCTGCCGCAGGGCGTGCTGGCGCTTGGCCAGAAGGAAGTACGGGGCGCTGCCGCCAATCTCGGCGAGGGCCAGACCATGGCGCAGGGCAAGCCCTGGCAGGTTATCGGCGTGATGGCCGAAGCGCGCTCTCCACTCGCGCCGGAGCTGCCGACCTTCAGGGAACAGGGCTACGACATCACCATCGGCAGCCTTCGTGGCTTTGTCGGCCCGAAGGGCATTCCGGCGGAGATCACGGGGCGGCTTGGCGCAGCCATCGGGAAGGTCTTTGCCGACCCGGAATTCGTCGCTCTCGCGGCCCGCACCCAGCAGCCACTACGGTTGCTGCGGCAGGACGCCTATGGCGCGCATCTGCAGCAGGCCGACCAAAAGTTCCGTGCTCTCTGGGCTGCCAAGCCCTGGATCTGACACGGCGACGCCTTACGGCGTACCATCGGCGGCGGCGCAATCCTGCATCGCCTGGCCGATCAGCGCGGCGGCCGCCTCCGCCGCCACGGGCAGCGCACTATCCGCCCGGGCATAAAGGCCAAGCTCGCTGAGCACCGGCCGACCCTGGTGGTGCAACGGGATATGGAGCAGCTCCCGCTGCTCCAGCGCGGTCTCGATGCCCACGCGCGTCATGAACGCCACGCCCATGCCGCGCAGGGCCAGCTGCTTCATCATCTCCACCGACCCTGCCTCGAACTGGCCGCGGTCCCGCACGCGCGACTGAAAGAACAGCGGGTGCAGCTGGTCGCGGTTCGCGAAGTTCATCTTGGGCAGGATCAGCGGCTGATCGGTGCAGTCGCGCAGGGTTACCGCCTCCCGCCCGGCCAGGGGTGAATCCGCGCGCACCACGGCTCCCAGCCGCAGCCGCACCATGGCGAGCTGCCGCAATTCCGCCCGCCGCCGCACCTCGAAGGCGAGGCCCAGATGCACGTCGCCTTCGCTGATCGCGGCGGGGATGCGGCCGGTCTCCAGGATGCCGATGCCGAAGGACAGGCGGGGATGAACGCGGTGTGCTGCCTCCAGCGCAGCGGGCACAATTCGGTGGCACACCCCCTCCAGCGTCGCCAGCTCCACATGACCCACGCGAAGGCCCTGGATGGCATCGAGCTCCGAGGCCGTCCGCTCCAGGTCCCGCACAACGGTGGTGACGTGGTGGGCCATGACCTCACCGGCAGCGGTCAGTTTCAGCCCGCCCGGCAGTCGCTCGAACAGCGGCGCCCCCACCTCGGCCTCCAGCTTCAGGATCTGCCGGTTCACCGCTGAGGAAGCGACGTTCAGCTGCCGCGCGCCCTCCCGGATGGAGCCGGCGCGGCGCACCGCATCGAAATACTGCAGGGAGGGGGCATGGATGCGGAGGGTACGGGCTTTCATGGGTCCGGCCGGGCAGGAGATGGGTTGCTGATGCCGATTCGGCATCGGCTCAGGCGAAATTTGGCGCTTCGGCGCACGCAAAACAGCCCCTTAAATGCTTGTCTCGCCTGACCAGCGAGGGAAGATCGAGGTTCACCACTGGCCATGGGAGACTCCGTGCCGTGAATGCCATCAACGAGCCCCCCTTCCAGCCACGCTCGGGCACCGAAGCGGCGGAGGTCCTGTTCAACACGCCGGTCAGCGGCGAATACCGGCACATGGCCGTGAGTTGCTCTCCCTTGGCCGCGAGCGCCGCGCCCGGGCAGTTCTTTCAGTTGCTCTGCCCTGCCCCGCCGGGCGAGGCACCCTTCTTCCGCCGGCCGATGAGCCTGTATGGCGCGGACCCGGCCTCTGGCACGGTCGAGTTCCTCTATAAGGTGACGGGCACCGGCACGCGCGGCCTCGCGACGCTGGGAAGCGGCGACCGCCTCGACATGCTCGGCCCGCTGGGGCACGGCTTCACCTTGCAGCCTGGGTGGCGGAACATCGTCGTGGTAGGGCGCGGGGCGGGCCTCGCAACCCTGGGGCCACTGGCAAGGGCGGCGAAAGCACGCGGCATTGGCATTACCGCCATCCTCAGTGCGCGGCGGCCGGAGCTGGTGGTCTCTGCCGCGCTGTTCCGGGAGCAGGGCGCGGAGGTGCTTTCCGTCACCGAAAGCGAAGGCACCAGCGACCCCGCCCAGGTTGAGGTATTGCTTCGCCGGCTGATTGCCGAAGGGCGGTGCGACGCCTTCTTCACCTGCGGCTCCGCGCGGTTGCTGCGTGTGCAGCAAAGCCTGGCCACGGAGTTCGGGCTGCCGGGCCAGGTGGCCATGGAGCAGCAGATGGCCTGCGGGCTCGGCATGTGTTTCTGCTGCGTGCGGGAATTCAATGTGGGCGGCAGCATCGTCCATAAGCGTGTGTGCTGGGACGGGCCGGTCTTCGACATGCGGGAGGCGCTGCCATGACGGATATGAGCGTGCGCATTGGTGGACTCACCCTCGCCAATCCGGTCATGCCTGCCTCCGGCACCTTCGCCGAAGGGCTGGCGGGTGTGGTCGATCTCAACCGGATCGGCGCCCTGGTCACGAAGACGATCACGCGCGAGTTGCGCGAGGGAAATCCACTGCCCCGCGTGGCGGAAGTTGCGAGCGGCATGCTGAATGCCATTGGCATTCCCTCCAAGGGTGTTCCCTACTTTCTGGAGAACAGCCTGCCTTTCTACCGGCGCTTTGCACCGCCGCTGGTGGTCAGCATCTCCGCGCCGACGGCGGAGGGTTTCGCTCGGCTGGCCGCGGAGGTGAGCGTGCCGGGCGTCACGGCGATCGAAGCCAATATCTCCTGTCCCAATATCGAGGAAGACGGCCGCGCCTTCGCCATGCGCGCCGCCTCCGCCGCCGCCGTCATGCGGAAGTTGCGGGCGGCGACCGCCCTCCCCCTCTGGGCGAAGCTGACACCGAATACCGGCGAGATCGCCGAAGTGGCGCTGGCTTGTGAGGAAGCGGGCGCCGATGCGCTGGTGGTGGCCAACACCATCCTGGCCATGTCCATCGACCTGAAAACCTTCAGGCCGCGGCTGGGCAATGTCATGGGCGGCCTCTCCGGCCCCGCCATCAAGCCCATCGTCTTGCGGCAGGTGTATCAGTGCGCCCGTGTTGCGCGCATTCCCGTCATCGGCTGCGGCGGCATCGCCACGGCGGAGGATGCCGCCGAATACATGCTGGCCGGTGCGGCGGCCGTGCAGGTCGGCACCGCCACCTTCCTGCAACCCAATGCCATGACGGACATCATCGACGGCCTCGACCGCTTCTGCGCGGCGCGGGGCATGGCCAGCGTCGCCGAGCTGACGGGCGCGCTCCGCCGAGAGGAGACACAGGACATGCAGCTTTCCGAGGTGATGCCAACGCCATGACGGACGGCCTGGCCGAACGGCTTTTCGACCAGCTGCGCGCCGAGAGCTTCGACGGCGTCGGCATTACCCGGGAATGCTACACCAAGACCGAAACGCGGGCCCTGCGGATCATCGAGGCGGAAGCCCAGCGCCTTGGGCTCGCCACCAGTTGGGACGCCGGTGCCAACCTCTGGGCCGAACTTCCCGGCACGGAGCCGTCGCTGCCGGCCGTTGCCTGCGGATCGCATCTCGATTCCGTGCCCCAAGGCGGCAATTTCGATGGTGCGGCGGGGGTGATTGCCGGGCTGCAGGCCATCGCAAAGCTGAAGGAAGAGGGCTTCCAGCCCCGTCGCTCCATCCGCCTGCTGGCTTTGCGCGGAGAGGAAAGCGCTTTCTACGGCCAGGCCTATCTCGGTTCCCTCGCGCTGTTCGGCAGGCTGCGGGGAGAGGATCTCGCCACCACCAATGTCTCCAGCGGGCGTAAGCTCGGCGATGCGATGGCCTCGGTTGGCGTCGATGTGGCGCGGGTTGAACAGGGGGAGAAGCTGCTGGACCCGGCCTCCCTCGCCTGCTGGCTGGAGCTGCATATTGAACAGGGCCCGGTGCTGCTGGCGCGCGACATGCCCGCCGCCATCGTCACCGGCATCCGGGGGAATGTGCGTCACCGCGCGGTGGAGTGCCTCGGCGAGGCCGGCCACTCCGGCGCGGTGCCTCGCTGGTTGCGGCATGACACCGTGTTCGCCGTGGCCGACCTCATCACGCGGCTGGACCGGCACTGGCGGACATTGCTGGAGCGTGGGCGGGACCTCGTCATCACCTCCGGCATTATCGGCACGGACCCGGCAGAACACGCCATGGCCCGCATTCCGGGCAAGATGACCTTCTCGCTCGATATCCGCTCCCAGAGCCCGGAGACGCTGGAAGCCTTTTACGACCTGTTTCTCTCCGAATGCGAGGGCATCGCCCAGGAGCGCGGCGTGCGCTTCACCACCGGGCGGCGGGTGGATGCGGCGCCCGCACAGATGGATGCGGGCCTGATCGAGACGCTGCGCACGCAATTGCGCGAGATGGGCCTGCCGGATGAGCCCATCCCCAGTGGCGCCGGGCATGATGCGGCGGTATTCGCCAATGCCGGCGTTCCGAGCGGGATGATCTTCGTCCGCAACGCCAATGGCTCCCATAACCCGAAGGAGTCCATGGAGATGAGCGACTTCCATGTCGGCGCCGAAGTGCTGCGGCGCGCCCTGCGGGAGCTGGCGGCATGAGCGGCGAGGAGCGCAGGGACGACCATGGCGCCATCACCGGCCGCATCGTCGCGCGGATGCTGCTGGAGGCGGGCGCCATCCGTGTCAGCCAGGCGCAGCCCTTCGTCCTGGCGGCGGGCTGGGCGAGCCCTGTCTATATCGATTGCCGGTTGCTGATCGGGGAGATGCGCTGGCGGCGGACGGTAACGGACCTCACCGTCGCCACGCTGCGTCGGTCGCCCTCCACGGATTTCGACATGGTGGCAGGGGCGGAAACGGCTGGTATTCCCTGGGCATCCTTCCTGGCGGAACGGCTCGATCTGCCGTTACGCTATGTGCGGAAGCGCTCTCTCGGCATCGGCCGCGATGCGCAGGTGGAGGGCGGCGATGTCGAGGGCCGCCATGTTCTCCTGGTCGATGACCTGACGACCGACGGCCACAGCAAGGCTGCCTTCACGCGCGGGCTGCGGCAGGCAGGAGCTACCGTGACCGACGCCTTCTCGATCTTCCACCATGCGGTCTTCCCTGGTGGAAAGGAGAGGATGGCGTCGCTCGGCCTGCGCCTGCACAGCCTGGCGGGGTGGGAGGACCTGCTGCGGCTGGAGCCCACGGAAGGTCTGGACAAGGCCCAGCGGCAGTTGCTGGAGAAGTTTCTGGAAGACCCGGTCGGCTGGTCCTTCCGCAATGGCGGGCGCGGACGCGACAGCTGAACCGGAGGGCACCGCGCTCTTGCGTGGCTTGCGGGCCCGCGCGATAGATCGTGCCCATGACACGCAAGTCCAGGGCAGCGTCCATGCCTGAAGGCGTCGCCTCCGCGGAACGGACGCTGGCCCTTCTCAGTGCTTTCCGCAAAGGCGATACCACGCTGTCCCTCGCGGAGTTGTCCGCCCGGACGGGGCTGGTGAAGAGCACCATCATGCGGCTGGCGGTGTCGCTGGAGAATTTCGGCTATCTCTCCCGCACACCGGAAGGCGGCTACAGGCTGGAGGCGGAGTTGCTGCGCCTCGGCATGATTTACCAGGAATCCTTCCGGCTGGAGGCGCATGTCATGCCAGTGCTGGAGGATCTGGTGCGCCGGACGGGTGAAAGCGCGTCCTTCTACATCCGGCGCGATGATGCGCGGCTCTGCCTGTTCCGCGTGGATTCGCCGCATCGCCTGCGGCTGCATGTGCGGCAGGGCGACCTCCTGCCCATGGATGATTCCGCCATTGCGCAGGTGTTGCGCATTTTCACCACGGTGCCGCTGTCGCCGGAGGCGGCGGCACTGGATTTCCCGCTTTATACCGGTGGAGTCAGTGACCCGCATGTCGCCGGAATGGCGGCGCCGGTCTTCGGGCCCGAAGAACAATTCGCCGGTGCGTTGACCCTCGCCGGCCCCCTGACACGGCTGACACCGGAAGCGGCACGCCACGCGGCACCCTTGCTGCGCGATGCCGCCGCCGCACTGACCCGCAGCCTGGGTGGAAGGATGCCCGCCGCGCCGACGCCGCCGCATCCGGGCATATCCCGCGCGCGCCGCGCCCGCAGCTGACGCAGAGCCGCTTACGCGGCTTCCGCGGGTGACATCTTCGCTTCGATCGCTGCCAGGGCGGTTTCCATCGACTCCGGCACCTTGCCGCCGAAATGCTCCTTCAGGCCCAGGCTCTCCACCCACTGCAAGCGCGCCTCCGTGGAGCGGCTCATGATGGGATCGACGCCGACATCCGCCAGGGCCTCGGCAGCCATGCCCGCCTCCTCGGAGCGGCGGCGCGCATGGATGACGCCGGTGGTCAGCAGGCCGGCCGCGAGATCCTGGAAAGGACGAGACAGGGTCTTGGCTGCGGAGGCCAGGACGACATCCTCCAGGCCGTAGCGACGGGCGCCGAGCAGCATTTCGTTTGTCAGCGCCTCGATGCCTTTGATCAGTACCGAGCGCAGAATCTTGATGGCCGAGGCGGTGCCGAGCTTGTCGCCGACAGCATCGATCTTCATTCCCCAGGGCACCACGGCATCACGCACCGCTTCCGCCGCCGGGCCACTGGCGAGAATAGGCAGGGCCAGCCCGTCCTTCGGCGTGCCGACGATAGAACCATCCGCGACGCTCGCCCCGCTCTGCGCCAATGCGGCCGCCACGGCCAGCTTCACCTTGGGCGTGGCGGAAGCGATATCGATGAACAGATGCCGTGCCGTCAGATGAGACGCGAATGCCTGGGCACTGGCGACGGAAGCCGAGCCCGGCGTGACGCCGATAATGATGTCAGCCTGTTCAGCCAGCTCTGACGCCGAACGAACCAGCGTGACGCCGGCGGCTTGTGCCCGGCTCTGGATCAGGCTCGCATAGGGGCCCTCGAAGGCTCCGATGTCATAGCTGGCCACCCGCTCCAGGCCCTGAGCACGTAACCCGGCGCCCAAGGTACTGCCGATTTCGCCATAGCCGATAAAGCCGAGACTGATCTGCCGCGCCACCATCAAATCCTCCGCACATTCCAGAATTTCACGAAGCCATCGAGAACACCGTCAATGTCGCGCCGCCATGCCATGGGCTGGAAGATCTGGCCGGTCGGGATGAAGGTGGCGTCCTGCCAGGCCTGGGCCTGCATCTGCTCCGCAAGCTTCTTCTGCGCGGCAAGGTCGCGCTCTTCCATCCAGGCATCACGCAGACGCTCGGCTTCGTTGCTGGTAGGCCAGCCATACCAGCCCTTCAGCCCGTTGGCGCGCGCCACGCTGGTCACCGCCGGATCGAGGATATTCAGCCCGGATACCATGGAGGGAAACACGCTCCAGCCGCCTTTCTCCACCGGCTCCCGCGAATTGCGGCGTTGGAACAGCGTGCCGGTATCCATGGCCTGTACATCGACATTCAGGCCGATGCGCTTGAACAAATCGATGCCGAGTTGGCCGATGGGCGCGCTGACGGGGTGGTCCATCGGCAGCATGAAGGCCACCTTCTCACCCTTGTAGCCCGAGGCCTGCACCTCGCGCCGCGCACGCTCCAGATCCGTCTTGCCAAAGAGCCTGTCGAAGCCAACATCGCTGGCCATCGGCGTACCGGGGCAGAACATGCCGAGCTTCACATGCCAGGTGTCCGGGTCGCTGCTGAAGGCCTGCATGAATTCGGACTGATCCACCGCGCCCAGCACAGCGCGCCGCAGCGCCACATTGTCGAAAGGTGGCTGGATGCAGTTGAAACGCAGGATGGGCGTCAGCCCCTGGCGGTCCTTCACCTCGACGCGAAGCTGGCGGCTGCGGCGCAGCAGCGGCACGAGGTCGGGCGACGGAGTTTCCCACCAGTCCACCTCGCCGGCCTGCAGGGCGTTCGCCGCCGCCGAGACATCCGGCATGGTGGTCCATTCCACCCTTTCGAAATGTGCCACCTTGGGTCCGGCGGTGCCACCCACCTCCCCGCCATCGCGCGGCACATAGCCATCGAAGCGCGCATAGGCGGCGCGGGCGCCGGCCATGTGCTGGTCCGGCAGCCAGCGGAAGGGGCCACTGCCGACCATCTCCGTCACCTGCTTGGTGGGGTCGGTAATCGCCAGGCGCTCCGGCATGATGGCGCAGATGCTGGGCGATGCCTTGGCCAAGGCTGCCGGCAGCAGCGGAAACGGCTTCTTGAGACGGAAGCGGATGGTTTTGTCGTCCGGTGCGTCCAACTCATCCGTGGCATCCATCAGCGCCTGCCCGAAGGAGTCCCGCGAGGCCCAGCGCCGGATACTGGCGACGCAATCCCGTCCGGTGACGGCACTGCCATCATGGAACCGCAGCCCGTCGCGCAGGGTCAGCCGCCACAGGCGGCCGTCATTCTCGATGACGTGGCCTTGCACCATTTGTGGCTGCGGCTGGAAGTTGGCGTCCAGCCCATACAACGTATCGAACACCAGGAACGCATGGTTGCGCGTCGGTGTCGCGGTCGTCGCTATAGGATCCAGTAGCGACAGATCCACGAATGGCACAAAGCGCAGGATGCTTTCGGTCTGGGCCCGCGCAAGGCGGGGCATGGCCAGCGGCAGCACGGCAGCAGCCGATGCCGCGCCAAGGAATTGGCGACGCAGCATGATGTCCGAATCCTCCTTACCCGCCCAGTGGTGCCTGGACTGTGTCATTTTCAGAATGACGTTCTATTTTTACCCTGCCGGGTCAGGGCGAAGGCTGTCAAGCATCTTGCTGGGCAGCAGATTGTTGACGGCAGAGCATCAGAACTCGCCGCCGGCGCATAAAAAACCGGGTGCAGCCAAAGCCGCACCCGGATACGACGAAGCCAGGAGAGACAGGAATGGTGCTCCCGCCAGCCCTGGCGCGGCGGCCAGAGACCGCCGAGAAAGTTTCTCAGCCTTCCACCTCGATCTTGGCTGTCGCGATGACGTCCTTCCAAAGCGCGACCTCGCTCTCCAGGAAGGGCTGGAAATCCTTCCTCGGCAGGGCGGCGGCGGTGAAGCCCGAGGTGGCATAGGCCTCCTGCACCTTGGGCTGCGCCAGGGCCTTGGCGGTCTCTGCCTCCAGCCGCGCAAGAATTTCCGGCGGCAGGCCGGGGGGCGCTACCAGACCGTACCAGTTACTGACCCGGAACTCCCCGGCACGGCCGTCCAGCACAGGCGTCTGCGGGCTGCGAGGCCAAGGTTCCGGCGTGG
This sequence comes from Acetobacteraceae bacterium AT-5844, assembly GCA_000245075.1. GTDB lineage: Bacteria > Pseudomonadota > Alphaproteobacteria > Acetobacterales > Acetobacteraceae > Pseudoroseomonas. The sequence continues at coordinate 41,345 of JH599972.1, forward strand.
AGACGCCGAGCAGGCTGAGCGCTCCCTGGTCCACCATGGACCACACCGTGGCATCGCTGAAGGCAACATCGACCACGCCGGCGGCGAGATCGGTCAGCATCGGAGAGGTGCCACGGTAGGGAACGTGCAGAAGGTCCACGCCCAGCCGCATCTTCAGCAACTCCAGCGCCAGATGCGTGCTGGAGCCGATGCCGGCGGATGCGAAGCGGACTTCCTGCGGCTTGCTCCGGGCCCATGCCAGGAAGCTGTCCAGGTTCTGGGTCGGCAGATCTTTGCGCGCCACCAGCAACAGCGGACTGGTCGTCAGGCGGCTGACATGCGTCAGCGCCAGGGGCTCGTAGGGCGTACGCCGCAGCAACGGGCCGATGGTGATGTTGCCGGAGCTGGTGATGCCCAGCGTGTGCCCATCCGGCGCAGCATGGAAAACCTGTTCGATTCCCAGCGCGCCAGCGGCGCCCGCCTTGTTCTCGACGACGACGGGCTGGCCGAGAACGGGTGTCCACATTTCGGCCAGCACGCGCCCGACCAGATCGAGCCCGCCGCCAGCGGGAAACGGCACGATGATGCGGACGGGGCGGGTAGGCTTCCATTCGGCGGCGCGGGCGATGCGGGGCGCCGCGGGGAGCGCGGCGGCCGCCAGCAGCCCCAGCGCGGCTCGCCGGCTCAAGGTCGTGTTCATGGCAAGAAATCTTCCTGCGTTCAGGATGACGGCAGCGCGACCTGGCCGCGCTGGACATGGGGAGGCCGGGCCAGCCCCAGATGCTCGCGCAAGGTGGTGCCGGCATATTCGGTGCGGAACAGCCCGCGCCGCTGCAATTCGGGCACGACGAGGTCCGTGAAGGCGCGGAAGCCCTCGGGGAAGGTGGGGGGCATCACATTGAAGCCGTCCGCGCCCCTGCCCTCGAACCACTCTTCCATGTGGTCGGCGACCTCCTGGGCGCTGCCGACCACCATGCTGTGCCCGCGCGATACCGCGATCCGCTCATAGAGCTGGCGGATGGTCAGGTTCTCGCGCCGGGCGAGATCAGCGATGACCTTCAGCCGGGCCTTGCCGACATCGGTGTCCGGCAGATCCGGCAACGGTCCATCGACATCATAGGGCGTGAAATCAAAGCCGCCCGTCAGGAAGGACAGCAGGGAAAGGCCGACATCCGGATGCAGCAGCTTCTGGAGTTCCGCCATGCGGTCCTCCGCCTCGGCGCGGGTGCGGCCGACCACGGGGAAGAAGCCGGGCAGAACTTTCACCGCTTCGGCGTCCCGCCCATGCGCCGCCAGCCGCGCCTTGATGTCGGCATAGAAGGCCTGGGCCTCGGGCAAGGTCTGGCTGACGGAGAAGATGACTTCCGCCTGCTGTGCCGCCAGGTCCCTGCCGGCATCGGAGCCACCGGCCTGCACCAGTACGGGGTAGCCCTGCGGCGGCCGTGCGAGGTTCAGCGGGCCGCGCACGGAGAAATGCTCGCCCTGGTGGTTGAGAACACTCAGCTTGGCGGCGTCAAAATAGAGCCCGCTTTCCGCGTCGCGTTCAAAGGCGTCATCCACGAAGCTATCCCACAGCCCTTTCGTCACCTCCACAAATTCCGCGGCACGGCGATAGCGGGCGGCGTGGGCGAGATGGCTGTCGCGCCCGAAATTCCACGCTTCGTTCGCGTTGGATGTAGTGACGATGTTCCAGCCCGCGCGGCCGCCGGACACATGGTCCAGCGTGCCGAAGGCACGGGCGATGTGGTACGGCTCGGAATAGGTTGTGGAACCGGTCGCGACGAGGCCGATCCGCTCCGTCACCATCGCCAGGGCGGAGAGCAACGAGATCGGCTCGAAAATATTGGCGCGGGTGGTGCGGCGGACCGCCAGCCAGTCCGTCTGCGGAATGCAGTTATTATCCGCCAGGAACAGCATGTCGAAGCGCGCAGCCTCCGCCAGCTGCGCCATCTCGGCATAATGGCGGATATTCACCGGGGCATCGGCGCAGGCACCAGGGTGCCGCCAGCCGGCGATGTGATGGCCGGTGGAGAGCAGGAACAGGCCGAGGCGGATCTGGCGGCGAGTAGGTTCAGGCATGGGCGGAATCCGAGCGATAACCAGACGGACTCCCCTTCCCCTGCAAGGCCTTCTTAACGGCCCATCTTATTTATGCGTTAAATATCGTTGGATGATGGTTTAGACAACATTGCATCGCAAAATATTGCGTTCGCCCGGCTGTGCCAGTCCGCCCAAGCCGCCCTGAATGTGGGCGCAAGGCGCGGATCCGGTAGCGACGAGGCTCCTTAGGGTCGTGCTCCCGCTCGGCGGGGAGCTATTTTTCCGGCTCCCGCCATTGCCACCCGGCCTGATGCGACGACACTGGTGCCATCCAGGCGGCCGCGCGCATGGAAGCGTCCGGCGCTTGGCTGCTGTATCGGGAGGGAAAGACCGCATGAACGGAGAGTCCGTCATTGCCGCCGCGCGCGCCCTGCTGGACGACGGGCCTTATCTCGACGTGATGGCACGCCGCATCGCCATTCCCACGGCTAGCCAGGACCCGGAAAGCGCGCCGCATCTGCGGGCCTATCTGGAACGGGAAATCCTGCCCGATCTGGAATCCCAGGGCTTCACTGGCGAGATCTTCGAGAACCCCACCGGCAAGGGCGGCCCCTTTCTGATCGCGCGCCGCGTCGAGGACCCTTCCCTGCCGACGCTGCTGACCTATGGGCATGGCGATACGGTGCTCGGGCTGGACGCCGGGTGGATCGACGGCCTTTCTCCCTGGGTGCTGGAGCAGCGCGGGGAGCGGCTCTACGGCCGTGGCATCGTGGACAATAAGGGCCAGCACACGGGCAATCTGATGGCCATGGAGGTGGTCCGGCAGGCCCGGGGCGGCAGGCTCGGCTACAACGTGACCGTCATGCTGGAGATGAGCGAGGAGGTAGGCTCCCCCGGCATCGAGGAGATGTGCCAGCAGCACAAGGATCTGCTGGCCGCCGACGTGCTGATCGCGTCCGATGGGCCGCGCCTCGTGCCGGAGGTGCCGACGCTGACGCTCGGCACGCGCGGAGCCATCGCCTTCGACCTGCGGGTGAAATATCGCGAGGGCGGCCATCATTCCGGCAATTGGGGTGGGCTGCTGGCCAATCCGGGCATTCGCCTCGCCCATGCCATCGCGAGTCTCGTCGGGCCTGAAGGCCAGGTGCTGTTGCGTGACCTGGTGCCGGAGCGCATCCCCGACAATGTGCGCCGCGCCCTGGCGGATTGTCGCGTGGATGGAGGCGAGACCGGACCTGAGATCAACGCCTGGTGGGGCGAACCCGGCTTGTCCGCGGCGGAAAAGGTGTTCGGCTGGAATACGTTCGAAGTCCTCGCCTACAGCACGGGCAATCCTGCGGCTCCGGTCAATGCCGTGCCACCGGAAGCCTTCGCCCGCTGCCAGATCCGCTACACGGTGGACCGGGATGTGGGGAGTTTCCTGCCCGCGATCCGCCGCCATCTGGATATGCTGGGCTTCACGGATGTGGAGGTGCAGTCGGTCAAAGGCGGCGCCGAGTGGAAAGCCACCCGCATGGATCCCGATGGGCCTTGGCCACAGCTCGTGGCGGAGTCCGTCCGCCGTACCACTGGCAAGTCGCCGATGATTGTCCCTAATGCGGGCGGCTCCCTGCCGAATGACAGCTTCGCCGTCACGCTCGGTCTTCCCACCATCTATATTCCGCATTCCTACAGCGGCTGCTCCCAGCATGCTCCCAACGAACACGCACTGATGCATCTGGTGCGGGAGGGGCTCGAGATCGCCGCCGGGATTTTCTGGGATCTCGGTGAAAGGCCATGGCCCCGGCACAGGGCTGCCTGACGGACGAGCCCGACGCGGCAGAACCGGGCGGGCGCCGGTTGAACGGCGCCCCCTTTCCTAAACCGTCCTCAAGTGGGACTAATCTGCCCTCCTACCGGCTGCGGATCTTCACCCTTCATGCCTGCTGTGCCTGAGCCCCCGCCCTCCTCCATACCCACCCCTCACCTGGTTGGGCCACAGAGAGGCCTGCGCGCGTGACGGGCGCCATTCTACTGGCATTGCTGCCCGTCACCCTGCTGATCGCTCTGGGCTACTGGCTGCGCCGCCGTGCCTTCCTGGCGGAGGCGTTCTGGCCGCAGGCAGAGCGCCTCGGCTACTTTATCCTGCTGCCCTCGCTCTTCCTGCACGGCCTGGCCACGGCCCGGCTGCAATCCCTGCCCGTGGGCAGCCTGGTGGGCACACTGATGATTGCCCTCGTCGTGGTCGCCGCCATCGTGGTCGCGCTCCGGCCCTTGCTGCGGGTGGATGGCGCGGCCTTCACCTCTGTTTTCCAGGGCAGTGTCCGCTTCAACAACTACGTGGCCGTCACCGTCGCGGCCGGGCTGTTCGGCGCGCAAGGCATCGCCATGGCCGCCATCTGCAACGCCGCCATCGTGCCCACGGTCAATATCCTCTGCGTGCTGGTCTTCGCGCGCTTCGGCAAGGCAGGGCTGAATGCGCGGGGCATCGCCCGGCAGATCGTCTCCAACCCCCTGGTGCTGGCTTGCGCAGCCGGTATCGCCTTGCAGGGCTCTGGCCTCGGCCTGCCGCCCGGGCTGGAGCCGGCGCTCCGCGCGCTGGGCGCCGCTTCACTGCCGCTGGGGCTGCTTTGTGTCGGCGCCGCGCTGGATTTCGGCACGGCGCGGAGCTGGCTGGGGCCCGTCATGGCCTCCTCGGCCATCAAGTTCCTGCTGATGCCGGTGGTCACGCTGGGTACAGCCCTGGCCATGGGGCTGAGCGGCACGGCGCTGGTGACGGCCCTGCTGTTCCAGACCATGCCGACGGCTTCCTCGGCTTATATCCTGGCCCGGCAACTGGGCGGGGATGCGCCGCTGATGGCGGGCATCACCGCGACGCAAACGGTGCTGGCCGCTGCTGCCATTCCCCTGGTGCTTGCTGTGCTGATGGCCGCGACGGGGCTTTGAGTTCCGCGTCGGAGGTGATGCAGGGATGCCACACCCCCAGGCGATTGCATATGACTATATTGCGATTAAGTCTCACTAGCGGCAGACAGGGGCCGATCCTTACGAAGCGGAACCGTTATATGAACCGGCCGTCATCTTTCCGTCACCTCCTGTTGGCGTCGGCCGCGGCCACTCTCTGCGCCTTCCCGGCCCTGGCCCAGGCCCCGGCTCCCGCCGCAGCCGAGGCGAGCGAGGCAGGCACGATCGCCCTGCCGGAAGTGAACGTCCAGGCCACCGCCTGGCGCGCCTGGGAGAGCGTTCCCGGTTATGTCGCCCCCGTCACCACCACCGGTTCCAAGACCGATACCCCGCTGATCGAGGCGCCGCAATCCGTCGGCGTCGTTACGCGCAGCCAGATCGACGACCAGGCCGCGCTCAGCGTGTCCCAGGCCCTGCGCTACACTGCGGGCGTGCTCGGTGAGGTCCGGCCCTCCGCCCGCTATGACAGCGTGTTCGTGCGCGGCTTTGGCGGCCAAGGTACCAGCGCTGCCTTCGTGAACTTCCTGGACGGCCTGCGCCAAGGCCGCGGCCTCTATTTCGGCGTGCCCAATACCGAGCCCTGGCTGCTGGAGCGCATCGAGGTGCTGCGCGGCCCGGCCTCCGTGCTCTATGGCCAGACGGGCGTGGGTGGTCTGGTCAATCTCGTGAGCCGCCGCCCGAGCGCGAACCATGTGAATGAGGTGCGCATCGAGGCCGGCAGCAATGCGCTGATGCAGACGGCCTTCGATCTCGGCGGCGCCCTGACCGAGGATGGGCAGTTCCTCTATCGCCTGACCGGCCTCGCGCGGAAGGCCAACACCCAATACGACTTCGCACAGGAAGAGCGCATCGCCATCGCGCCCGCCTTCACCTGGCGGCCGGATGACGATACGAGCCTCACCGTGCTCGCCTCTTACCAGTACGATCCGGAGGGCGGCTTCTACAACTTCGTGCCCGCCACGGGCTCGGTGCTGTACAATCCGAATGGCCGTCTGCCGCGCGGCTTCTTCGGTGGCGATCCGAGCTTCGACAAGTACAACCGCACCCAGGCCTCCATCGGTTATCAGTTCGAGCACCGGCTGGATAACGTCTGGACCGTGCGCCAGAACTTCCGGTACTCGCATATCGATGCCGAGGTGAATGTCGTCTCCATCCGCTCGGTCGGTGCCGACCAGCGCACCGCCACGCGCAGCGCGACCTTCGTCTCCGACCATGCCAACGCCTATGCGCTGGACAATCAGGCACAGGCCACCTTCACCACCGGGCCGGTGAACCACACGGCCCTGTTCGGCATCGACTGGCAGCGCACCTCCGCCCGCGCGCGCCAGGGGCTGGGCACCGCTCCGTCGCTCGACCTGTTCGCGCCGGTCTACTACCAGGCCATCCCCACCATCTGGACCAACCCGAGCGGGCTGACCAACCAGAATCTCGACCAGCTCGGCTTCTACGCGCAGGACCAGATCGCCATCGACCGCTGGCGCTTCAATATCGGCGTCCGCTACGACCAGGCCTCGATCGGCACGACGACGCATCAGGCCAGCGGAGCCGTCGCCGCCAACACGTCGCAGAACGACGATCAGTTCACCTGGCGCGTGGGCGGGCTGTATCTGTTCGACAACGGCCTCGCCCCCTATGCCAGCTACTCGACCTCCTTCCTGCCGAATACGGGCACCCAGGCTCCGCAGCGTGGCGGCGGCAATTTCGACCCGACCACGGGCGAGCAGTACGAGATCGGCATCAAGTACCAGCCGCCGGGCATGAACAGCTTCATTCAGCTGGCCGCCTATCACATCCGGCAAGAGAACGTGCTGACGCGGGATCCTGACTTCATCACCTACAACATCACCCAGGGTGAGATCCGCTCCCGCGGCATCGAGCTGGAGGGCCGCGCCAGCCTGACCGATGGCCTCGACCTGATCGGCGCCTATTCCTACATCGACGCCGAGATCACGAAGTCCAACAACCCCGGCGTGCAGGGCAGCCGCGTGCCGCAGGTGCCGAACCACATGGCAAGCGCCTGGGCCAATTACCGCTTCCTGGAAGGCCCGTTGCGCGGCCTCTCCCTGGGCGGCGGCGTGCGCTACATCGGCCCGACCTATGGCAACGACACGAATACCTTCAAGGTCAACGACTACACCCTGTTCGACGCCGCCATCCGCTACGACTTCGGCGCCCGCTTCGAGAGCATGCGCGGGCTGGAACTGGCGGTGAACGCGCAGAACCTCGCGGACAAGGACTATGTCGCGAGCTGCTCCACCACCACGGCCTGCTATTACGGCACGGGCCGGATGGTGCTGGGCTCACTCCGGGCCCGGTGGTAACGCACGGGTAACCGGTCTGGCCCTTCGCCTGACCGGGACTAAAATGGCCAGCCGACATCCGCGCCGGTTTATCCGGCGCGGATGCACCGTTTTCTGATCCGTGAGGGGGTCCCCATGAAACGCCGCGCTCTCCTCGGCGCACTGCCCCTGCTAGCGATGCCCTTCCTGGCACGGGCGCAGGCCCCCATCCACATCACCGATGTGCAGGGACGGCAGATCACCCTGCCCCGTCCGGCGCGGCGGATCGTGCTGACGCAAGCGCGGCATGTGTTGGCCATGGCGTTGCTGCACCGGGACCCTGTTTCGCTCGTCTCCGGCTGGGGCGACGATCTTCGGCGCATGAACCCGCCGGATTACGCCGTGGTCCGCAGCCGCTTCCCGCGTGCCGACAGCATTCCCATCGTCATGCGCGGCCAGGCCGGCGGCATTTCGCTTGAGAAGCTGATCGAGAGCCAGCCGGACGTGGTCGTGGCCGGCCAGGCCGTCATGCAGGACGGGCTGGCGGAGCGGCTGACGGAAATGGGCATTCCTGTCGTCATCATCGACTTCTTCATCGACCCGATGAAGAACACCCGCCAGAGCATGGCCGTCCTGGGCAAGCTGATGGGGCTGGAGGACCGGGCCGCGGCCTTCGATGCTTTCTACACCAGCCATCTCGCGGGCATCACCGACCGGCTCTCCGGCCTGGGGGCGGACCGGCCCAAGGTCTTCATCCACGCGCATGCGGGCGGCACGGCCTGCTGCTCGTCCCCGGGGCAGGGTGCCTATAATTCGATGATCCGTTTCTCCGGTGGGCATAACATCGGGGCGGACCTTCTGCTCGGCCCCACCGGCGAGGTGTCGGTGGAGAATGTCATCGCCCAGAACCCCAGCGTCTATGTGGCGACCGGGGGGCCCTTCGGCGGCCGCGGTGGCATTCCGCTGGGCCCGGGTGTCGAGCTCGAGCAGGCACAGCGGGAATTGGCGGCAGTCATCAAGCGCAGCCAGCTGGATGTCCTGCCGGCAGTGCGGGCAGGCCGGGCGCATACCATCTGGCACGGCTTCAACGACACGCCGGCCCATGTGATCATGCTGGAAGCGCTGGCCCGCTGGTTCCACCCCGAACGCTGCGGCGACCTCGACCCGGCCGCGACACGCGCGGCCCTCAACGAGCAGTTCCTGTCCATTCCCATGGAAGGAACGCACTGGGCTGATCTGCCCAGCGGCATGCTGTAGCCCCGCCTCTCACCCAAGGACCGATGCGCGTGACCACCCTGATTGCCGAGGCCCAAGCCCGTACCGCGAATGCCGAGACGCTGAGCGCGAAGTTTCGCGAACATATGGCGGAGCACGGGCTGGAGGTGGACGGCACAGACGCCGATTATCGCGTGGCCTTCCCCGGCGGCGTAGCCAGCTTCCGCCTGCAAGCAGGCGCCATCGCCCTGCGAATCGAGGCCATCAATGCGGAACGGCTGGCCGAGGCGCAGGGCGTGGTGGCGGGCCATCTGGATGGCTTCGCAGCTGGTGAGTCGCTGGGCATCGTATGGACGGGCGACGGCGTGACGGCCACAGGCGCACTGCCGCACAATTTCCGGGTGACGCGCGTCAAGCGTGTGATGGATGTCACGCCGCATATGCGTCGCCTGACTCTGACGGGCGAGGATCTCGGCCGGTTCGACGCCGAGGCCATGCATGTGAAGATCTTCATTCCGGCCCCGGGCGGCGATGGCCGTGAGCCGGTATGGCCCCATGTGAGCGCCAGTGGGCAACCGGTGCTGGATGGCTGCTCGCTGACCCGCCGCACCTACACCATCCGGCGCATCGACGTGGCGGCGAAGGAGATGGATATCGACTTCGTGCTGCATGGCGATGCCAGCCCCGGCTCCCGCTTCGCCATGCATGCGAGGCCGGGCGACTGGCTCGGTATCTCCGGCCCCGGCGGCGGCGATGTACCGCTGCGCGGCTGGACACTGATTGGCGGCGATGAGACCGCCCTTCCCGTCATTGCCCGCGCGCTGGAGGCCATGCCGCAGGATGCCAGGGGGCAGGTGCTGATCGAAGTGGCGGTTGCCGCCGAGGAGCAACCGCTATCTCCGCCGCCCGGTATGGCTCTTCGCTGGCTGCATCGGAATGGTACAGCCCCCGGTGTGCTGCTGCTGGAGGCGATCCGGAACCTCAACTGGCCGGCGGGGGAAGAGGCCTCTGCCTGGGTGGCCTGTGAGGGCGCGACGGCCGTGGCGCTGCGTGAGCATTTCGCCCAGGTGGTGGGCTTGCCGCGCTCCCACTTCCGTGCGGTCGCCTATTGGCGCCAGGGCCTCGCCGAGGGCGCTGGCAAGGCAGAGGCGGCGTAGGTCTGTCTAGCCGGGCTTGGCGCAGGACAGCACGAAGCTGTTCCAGACGCCAACGCGGAGCTTCTGCCTGAGCGGCGCGCCCTTGCGCTGCGCGGCGTGGGGCCCGCTGGGCTTTTCCTGGCGAAAATCAGTGAAGCCGGCCTCCTCCAGCATGCCCCGCAGCCGCGCCGGGCGGAGGCCGTCCCGGAAATAAACCTGCTGCTGGATGGCCTCATGCGCGGCCCGGTCCACCGCCGGGCCGGTCGCACCCTGGCGGGCAGAGAGCCAGTCGGACAGGGCCAGCCGCAGCCGGCCGATGCGCGAGAGCCGGACGTAATCGCCGTCCATGATCACGACACGTCCGCCTGGCTTCAGCACGCGGAACCAGTCGCGGAAGGCTGCCGCCGGGTCCACCAGGGTCCAGACCAGATGGCGACTGACGACGGCGTCATAGCGGTTATTGGCCTCGCGCGTATCCTCGGCGTCGCCGAGGAACAGCCGGAGGCCGGGCTTTCCCGCGTGCTTGGCCCGGGCACGGGACAGCATGGCTTCCGTCAGATCCAGCCCCGTCACCTCGCAGCCCAGGCCGAGCAGAATAGCGGTGACCTCGCCGGTGCCGAAGGCAAGCTCCAGCACCTGCCTGGCATCGTCGCCCATGTGACGGCGGAGCATCGCTGCCCAGGCATCGTGCTCGGCACCCGGCTTGATGAACTGACCGGGCGACTGGTCGAAGGTCTCAGCCCGCTTCGTCCAGTATTCGCGGATCTCATCCTTCAACGCGTAATTGCCCAGGCTCATAACTGCGCTCATCTCCGCTTCGCACCGCATCATATCGCCACGGTCGCGGTCGGAAGAAGAGGCCTTGGAAATCCCGCCCGCCTGCGGTAGCAAACATTCACTATTCCTGGGGTGCCCGCGACGCGTGGGCTGAGACGGCAGGAGCCGAACCCATCGAACCTGATCCGGGTCATACCGGCGGAGGGAGGAAGCAGCAGCCGTGGTTTCACTGGCATTCCCCTTCTCGCTGTTGGCCCACCCCGAGGGAGGGCCGCTATGACGACATCAGCCGGGCCAAGAATTCTCGTGATCGGCGCGGGCGTCTCCGGCCTGGTCACGGCGACGGCGTTGGCGGCGCGGGGTGCCCGCATCGTTCTGGCGGAACGGCCGGAAGCTTCTACACGCGCCTCGCATTTCGCCGGTGGCATGCTGGCGCCCTGGTGCGAGGCGGCAACGGCGTCGCCCGATATCGCCACCATGGGCGCGGCCGCTCCCTCCTGGTGGCTTCAGCATTTCAAAGGAACACGCCAGGCCGGTAGTCTGGTGCTGGCGCCGCGCCGGGATAGTGCTGAGCTGCAGACCTTCGCGCGCCGTGCATCGCATTTCCGCACGCTCGATGCGGAAGGAATAGCTGCCCTGGAAAAGGATCTTGCTGGGCGCTTCAGCCGCGCGCTGTTCTTCCCTGATGAAGCCCATCTCGACCCTCGTGCTGCCTTGGCCTCTCTCACTGCCGGATTGGTAGCAGGCGGGGCGGATCACTATCGGGGGAATGCGGAGGAGCTCGATCGACAAGACTTCGATCATGTTGTCGACTGTCGCGGCTTCGGCGCTGCCGCCGCACTGCCGGAGCTGCGCGGCGTGCGCGGAGAGATGCTGGTGCTGCGCTGCCCCGATATCGCTCTATCGCGGCCGGTACGTCTGCTGCATCCCAGAATTCCCCTCTACATCGTGCCACGCGGCGACGGCGTCTTCATGATTGGAGCGACCATGATTGAGAGCGCGAATCGCGGCGCCATCACCGCGCGCTCCACCATGGAACTGTTGAATGCAGCCTATACCTTGCATCCCGCCTTTGGTGAGGCGGAGATCCTGGAGACTGGCGCGAATATTCGTCCCGCCTTTCCGGACAACATGCCGCGCATTTCGTGGGAAGGCCGCACCATTCATGTCAACGGCATGCATCGTCATGGCTTCCTGCTATCGCCCCTTCTTGCGGAGCGTGTCGCCGGCATGATCTTCGGTGAAAAAGACAACCTGTTGGAAAGCCAGCCATGAATATCATCGTCAATGGGAAACCGTGCACGATCCGCTCCGCCACGCTGGCGGATGCTCTGGTCGAGCTCGGCTATGGTGACGCCCGCGTCGCCACGGCGCGGGGTGGCGATTTCATTCCGGCAGCGGCGCGGGCGGCGTGCCAGTTGCAGGAAGGCGATGTTCTGGAAATTCTCATGCCGATGAGAGGCGGTTGAAAACATGCAAGTCTATGGCACTGAACTTGCCTCCCGATTGCTGCTCGGCACGGCGCTTTACCCCTCCCCCACCGATATGGCCGAAGCGGTGCGCGCCTCAGGTACGGAGGTCGTCACCGTCTCTTTGCGCCGTGAAACCGCGCATGGCGAGGACGGCATCCAGGCCGGGCAGCAATTCTGGGGCCTTGTGCAAAGCCTCGGCGTGCGTGTTCTGCCCAACACAGCGGGCTGCCACTCCGTGAAGGAGGCGGTGACCACAGCCCAGATGGCCCGCGAAGTTTTCGATACGCCCTGGATCAAGCTGGAGGTGATCGGCGACAGCGATACCCTCCAGCCCGATGTGTTCGGACTGGTGGAAGCCGCGCGCATCCTGGCCGCCGATGGTTTCCAGGTCTTCCCATACACGACCGAGGATCTGGTCGTTGCAGGCAAGCTGCTGGATGCGGGTTGCGAGGTATTGATGCCATGGGGCGCTCCCATTGGCTCCGGGCGTGGGCTGAACAACCCTTATGGACTGCGCAGCTTGCGGGCGCATTTTCCGAATGTTCCTCTCGTGATCGATGCCGGTATCGGCCTCCCCTCCCATGCAGCCGCGGCGATGGAACTGGGCTACGACGCCGTGCTGCTGAACACCGCGGTGGCGAAGGCCGCCCGCCCCGCTGCCATGGCAGCGGCCATGGCCCGTGCCGTGGAAGCCGGACGTCTGGCCTTCGAAGCGGGCCCTATGGAAGCACGCGACATGGCCTCTCCTTCTACACCCTTGCTTGGAATGGCGGCCTTCTCATGATGCCACTGCCCTCCCGTTTTTACCCCGTTGTGCCAGATGCCGGCTGGGTGGCGCGATTGGCCGCGGCCGGCGCAAGGCTGATTCAGCTCCGCATCAAGGACGCGACGCCGGCAGAGATTCTGCGACAGGCGGCGGAGGCGGCCGAGGCGTGCAGGACCCACGGCGCCCATCTCGTGCTGAACGATCACTGGGAAGCGGCCATCGCCCTGAAGCTGGAATGGCTGCACCTTGGGCAGGAGGACCTGGATACGGCGGACCTTGCCGCAATCCGGGCGGCCGGCCTGCGGCTGGGGGTCAGCACTCATTCCGACGCCGAGCTGGAGCGTGCCCTGACGGTTGATCCGGATTACGTCGCGCTAGGCCCGATTTATCCGACGACGCTGAAGGTCATGCCCTGGCGGCCGCAGGGGCTGGAGCGGCTCGGAACATGGCGGCAGCGCCTGGGAGGCAGGCCGCTGGTGGCGATTGGCGGCATCACGCTGGAACGCGCGCCCGGTTGTGTCGCCGCTGGCGCGGACAGCGTAGCTGTCGTTTCCGACGTGACCGGGCATCCTGCGCCGGAGCAACGTGCACGCGACTGGATCGCGCAACTTGATGCAGCCGCTGCATGAAGGTTGCGGATACGCTGTTGCAGCGTTGCTCCCAATGGTTCCGGGGCCGATAAGGGCCGGCTCGGCGGCAGGCCGCGCCTGCGCTTATGAAGAACAGGAATAGGAGAGCGGAAGGCCCACATAGTTTTCCGCCACCACTGTCTGAGCATGGCTGGAGGCGCGGATGTAGTTCAGCTCCGCCACCTGCATGTGCCGCGCGAATTCGTCCATATCGGGGAAACGGTGCGTCAGCCCGGTGAACCACCAGGAAAAGCGCTCGGCCATCCAGACACGGGCCAGCGCGCGGGATGAATAGGTCTCCAGCCCCGCCAGGGAACCGCCCCGGTAGGCATCTATGAAGGCTTCGGCGAGTATCCCAACATCGGATGCCGCGAGATTCAAGCCCTTGGCCCCGGTCGGAGGCACGATATGGGCGGCGTCCCCGGCCAGGAACAGCCGGCCATACCGCATTGGCTCCGCCACGAAGGACCGCAAGGGGGCGATGCTCTTCTCGATGGAAGGACCGCGTGTCATCCGCGGGGCCACCTCGGGGCCAAGGCGCAGGGCCAGCTCGTCCCAGATACGGTCATCGGGCCAGTCTTCCAGCTTCTCGGAGAGCGGCACCTGCACATAGTAGCGGCTGCGCGTATGGGAGCGCATGCTGGCCAAGGCAAAGCCGCGGGCATGGTTGGAGTAGATGAGTTCCTCGTCGCACGGCGGCACATCGGCCAGCAGACCCAGCCAGCCGAAAGGATAGACCCGTTCGAAGCTCCGCAGGACGCTGGCGGGAATGCTGGGGCGGCTGACGCCGTGGTAGCCATCGCAACCCACGATGTAGTCGCAATCGATCCGCCGCTGCATGCCGTCATGGCTGAAGGTCACGAAAGGCGCGTCGCTTTCGACCGCATGGAGCCGCACATCGGCGGCGCTGAAGATCAATTCAGCCCCCCGCGCCTGATGGGCCGCGATCAGGTCGTGCGTCACCTCGGTTTGCCCATAGACAGTGACTGAGCGCCCGCCGGTCAGCGCATGCATGTCGATCCGGAAGGGCCTGCCGTCCAGCATCAGGTGAAAGCCATGATGCGGCAGACCTTCGCGCTGAAGGCGGGTGGCCACCCCGGCGCGTTCCAGGAGCTCCACAGTGCCCGGCTCGAGCACGCCGGCCCGGATCCGGGCCTCGACATGGCTCTGGGTCTGCCGTTCCAGCACCACACAGTCTATGCCGCCCACATGCAGGAGCTGGGAGAGAAGCAGGCCGGCCGGCCCTGCGCCGATGATCGCGACCTGGGTCCGTGACTGCATGGACATCCTCTGTTCTTTCTTATCCCTGGTATCCGACACTCTGGTCCCGTTTTCCATCCCCTTCGCGCCGCTTCCATGGCACGGCCGTTGCAAGCTGCGCGGCTTGTGACAGGATGAGTCACGAGTTCAGACATAGGGGCCTCTACGATGCGTATTCCCTTGCCCGGCCGGCGCGGACTGGCGCGGCTGGCTGTTGCCGCCGCGATGGGCGCCACGCTATCGGCCGCCCCGGCCTTTGCCCAGGCTCAGGCGCCCAACCAGACCCTGCGCGTGGTGCTGATCAATGACCTGACGGCCATCGATCCGGTCTTTTCCCAGGCCGCCTTCGTCCGCAACCACGGCTTCTTCGTCTACGACCAGCTCTTCGCGATCGACAGCCAGGGCAAGCCGCAACCGCAGATGGTGCAGAGCCACACGGTCTCGCCGGATGGCATGCGCTACAGCTTCACGCTGCGTGATGGGCTGTTGTTCCATGACGGCCAGCCGGTTCGGGCCGCCGATGCCGTGGCCTCCATCAAGCGCTGGGCGCAGCGTGACATCGTTGGCCGCGCGCTGGCGGCCGCGACCGCGTCGATGGAGGTGGTGGACGACAAGACCTTCACCATCACCCTCTCCCGCCCCTTCGCCCTGGTGCTGGAGGCGCTGGCCCGCCCCACCGGCAGCGCACTGTTCGTGATGCCAGAGCGCATCGCCAGCACGCCCGCGAATGTCGCGATCACCGAGCCCATCGGCTCCGGGCCCTTTACCTTCAGCACGAGTGACTGGCGTGCGGGCGACCGCGCCATCTATCGCCGCAACCCGGCCTACCGCCCGCGCTCTGAGCCGGCGGACGGCCTTGCCGGTGGCAAGGTGGTCCAGCTGGAAACGGTGGAATGGGTGGCGATGCCGGACCCTGCCACGGCAGCGGCGGCGCTGCAAAATGGCGAGATCGACTTCATCGAGCAGCCGACGCCGGATGTCATCCCGACGCTGGAGCGCAACCGCCAGGTGCGCACCATGGCTTACAACCCCGTAGGCTTCCAGGTCTGGCTGCGCATCAACCACACCCAGCCGCCCTTCAATGACCCCCGCGCGCGGCAGGCCCTGCTCTATGCCATCAACCAGCAGGATGTGCTGGACGGTATGGGTATCCGTCCCTCCGAGCAGATCCCGAATTGCCCGGCCTTCTTCTTCTGTGGCACGCCGCTGGAGAGCCGTGCGGGCGCCCGCGGCCTCGGCACGCCGGATCTCGACCGTGCCCGCGGCCTGCTGCGTGAGGCGGGCTATAATGGCGGCAAGGTGGTGTTCATGAACGCCACGGATAGTCCGCTGAACAATGCCTCCACCCTGGTGATCGCCGACGCCATGCAGCGCGCGGGTTTCAACATGGATGTTCCATCCATGGATTGGGGCACCGTCACGCAGCGCCGCAACCGGCGTGAGGCGCCAGAGGCGGGCGGCTGGAATCTCTTCGTCACTGTGGCGAATGTGCTGGATGGCCAGAACCCGCTCACCAACCTCTATCTCGCGAGCCCAGGCGATAGCGGCCTGACCGGTTGGCCGAAGGACGAGCAGCTGGAGGCCCTCCGTCGCAGCTGGTGGGAGGAAAGCGACCCGGCCAAGCGTCAGGAGATCCTGAACCAAGTACAGGCCCGCGCCTTCGATGTGCTGCCCTATATCCCGGCGGGGCAGTTCCGCACGCTGGCGGCCTATCGCAGCAATGTGGAGGGGCTGCGGCCGGTGACCATTCCGGTTTTCTGGGGCGTGTCCAAGAAGTAAGTATCGAGAGCCACGATTCTCGCTTTGGCAAAGGGGAGAGCCTCGCGGCTCTCCTTTCTTGTTGAGGGCCTCAGCCCTGCCTACCGGCAAGCTGGGACAGCCAGCCCTTCGTCAGGCCGAGATCCATTTGCGTCAGCCCGTGACCAGCCGGAAGCTCCTTCAACGTCACCTCGGCCCCCGCACCTTGCAACGTCTCTGCGAGCGCCCTGCTGGCGGCGGGAGGGATGATCGGGTCGGACACCCCGGATAGCATCAGGACCTTGTGCCCTGCGAGCTCCGTCGCCGGCGGCTGCCGGAAGGGTGGCATGGCGCGCAGGAGCACGGCGCCGCTGAGCGCCTCTGGCCACAGCAGAAGCAGGGCCGCGGCGATATTGGCGCCGTTGGAAAAGCCCAGCGCCAAGGGGGCTGGCAGGCCGTAACGCTCCCTTGCCTCCTGGATGAAATCGGCCAGGTCCTGCGCGCGACGGCGCAGGTCCTCCTCATCGAACACACCCTCTGCCAGGCGGCGGAAGAAGCGGGGCATGCCGCTCTCCAGGACCTGGCCACGCGGCGACAGCAGGGCCGCTCCCGGCGAGACAGCCTGGCCCAGCGGCAGCAAATCGCTCTCATCGCCGCCCGTGCCGTGCAGCAGCAGAAGCGGCGGCAAGGCAGTGTCCGTGCCCGGCACGTAGCGATGCACGAAGGAAAGTTGTTCGGTCGTCGTCATGGGTCACTCCTGCGCTCCCGCCGCGCCCCCGGTAGGGGCGCGGGAGAACGATCTGTCAGTCAGGCGAGGACAGGCAGCGCCGCCTCGATGCTCTCACGGTGCGCTTCCAGAAAAGCCGGCAGCTTCAGCGCTTCGCCCAGCTTCTCCGCCGGCTCGTCCACCGCGAAGCCGGGGATGTCGGTCGCGATCTCGAACAGCACATGGCCGGGCTCGCGGAAATAGACGGAGCGGAAATAGTTCCGGTCCTTCTGCTCGGTCGTGCGCAGGCCGTGGTTCGCGGCAAGCTTGCGCACCATCTCCGCCTCCGCCGCATCATCGGCGGCACGGAAGGCCAGGTGATGCACGGAGCCACGGCCCAACCGTGCCGGCAGAAATCCGCCGACACCCCGCAGATCCACGATGCCACCCATCGCGGTGCCCGCCGCCTGGAAGCGCACCGTGCCGTCCTCACGCGCGACCTCGGCAAAGCCGAACACGTCGGAAAGGATGGCACCGGTCGCTTCGGTCTTGTCCAGCATCAGGCTGACGCCATGAAAGCCGCGCAGGGCAAACTCCCCGGGAATCTCGCCATTGTCCCAGGCGGGCTCCGCCTCGATTCCAGGCAGGCCTACCAGGGCAAGACGCATCCCGTCCGGGTCCCTGAACGTCAGCACCGTGCCGCCGAAGCGCTGCGTGCGCTCCACGCCGAAGGCCGTCAGGCGCTGCATCCAGTAGCCGACCGCCCCCTGAGGGATGCGAAAGCTCGTCTCCTGCAACTCGCCGACGCCGGCACGGCCAGGCGCGGCATGCTCCCAGGGGAAGAAGGTCAGGATGGTGCCGGGGCTGCCTTCGGCGTCACCATAGTAAAAGTGATAGGCGCCAGGATCATCGAAGTTCACCGTCTTCTTCACCAGCCGCAGACCGAGCGTACGGGCGTAGAAATCCAGATTCCGGCGGGCATTTCCGGCGATGGCGGTGACGTGATGGATGCCATTGCGCGTCATGGGTCGTCTCCTGTTCGGCGCCGGACGGCGCTCTGCTGCAGCAAGAGATAGGCGGGACTGCGGACAATGACAGGGAAAACGGATTGCAGAAACGCAATATCATAATGGTATTTACGCATAATGTATTGCACCAAAACTCCGCCCCAGATGCTGGGGGCCATTATGAAGGGATTTCCGCCAATCTCTTCCGCCGCATCAGTCCCTACCCTGCGCCGCCATTCTCACGCCCTCGGAAACACGCCAGTGAAGTCCGGCGCAGTTTCCGAGGGTGGCGCGCGGTGCTTGACGGGTTTATTAGAACGTTCCATTCTCATGGCCGAAAAACAGTTCCAAGCGATGCAACGTGTCAGAATCAAAGATGTCGCTCGAGAGGCAGGCGTAGCACTTTCCACGGCCGCGCTGGCGCTCAGAGATGATTCCCGCCTTCGCGACGAAACCCGGCGTGCCGTGCGCGACGCCGCAGCCCGGCTTGGCTATGTCTACGACCGCTCGGCAGCCATGATGCGATCAGGCCGATCCCATACGATCGGCCTGCTGGTCTGCGAGATCACGAACCCCTTCTACGCCGAGCTCACCGCAGGTGTAGAAGAGGCACTGGATGAAGCTGGCTATGTGACATTGCTGGCGAACACCTCGGAATCAGCCATACGGCAACGCCGGATGCTCGAACGCTTCCGGGAGCAGTCCGTGGACGGCGTGCTCATCATGCCCGCGACAGGCACTTCGCCAAGTCTGATCGACGAACTGGAAGCATGGCAGCTTCCACATGCGACGGTTGTCCGGGGCTTCCGCAAGGGAGCCCATGCGGGCCCGGACAATCGGACGGGCATGCGGTTGGCAACCGAACATCTGCTCCGCCTGGGGCACCGCAGAATCGCGTTTCTTGGCGGCGCCGCGAAGAATTCCGTCAGCACCGGCCGCTGGGAAGGATATGCCAGGACGATGGCCAAGGCCGGGTTGAGCACAGAGCATTTCCCTTGCCAGACGGACATCGGTGAAGCTGCGATGCTGGTGCAGGACCTGCCGCGCAGCGGGCCGACGGCCCTTGTATGTTTCAACGATTCCGTTGCGTTCGGCGCAACTCTCGGCCTGCTGCGCCGCGGGTTGACGCCGGGGCGGGATATTGCACTGACCGGGTTCGATGACATCCAGGAATCAGCCGTGTGGTTTCCACCGCTGACCACCGTCCGGGTATCGCCACGCGGCACCGGCCAAGTAGCCGCCAATATTCTGCTTGAACGCATCAACAATCCCCAGACACCACCGCGACGGGTGATGCTGGAGCCTACCTTGATGATCCGCGAATCCTGCGGCGCGCATTTACGGGCGGAGGTGCGAACAGCCTGAACTGCCCGGAGTACCAATAAATATAAAACCAAACGGGAGAGACGTCCGGTGCCAGATACTCCGATGCCTGCCGGCATGGCGGATTGGCATATTGCCATGCGCGATGCCGCGCGCCGTTTCGCCGAGGAAGAAGTCGCTCCACTGGCCGTAGAACTCGACGAGAGCGAGAGATATCCCGCTGAACTTTATCAGCGCCTTGCTGCAGCAGGCCTTTTCGGCATCAGCGTGCCGGAAGAACTGGGTGGTGCTGGAGCGGATGTTCTGGCCTACGCGCTCGTGATGGAAGAGCTTTCGCGCGGCTATGCCTCTGTCGCCGACCAGGTCGGGCTGGTTGAACTGCTTGGAACTTTGCTGACCCAGCACGGCACGCAGGAACAGCAGGACCGCTATCTCCGCCCCCTGCTGCGCGCAGAACGGCGGTGTGCCTATGCGTTGACGGAAGCCGAGGCTGGCTCTGACTTGGCCGGCTTGAAGACGCGTGCCCGGCGGAAGGGGGAAGGCTGGGTCCTGGATGGTGCAAAGCTCTGGATTCATAACGCCCCGGTTGCCGACTTCGCCGCGGTCCTGGCACGCACAGACCCAGAAGCCGGCCACCGCGGGATGTCCATCTTCCTTGTCGATCTCGACGCCCCCGGCGTGACCCGCGATCGCAAGGAACACAAGATGGGGCAACGGGCTTCGCAGGTCGGAGGGCTGCGCTTCGACAATGTGGAGTTGCCTGCCGCCGCCCTCCTTGGCCAAGAGGGCCGGGGCTTTCACATGATGATGTCGGTTCTGGACAAAGGGCGGATCGGCATCGGCGCGCTGGCACTGGGCATTCTCCAGGCGGCCCTGGACGACAGCGTGGAATACGCAAAGCAACGGCGGCAATTCGGGCAGCCGATCGGAGATTTCCAGGCCGTGCAATGGATGATTGCCGATATGGCCAAGGACGCCCATGCCGCCCGCCTTATGGTGCACCACGCCGCCCACATGCTGGACGCCGGGGGGCGCGCGACCCTGGAAGCCAGTATGGCCAAGTGCTTCGCATCCGACGCTGCGGTACAGCGCACGGCGGACGCGGTGCAGATCCATGGCGGGTCCGGGTACATCCGCGGCGTAAGGGTGGAAAGGTTGTTCCGAGATGCCAAGATCACGCAGATCTATGAGGGAACAAATCAAATCCAGCGCATGATCATGGCCCGGAACCTGATGGCATGAATACCTTCCGCCCGGCCCGCCCCTTCGCCCTCGTCACGGGCGGACGGCGCGGCATTGGACGCGCGGCCTGCGTGGCGCTAGCCACACGAGGCTTCGACATCGTGGCCGCAGATCTGACACGAGAAGGCGCGGAGGAAACAGAGCGCCTTGTGCAGGAAGCTGGCGGCACCTTCTTCTTCCGGCAGCTCGATATCGCTGATCTGAAAGGACATGAGAACTTTGTCGCCGAGGTCTGGCGGGACACAGGTGGACTGGCGTGCCTTGTGAACAATGCTGGCGTTGGTGCGCTGAAACGGGGCGACCTGCTCGATGTCTCGCCGGAATCCTGGGATCGGGCCCTCGGTGTCAACGCGCGTGGAAGCTTCTTCCTGACCCAGGCTGTGGCCCGGCGCATGGTTGATACCAGATCCGAGGGAAAACCGCGGAGCATCATCTTTATCTCATCGGCGAACGCGGTGCTGGCCTCGCCCGACAGGGGCGAGTACTGCATTTCCAAAGCCGCCGTCTCCATGGCTGCCAAGGTCTTTGCCTTGCGGCTTGCGCCACATGATATTGCGGTCCACGAAATCCGGCCGGGTGTGATCCGCACCGACCTCACTGCCCCTGTAGCAGAGAACTATACGAGACGCATAGCAGAGGGCCTCTCCCCCATACAGCGTTGGGGTGAGCCGGAAGATATTGGCCGCGCGATCGCCCTGCTCGCCGCCGGTGATATGCCCTTCAGCACCGGAGATGCGCTGCATATCGATGGCGGTCTTCATATCGGCAAGCTCTGACTCCCCCTTCAGCGGAATCGTGACATGATCGATAAACGCCTGCATTTCGAGGATATCGAGACCGGAATGAGCTGGGAGACCGGCGGCATTCAGGTGACGGAGGCTCATATCCTGGCCTTCGCCGGCCTGTCCGGAGATTTCTACGATATCCACATGGATGACGAATATGCCCGGGCCCAGGGCTATCCGGGCCGCATAGCACACGGCATTCTTGGTCTGGCTATGGCTGACGGCCTTAAAAATCGCGCCCAGACTCAGCTCGCGGCGATTGTATCGCTCGGCTGGCGCTGGCGGTTTACGGGCCCGATTTTCGTTGGAGACCGCCTGCAAGCCGGCATTCGCATCGCGAGCTTACGTCCTACCCGCCACGTGGACCGAGGCATTGTTACACTGGAGTTCAAACTTCAGACGCAGCGGGGTGATGTGGTGCAGGAAGGCGAGAACGACATGATGATCCACAGACGTGTTGCAGCCACCCAGACACTTCGTAAAGCATGATACAAGGAATAATTGGAACGTTCCGACTGTGCTGATATCCTCCTTCCGTGGAGGAAACAAACATGACCATTATGTCGATAAGTCGCCGTGATCTGACGCGCCTGCTGGCGGGTGGTGCCGCCGCGCTCTCACCCTTGGGCCATTTCGCGGCACAGGCGCAAAGTCGCCGGGATACGCTGGTGATTGGTCTCGACACCAGCGATACCATTACCTTCGACCCGGTCCGGCAAGCACAGTACACGCCGCCCATGACTCTGGCTGCATGTTACGAAACGCTCATGACCTTTGAGCCGGGCGACTATATCAATCCGAAGCCCCTGCTTGCCACAAAATGGGAACGCCGGCCCGGCGGAGATGGCTGGCGCTTCACCCTTCGGCCAGGAACCAAATTCGCGAGCGGCGCGCCCGTTACAGCCGAGGATGTGAAATTCTCCTTCGACCGCCTGATTGGCATGAAGGAGCAAACGCAGGTCTACATCAAATCGGTCGACCGGGCGGAGGTCGTCGACAACCAGACTGTCGACCTCATCATGAATGCGCCAAACGCCCCCATTCTGCCGATTCTTTGCAATCCCGCATGCGCCATCATGGAAAAGGCCGTGCTGCTGCAGCACGGCGCCGTCGGCGGCCCAGATGCGCGTGAGAAGGACCAAGCCACGGACTGGCTCAATGGCAACAGCGCGGGAAGCGGTCCGTTCCGACTGGTTCGATGGGAGCGCAATTCGCAGATCATGCTCCAGCGTAACCCGAACTACTGGGGTACCCCGTCGCCCTTTGAGCGGGTGGTCATCCGTCATCTATCAGACAGCGCGGCGCAGCTCCTGGCCATCCGTCGTGGCGATGTGCATGCCGCCTTCAACCTGATTCCAGAGCACATCGCGGCGCTGCAAACGGAGGCCAACGTCGTCATCGACAAGCTGCCGAGTCTCGACCACGTCTATATGGCGGTGACAGAGAATCCTGCTGCCAATCCGGCCCTCGCCAAGAAAGAGGCACGGCACGCCATCGGCTTCGCTATCGATTATGACGGTATCGTCAATGGCCTGCTTGGCGGGGCCGCAACACGTGCGGCGCACTTTCTTCCAATCGGTGTTACAGGCAGTACGCCTGAGGTCGCCCGAGAAATCGCATTCCGCCAGAATCTGGATAAGGCACGTAGCCTTCTACAGACGGCCGGCCTGGCCGATGGCTTCGAGATGGAGCTGGCCTATGGTAACGCCGCAGTGGCCGGCGTGTCCTATCAGGTTCTGGCGCAGAAGGTGCAGGCCGACCTCGGTCGTGTCGGCATTCGCGTCAAGCTCAATCCGATGGACCAAGTCAATCTCCGCACCGTTTACACGACGGGGAAGATGCAGGGCGGCATATTGACCTTCTGGAACCCGCCTGCCGTATCCAATGATCTCTGGGCTTCCGCAGTGGTCGAGCGAGTCGCGAAGCGCGTCGGGTGGGATGTTCCGCCGGAGATGACGGCCTTGGTCAAGCGTGCCTCCGAAAGTCAAAACCCGGACGAGGCAGCCGCACTCTGGATCGAATGGCAGAAAAAGGTAGTGGATCAGGCCAACCACTTCATCCTCTTCCAGCCTACTTACCAAATCGGTGTTCGTAAGACCATCAAGACGTTCCCCCTGACGGCCGCAGGCTGGCAGCTTGATATGGGCAAGGTTACCCTCGCCTGATTCGTCGCAGGCGGTGGGCGGCGTCGCCGTTCACCGCCCCTTCCGGAACATCTCCAGCCATCAGCGCCTCAATCTGCCTCACCGTATCCATCGCCTGATGTTCTGTCGCGGTCGGCGTCAGTCCGCCGATATGCGGCGTGGCGATGACATCGGGCCTGCATGCTAACCGCGGCAGCGGCATTTGATCCGGCGCCATACCGACGTCCAGCGCCGCACCTGCGAGATGCCCGCTTTCCAGTGCCCTCTCCAGCGCCTCCTCATCGACAAGCTGCCCGCGTGACAGATTGATCAGGTAGGAACCCTGCTTCATCTGGGCAAAGCGGCGAGCGTTCAGCATGTTCTCTGTATCGGATGTGGATGCAGCGAGGCACACCACAAAATCTGCCTCTGCCAGCAACCCCTCAAGTTCCATGCTCTGGTCTTCCAGAGCCGGGTCGTGCACCAGGATCCGCATGCCGATCACGCGAGCCATATCAGCCAGCCGGCGCGCGATCCGGCCATAGCCGATCAGCCCGAGCGTACTGGCGCTCAGCTGACGCCCCATCACGGGCACCACCTTGCGCCCCGCATGATACGCCTCTGTCGCCCGGCTGATACCACGGGCCAGGTCGATCATCATGCCAAAGCCAAGTTCGGCCACCGAATCGGTGAAGCCTGGCGTGGCACGTGTAACAAGAATACCCTGCGCTGACGCAGCCTCGACATCGATCGTGCTGATGTCGACAGCGCAACGCAAGAACGCGATCAGGTCAGGAGCGTGAGCAAAAGTCTCAGCTGTTCCTGGCGTGGCGCGGTGGGCGATGATCGCTTCACAACCTTTGGCCGCTTCAGCCAGTTCGCGGCCGGCAAGCACGCGCCCTGTCGTATTGCGGACAACCTCGGCGTTGCGGAGCAGCGCGGCCAGGGCGCCGTCGCCGTAATATCCGGCGAATACCTCCTCTGTATGGGACAGGAATACCCTCACCGAGCGAACTCCGCCTGCCGCTTCTCGTTAAAGGCGCGAATGCCCTCGAGATGATCTCCGGCGCTGAAGCACAGGACGTTCATCTCGTTCTCATACGTCAATCCGGCGCTTAAGGGGGCTTCCATCGCCGTGCGCAACGCCGCCTTGACGGACTGAACGGCCACCGGGCTGTATCCTGCCAGCCTGGCAGCCAAGCTGCGCGCACGGTCAAGTAATGCGTCAGGCGCCACGACTTCATGCACCATTCCCAGGCGCAAGGCCTCGGCCGCGTCGATCTGTTCAGCCAGCATCAAGAGCCGGGTCGCCGCAGCATGCCCGATGAGCCGGGGTAGCACCTGCGATGCACCGCCGCCGCCGACCCATCCCCGCTCTACCTCAGGAAAGCCGATCCGCGTCGTGTCTGCCGCGATACGGATGTCCGCGCCCAATGCCATCTCGGCCCCCCCTCCGAGTGTCCAGCCTTGCAGGGCCACGACTACTGGCTTGCGAAGCATCCGAATGGCCGCTGCATACTCAATACGGTTTCTGAAATGCCAGGCGGAGGGGTATGCTGCCAGCGCGTTGAGGTCGCTGCCTGAGCAGAAAGCCCGCTCGCCGGCACCGCGTAGAACGATCGCGCGAACATTATCGTCCTCGTCGAGCGCTCTGGTATGGTTGGCAAGTTGCCGGGCCATCTCCGGCGTCATGGCATTGTGCTTTGCAGCGCGGTCGAGCAGCAGCTCCGCGATTCCGTCTTTGACGGTCAGGCGTACCTCTCCCTGCATGGCTTTTATCCCGCTTTGTGACGTCGCCGTATTATAACGTTCTAATACTGCCCCCGAGAAGCCCACAAAAGGCTTGATGAGAACGTTCCAATACGACATGACTTTGGGCAACGATAAGCAGGAGGAACGCGTCGATGTCACGCTACATCGCCAAGCGGCTGCTTGCCGCCGCGATCATGGCGCTTCTGGCCAGCGCGGTCATATTCCTTATCGCCAATCTCGTGCCCGGCGATCCGGTCCTCGCGCAGCTCGGCGACATCGCGGCCAGCGACCCTGCGACCGTCGCTCGCTGGCGGGCCAAATGGGGCCTCGACCTACCGCTGTGGGAACGGTACGGCCTTTTCCTCGGCGGCCTGGCGCAGGGCGACCTGGGCATCTCCATCGCCACCCGCCGCCCGGTGCTGGACGACATCATCCAATATGCCCCGGCAACGCTTGAGCTTGCGACGGTTGCATTCCTCCTCTCCCTTCTCGTCGGCATCCCGCTCGGTATCGCGGCGGCCGTCTGGCGCGACGGGTGGGTGGATTCTCTTGCGCGCGCCATTTCCCTGCTGGGTGTCTCGGCGCCGACCTTCTGGCTCGCCTTCATTATGCTCGCCATCTTCTACGGTGGTTTGCAGTGGGCGCCCGGCCCCGGACGTCTCGACCCTATCGCCTTTCCGCCAGAGGGGCCGACGGGGCTCTTTCTATTCGACAGCCTTTGGCTTCGAGATTGGGAGACCTTCCACGATGCCGCCGCGCATCTTGTCCTGCCCTCCATCGTCCTCGCGGCCGCGACCATCGGTCTGATCACGCGCACGACGCGCGCTGCGATGCTCGACAGCCTGCAACAGGATTATGTCCGTGTCTCCCGCGCCAAGGGCATGCGCGAATGGGCCGTTGTGCTGCAACATGCGCTGCCTAACGCGCTGGTTCCGGTCGTTACGCTGGGCGGCCTCGCTTATGCCAACCTGCTCGCGGGTGCCGTCATGACAGAGACCGTTTTCGCCTGGCCGGGGCTTGGGCGGTACACCTTCCGTTCGGCGGCCGCGTTAGACTTTCCGGCCATCGTCGGCATCACCCTGGTTGTTTCCATCACTTACCTTCTGGTCAATCTGATGGTGGACCTTTCCTACGCCATTCTTGATCCAAGAGTCCGTCGATGAGCGCCACAACTGCCGCGGTCGCCCTGCCTCCCGCACGGTCACGCCTGCGCCGCCGACTGCGCCGCTACGGCCCGGCCTGGGCGGGAGGGGCTATCGTCCTGGCATGGATCGTCGTCGCGCTGCTGGCGCCATGGATTGCGCCCTACCCCCCCGATGCAGTCGATATCCCCGCCCGGCTGCAGCCGCCCAGTTGGAACCACTGGATGGGCACCGACACGTTGGGGCGGGATGTCTTCTCTCGCCTGCTCTATGGCGCGCGCCTGTCTCTGTTCGCGGGGTTCTCAGTCGTGCTGCTGGGCGCGGCGCTCGGTACGACCATTGGCATTGTCGCGGCATGGGCTCGTGGATGGTGGGACGAGGCGCTCATGCGCTTCACAGACCTCGTTTTATGTTTCCCGCCGATCATCCTGGCATTGGCCATCGCCGCCGCGTTGGGCATTGGTCCGGTTAACACGATCCTGGCGATGCTGGTCGTCTGGTGGCCGAAGTTTGCCCGCCTCGGCCGCGCGCTCGCTCTCGTCCAGCGCAGTCAGGAGTATGTCGAGGCGGCGACGGTTCTCGGACTAAAACCGCATCGGATACTCACGCGCCACATTCTGCCCAATACCCTCGGCCCTCTCGCCGTGCTCGTCACGCTGGATCTGGGCAATGCCATTCTGACCTTCGCGGGCCTCTCCTTTCTCGGCCTCGGTGTCATCCCGCCCATGCCGGAATGGGGCTCGATGGTCGCGGAGGGCCGCGAGCTGGTGGAGCAATGGTGGGTGGCGGCCTTCCCCGGCCTCGCCATCCTCACTGTGGTGGTGGGGTTCAATTTCTGCGGCGACGGTCTGCGCGACTGGCTCGACCCCAAGGGTCGCAACCGGTGAGTCGCCTGTCGCGGGAGGATACGACACGCATGGATGGTTCCTTTCCCCTTCCCGGCCAGCAACCGGTTCTCGAGGTCAAGGACCTCCACACGGTCTTCATGACGGATGGGGGGCCCATCCACGCGGTCGATGGCGTGTCTTTCAAGGTCGGCCCTGGGGAGACGCTCGGCATCGTCGGCGAGAGCGGCTCGGGCAAGAGTGTGACAGCCCTTTCCCTGATGCGCCTGCTGGAAGAGCCAGCGCGGATCGTGGGCGGCTCCATCACCTTCCAAGGCCGGGATGTGTTGGCCATGTCCCGCTCCCAACTAGCGGACTGGCGCGGCGACCGGGCCGCTATGGTGTTTCAGGACCCGATGACCGGCCTGAACCCGGTCATTCGGATCTTGCGCCAGGTGACGGAGCATATCGTCTCTCACGGCCGTATGCCGAAGGCAGCCGCGAAGAAGCGTGGCATCGAGCTGCTGCGCCGCATGGGCGTGGCGGCACCGGAGCGTGCTGCGGCATCCTTCCCCCACGAATTCTCCGGCGGCATGCGTCAGCGCGTCATGATGGCGATTGGCGTCGCGAACGACCCCGCGCTTCTGATTGCCGATGAACCGACGACCGCGCTTGATGTCACCATCCAGGCTCAGATTCTGGATCTCCTACGTGGACTCAACGCAGATTTCGGCACGGCGATCGTCCTCATCAGTCACGATCTCGGTGTGATCGGCACGGTCTGCCGGCGCGTCGCCGTGATGTATGCCGGCGAAGTGGTGGAGGAGGCCATCACCGCCGACGTTCTCAGCGATCCGCGCCATCCCTATTCCTGGGCGCTGGTCAACGCCGTCCCACGCCTCGACGCGCCAACTGGGGCGCGGCTGACAAGCATCGAAGGGACGCCTCCTGACCCGCTGAACCCGCCCCAGGGCTGCCGGTTCGAGCCCCGCTGCCCGTTCAAGGTCGCGCGCTGCGCAACGGACCACCCTCCGCTGATGGACGTGGCCCCAGGCCGTCGCGCCCGGTGCTGGGTCACAGCGGATGGCCGCAGCCTGCCCCGCCCCACCCTGCCCGCAGCGGCGGAGGCGGAACAGCCGCGTATGGCGGAGGCCCCCCTCCTGGAAGCGCGAGGCGTCGAGAAGCATTTTGCCCTCCCCCGATCATCATTCCTGAAGCCGCCAGCGACGGTTCACGCCGTGAATGGGGTGGACATTGCTTTGCACCGGCGGGAGAGCCTCGGAATCGTGGGCGAGAGCGGCTGCGGCAAGTCGACGCTCGCCCGGCTTCTGACACGCCTGCACGAGCCCACGGGCGGCAGCGTGTTCTTCGAGGGACAAGACATCACCCACGCCTCCGCCGCGGCGCTGCGTGGCTTGCGCCCCCGCCTGCAGATGGTGTTCCAGGACCCCTACGCCTCGCTTAATCCGCGCATGACAGTCGGCGATGCGCTGGCGGAGCCCCTGACCGCACACGGAAGAGTGGGGAGCAGGAAGGCGGCCAACGAGCGGGTACGAGAGCTCCTCTCGACTGTCGGGCTCAAGCCGGCCTTTGCGAGCCGTTATCCGCACGAGTTTTCGGGCGGCCAACGGCAACGCATTTCCATCGCCCGCGCGCTCGCGCTGGAGCCTTCCGTCGTAGTAGCGGATGAGCCTGTCTCGGCCCTGGACGTGAATGTGCAGGCGCAGGTGCTGAACCTGATGCTGGATCTTCGTCAGCGGCTGGGGCTTTCCTATCTCTTCATCGCGCACGATCTCGCCGTGGTGAGGGCGTTCTGCGACCGTGTGGCCGTCATGTATCTCGGCCGGGTAGTGGAGGAGGGCCCGGCGGATGATGTGCTCTCGCGGCCGCTCCACCCCTACACTGTAGCCCTGACCAGCGCGATCCCGGAGCCGGGCCGTCAGCGCGTGATTCTCGCAGGTGAACCTCCTTCCACTCTGCGCCTGCCGCGCGGCTGCGCCTTCGCCGCGCGCTGCCCCGTCGCGCGTGCCGAATGTGAGGCGCCGCCTCCGTTGGCGGCGGTTGCGCCGGGCCGCAAGGTTGCTTGCCATTTCCCTGGGGCCTTCGCGCCCCGCACCGCGACGAAACTGGAGATTGTGCGATGAGGCGCATGAGTGCGGCGGAAGCCGCCCTGTTGCTTCGTGATAACGATACCCTCCTCATCGGAGGTTCCGGCGGCGGTCACGCCGTGCCCGATGCCATCCTGGCCGCGATCGGCGAGCGCTTCCGCCGCAGCGGAAACCCGCGCGGCATCACGGCGGTCCATCCCGTGGGCCTCGGGGATGGCAAGACGCGCGGTGCTGGTCATCTCGCCCAGGAAGGCCTGCTGAAGCGGGTCGTTTCGGGCACCTTCGTCAACAGCCCGGGCATTGCCAGGCTGGCGTTGGACGAGAAGATCGAAGCCTACACCTTGCCTCAGGGCTCCATGTCGCAGCTGATGCGCGAGATGGCGGCGGGCCGCCCCGGTCTTCTTACAAGGATCGGCTTGCATAGTTTTGTCGACCCTCGTCTGCAGGGCGGGCGGCAGAGCCAACGTGCCACGGAAGACCTCGTCGAGCTCGCGGAGTTCAAAGGGGAAGAATATCTCTTCTATCGCCCCTTCAAGGTCGATGTAGCTCTCGTCCGCGGTTCTGCGGCGGATGAGGATGGCAATATATCGATGGAACATGAGGCCGTAACGCTGGAGATGCTGAGCATCGCCCAGGCGGCACGACGTTCCGGCGGTATCGTCATCGCACAGGTCAAGACCATCGTGCCACGTGGCAGCCTGCACCCGAAAATGGTGAAGGTACCGGGCATTCTAGTCGATGCCGTTGTTGTCGACCCGAACCAGTGGCAGACTTTCGAGACCCAGGACAGTCCTGCCTATTCCGGGCATATACGCGTCGCGCTGGAAGATATTCCGCGCCTGCCGCCGGGTCCTCGCCGGATCGTCGCCCGCCGGGGCGCTTGTGAACTTTTCGAGGGCGCTATTTGCAATCTCGGATCGGGCATTTCAACGGGCATTGCGAATGTCGCCGCTGAGGAAGGCATATTGCGGCGGGTTTGTCTGACCAACGAACAAGGTAATATCGGCGGTGCTCCCGCCAGCGGCAACGAGGCGGGTGCCGCACGGTCGCCCGACGCACAGGTGGACCAGCCCTACCAGTTCGATTTCTACGATGGTGGAGGGCTCGATCTCGCCTTTCTGTCCTTCGCGGAGTTTGATGCCGAAGGGAACGTCAATGTGTCCCGCTTCGGCGGCCGCATCGTCGGCCCCGGCGGCTTCGTCAATATCAGCCAAGGCGCCAAGGCTGTCATCTTTGGCGGCACGCTGACGGCCAATGGAGCGCCGAAGGCTGTACGGCGTGTGGAACAGGTCACGTTCTCCGGCCGCTTCGCCCGAGAGCGGGGCCAGCCCGTTCTCTATGTCACGGAACGCGCCGTCTTCCGCCTGGGAGACGACGGTCCTGAACTGATCGAGATCACACCGGGCCTGGATCTCGAGCGAGACGTTCTGGCTGCCATGGCCTTCCGGCCCAGTATCTCTCCCGCGCTCCGGCAAATGGACGCGCGTATCTTCGCCGACGCGCCGATGGGGCTCGCCAGCGACCTGCCGCCCAACGCCCCGCGGCCGGCCCTGCATCGATTCGAAACGGCGCAAGCGGCGGAGTGAGGTGATGGAAACAGCTACTGGCCTTTCGGTCGGGGATACGGTGGAGTTTCACCGCGCCATCACAGGCGCCGATATTGCCCAGTTTGCCGCTCTCAGCGGCGATCACGATCCGGTCCATGTCGATGAGGAATTCGCTCGCACGACCGCTTTTGGCCGCTGCATCGCCCATGGCGCCCACGTCATGGCA
The DNA here is from genome assembly GCA_000245075.1 of Acetobacteraceae bacterium AT-5844. Lineage (GTDB taxonomy): Bacteria > Pseudomonadota > Alphaproteobacteria > Acetobacterales > Acetobacteraceae > Pseudoroseomonas. The sequence goes on from JH599972.1 coordinate 72,363, forward strand.
CTGGTCTCGGCGGCATCGTCATTGATGTCTCGCCGTGCGGTGGAACGAGGCTGCCACGGCACTCCTGTCTCAGCCGGTTATGACCGTATCCGCTTCACCTACCCTGTCTTCGCTGGAGATTCTCTCGTGGCCCGTTACAGCGTGGAAGAAGTGACCGACGACCCCGCCCGTACACGGTCGCGATTCGAAGTCGTAAACCAGGATGGCAAACTCTGCCTGACCGGGACACATATCCTGCGCTGGGTACAGGCATAGAAGGACACGCCGTATGCCCGATATTCTTCTGCCCGGAGAAGGGGGCAGACTGGTGCCCTATGGCCTTCGCGGACAGCCTGTGTTGGATGCTCCGCCGACCACTCCCTTCAGCCGCGTCGCATATTCCGCGGCGCATGTCGTCGCGAATCCGCTGGCGGAAGGTCCTCCAAGCGGCGCCGCATCGGTGGATTGGGACCGTACCATCGCCTACCGTCGCTACCTGGCCGGGCTAGGGCTCGGCATAGCTGAAGCGATGGATACCGCTCAGCGCGGCATGGGGCTGGATTGGCCGACGGCGCTGGAGCTCATTCGGCATTCCATCTCCGAGACGGCAGACATTCCGGGCATCACTATCGCATCGGGCTGCGGCACCGATCATCTCGACGCTGCCGACGCACGCGGTATAGATGATGTTATCGCCGCCTATCTCGAGCAGCTCAACGCCATTCAGAAACTTGGTGGGCGTGTCATTCTGATGTCCAGCCGCGCGCTGGCGCGGGTGGCGCGCTCCGGAGCCGACTATCAATTGGTATGTCGCAGGGTTCTCGCCGAGGCTCAGTCGCCCGTCATCCTGCATTGGCTCGGAGAGATGTTTGACCCCGCGCTTGAGGGCTATTGGGGAAGCAGGGCGTTTCCTGAGGCACTCGAAACCTGTCTGGAGATCATTGAAGAGAATCGCGCCCGCATCGACGGGATAAAAATTTCTCTCCTCGACGCCCAGAAGGAGGTCGATATGCGTCGGCGCCTGCCGTCGGGCGTCCGCATGTATACCGGGGACGATTTCAATTACCCGGAGCTGATTGCGGGAGACGCCCAGGGACATTCCGACGCCCTGCTCGGCATCTTCGACCCGATTGCTCCCGCTGCCTCACGCGCGCTGGCGGCTCTCGCGGCAGGGGACGTCTCGCGGTTCCATGATATTCTGGAGCCTACCGTACCATTGTCGCGCCGCATGTTTGGGGCGCCGACACAGTACTACAAGACGGGCGTGGTGTTTCTGGCTTATCTGAATGGGCATCAGGATCACTTCATCATGGTCGGCGGTCAGCAATCGATGCGGCCTCTGGCTTACTTCGCGGATTTGTTCCGCATGGCGGACCAGGCCGGGTTGCTACGCGACCCGGAAATGGCCGTCAGCCGCATGCGCCGGCTTTTGGCGCTCTACGGCATTGCCTCATAAGGAAGTCGTCGGCCTGGCCGCAGCCAGGCCGATACCCATTCAGCTCCGACGCAGAAGAAACGCCACAATCAGATCCCGGACCGCAGCAAACATGTCCAGGCCCGTACGGGTGCTGCAGCCCCGCGAGCGCGCGGCTTGCAGCAATGGCGTTATTTCAGGCGCCGTAATGGCGTCCGCGACCCAGCAGGACGATTCCAGCCGTTCAGCGCGCAGAGGCAGCGGGTCCTCCGGGCGCATTCCCGCCGGGGTGGCGTTTACCGCGAGGTCATAGCCATATGGATCGTCGGTTCCCGCCACGGCACGCCCGCCGAGGCGTTCGAGCAAGCGGTCTCTTCGCGCTGCATCGGCATCGTGGATCGCCAGCTCGCGCACGCCCCCTTCCAGCAGGGCCTGCGCAATAGCGGTCCCCGCGCCTCCGGAGCCTACAAGCAGGGCGCGCTTTCCGCTCAGGTCGCATCCTCCGGACGTTAAGCTCCGCACGCAACCCAGGCCGTCCACCATATCGCCATGCCAACTGCCGTCGGCATTGCGGCGCATGACGTTCACGGCTTCCAGGAAGCGGGCACGCTCCGTTGCCGTCGCGCACAGCTCATAAGCCGCGAATTTGTGCGGCACCGTGGCAACGATTCCATCGAGATTTCGTGCAAGGGAGGCACCTTGGATGAAGGCGCTCAGCTCCCCGGGCACGACATGCGCAGGCACCAGTACAGCATTGAGACCCTCCCGCGCGAAGGCGGCGGTGATGCCACCGGGGGATTTCACCTGGGCGATCGGGTCGCCGACGATGACGTGAACCCTCGTGCTTCCATCGAGCGACAGTTCAGAACTCATGACGCCTGCCTCTGGCCTTCGCGCTGCGCTTCCAGCCTGTCCCGATAATACTGAACAGTGCGAGACAGGCCTTCGCGTAAGGATGTATGCGGAAGCGGGCCGAGGACGGATGAGGTATCGTGCGCGGCGATATGCGCGGTCACGGGCAGGCTTCCTCCGGCCGCCGACAAGCGTGCTCCCGGCACTAAAGCCTCGATCTCAGCCAAGATGCGCGTGACGGTCGTCACCTCGCCGCGGAGGTTGAAGACATGTGCGCCTGCTATCGTACGCGTGACGGCGGCTTCGAACGCGGCGGCTACATCGTCCACGTAGATCATGTCCGTCTCACCGGTGAAGGGGATGGCGTAGGCTTCCCCCGCCAGCGCCTTGCGGCAGGCGATGGTGGGACCGGCGGAACCGCCCACCTCCCGCCCCGGCCCATAGATCACCAGGGGACGGAAACCGACGCTGCCGATGCCGGCGTCGTGCCAATAGGCCCGCGCGCTGCCCTCGCATGCCAGTTTGAAGGCGCCATAATGCGTGTCGGGATATGGAATCGCGCCATCATCCGCGCCGAAAACGCCCGCGCTGCTGGCATAGGTGACGCTGCGGATGCGGTGGCGCTTCGCGGCCTCGAAGACGTTCAAGGTACCGATTAAATTGACCTGCGCGCCCAGCACCGGGTTAGCCTGGCAGGCCGGCGTTAACATCGCCGCGAGGTGCACGATGCCGCCGCAGCCCTCCGCCGCGCTCTCGACCGCTTCGGCCTGCGTGATGTCATCGTGGCACCATTCCACTGTGGCCGCGTCGCTCAGGATGGAATGCACCAGCCGGCGATCCTGGCTGCGATCGAAGATCCGGACCTGATGGCCGGCGGCCAGAAGGCGCCGCGCCACCCAGGCACCGAGGAACCCTGCGCCTCCTGTCACGAGAACTCTCATCGTTTCGCACCCTCGCATTGTCTTTGTGCTGGTCATCCTGAAACCATCTCGCGGATTGCACAAACCCCGAAAACACGACGGCGCCGTTCTGGTGCCTTTTACCGTTGCAACAACCTCCACATCATCCTGGAATGGCTCAGCTCGGTCAGTGGGGATTCGCGGCATGGACAAACTCGGCATCAGCATCATCGGCCTCGGCTCCGCCTCTCTTCCGCATGCACGCGCCCTTCTCGATCTTGCCGGCGAGGCTGAGGTCATCTGGGCCGCGACGCGCAGTCAGGCCAGAGCGGACACGTTTTCCGGGCAGTTTCCGTTTCCGACGACGACCGACACGGAGAAAGCCATCCATGATCCGCGCGTGGCCGCCGTGTTGGTACTCACCCCGCCCGCCTCGCATCTGGAGGTCGCGGAGCAGTGCCTGTCGGCCGGGCGACATGTGCTGGTCGAGAAGCCGCTGGAGCTCACCGTCGCCCGAGGCGAGAGGCTAGTAGAGGCGGGCCGGCGCGCCGGGCGGCAGCTGGGGGTCATGCTGCAACACCGCTTCCGGCCCGCCAGCCTCCGGCTGCGCGGCCTGCTGGAAAGCGGTGAGCTGGGCGCCGTGCAGGCGGCGTCGATGACCATCCCCTGGTGGCGCCCGCAAAGCTATTATGACGAGCCTGGACGCGGCACCATGGCGCGCGATGGTGGCGGCGTGCTGATGACTCAGGCGATCCATACGCTGGATCTGTTCCGCTCGCTGGTTGGCATCTCGGCCATTACGGCGGCTGAGGTGCGGACCACGGCGCTGCATCGCATGGAGACGGAGGATTACGCGGCCGCCCTGCTCCGGACCGGAAATGGCGCGCCCGGTACCCTCCTGGCAACGACCGCCTTTCCCCCCGGCCATCCGGAGCGCATCGAAATCATCGCGGCCAACGGGGCCGCCAGCCTGCTCGGTGGCTCCTTACTGGTGGCCTATGCCGATGGCCGACGGGAGACGATGGACGCCGAAGGCCCGACCGGCTCCGGGGCCAATATCATGGACTTCCCGCATGATGCCCATCGCGGCGTTCTGCTGAACTTCTTCCAGGCCTGCCGGACCGGAAGCGGCCTGGCCATTTCTGGAGAGGACGCCCTTGCCACACAGCGTGTCATTGACGCCATTCTCGCAAAAGCGAAAGAACAGAAGAACTGAACCCACGCTCTTGCCATGGCGGCAATCCGGTGCGTTCCTATCGGACCGGTCCGCCGTGGAAGATCGCTCGAGGGGATTTCATGTCACGTACAGTCATTCGCGCCTCACATGTCATTGCCTATCAGGATGGCGGGCATCGCCACCTGAAGGATGGCGTGGTCGTCTATGAGGGCGATACCATCGTTCATGTCGGCCAGACCTATGACGGCCCGGCCGACCAGGTGATCGACGCGAAGGACAAGGTCGTCACGCCTGGCTTCATCAACACCCACGCCCATCTCTCCGAATCGCCCCTCGACAAGAGCTTCGTCGAGGACCGCGGGCCACGGCAGTTCTACCTCTCGGGCCTGTTCGAGTTCCTCTCCGCCCGCGACGGCGCCATCACCGAGGCCGCCCGCCGCGCCAGCATCGCCTATTCCATCCCGGAATTGCTGCGCACCGGTACCACCACCATCATGGAAATCGGCTGGCATGGCGACGTGGTGGCGGAGCATGCCGCGCGCAGCGGCTTGCGCGCCTATATCGGCCAGGGCTATCGCTCCGGCCGCTGGTACACCGCCAATGGCCGCACCGTGGATTATGAATGGTCCGAGGATGATGGCGACGCTGCCTTCAAGGAGGCGATCCGCTTCATCGAGCGTGTGGATGGCAAGGAGAATGGCCGCATCAGGGGCTTCCTGACGCCGATGCAGATCGACACCTGCTCGGAAGCCCTGCTGCGCCGCTCGGCCGATGCGGCGCGGGAGATGAAGGTACCGCTGGCCCTGCACGTCTCCCAATCCGTGCCGGAATTCCACGAGATGACGCGGCGCAATGGCTGCACGCCCATCGAATGGCTGCAGAAGATCGGCTTCCTCTCGGAGCGCTGCATCCTCGGCCACTGCATCATCCCGGGCGAGAGCAGCTGGGCCAACTACCAGGCCGACGATATCGGCATCCTGGCCGATACCGGCGCCAATGTCGCCCATGCCGTCTGGGTCTTCGCGCGGCGCGGCATCGCCATGGAGAGTTTCGCGAGATACCAGAAGCGCGGAGTCAACATGACCATCGCGACCGACACTTGCCCACAAAGCATGATCGAGGCGATGCGCTGGACCTCGGTGGTCTCGAAGATCGTGGACCGGCAGACGCAGGTGGCAACGGCGGCTGATGTGTTCAACGCCGCCACGCTCAACGGCGCCAAGGCGCTCGGCCGCGAGGATCTGGGCCGCATCGCGCCCGAGGCCAAGGCGGACCTGCTGATCTGGCAGAGCGACAGCCTGTTCATGACGCCGCTGCGCGACCCCATCCGCAACCTCGTCTTCTCCGCCACGGCCGAGGACCTGCAGACCTCCATCATCGACGGGCGCGTCGTCATGGAGAACCGCGTCGTCCCCGGCTACGACCCGGTTGAACTCGGCCGCGCGGTGCAGGCAGGCGCCCAGGCCATGTGGGACGGCATGCAGCAGCGCGACTGGGCCGGCCGCGATATCGAACAGCTCTCGCCCTCCAGCTTCCCAGCCTATCGCGGCTGAGCCAGGGCCGCAGCCAACCTGGCCTGCTCCGGCGGGCCAGGCGAGATGCTATCAACGGAGGATACGGCACATGGCGGAAGCAATGCCCGTGAAGCCGCTCGGGCTGGACCGGCTGTCGATGAATCTCGGCACCTTCGGGCCGGGGCGTGCAGCGGAGGAGGTGCTGGGCGCCTGCGCCCGCGCCGGCGTCCGCACCGTAACTCCGTGGCGCTACAATTATGAGGCCGAAGGCGCCGCCGCCTTCGCGAGGCTGATGCGGCAGCATGGGCTGGTCGCCAGCTCCCTTTGCCGCATCGCGGATCTCGGCAATGCTGCCACTCCCATCGCCTGGCAGAAGAGCCTGGATGATGGCCGCGCGACGCTGGATGAAGCCGCTGAACTCGGTGCGCAATCCGTGACACTCATCGGCGGCGGGCTGGCCGAAGGCAACCGCAGCCTCCAGGATTCCCGCCGCCGCGTGCGCGATGGTGTCCAGGAGCTGGCACTGCACGCGCGAAAGGTGAATGTAGCCCTGGCGGTCGAGCCTCTCCACCCGATGGTGGCGGCCGATCGCGGCTGCATCAGCACGCTGGCGCTGGCTCTCGAACTCGCGGAACAAGCGGGCCAGGATGTCGGCATCATGTTCGATTGCTACAACAGCTGGTGGGATCCCGCCCTGCCCCACACCCTCCCAGCCGCTGCGCCGCGCCTTCTCGGTTTTCAGGTGGCCGACTGGCTGGTCCCTACAACCGATCTGGTGCTGGATCGCGGCCTGATGGGCGATGGCGTGATCGACTTCCGTTCCTTGCGCGCCCTCGCCGAGAGTGCCGGCTATGCGGGGCCGATCGAGGTGGAGATCCTGTCTTCCCGTTTCTGGAAACAGGATGTCCCAGCCGCCGTCGACCGCGTGGTGGAGCGCTTCCTCTCCTGCTGCTGACGTTCAGCCCAAGGTCAGCGCCAGTTGCGCCGGATGCGAGCGGGTATCATCATCGAAGTTGGAGATTGTCACGCCGAGCAGGCGTACGCCCTCCGGCGCCGGGAAGACCGGACGCAGTAATTCCAATCCGATCTCCTCAAACATCTCCAGCGAGGCCAGCGGCGGGGCGCAGGAACGGCTGCGCGTGATCTGGCGGAAATCCGCGTATTTCACCTTCACTGTGACCGTCCGCCCGCCTCGCCCGCTCTTTGCGACAATCTCCCACACTTTGGAAAACAACGGCGCCATGGCTGGCACTGCGTCCTCCCACACTATCAGATCCCGCTCGAAAGTTGTCTCCGCACCCACGGATTTCCGGGTGCGGTCAGGGTTCACCGGCCGGTTGTCCACCCCTCGCGCGACGTTGAAATAATAATCGCCGGCCTTGCCGAAATGGTGCTGCAGGAATTCCCGTGTCTGCTGTCGCAGATCATGCCCGTTATGAATGCCGAGACGGTTCATCTTCGCGGCCGTGGCCGGACCCACACCGTGGAACTTGCCAATGGCCAGCGTCTCCACGAAAGCGGGCCCCATGCGCGGCGTAATGACGAACAGCCCATCGGGCTTCCGGTGGTCCGACGCCATCTTGGCGAGGAACTTGTTGTAGGACACGCCAGCAGAGGCGGTCAGCCCCGTCTCCGCCCGGATCGCCGCGCGGATTTCTTCCGCGATGGCCGTTGCGGAGCCCCGGTCCAACAGCGGTTCCGTGACATCCAGATACGCCTCATCCAGGGAAAGCGGCTGGATGAGGGTGGTATAGCGGGCGAAAATGTCGTGGATCTGCCGGGAGACGGCCCGGTAGACGTCAAAGCGCGGTTTCACAAACACCAGCTCGGGGCATTTCCGCCTGGCCGTCACGGAAGGCATGGCCGAGTGCACGCCGAATTTTCGGGCCTCATAGCTGGCGGCGGCCACCACGCCGCGCGCCCGCGAGCCGCCGACCGCCAGCGGGATGCCGCGCAGTTCCGGGTTATCCCGCTGTTCCACCGAAGCATAGAAAGCATCCATGTCCACATGGATGATGCGGCGGACCACGGGGGGCAGATCGTTCGTGGCCATCAGAAGCCGGGTATTAGCACGAGCTTCACCAGGAGAGAACAAAAAGAGATCATAAGGGCCCTGCGCAGATTGTAGTGGATCGCGCCGAGAAGCTGCGCCACAGCTAAGTCATGCGCCGTCCCGCCGCCCTCCTGCCGCTGGCCGCAGCCCTCCTCTGGACCGGCCTCGCCGCGGCCGCGCCTGCTGTCACGGATGATTGGGGCCGTTGCCGGCAGGCCATCACGGCCATCGAGCCGGCTTCCGGCGTGCCGGCCGGCCTTCTGGGTGCCATCGCCCTGGTGGAAAGCGGCCAGCGCAACCCTCGCACTGGCGCGCCTACCCCCTGGCCGTGGTCCTACAACGCTGCCGGAGAAGGCCACGCCCCGGCCACCAAGGCGCAGGCCATCGCCGAGGTGTCCGCGTTACTGGCCAAGGGGGTACGCTCCATCGATGTCGGCTGCATGCAGGTCAACCTCATGCATCACCCGCAGGCCTTTCGCGGGCTGGAGGAAGCTTTCGATCCCCAGGCCAATACACGCTACGCCGCGCGGTTCCTGCGGGAGTTGCGGAACCGGCATGGTGACTGGGGACAGGCTATCGCCCGTTATCATTCAGGTGAGGAAGCTCGCGGCGCGCTCTACAGTCGCCGCGTGGCCCTCGCGCGCATGGGTGCGGCCTGGAGCGGCGGGGGCGGCGGCGTACCGCTGCCGCCGCGCAGCATTCAGGGCATCTGCGCGGCCGGGCTGACGCCGATGCTGTTCTTCGGCGGCGCCGCCGAAGCCCGGCGCTTCATGACGTCCGAAGGCCGCCGCCGCGCACTGCCCATTCCGCCAGCCAGCAACCGGCCCCGGCTTGCCTGTATCCGGAACGCGCCGCGCCGGTAACGGCGCTGCCGCGCTTAAAGTCCCGCCAGCTTGATCGTCCGGCGTGCCATTTCCACCGCCCCGGCACGGGAGCGCGCGCCCCCCACGAAGCGGCGCACATGCACGAACACGGCGTCCGGCACGCCGGATTCCGCCGCCAAGGCCGCTTCCTGCAAGCCGGCCCAGGATTCCGGCAACGGCAGGCGCTGCGCGAAGGAGCCGGGCTCCGGCGGCATGGCGTCCACCATCCAATTCCCGTTCGGCACGGGGTAGATGGCGAAGAGCACCGGCAGTTCATGGGAGAAGACGACGTTCTTCCACGGCATGCCACGTTCCAGTTCCAGCACCCGCGGGTCAGCGGAAGCCCCGTGCGCCGCCACGACCAGCGCATCCGCCGCCATGCGGGAGCGCATCACGCTCACGCGCCGGCGCAGCACACCCTCCAGCAGGGCCACGGCCTCCAGGAACGCCGCGTCCTCGGCGGCCTGGCGCCCCTCAGCCGGAGTATCCCAGGTGAGGTTGCAGTCTCCGACCAGGGAGGCGAGGTCCATCGGCTCGCGGCTGCGAGCCGTACCGTTATCGACCTCATCGATCCGCCGGATCAGCCCGCCATCGAGCTCCGCCGCGATAGCGGGCGCCATACCCTCAGCGCCCTCCGGCCGCAGCAGCGCCCGCAGCGCCGCCTCGCCATGATGCTGCCAGATCAGCCCGGCGGCGCTGAAGGGGGTCCCATCCTCACGCACTGGCGCGCCGCGCTGATGATGGTCGAAACGGTGGGTCGCGGGGTCATAAGTCAGCCCCACATCCCAGACATAATCGCCCTGGGCGATGATCTCCGCGTCACGGGTGCGGACCAGCCGGTGGTCCTTGCCGGGCTCCCGGAGGCCAAGGGCCAGGCGCAGAACGACATAGGCAAAAGCCTCGTCGCAATGGAAGCTGCCGCTATGGGTGACGAGCAGCGGAAGATCGGTCATGGCGGCATATCCTGGCAAAGCGCGGCCCCTTATGTCGCCTCCGCGCCGCCGCCACAACCTTAAGCGGCGCGCGCCCTGCCCCGGATAAGACGGGCGCGCAAACCCTCAGCGGCTCACCCGGCGGATATTCCAGAGCACGGGGAAGCCGAAATCGATCACGCCCTGCAGCTCCTTCCGCCACACTGCCGGGCTGGAGAACTGGCCCGTTAGCAGGAAGTTCACATTGGCAATCGCCCGGGTGTTGATCTCGGCCATGATCTCGCGGCGCTTGGCCAGATCAGCCTCCGCCTCGAAACGCTCCAGCAACGGCTTCAGCGCCTCGTCGCAATAGAGCCAGGGCGTGCTGCCGGTGCAGTTGTAACCGATGCCAACATTGTTCAGCGGGTCCGACAGATCGAAGCCGGTATAGACCACCGGCACCGCGCTCCAGCCGCCGCGCTCCACTGGCTCCCGACTCAGCCAGCGCTGCGCCACGGTCGCCCAGTCCAGCGTCTGCACATCGACATTGAAGCCGGCGCGCTTCATCCGGTCCGCCACCACCATCGCCATGGGGTTGATGAGGGCGGAATCCGCCGAGTGCAGGAACACGACCCGCTCGTTGTTGTAGCCCGACTCCCGCAGCATGGCGCGGGCCCGGTCGAGGCTCGGCGTACGGATGGCGTCCGCGCCCGCCTCGCTGCTGTAGCGCGTGCCGCACATGGTCATGGAGAGGCATTGCGGCTGGTACATGCCTTCCGGCAGCCCGTGGACCGCGACGACCTCGCTTTGGTCCATCGCCATCTGCAGCGCTTGGCGCACCTTGAGATTGTTGAAGGGCGGCTGCGCATGATTGAGCACGAGCCCGCCCATGATTTGAGCAATGCCGCCCGGCCGCGCGATGACCAGATTACGGTCCCGCTGCAGAATCGGCAGGAAGTCGAGCGGCGCGTATTCCAGATAATCCACCTCGCCATTCTGCAACGCGGCGGCGCGCGTTGCGGGATCGGAGATGTTGACGAATTCCACCCGCTCCGTATGCACCACCTTGCCGCCGGCCAGCCCGTCCGCCGGTTCCGGACGAGGCTGGTAGCGCGGGTTCCGGCGAAAGACGGTGCGCTCACCCGGCACCCATTCATCCTTGACGAAAAGGAAAGGGCCGGAGCCGACGATTTCGGTGACAGCCTGGGTCGGCGGCGTCGCCGCCAGCCGGGCGGGCATCATGAAGGGCACATGCAGGCTCGGCTTGCCCAGCGCATCGATCACGCCGCCGAAGGGCCGCGCCAGTTGTAGGACGAAGCGGTTCTCCCCATCCGCGCGCAGCTCCTTGGTCGCTGCCATCAGGCGCCGGCCGGAGGAATCACGGGCACCCCAGCGCTTCAGCGAGGCGACGCAATCCTCTGCTGTCACGGGCTTGCCGTCATGCCACTCAAGGCCAGGGCGCAGGGTGAAGGTATAGGTCAACCCATCATCGCTGACGGTCCAGCCTTCCAGCATCTGCGGCCGGAACTCACCCTGGCTGTCCATTGCCACCAGCGTATCGAACACCATGTATCCGAAATTGCGGGTGATGAAGGAGGTGCTGGCGATGGGGTCCAGCACCTGCAAGCCAACATTGACCACGAGCCGCAGCGGCCGCTCGGCCGGCTGGGCCATCGCCTGGCCACCCACACCCACTATTGCCAGCGCCGAGGCCAGCACCGTCCGGCGAAGCCACTTCTTCAGCATCGTCTCTTCACTCCTGCCTGCCACGCCGGATCGGCGCTTCATGTATCAAATGCCGCAGCTCATCCCTGCTCGTGCGCAGCCGACCATGCCGCCGCCACCTGCGCGCCCGTTGCGAACCAGACATCCGGAAAGGTCTTGATCCACTGGATCATCTCGCGCAGCAGCGCGATACGGCTGGGCCGGCCGCTGATCTGCGGATGCATCACCAGATTGTACAACCCGCCCCAGCGGTAGATCTCCCGGAACTCGTCCTGGAAGATCTCACGCAGATGACTGTTGGGGAAAATCGGACGCGGGCTCTTGATGGAGAACAGCGCATGCGGCGCGTCGTCCAGGCTCCAATGCCAGGGCAGCTCAATCGGCCCCTTCCCGCCCCCCGGCAGATCCAGCCGGTAAGGGTTGATATCCGCCATCAGAGAGCTGTCGTAGAGAAAGCCATGCTTCTGGAGGAGCGAGATCATGTTGTCGCTGGTCTCGCCGGCGGGCGAGCGATAGCCCTGCGGCACGACACCCAGCACGCGCTTCAGCGCATCCAGGCCCTTCTCCATCTCTTCGACTTCCTTCTCAGGGAAATCCGGATCGATCCAGCTATGGGAATAGGAATGATGGGCAATTTCATGCCCATTCTTCAGGATCATCTCCGCGCGGCCAGCGTGGTTCTCCACCGTCCAGCCGGGCACGAAGAAGGTGGCCTTCACCTGCTCTTCCGCCAGTGTTTCCAGGATTTTCGGAACGGCAACGCGGGCGCCATAGGTGCCCTGGCTCAGAATGCCGGGGCGGCGGGCATTGGCGGGGTCTCGAGAGGTCCAGAGCGTCTCAGCATCGAAATCGAAGGTCAGCATCACCGCGATACGGGCACCGTTCGGCCAGTTCACCTTCATATCCATCATGTCCGCTGCCCCTTCTGCCTCCGCGCCGCCTGGAAAAGTGCGGACGCGCTACGGCTCATCCCTTGGGAAGTTAAATTTGTCGTATTTCTATGCGATACGATTGCATCGCTAATAAAGCGTAGGAAGGGGTCGGGAAACTGTCAAAGGGAAACATCAGGGGCCCGTAACCGCCAGGGCGAGTCGGTGCCTCAGCCATGCCTTTTCCCTTGACGCCGCCTTGCTCCGGCGCAACGAAACCCCCAAAGCCACATCCTTCAAGGCAAAACGGGAGACCACCGATCATGCGCCGCCGTACCCTGCTGGCCACGAGCCTGTCCGCGGGCCTCGCCCTGCCTTTCGCCGCTCGCGCCCAGGGCACGCCGCTGCGGGTGATCGTTCCGGCCCCGCCAGGCGGTCCCACCGACATTCTGGCCCGAGCGCTGGCTGACAAGGTGCAGGTCTCCCTCTCCCGCCCGGTGGTCGTCGAGAACAAGGCGGGCGCCGGCGGCATCATTGGTACGGAAGCCGCGGCGCATGCGGCGCCGGATGGGAATACCATCGTGCTGGGCCACAACCAGACGCATGCCAGCAACCAGTCGATGATGACGAACCTGCCTTATCATGTCATCGACAGCTTCGTGCCTGTGGCCAAGCTCGCAACCGTGCATCACGCACTGGTAGTGCCGGCCAACTTGCCTTCCCAGACGCTCGCGCAGCTGATCGAGCGCGGCAAGACGGGGCGCCTGACCTATGCCTCTTCCCAGGCGGGCTCCGCCAGCCATGTCATCTCCGAAACGCTGACGAAGCGCGAAGGCCTGGACGCCACCCATGTGCCCTATCGCGGTGCCGCCCCTGCGGCGACGGATACAGTGGCCGGCATTGTCGACTTCTACGTGGCGACCTTCCCGTCCGTCGCGCCGCTGGTGCGGGACGGAAGGCTGCGTGCCCTTGAGATCGGCGCCCCTGCCCGCCTCCCGGACTTCCCGGACATCCCGACCGCTGCCGAGGCAGGTGCGCCTTATCTGGCCGTCGATGCCTGGTTCGGCCTTTTCGCGCCCGCCAGGACACCGGCCGCGGCCGTGGAGCGGATTGCCGCCGCCATGCTGGCCGCACTGGGCGAAGCGGATGTGGGCGCCCGCCTGATCACCGCCGGCTTCACCGCGGATCCCTTGGCCCCTGCTCCCTTCGCTGCCTTCCAGAAGGCCGAGGTGGCGCGCTGGGCCGACATGGTCCGGCTGACCGGAGTGACCATGGAAGGGTAACGCGCGGCACCGGGACGCTCAGACCCCCAGCATGTCCCTGATGCGCCCATAGGTCACGCGAGCCGCCACGGCGCTTCGCCACAGCCCATGAAAGGCAATGGGCTTCAGGTCGGTCATCGGCATATCCAGCTCCGCCGTCGGCGAGAGGATGCGCCGAGCCACCTGCTTGCCCATCGCCGTCGCCATGGCGACGCCGCGCCCGTTATAGCCCAGCGCCGCGATGACTCCGGGCGCGGGCTCATGCAAATGCGGATAATGGTCGGGCGTGATGGCAAGCTGGCCGTTCCAGAAATACTCCCAGCGCACCCCTTTGAGTTGTGGCCACAGGGTCTCCGAATACCGGATCAGCCGACGATAGCTGTATTCGCGCGGGTCCGAGGTATCGCGTAATGCGCTACGCCCGCCCATGAGCAGCCGGTTCGCCGCATCGAGGCGGTAGTAGACAGTGATGGAAGCGATCTCATACAGCACCGACCGCGCCGGCATGATGGCCCGGGCCAGTTCTTCTGGCAGCGGTTCCGTCGCGGCGATGGCGGAAAAAACAGGCACGATGCTCCGCCGCAGCCCAGGCCAGAGCCCATCGGTATAGCCATTGGTGCAGAGGGCGAGATGTTCTGCGCGCACAATGCCGGTGGGGGTGTGGATGGCCCATCCGCCTGCTCCCCGCGCCACGCGCGTCACGGGGGAGCCACCATGAATGGCCGCGCCGGCCCGCTGCGCTGCATCTGCCAGCCCCCGGGCGTAGCCTAGCGGGTTTACATTGCCGCCCCGGCGGTCGACCAACCCGCCGACATAGCGACTTGTCCCGGTAACCCGGCGCATCTCCTCGGCATCCAGCAGCTCGACGGGCGCACCGTGACGCTGTTGTTGCTCCGCGCCGGCGCGGATCTCGGCAAAGCCCGCCTCATGGTATGCAGCACGGATCGTGCCTCCCTGATGCGCTTCGCATTGGATCTGATGCTCGCGGACCAGGTCGAACACCCCCTGCGGCGCGCCACCTGACAGGCGGATCATCCGCCCGCCCATCTCCGGCCCGAAATCCCGCAGAATGGTGTCCGGCTCGTGCTTCAGGCCAGGATTGACCTGCCCGCCATTACGTCCTGAAGCGCCCCAGCCGGGCTCGTGCGATTCCAGCAGCACCACATCCGCACCGGCCTGCGCCAGGTGCAGCGCGGCCGAGAGGCCGGTGAACCCGCCCCCCACAATGGCCACGGAAGCCTTACGCTCCCCTTCCAGCGGCGGTGCCGTTATCGGCGGGCGCGCTGTGGCGGCATAAAGGCTCTTTGGCAGGGGGCGGGCGGTCATCGGCAGGTCATCCCAGCAGGAAGGAAGTCCATTTGGTCTTCACCGTATCCAGATTGGCGGACCACCATGCGGCGTTATAATTGATCAGCTTGGGCTTGATGTCCGGTGAGGTCGGCAGAATACGCAGGCGCTCGGGCGGCAGCAGTTCCGCAGCCTTGTTGTTGACGAAGCCATAGGTGATCAGCGAGGACAATCGCGCCTGCGGCGCCGCCATGGTGATGAAAGCCGTGAATTTCTGCGCGTTCTCACGATTGGGCGCGCCTTTCAGAATCGCCCAGCAATCATTGCGCAGAAGCTGATCCTGCCAGACGATTTCCACCGGCGCACCTGCCGCCTGAATGGCAGCGATGCGGCCATTCCAGGCCGTGGCCATGACCACTTCATCATCCGCCAGAAGCTGCGCGGGCTGGGCGCCGCTACCCCACCACTTCACCACCTGTGGCTTGATCCTGCGCAGGCTGGCGAGTCCGCGATCCACATCCATGGGATAGACCTGGCCCGGCGCCACGCCATCCGCCATCAGCGCGACTTCGAGATCCGGACTCAACGCACCGCCACCCATGAGGGATCGCGGCCCTGGGAATCCAGATGTGTCCCAAAGATCCTTGTTATTCTGCGGCACCTTCCCCCGGAAGGCATCCTTTCGATAGGCGAAGATCTGCGCATAAGGCAGCATGTCCACATGCCGCTCATGGCGGAAGGCCGCGTCGATATTATCGACATCGAAGAAGCTATAGTCGATCTTCTCCCAGTAATCGCCTTTCGCAGCAAGGCTGAGGACGGAAGCGCCTTCCTGCTCCGTGACATCGTACTCGATATTGCCGGTATCGACCATCGCCTTGACCTTGGCGATGTCCGGCCCCTCGGCCTCGATGACCTTGATGCCTGTCAGTTCCTCGAAAGGCTTGAAATAAGCGCGGCGCTGCGCCTCCTGCAACGCTCCTCCATAGGAGCACACACGCACCACCCCGGAACCCTTCAGCTTGTCAGGGACCGAAGTGATCTCGGGCAACACCACATTCTGCGCGAGGGCTGGCGCGGCCAGATGCCGTGTCATCGCCGCCGCCGCCGTCACGCTCAGTCCGAAGGAAGCCGCGTTGCGGATGAAGCGGCGACGGGACATGTCGGCAATGTGCGGAGGTTCCGCCGCCATCCTCGCCAGAAGGTGCCGTATCGTCGGAGTCATATGCGATTCTCCTTCCTTTGGGCGTTCATTCCGCGACGAGCGCGGTACGTTGCCGCTCAGCGCGGCGCCTCAACATCTCAGCACCCGCCAGCAACACCGTTGTCAGGGCGATCAGCAGGCTGGATGCGGCGGCGATGGTCGGGTCAATGGAATAGTTGAGCTGCTCCCACATACGGCGCGGAAGTGTGACCGCCGTCGTGCCTGCCAGGAACAGCGCGATGAGCAATTCGTCGAAGGCGGTGACAAAGGCAAAGATGGCACCGGCAAAGATGCCGGGCCGGATCAGCGGCAACGTCACCTGCCGGAACGCGCCCCAAGGGGTCGCCCCCAGGTTGAGGGCCGCCTGTTCCAGCCGCTTGTCCACGCTCCCCAGTGCGGCGGAAACGTTGATGACAACGAAGGGCACCGCCAGGGCGGCTTGCGCCACAACCAGGGCCAGCGGATTCCCCACCATCCCGTATCGGGCATAGACATAGTACAGCCCAATGGCCACAACGATTCCCGGCGCCACCACGGGCGACATGATCAACGCCTGCGCAAGGGCCTTGCCAGGAAACCGGCCGCGCATCAGCCCAATGGCTGCCGGCACGCCCAGAAGCACGGCCAGCACCGTACTGGCGGCCGCGGTCCACAGGCTCATCCATGTCGCGTCGGTCCAGGCAGCCCGGGAGAAGAAGTTCCCATACCACTGGAGGCTGAAGCCCGGCGGCGGAAAGGTGAGGTAGCGTGCCGAAGAGAAGGATAACGGCAACACGACGAGCACCGGCAGAAACAGGAAGCCGAGCACCAGCCCGACGAAAGTGAACAGAATGGCACGGCGTAACGACGTCATGTCACCGCCCTCCCCTCAGCACGCGCCCAAGGGGCACCATGCGCGCCAGCACGGCGAAGACAGCCAGCACCATGGCCAGCAATACCACCGCCATGGCCGAGGCCCTTGGCCAGTCCAGCCGGTTCACCAGATCGCCGATGAGCATGGACAGCATGACATCGGAGCCGGAGCCGACCAACACCGGCGTGATGTAGAAGCCCAGTGCCAATGTGAAGACCAGGACGCAGCCTGCCGCCATGCCCGGCAGGGAAAGCGGCAGCACGATCTGACGAAAGGCCGCGGCGGGACCCGCACCTAACCCTTCCGCCGCCTGCACCAACCGCCAGTCCAGCCCGCGCAAGGCCGCATAGAGCGGGAGGATCATAAAGGGCAGGAGCACATGCACCATCGCCAGATAAACAGCGAAGCGCGTATTCATAAGCTGGAGGGGCTGGTCGACGAGGCCCATCGCGATCAGCGCATTGTTGACCACGCCACGCCGGCCGAGGAGCGCCATCCAGGCATAGGTCCGCACCAGGATGCTGGTCCAGAATGGAATCAGGACCAGAACCATCAGCAGGTTTGCCGTTCCGCGCTGCACTCTGCTCATCGCATAGGCGACAGGATAGCCGAGGAGCAGGCACGCCACCGTTACGACGAAAGCCACCTGTGCGGTGGTGCCCAGCACTCGCCAGAACGTCGGGTCTGCCGCCAGCAATGCGAACCCGCCGAAAGTCCAGCCTTCATCGTAGACGCTGCGTGAAAGCATCGCGCCAAGCGGGTAAGCGTAGAATATCAGAAGAAAAGCCAGAAGCGGCACGGCAAGAAGAGAAGGCGGCATACGCCACGGCGTCTTGCGCCCCCGCGCGGAGACGGCGGCTCCGGGCAGTGCCAGGCTCATCCGAACACCAAGCCCATCGGGGCTGGACAATTCCCTGCGGCGGCCGCCATCCTTCTCCCCCTCGTCCATAGCCAAGTGGTGCGAAGCAACATGAGCGCAGCAAACTTCGTGCCAGATTCTCCGGTTTCTGGCGGTGAGACAATCGTACTCAACAATGTCACGCGGCGCTATGGCAACTTCACGGCCATCGACCGTCTCTCTCTGGACATTCAGGCTGGCGAGTTCATCAGCTTCCTCGGCCCCTCCGGCTCCGGAAAATCCACCACGCTGATGATGATCGCGGGCTTCGAGACGCCGGACAGCGGCAGCATCGCCATTGGCGGACGGGATGTGACCTCCGTGCCTCCGCACCGGCGCAACATCGGAATGGTCTTTCAGAACTACGCCTTATTCCCTCATCTGACGGTGAGCGAGAATGTCGGCTTTTCATTGAAGCAACGCGGCGTTCCAAAGGCGGAGATCACCGACAGGGTGCGCCGTGCGCTGGACCTTGTCCGACTCGGCGATTATGGCCCCCGCTATCCGCAGCAGCTTTCCGGTGGCCAGCAACAGCGCATCGCCATCGCGCGCGCCATCATCTTCAACCCGCCCGTTCTCCTGATGGACGAGCCCCTCTCCGCGCTCGATAAGCAGTTGCGGGAGGAAATGCAGCTTGAGATCAAGGACCTCCACCACCGCCTTGGCATTACCTTCGTCTATGTCACGCACGACCAGAAGGAAGCTCTGGTGATGTCAGATCGCGTTGCTGTGATGGACCGTGGCAAGGTGGAGCAACTCGCCACTCCCGCCGAGCTTTATGGTGCACCGGCCAATCGCTTCGTGGCCTCTTTCGTGGGTGAGGCAAACTTCATCCAGGTGGACCGGATCGAGGCCGCTCCCGGCGGCCGCTGGGTCGCAAGCCTGGGCGGCGCATTGCTACACGCCGCCAGCGGTACGCCGACAGACAAGGTCTGCATGATACGGCCGGAGAAGATCATGCTTCTGCCTCCGGATGCGGCGCCGGCCGCCGCTGCCAATGCACTGGACGCCACGGTGCAGGAAGCCGTGTTCATGGGCGAGTCCACCCGCTGCGTGCTGAAGCTCACTGCTGGCGGGCAGACCATCGTAGTCAAACGCACCCTGCGTGCCGATATGCCGATGGTGCAGCCCGGTCAGCGCCTGCTCGCGAGCTGGCTGCCTGACGATACCTGCGTGTTCTAGGATCGCAGGCCATCGCAACACGCCAGAGGCATCACCCGCCCGCCACGGGCAGCTCCGCGGCTCCGGCGTCGGCTGGTTGTGCCCCTTGCTGCGCCAGATGGCGGGCAGCGATGTAGCCGAAGGTGAGCGCCGGCCCCAAGGTGATCCCGCCGCCCGGGTAATTGCCGCCCATAATGCTCGCCATGTCATTCCCGGCTGCGTACAGCCCCCGGATCGGCCGCCCCTCGGCATCCACCACCCGCGCATGCGCGTCGGAGCGCAGCCCGGCAAAGGTACCGAGATCGCCCACCACGACCTCCACGGCATAGAACGGCCCGTGCGCTATGGGCGCCAAGCAGGGGTTTGGCTTGAAATCCGCATCGCCATTGAAGCGGTTATAGGCCGTGGAGCCCTTACCGAAGGCGCGGTCCTCACCTGTGGCCACGTCGCGGTTCCAGGCGGCGACTGTCTCTTCCAGGCCCTTGGCGTCAATGCCGGCATTACGCGCCAGCTCAGCCAAGGTACCTCCCGTCTTCAGATAGCCGGAGCGGATCTGTGGCCCCACTGGCACCGGAAACGGCTTCACGAAACCCAGTCCGAAGCGCTTCAGGAAGGGCCGGTCGACGACAAGAAAGGCACGCGCCGGCTGGTCATGACCAGTCGCAGCGAAGAGCGCCTGAATGAAATCATGATAGGAATTCGCTTCATTGACGAAACGCCGCCCATTCGGCAGCACAGCGATCAGACCCGGCTTGGCGCGGTCAATGAAGTGCGGAAACACCCCCCAGCCACCATCCTTGCGCGGCACGCGGGAAACCGGCACCCAGGCGGCGGCGTTCGGATAGCCCTTCTCTACCGCGCCGCCAACCTGCTCACCAAGGCGCAACCCGTCACCTGTATTGCTGGCGGGCGCGGGAGAGAAGTGACCGTCATTCTGGCGGTCATGCGGGAACATTTCCCGGCGCCGGGCCTTGTCCTGGGGAAACCCACCCGCAGCCAGAACCACACCCCTGCGAGTGCGGACGGTGACGTCACCCCCCCGCTTTCGCAGGACAGCTCCATGCACCGCCCCATCTTCCTCCAGCAACCGGATGGCGGGCGCCTCTGTCCACACTTCGACGCCACGGTCCAGCGCGCTGCGGAACAGCCGTGCGGCGAGGGCATTGCCATTGGTCAGCAACATGCCGCGTCCGTTGAGGGCCACGTCCCGCGCATGCGACGCCAACCTGCCGGCGACGTAGACAACCGAGGTTAGTGACCGCGTCACATTGAAAAAATGCTTCAGCTCCGGCCCGGAGCCGATCATCAACCCGGCGAAGGTCAGCTCCGGCAGTGGCGGACGCAACCGCTTCAGCTCATCCCCCAGCCCCTGGGCCCGATATGGTTGTGCCTTGATCGAGCGCCCTCCGGCCATGCCGCCCGGTGCCGTCGGGTGATAATCCGAGAAAGCCGAAGCGGGCTCGAACTGCACCTGCGTTTCGCGTTCGAAGAACGCGATCGCCTCGGGGCCGGCCTCCAGAAAAGCGTCAACGTTTGCGGCATTGTAGTGATTTCCGGCCTCGTGCCGGAGATAGGCCCGCACCGCGTCGGTGCTGTCCTGAATGCCGTCGCGGCGCGAGACGGGGTTGTTGGGCACCCACATGAAGCCGCCGGAAAGCGCCGTGGTCCCCCCGACATATGCATCCTTCTCTGCCACGATCACCGAAAGGCCACGCGCTGCCGCACAGACTGCCGCCGCAAGTCCGCCCGCGCCGGAGCCTACCACGAGCACATCGCATTCCACGGTTTCGGTCACGCCCCGTCTCCTCTCGCGGCCTCGGCGCCGCGTTTTTCTTGCCTCTGCCTCAGGCTCGCCAGGCCGTCATGCAGAGGGCTCATCACACGACCCTGTATGGCTCAACCAGGAAAGTCGTTATCTCCGCGATGAAGTCCTTGGCATGACTTTGGGACACCTCCGCCGCCGGAGAAGCAAAGGCAGCGTTGAGATCATCACGGTTTCGGAACCACATCTCGACGACGCCATCTATAGGCAGTTCGTCATAAGCTGCTGGCACTCGTGAATGGCTGCCGCGCGTAACCACGAGGTTCTGTATATAACCAGCGATGCGCGGAAACCGGCTCACCGCCTCCGCATGAAACCCGAACCATTCGCGCCGGAACTGCTGTGCATCGATATCGGGGCGACGGCGCAACAGGGACATCCGCTTGATCAGGGGACCCTCCTCCACCGGAATGACGATGTTCGGCTGGGCCACAAGCACGCCAATCCGGCCCACGAAGCGATCGTTGTCCGGGATCACTGGATCGAACTCGGGCGAAGCAAGGGCGTCGTCCATGGTGGCGGGGTCGTCGAACCAGAGCTGGGAAAACCCGTCCAGATCCATTGCGCCACGCGCATGGTCGATAGCCAGCTGAGACCGGTCGATAACGACATTCTGCTCATATCGCCGCAAATTCGGCATCCTGGCGGCCAGCGGTCCATGCACCTCCCGCCAGTAACGCGTGAATGCCTCCGGCGACAGTTCCGGACGGCGGTTGAGCAACCCCATACGAACGATCATGCTCGTGCTCCCTGCTAAAGGGCCAGATAGCCGCCATCGACCACCAGCGTCGTGCCGGTGACGTAGCTGGCCATCTCGGATGCGAGGAAGACGACAGGACCAACCAGCTCCTCCGGCTCGCCATAGCGCCCCATCGGAATCCGGGCGAGAAAACGCTCGGAGCGCGCGGGATCGAGGCGGGTCGCCTCGGTCATGCGCGTCGCGAAGGTACCGGGAGCGACAGCATTCACCCGCACGCCGTCCTTTGCCAACTCATGCGCCATGCTCTGGGTCAACGCCCGGACACCTGCCTTGGAGACGGGGTAGCTGACGGACGTCGCCGTGGAGACGAAAGAGGCTATCGAAGCAATGTTGACGATGCTGCCGCGTGTCTCACGCAGCGGCGGCAGGAAAGCGCGAGATACGTTCAGGGTACCTCGCAAATTGACGTTCATCGCCGCGTCCCAGGCCCCGTCCAGTTCCTCGCTGTCGATAGCATGGCGTGGGCAGACGCCGGCGTTATTCACAAGGAGGGACACTGACCCTACTTCTGCGGCCACCTGCGCAGCGACTTCGCGGCAACCGGAGAGGTCGGCGACATCGAGCGTAAAGCTCCAGCTCTGATGACCATCTTTCGTGATGGCGGCGGCGGTGGACCTGGCCGCATCGCCATCCACATCCGTCACGATGACCTGCGCTCCATGTCGCGCCAAGCCGAGACTGACGGCGGCACCGTTGCCCTGCCCCGCGCCGGTCACCAGCGCAATCCGTCCCTGCAGCAGCATCCAGGACGCTCCTTCCTCTTCTTGTGCAGCGCATCCTGCTGGGCGCCTGCCTTCCGCCGCCTGGCGGGGCCTCGTTACGGAGCAGGCAATCACACGACGAACGCGTTCGCAAGAGACATAACATCTCGTATGAGACATTTTGTTCATTGCATACCGCTTCGCGGCACCATAGCCTGAGGTCCCATAAGGGCCAGTAAGACCCGCCAGGCATGATGGGAAGGAAACTGAGCAGGTCGCCCGGCGCGACCCTCCTCCCTCCTGCCGCGCCCCTCCGGGGCGGCGCACCAAGAAAGGAGGATGACGTGACAGGAACGTTCGATTTCGGCTCC
This sequence comes from Acetobacteraceae bacterium AT-5844, assembly GCA_000245075.1. Lineage (GTDB taxonomy): Bacteria > Pseudomonadota > Alphaproteobacteria > Acetobacterales > Acetobacteraceae > Pseudoroseomonas. The sequence goes on from JH599972.1 coordinate 94,938, forward strand.
TACCGCACCGGCCGCCGCGCGCTTGGCAAGGCAGCGCTTGGATCCCTGCTCGCCTCGCCGGCTCTCCTGGGCCGCAAGGCCTGGGCGCAGGAGGTGATCAAGCTCGGTTTCAACGGTGACCTTTCCGCCTCTCCCTCCGCGCAGTCGGGGCGAGCGGCCGTGGTCGGCATCCAGGCCGCGCTTGAGGATCTGGAGAAGGAAGGCGGTGTCCTAGGTCGCCGGTTATCCCTCACCATACGCGACGACCTCTCGCAGCCGCCGAAATCCATCCAGAACATGAGCGACCTCATCGACAACGAGAAGGTTGCTGCCGTCCTGGGCCCGACCAACTCCGGCAATGCACTGGCCTGGCGACATATTCCGAACCAGAAGCGTATCCCGGTCATGGGTTGCATTGGCTCCGCGACCGACATTACCAAGCCGGTGCGGACGGGCGCCGACAACTACATGTTCCGCGTCGGCAGCGTCGACCGCACGCAGGTCGTCAGCCTCATGGCCTATGCCAAGAAGAACCCGCGTACCGGCAAGATCGGCTTCCTGACCGAGACGACGGGCTACGGTCAGGGTGGTCTGAAGGACCTTCAGGAGGTGGCCGAGGCGCAGGGCCTCACAGCCGTGGCCAGCGAGAAATTCAACGTCAACGACACCGACATGACGTCGCAATTGGCCAAGCTCCGCTCGGCCGGCGTGGAGACGGCACTGGTCTGGGCTCAGGGCACGCCTATCGGACAGCTGATGCGGAGCATGGACAAGATCGGCTATTTCCCGATCGTCCTGACAAGCTGGGCGGCCGACAATCTCAGCTTCATCAACGCCTCAGGCCCGCAGCTTGCAGAGAAGCCTATCTTCCTGCGCACTGTCTCTGAAGATCGCACGCCGCACCAGCAGGCATTCTTCGACCGTATACGCCCGAGGCTGGATGCTGATTCCGCCTTCTCCTTCGCCGTCCACGGCTATGACGGCACAATGCTTCTTGCCCGCGCCATGCAGCAGGCTGGCAGCACTGACGGGGCCTCCGTCCGGGCTGCATTGGAAGATCTGCGCGGCACGCTGCAGGGATACGCCAAGACCTATGAGCGCCCCTTCAGCAAGACCGAGCATGAGGCGCTGACGGCGGCCGACCAGCGTTGGACATGTTGGCGTAACGGCAAGCTGGCGGCGTTCAGCGACGATGTCGTTGCGGGGTTGCAGCCTGGCGACTTTAAGGGCTGACGGGCCAAAGGCAGGAGGACCCGACCGTGCTGGCCACCTATCTCCAGGCACTGGTGAGCGGGCTGGCGATCGGTGGCATCTATGCCCTGATCGCCTTGAGCTTCAGCATCACCTTCACCACCACCAAGACACTGAACTTCGCCCAGGGCGAGTTTATCGGCGTCGGCGCCTTCCTGGGCGTCACCATTCTCTATGCGCTTTCCGCGAGCGGGGATGCAGGCAGCTTCGCTGCTCTCTCGCCTGCGGCATCGGGCGGTTTCAGCTATCCGGTGGCAGCGGCGGTGGTCGGCGCCGTGCTCGGCACGCTCGGCATATTGCTGTTTCTCGCCGCTATTCGCCCTTTCGCGGGCAAGCCCGGAATGTCCTGGGTGATGAGCACCATCGGCTTCGGCATCATTCTGCAGAGCCTGGGCCTGGCCGTTTGGGGCCCTGCTCCTGTCAACATGCCCTCCCCCTTTGGCGATGATGTCATGCGGCTCGGCGGCGCCGGTGTGCGGCCGCAGGAAATCGTGGTGCTGACGGTCGCGGTCCTGCTGATGGTGGCACTGGACCTGGTCATGCGGCGCACCCGGATGGGCAAGGCCATGCGTGCCGTGGCCTATAGCCCGCAGGTTGCGGCTCTCATGGGCATCAACGTGACGCTGGTGATGGCGGGGGCATTCGCCCTTTCCTCTGCGCTGGCGGGCATTGGCGGCGTTCTCGTGGCACCGGTGGCCTCGGCTTCGCTCTTCATGGGCATGGGTATCGCCCTGAAGGCATTTTCAGGCGCCATCATGGGCGGGCTGGACAATCCGCGCGGCTGCATCTTCGGCGGCTTCGCACTGGGCCTTCTCGAGGCCGGCGTGGCGTTGTGGCAGGCACAGTGGCGAGAGATCGCCATCTTCGCCCTCATCATCCTGGTGCTCGCCATCCGGCCCAACGGCCTGTTCGGCGCCCGCACGCTCGATAAGGTGTGAGATCCATGCGGCATGTCCTGCTAGCCGTCCTCCTGGCAGCCGCGGCGGCCCTGGCGGCAGCCTTCGTCACGAACGACTTTTATCTGCGTATTCTGTTCAATATCTGCATCTATCTGCTCTGCGCTTCCGGCATGAATGTTCTCCTCGGCTTCGCGGGGCAGAAATCCCTGGGCCAGGCTGGCCTATTCGCGGCTGGCGCCTACGGCGTGGCGCTGTTGACGACCAGTTGGGATCTGGGGCCTTGGCTGGCTTTGCTGCTGGCCACCGGCATCGCGGCCGCCTGTGGCGTACTCATCGCCGCTCCCTCACTGCGCGTGCGCGGTCCGAGCCTTGCCATGGTGACGCTGGCCTTCGGCATCGTGGTGGAAAAGCTGGTCACCGAAGCATCGGACATCTTCGGCGGCGCGATGGGCATCTACGCCATCAAGCCGCTGACCTTGAACGGTGACCCATTGACGATGCAACAATGGGTCTGGCTCGGTATTCTGCTATGTCTCGGCTTGCATCTCCTGCTGCGGAACCTGCTGACGGGCCGCTTCGGCCGCGCCTTTCTCTCTCTTCAGGCCGATGAGATTGCCGCCGCCGCCGTGGGGGTAAGCGTCCACCGCTACAAGGTGCTCGCCTTCGTGATTGCAGCAACCACCTGCGGGCTCGCCGGAGCACTGGTGGCGCAGCAGAATCAGTACATCAACTCCGATTTCATCACCTTCAACCTGTCCATCTTCATTCTGCTCCTGGTGCTGTTTGGCGGCGCCGGTTCGCTGGCTGGACCTGTCCTGGGTGCTGTCACGCTGACTCTACTTTCTGCCCTGCTCGCCCGATGGTCGTGGATCGAGCATTTCGTGCAGGGGGCCCTGCTTCTCTTCGCGCTCTATGCCATGCCGAAGGGTCTGGCCGGCGTCCTGGCCGGCCTGCGCCGAAGCGGCACCTCCACCGCCCCTCGCAAGGCAGCAGAACCCGATCTCCAGGCCCGCCTGCCGACCCGCCCGGATGACGCATCCCCCGTGGCACCTCTGCTGACGGCCCAGGGGGTTAGCAAGTCCTATGGCGGCGTTCGCCCCGCTCGGGATATCGCTGCGCTTCTGACCCGCGGCCATATCCATGCGCTGATCGGGCCCAACGGAGCGGGCAAAAGCACTTTCATCAACATCCTGTCCGGCGTGGTCCGTCCGGATGATGGCGACATCCGCTTCCGCGACACCCCGCTTGGGCGGATCAGTCCACACGCCATTTGCGGCCTCGGCGTCGCGCGGACCTTCCAGAACCTCCGTCTGTTCAGGGAACTTTCGGTGCAGGACAATGTCCTGCTCGGCCAGCACGCGCGCATGCGCAACGGCTTCCTGGCCTCGCTGCTCGGCCTGCCTGCTTCAAGGCGCGAGGAAGCGGCTGCCCGGAAACGGGTCACGGAAATCCTGCGCTTCCTTGGCCTGTCCGAATTGGCTCAACAGACGGCGGGCTCACTTCCCTATGGTCTGCAAAGGCGCGTGGAGCTGGCCCGCGCTCTGGCCACAGAGCCCTATCTGCTGTTGCTGGACGAGCCGGCGGCCGGTCTCAACCCGCAGGAGACTGCAGAGCTCGGGGAATTACTGCTCCGCATTCGCGAGCAGGGCGTCACCATTCTCCTGGTGGAACACCACATGGATCTCGTCATGGCCATTTCCGACCACGTCATCGTGCTCGACTATGGCGAAAAAATCGCGGAGGGCACTCCTGCACAGGTTCAGGCGGATGCGCGGGTCACCGCCGCCTATCTTGGCGTGGAGGAAGCGCCCGAAGCCGCTTTGGAACTCTCCCTGGCAGGAAAGCCATGACCGCCATGCTGGAGGTAAGCACAGCCAGCATCGGATATGGCCCCATTCGCGCCGTGGCCGAGGCCTCCATCCGCGTCGAGGCGGGGCAGGTCGTTGCCATCGTGGGTGCCAACGGCGCCGGCAAGACGACTCTCTTGAAATCCATCGCGGGCCTGTTGCCCCTCAGCAGTGGGCACATCCACTTTGAGGGGCGGGATATCACGGCCATGCCCCCGCATCGTCGTGTCGGCGCCGGCATCGCCCTCTCTCCGGAGGGGCGCCAAGTCTTCCCCGATCAAACCGTGCGGGACAATCTGGAGCTGGGCGCCTGGTCGCGAAACCTCTCATCCTCTGCTCTGGAGGATGCCGTGGAGGAACAGTTCAACCTGTTCCCCCGCTTGCGGGAGCGGCAGGGTCAGATGGCGGTTACGCTGTCGGGTGGCGAACAGCAGATGCTGGCCATCGCCCGGGCATTGATGAGCGCCCCCCGCTTGCTGCTGCTGGACGAACCCTCGCTGGGTCTGGCACCGCTGGTGATCAAGGAGATCTTCGCCATCATCCGCACTCTTCGCGGGCGTGGCATTACAGTCCTGCTGGTCGAGCAGATGGCGAATCTGGCGCTGGGCGTGGCCGATCGCGCCTATGTGCTGGAGACCGGCCGAGTCACCCTTTCAGGGACGGGCGCGGAGCTGCTGCTGCACCCGCAGGTGCGCGCGGCCTACCTCGGCGCGGGGCATTGACGGCGCCGTTCTCGGCCGATGCCCTGTAGCCGAGCTGAGCACTGAGGCGGCGCGCGAAAGCCACGACCTCCTCCGCCTGCGGAGTGCCGGGGCCGGGATCCAGTGCCCCGGCATTGCCAATGGCGGTGATCGCGTACTGCATCTGGCCGGTATGGTCGAAGACCGGCGCGCTCACGGCGTTGATCCCCGGCACCGGCACCCCGCGTGTCGTCGCATAGCCAAGCCCGCGGACCTCCCCGATTTCAGCCGTCAGGGTGGCTTCAGACGTCGCGCGGCCCACCTTACGGGCACCCGGACCAGCCTCCTGCAATTCTTCCTGCAGCAAGGGCCAGACCTTGCTGCGCGGCAAAAAGGCAGCGAATGCTCGCCCGGTCGCTGTTCCGGTGATGGTGTAGACGGATCCGGCCCGGAGATTCACATGGATCGGCTGGTTCGATTCCTGCACGTGAATGATAGTGGGGCCGTGGGTCCCCCATACGGCGATCGTCACCATAAGTCCCATCTGCTCCGCCAGTTCCGCTGCGGCATCAGCGGCCATGCGCAACATGTCCGAGCCGCGCATGCGGGCCAGCCCGAGTTGTAGCGCGAATGGCCCCAGAGCGTATCGCCCGCTCGCGGCATCCTGCTCCACCAGCCCGAGCTTGCGATAACTGAGCAGATAGGCGTGGGCTTGCGCCGGGGTTATCCCCGCCGCCTGGGCGAGATCGCGCAGCATGGCTGGCTTCGCCCATTCCACCATGACCTTGAGCAGCCGCCCCCCGACCTCAATCGACTGTACCCCGCGCCCCTCAAGCTGCATCACGCTCGGCTGATCCATGACTTCCTCGATGAGAAAGTCTACTGCATCGGCGAGGAAGTCAGAAGCCGAAGAAGGGCGGGCCTGAAGGGCGTGTGTTCAAAAGGCCGGGTCTACTCCGGTCTTCCGGTAGGCTTCGGCTGCGAGCGGCGAGTGAAGAAATGCCATGAACCGCGCCGCGAGGGAGGGGTCTGCGGCAGATGGCGTCGTCGCCGCGGAAAATGACGTCACCGTCTGCACCGCCTCCGGAAAGCGCCCCACAATGTCGATACCCGGCACCACAAGAAGCTCGCTGACCTGCTGTACGGCCAGATCCGCTTCTCCACTCACCAACTTCTCGGCCGTGAAGCCTTCGGGAATGACCGTCGCGCGGCCACGGACTTCTTCGGCGATGCCCAGCTCCTCGAGAACCTTCTCGAAATGGATGCCGCTCGCGCCCGCCCGCGAATAGGCCACCGAGCGAGCCGCCAGCAGCGCGGAGCGGAAGGCATCCAGCGTGCCGATATCCGGATGCTGCGCACCGCCAGGCACCGCGAGACCAACGCGGGAGTGGACCAGCTCAATCCGGCTGTCGCGGTCGACGAAGCCGCCATCGGCAAGCTTGTCCATGGCGCTCTTCGTCACCACGAGAACATCGGCGGTGTCGCCAGCGGGCACGCGCTGCATGATCAGCGTCGTCGGCGTCCACTCGGTCACGACCTCGCAGCCGGCCTCCTTTTCGAAGGCCGGAACGATGGCGCTATCGAACGCCGCCCGGACGGCGAGCCCTGACATGACGCGCAAGATTTGTCCCACTTACTGCTGCTCCTCTCTCAATCGCGCCAGGGGCTGCGTTCCCACATGCGCTGCAGATGCCCTTCTGCGGCAAACACCGAGGCCCGGTAGTCCTGGCCGGTTTTGGCCGAAATCGGCATATCCACCTTGCGGGCCTCGGCGAGGAATTCGGGCGACGCGAGCGCGGCCTTGAAACCTTCCACAAGCCGCTCGCCAATTTCGGGTGGCAGCCCTGGCGGCGCGACAATGCCCCGCTGGGAGCCTGCCAGCATGCGGATTCCCTGCTCGCTAAAGGTCGGCACGTCCTGGACGACCGGCAGGCGCTCCGCCGATGCCAGGCCCAGGCAGCGCAGTCGGCCGTCTCTCAGTGCCGGCAAGCCCTCGCTCATGTTGAAGCAGCCGATGTCGAGATGTCCACCGAGCAGCGCCGTCTGCAACGGCGCGAAACCGTTGAAAGGCACATGGTTGAATTGTGTCCCCGCCGTCTGTGCGAGATCGGCGATGAGCAGATGATCGTCGGACCCGACACCGGTGGTGCCGATGGACACGGTCCCCCGTGCAGCCTTCGCACGCTCCAGCGCGTCGCCCAGGCTCTTCAGTGGCGAGGATGCCAGCACCCACAACCCACCGGGATCATCCACCACATTCGCGATGAAGACGAACTGCTTCGCGTCGTATCGGACCGGCCGTTCGATGGCCATGCTCAGCAGCGTTGGCATGACCGCCGCGCCAATCGTATAGCCATCCGGCTTCGAACCATACAGCAGCTCAAGGCCGAGCTGGCTGGCCGCACCGGGACGATTGTCGATCACATAGCGCAGATCGGGCACTGCCTTCTGTACATGCGGCATCACCAGACGCGCCATCTGATCGACCCCGCCGCCTGGCGGAAAGGGCACGATCACCTGGATGGGTCTGTCCTTCGGCCATTCCGGACCCTGTGCCAGAGCGGGCGCCGCTAATGTGGTCGCGGCGAGCGTCATGAAGGAGCGGCGCTTCAGCGTCATTCTGGTTTCCTCCCTATCGAACTTGAACGGTTTCTGCAGCTAGGCGGGAGACAACTCTCCACCGACTGGGCCTTGCAGGATGGCCGCGAAGCGGCGCGCATAGGCCGGCCAGGCTTCCGGGTTGATCAGCCGTGGCGGCCGCTTCCCTCGCAGCAGATCCACGATCTGGTCAGCGGCCCAACCCGCCATGCAGCGCCGTGCTTCCACGGTGACGCCGGCGGTATGATAGGTCGCGATGACATTCGGCAGCGCTAGCAGCGGATGCTCGAGCGGTGGGGGCTCCACATCCCAGACATCCAGCCCCGCCGCCGAAAGATGCCCCGAGCTCAGCGCTGCATGGAGCGCCGCTTCGTCGTGAATGCCACCGCGTGCCGTGTTGAGAAACACGGCGCCGGGTTTCATCCGCGCGAAGGTCTCGTGGTTCATCATCCGCAGCGTCTGCGCGTCGCGCGGGCAATGCACGGAAACGATATCCGCCTGTTGCAACAACCTATCCCAGGAGACAGGCTGCGCTCCACGCTCGTGAATTTCGGCATCGCTCAGCCACGGATCATGGGCCAATACCGTCATGCCGAAGGCATTGGCCAGCGCCGCCACCCGGCGCCCCACATGGCCGATACCCACCAGCCCCAGCACCTTGCCACCAATCTCCCGCCCCATCAGCGCCTCGCGCGAAAAGCCGCGCTCCCGCCGCAGCAGCCGGTCGCTCAGGGTGATTTTCTTCCCGATATCCAGCATCAGGCCGATCGTATGCTCGGCCACTGCCGCGGCATTGGCACCAGACTGGTTGACCACCAGCACCCCAGCCTCGCTGCACGCAGCGACGTCCACAGTGTCATATCCCGCGCCCGTGGCAGAGATGCAGAGCAGGTTCGGGCAGCGCTTCAGCAGTTCGCCGCTGGCAAACCACTGCCGGGGCAGTTCGTCCTTGGTGGACGAAATATGATAGACATGCGCGGCGGCGAGCTTCGCCCAGGCATCCTCCTCAGCTCCGCCCAGTTCGCAGGTGAGAAAGTCGATATCCGGTTCGCGGGCAAAACGCTCGGCCATGGCCGGGTCCTGCCAGAAATCGAACTTCACGACAGTCTTCCGGGCTGCCATCGCGGCTCCAGCCTCCCCTCGTGGTGCTCCAAGGCTGGGAGAACTGTCAGGGCAGCATAGCCGTACCCCAGCCAGATCCTGCTCCCTTGTGGCTTACTCCCTTGGGCACCTTTGTTGTTTGCGCTATGAAAGCGCTTTCACACGAGCACGGCCCCCGCTTTGCGTCAAGCATGAGGATACGCTTCATACGCCCCCGCGCCTGGCCAGGAGACGGATATGCCGCCGAAGGATGATATCGCGGAGAGCCGCTTCCCCCTCGCCAGCGACGTGGCACGCCGCGCCGGGGTCTCGACTTCCACGGTCTCACGGGTCTTCAACGGCACGGCGAGCGTCAGGGCGGATAAGCGCGAGGCCGTCATGCGGGCGGCGGAGGACCTCGGCTTCGTGGCCAACAGCGCGGCGCGCGCACTCTCCACCCGCCGTTTCATGGCCGTCGGCGCCGTCATCCCCAATCTGGAGAACGACCTCTTCGTCCGCGCCATGTCCAGCTTCCAGGAGCGGCTGCGCCGCGCCGGCTACACGCTGATCCTCACCAATGCCGGCTATGACCTGGATAATGAGATGCGGGAGGCCAGTTTCCTGCTCGAACGCGGCATCGACGCGCTGCTGCTGGTAGGGGATCGGCACCGGCCCGCCCTGCTGGACCGCATTGCCCGCCAGCGCATCCCCTTCGTGCAGACCTTCAGCCTTTCGGCCGAGCGGCCTTGCGTCGGCTTCGACAACGCCGCCGCGGGCGCGCGCGCGGCGCGCTATCTCATGGATCTCGGCCACCGCCGCATCGGCCTCGTCACCAGCATCCGCCAGGACAACGACCGTGCCGGCGGCCGGGTAGACGGCGTGCGTGGAGCCATGGCGGAGCGAGGCCTGACCGTGCGGCCCGAGCACGATATCCAGACCTCCTACGGCATCGCCGCCGGGCGGGATGGGCTAAGGCAGATCCTCAGCGCCTCCGGCTCCCCGCCCACCGCCATCATCTGCGGCACGGACCAGATGGCCTTCGGTGTCATGATCGAGGCGCAGTCGCGCGGCATGCGCATCCCGCACGACCTGTCGCTGATCGGCGTCAACGATGCGGATTATGCCGCCTTCCTCACCCCCTCCCTCACCACCATTCGCATCCGCTCCGCCGAGATCGGGCAGGTGGCGGGCGACTATCTGGTGGCCCGCATGGCCGGCCTGCCGATGGTGCGGGTGACGGAGATCGACGCCGAGTTGATTCTTCGCGCCAGCACGGCGCCCCCTCCCTGACTCCTATCGCGCGGTTGACGGCATCTCGCCCTGGCCTATTCTGAAAGCGGTTTCATAACGCGTCAGCCGAAGCGCCGCGATCGCCAGGGTCGGGAGGCCCAGACATGACCAGAATCGTCCTGCTGCACGCCACCCCGGTCGCCATGGCTCCCATCCAGGCCGCCTTCGCCGAGCGGTGGCCGGAGGCCGAAACGGTGAACCTGCTGGATGACGGCCTGAGCATCGACCGGGCGCGCGAGCCCGATTTGTCCGAGGACATGATCGAGCGTTTCGTGGCCTTCGGCCGCTATGCCCATCGTATTGGCGCGGATGGCATTCTCGCCACCTGCTCAGCCTTTGGCCCGGCCCTGGACCGGTTGGCCGATACGCTCCCCATCCCCGTCCTGAAGCCAAATGAGGCGATGTTCCAGGCCGCCATCGCCCAGGGCTCCAAAATCGGCATGCTGGCGACCTTCGGCCCCGCCATCGCCACCATGGCGGAGGAATTCGAGGAGTTCACGGCGCGTGCCGGCAAGGCCGCTACCCTCCGCACCGTCCTGGTTCAAGGCGCCATGGACAGGCTGCGCCAGGGCGACGCAGAGACGCATAACCGCCTCGTCGCCGAACAGGCCCCTGCCCTGGCGGATTGCGATGCGATCATGCTGGCACACTTCTCCACTTCTCGCGCCGCCGCCGCCGTGCGTGCCGTATCCCCGGTGCCGGTGCTCACCGCGCCCGACGCGGCGGTGGACCGTATACGCAGCCTGGTTGAACAAGCCGCAAAGGCACCGGCCCGCTAACAGGCGCCGACCACCCGGAGGCCCGCCTATTCGGCGTCCGACTGCCGGGAGGGCACCGCCTCGGCGAAGGCGGGCAGCGGGCTGCACGCGGCCTCCACGGCCATCAGCCTGGGCACCACGGTCAGGTCACAGCCGAAGCGGCGGGCATTACCCAGCTGCGGCACCAGGCAGAGATCCGCCAGTGTCGGCGTGGCGCCGAAGCAGAATGGCCCCTCTTCACCGCCGAGCAGGGCCTCGCAGGCCGTAAGCCCCTCCTGGATGACGTCGCGCGCCCATGCCGAGACCACGTCCTCCGGGAGGGGAACCGCGCGCAGGCGGGACAGCACCTTGAGATTCTGTACGGGGTGGATATCGCAGGCGATGGCCTGGGCAAAACCGCGGATCCGCGCTCGCAGATCTCTCTCCGCCGCTCCCGGCCCCCGCGGCAAGAGAGACGGCTCCGGCCATCCCTCATCCAGCCACTCGCAGATGGCCAGGGACTGCACCAGCACGGTGCCGTGATCCGTCTCCAGGGCGGGTACCAGACCCTGGGGCTGGAGCTTCAGATAATCCGGTGCGCGCTGGCCCCCATGCCGGAGGTGATGCGCGACATGCTCCACCTTGAGCCCCTTGAGGTTCAGCGCGATCCTCACCCGCCACGCGGCGGATGAGCGGAAATAGCCGTGCAGGCGCATCTGTGCAGTCCCTTGCCGTTCAGTCCAGCGTGATGCCGAGTTCGCGGATCAACGGCACCCAGACGGCACGCTCGGCAGCGAGCAGCGCCTGCACTTCCTCCGGCCCGGATTGCAATGGCTCCAGCCCGATCTCGCGCATCCGCTTCTGCACGCTTTCCTGCCCGACGGCGGCTTGCAGCTCCTGCGTCAGCCGCGCGACGATGGGGTCGGGTGTGGCTTTCGGCACGACAAGGCTCTGCCATGCATAGGCCTCGAACCGCTCCAGCCCCAGCGCTTCCGTCACCGTCGGCACGTCGGGCAATGCGGCCAGGCGCTGGTTTGAGAAGATGGCCAGCGGCCGAACCATGCCGCTCCGCAAGGCCTCGCCGCCAGAAGCATAGTCGATGACCGTGGACTCCACCGTGCCGGCAATCAGGTCATTCAGCGCGGGCGCAGCACCACGATAAGGAATGTGGTTGAAGCGGGCGCCGGTACTGCGTGCCAGGCGCTCCATCGTCAGATGGTGCGGGGAGCCGATACCAGGCGACGCATAGTCGATGCGCCCCTGCCGCTCCTTGCCGGCGGCGATGAAGGATTTGACATCGCTAAAATCGGAGGATTTCCGTACGGCCAGGACAAGGTGGAAGCGAGCGAACGCGCCGACGGGCCGGAAATCCCGCTCGGGATTGTAAGGCAGGTTCCGAAACAGCGCCGGGTTGAACACCAACGTTCCGTTATCGGCCGTGAAAACGGTGTAACCGTCCGGCGCCGCCTTTGCCGCCGCCTCGGCCCCGATATTTGTCGCGGCTCCCGGGCGATTGTCGATCACCACGGGGCGGCCGAGGCTGCTCGACATGGCGGCGCCGATCAGCCGCGCCAGCGTATCCGTGCCGCCCCCCGCCGCATAGGCCACGATCCATTTGATCGGCGCCTCCGGCCATGCCGCCCAGGCAGCGCGCCATGGCAGCAGGCTCGTGGCCAGCCCAGCCGCCAGCCCTCGCCGGGTCAAGGTTATGCCCGTCATTCGTCCTTCCTCCCTGATACCGCCGCCCGCTTCTCCGGCGGGCTGCATTTCTATGCGGCGGGCAGAACCTTGGCGCGGCAATCGCCGAAGCCGATCGACACCGCCCCTTCCCGTGCGGCGCGCACGCGCAGGATCACCTCGTCGCCATCCTCCAGGAACCGGCGGTTCTCTCCATTCGGCAGCGCAATCGGCTGCTTCCCGCCCTTCGTCGTCTCAAGCAGGCTTCCGAAGCCGCTGTCATCGGGCGCCGAGATCGTGCCGGAACCCAGGAGGTCTCCGGGATTCAAGTCGCATCCGCCGCTCGTGTGGTGCGCGACCATCTGCGCAACGGTCCAGTACATGTAACGCGCGTTCGAAAGGGAGAGGCGATGCGGCGCCAACCCCTGCTGGCGCATGGCGGGGGTAAGGATCAGTACTTCCAGCCCCAGATCGAAGGCACCATGTCGCTGGTCCGCTTCATCCAGCAGATAGGGCAAGGGAGCGGGGTCGCCTTGCGGGCGCGAAGGCTGGGCTATTCGGAATGGTGCCAATGCCTCAGGCGTCACCACCCAGGGCGAAATGGTGCTGCCAAAGTTCTTCGCCAGGAAGGGGCCGAGCGGTTGATATTCCCACGCCTGGATGTCACGTGCCGACCAGTCGTTGAGCAGGCAATAGCCCGCTACATGCGCCTCGGCCTGCCCGACAGGGATCGATTCTCCAAGCCTGTTCCCCGGCCCGATCCAGATCCCGAGCTCCAGCTCATAGTCCAGCCTTTCGCAAGGCGCGAAACGGGGAACATCAGCATCGGCGGCCTTCAGCTGCCCTTTCGGGCGCCGTACATCCGTACCCGACGGCCTCACCGAGGAGGCGCGGCCGTGATAGCCGATGGGCACATATTTATAGTTGGGCAGCAGCGGATTATCCGGCCGGAACACCTTGCCGATATTCGTGGCGTGATGAATCCCAACGTAAAAATCGGTGTAGTCCCCAATATGCGCGGGCATGTGCAGCGTGCAATCCGCTGCCTGATGCAAGCAGGCCGAGGCAGCGCCCCGGTCCGCGCTGCCCTCCTCCAACATGGCGGAGAGGCGTTGCCGCAGCGCTCTCCGGGGCGCCGCGCCAAGGGCGAAGAATGCATTCAGCGAGGGGGCAGCCGCCGCCTCAGCCGCCTCGCCCTGAAGCAGCCCCGCCGACAGCGCGGCCTTCAGATCGAGGATGGAATCGCCGATCGCCACGCCTCCCCGGGGACCGCCGCCTGCCGGCGGACTGAACACGCCATGCGGCAGGTTCTGGATCGGAAAATCCGGGTGCCCGTCCGCGCCCTGCACCCAGGAACGCAGAGCAGGATTATGCGTGGCATCGAGATGGCTCATGGGGCGCGTATCACCTTGATCAGGGGCGGGACGGATCGAAGTGCTTCCGCAGGCCGCGGCCATAGCCGGTATATTCGGTCTGGAACTCGGGCACCTCGGCAGCGTAGCGGGTGACACGCTGCGGGAAGCGTGTCTCGAACATGAAGGCGAGCGTCCCTTCCAATTTATGCGGCTTCAGCTCGGCATTGCTCGCCGCCTCGAATGCCGCCATGTCCGGGCCATGAGGCAACATGCAATTGTGCAGGCTGAAACCACCGGGAACGAAGCCTCCACCCGTCTTTGCATCGTAAACACCTTTGATCAGCCCCATGAACTCACTCATCACGTTCATGTGGTACCAAGGCGGCCGGAAGGTATTTTCCGCCACCAGCCAGCGCTCGGGGAAGATGACGAAATCGATATTCGCCGTACCTGGCGTTTCCGAAGGTGATGTCAACACCGTGAAGATCGACGGATCGGCATGATCGAACAGGATCGGCCCCACCGGGGAGAACCGCCGAAGATCATACTTGTATGGCGCGTAGTTGCCATGCCAGGCCACAACATCCAACGGCGAATGTTGAAGCTCCGTGCGCCACAGATTTCCGCCCCACTTCACCGTCATGGTTGAGGGCGCGTCACGGTCCTCATACGCCGCGACGGGTGTCAGGAAATCCCGTGGATTCGCGAGGCAGTTGGCCCCGATCGGCCCACGCTCCGGCAAAGAGAAGGCGCCGCCGTAATTCTCACACAGATAGCCACGCGCTGGCTGTTCATCCCGCAGTTCCACACGCAGCTTCACACCGCGCGGAATGACGGCGATCTCACCGGGCTCGATGTCGATGATGCCGAACTCCGTCCACAGCCGAAGCTCACCCTGCTGTGGCACGAACAGCATCTCGCCATCCGCATTGTAGAAGTACTCATCCCGCATGGACCGCGTAACAAGGTAGATATGCGAACCCATGCCGGATTGCGCGGCAACATCCCCCGCCGTGGTAACGGTGTGAATCCCCTCCAGAAACGTCTGCGCCGTCTCCGGCAAAGGCAGGGGATTCCAGCGGAGCGGCGCGAGGGGCATATCCATCTCGGTACAGGGCGCGGTGCGCCACAGCCCGGCATCCACTTTTTCGAAGCTTCCCCAATGCGCGACGGTGGGGCGAATACGGTACAGCCAGGACCGTTCATTCGTTGCCCGCGGCGCCGTGAAGGGAGACCCGCTCAGCTGTTCGGCATACAGGCCGTAAGCGCATTTCTGGGGTGAGTTGCGCCCGATAGGCAGTGCCCCCGGCAAGGCCTCCGTCTCGAACCCATTGCCGAAACCGGAGAGATAGGCCGGCCCATCCGTCCTGGAGGATTGCGCCGGCGTCAGGCTTGGCCTTACGGAGTGATTCATACGCTCTGTCCCCGAACCGGATTCCAAGAGACCATGGTCGTCCCTCCTGCGTTTTTATATCGTCTCACATGAGAGAGAAAGCAAAAATGACGGCGAGCGCGAAACGGAATAATGCCGAGACCCCGAAGCGCACCTCCCGGCCGGATGACTCCGCCCCCCTGGTCCTCCAGGCCTTCCTTCCCTACCGGCTCTCCGTAGTGACGGAGGCGGTGAGCGGCCTTTTCGCGAGCCGCTATCAGGAGCGTTTCGGCATCAGCATTGCCGAGTGGCGCGTGGTGGCCGTCGTCGGTGAGCACGTCACGCAGACAACACAGGAGGTGATTGAGCGCACCGGCATGGATCGCGTCCGCGTCAGCCGGGCCGTTATCCGGCTATCGGACAAAGGCCTGCTGGACCGCCAGCCTCACCCGCGAGACCAGCGTGCCCAGATTCTCCGCCTTACCCGGCAGGGACAGGCCATTTACCGCCAGATCGTCCCGCTGGCCTGGGAGCTCGAGGCCGCTCTCGCCGGCGCGCTGACCGATGCAGAACGCCGTCAGCTTGACAATATCCTGGACAAGATCGGCCAACGCGCAAAGGAGATCGCCTCGGGCGAATGATCGCCCTCAGCCGCCGATCTCGGCCGATTTCACCGGCGTCTTCCCCTCCAGGGCGCGCCACATGGCGAGGTCGCGTTCGGCGGTCCAGATCTGCGGCCGGTCCAGCCCACGCGCCTCGTCATAGGCCCGGCTGACATTGAAGGGCATGCAGTGTTCGAAGATCACCCAGTGCCCATATTTCGGCCGCATGGTCTCCATGGCCGTGGCATAGACCCGGGCCAGATCATGACCGGCCGCCACCCCCTCTCGTGCCACCTGGAACAGGTCTGAGGTGAAGGAAGCGGTGCCGCTGATGCCTTCTTCGATATCCGCCTCGGTTATCAGGCTGCGGCCGCGCCCGGGCACCATGGCCTTGGAGCCCAGCGCCCTCAGCGCGGCCAGTGTGCCCGGCCAATCCGCCAGATGCGCGTCACCGCAATAAGGTGTCGCGCCGAATTCCACCGTGTCGCCCGCGAACAGGACGCGTTCCTTCGGCAGCCAGACGACCGTATCGCCAGCACTGTGACTGCGCCCGATATGGATGATCTGCACCTCTCGCTGGCCCAGCCAGAGGGTCATTTTCTTCTGGAAGGTCACATGCGGCCAGGTGAGGCCGGGAATACTCTCCTTACCGCGAAAGAGCCGCGGGAAGCGGCCGATCTCGCTATCCATATCCTGCTGCCCGCGCTCTACGATCAACTCGCGCGTGACGTCGGAGGCAATGATCTCCGCGCCCTCATATCCTGAGGCGCCCAGTACCCGCACCGCGTGATAATGCGTCAGCACCACATGGCGGATCGGCTTGTCCGTGACCTTGCGTATCCGGGCGATGACATCGCGGGCCATATCCGGCGTCGCCTGGGCATCGACCACCAGCACCGAATCATCGCCGATGACCACGCCGGAATTGGGATCCCCCTCAGCCGTGTATCCGTAGAGTCCGGGAGCCAGCTCGTCAAAGGAGATGGTCTTGTCTGACAGATCCTTGGTACTGGCAAAAGACATACGGTTGCTCCTTATAATATCGTCAGTCTCTGACGCGCATCGTGTCGTCACCGCCTGCCGGGACAATGCCCGCCCGCGCCCTCTCCAGAGCCTCCCGCAACACGCCGGCGTCCCCGATATGGTTGGCCAGAAGCAGGATCAGCCGGGCGTTGACCTGCCGGCTCTGCGCAGGGCTCAGGCCGCGCTGGGCATCCATCAGCGCGGCGTAGAAATCGTCCGGAGCCGCGAGATTTGGTTCAGTATTCAACATTGACCGGCCTCACGCATTCCCGCTAGCGCGCGTCAGCGCCGCCCGCAACCGGTCAATGTCGATCGACCGCCATCGTGCGCAAACATGCTGGTCAGGTCGGACAAGGTAGAATGTCCCCGGCCGTGCGTCGTAACGCATCCAGGCGAGTCCTTCCCGGTCCTCCAGCACCGTGAAGCCCGGCACCGTCCAAGCCGGCATGCCTGCCTTCCGCACCAGCACCAGGCGTAATGGCACGGCACCGGTAGCCAAGGTTCCAAGGGATTGCAGCGTTGCCTCGTCCGGCCGGACATCGGCGAACCACATACCGGTGAAACCCTCGCCCAAGGAACGCAGCAGCCATGCCGGTCCGCCCTCCTCCACCACGGGCGCGTCTGCTGCCACGGCGCCCGGCTGCAAGGTGCCCGCAAAGGGATCCTCGTCCGGCGTGTTCAGGGGTGAGGCCGAAAGTACGGTGGGGACCGAGAGGCGGCCGCTGTTCACCAACTGGCGCGCGAAAGCACAGTCTCGCGCGAGATCCAGCGTTGCATCGCGAAAATCACGGCTCGCCTCGTTCTTGGGCGTGATGAAATCCGTGCTACGGGTGGAATGGCGGATGTTTTCGTCAGCAGCGAAGACGCGCTCGGAATCATAGCTGTCGAGGAGGGAATCCGGCGCGCTTCCAGCCAGTACCAGGCGCAGCTTCCAAGCCAGATTCTCGGCATCCTGCACGCCGCTATTCGCGCCCCTGGCTCCAAAGGGCGACACACCATGGGCCGCATCGCCCACGAAAAGCACCCGCCCATGCCGGAAACGGTCCATGCGCCGGCAGACAAAACTGTAAACGCTGACCCATTCCAGGGTGAATGGTCGGTCTTCCCCCAATAGCGCACGGATGCGGGGCATCACCCGCTCCGGCAACCGCTCCGCTTCCGGATCGGCGTCCCATCCCAGCTGAAAATCGATGCGCCAAATATTGTCCGGCTGACGGTGCAGTAGCACCGACTGATTGGGATGAAATGGCGGGTCGAACCAGAACCAGCGCTCGGCGGGAAACTCGGCTTCCATGCGTATATCGGCGATGAGGAAGCGATCACGGAATACCTGGCCTTTGCTCTCCAGTCCCATCAACCGCCGCGTCGCGCTACGCCCGCCATCGGCGGCAATAAGCCAGTCAGCCTGGAGACCATAGGTGCCTTCCGGTGTCTCCACGGTCAGCCGCACGCCATCCGTAGCCGCTTCAAGGCCCACCAGTCGGTTCTTCCAGCGGATTTCCAGCAGCGGCAGCTCCCGTGCGCGCTCCAACAGGTAACCTTCCACATAGTATTGCTGCAGGTTGATGAAGGCGGGCCGCCCATGCCCGTTCTCGGGTAGAAGATCGAAGTTGTAGACGGGATCCTCACGAAAGAAGACCTTGCCCAGATTCCAGACGACGCCCTTCTCCACCATTCTCTGCCCGCAGCCGAGACGGTCGAAAATCTCCAGACTCCGCTTGGCAAAGCAAATGGCGCGGGATCCGCCCGCCAACCGGTCGTCGTCATCCAGCAGCAGCACGGGCGTGCCGGATTGGGCGAGATCAATGGCCGCGGTCAGGCCGACAGGACCAGCGCCGATGATGATGACCGGGTGCCGAACCGGCTGCGCGGCGTCCTGGTCCGTGCTCCGCCGATAGGCAAACGTCATTCGCTGGAAATCCGGCTCGGCCTTTCCAGCCGCCGGCGACGACAGCTCCGCCCCCTGGGACATACGCTTCCTCCAGCCTTCGGCTCATTCATCGGCACGAGTACGGCTGAGCGATATGTCTCATATGAGATGAATTAGTCAAGGATCGTTATCTGGGCCCCGGTGCCCATTACCGCGTGGGCCCTGCTGGAGCCGTCTGCTCCCCTCGCACAGCACATGTGAAATTTTTGACGATTTCCGCCTAGGGTCGCCAGATAATGTTCGGCAGTTCCTGGGATATGATTCTGCGACCGCATTCAATGACGGCCATGGGCGCATAGGAGATCATCGGATGCCCTGCGCGGTAGTGGCGGGCAGGAGGGAGCTGATGTTTGCTAACCTGCTCCTGTCGACAACCTGCGGGCGCAGACAGCGCCCTTAGGCCGTTCAAGCAAAGGCAGCCGCTATGGGTGACAGCAGAAAGCAGCAGCCTCCCGGGCTGGGGCGACTCTCCTGGTGACCCCATGCGAGAACACAATCAGTCGGCAGCCGACACAAAATCGGCTGCCGAAGACCTCAACCCTGGAGAGCAGTGGTGGAGCGCCCGCCTTGAACGCCGGCACGGTGGCTTGGCGGGGGATAGGCATAGGGGCCCAACGACAGCAGCAATGCCGAGGAACCGACAAGCAGCGCCTCCAGGCCGATGAAGGCCGCGTCATAGGAACCCATCGTCTGGAAGGTCCATCCCAGAGCGCTCGCGCCCGCCGCCTGCCCCAGCATGACGAAGGAAAACATGGTGCCGTGGAGAGCGCCGAAGGCGCGGGTCCCGAAGTAGCGGCCGATCAGGAAGGACATAAGGTCGATTTCCGCCCCGATGCCGAGGCCGAGCAACACAGTACCGACCAAAGGCCAGGGATAGGCGGCTCCGTGGCCAAGGATCAGCAGACCAGCAAGCGGGCAAAGCAGAAAAAAGACCCCGATATAGGGCGCAAAAATCCGGTCCATCAGCCAGCCGGCGAACAGGCGGCCAACAATCAGCGCCAGGCCCGCGCCTGTCATGGCGGTCACGGCGATCGAGGGGGGGATGCCTCGGTCGGTCAGCATCGGCACCACATGCACCAGCGTGCCATTGATGACGAAGGCCGCGATGCAGAAGGCGCCCACCATGGCCCAGTAGCGCCAACGGCGCGCGGCGTCCCGGAAGCTCACGCCCTCACCACTGGCGACGCCCGCCGAGCCAGGTGCCTCCCCTGTCCCCGGCTCCCGGACGATCAGCAGGACGGGCAGGAAAGCCAGCATCATGATGCCGAGCCCGAGCCCGACATAGCCCAGGCGCCAACCCACCGCCCGGATCATGAATTCCGAAGCCATCGGCACCAGGGCGGTGCCGATTCCGACGCCGGCCAGTGTAATGCCCAGCGCCAGCCCACGCTGCCGGTCAAACCAGCGGGTCACCACCTTCGAGTAGGCGGTGGGATTCTGGCCGACGCTGCACAGGCCAGCCAGGGCATAGAGCAGGAACACCACGGTGGGGGAAGCGTTCATGAAGCACATCGCAGCCGTGGCTGCGGCGAACAGCACGATGGAGGCGAGCAGCGGCCGCCGCACGCCATGGATGTCCAGCAGGCGCCCGAAGAAGGGCGTGGCGAGCGCCGCCATGAGGTTGGAAATGCCGATCGCGGCCGCCATGGTGCCGCGGCCAAAGCCCAGTTCCTCCGACACCGGCTTGAGGAACACCCCGGCCGCGAAGACGTTGATGGAGCCCTGCCCCACGATGAGTGCCAGCGCCGAGGCCAGCGCGACGGCCCAGCCGCGCCGGCCGGTCCCTTCCTTGTCCATGTCCGTTCCCTTGGTTCTTCGTTGAATATCGCGCACCCGCCCTGCGCTGTTGCGCTTGGGGGCAGACGCGCGTGGCGTCAGACCTCGACCTTGCCCATCCGCTCCTTGGCCGCGTCGAAGAACATCATGTCGTCCACATTCGCGATGCGCGGCCGGCCCTTGGCGAGACCCCGGTAGAAATCGCCCTTCGAGACCGGCGCGACCTCCGCGATCATGCACCAGCTCTCGCCGCCGTCGCGGCTGGAAAAGACCTGGCCATCGGTGTCGGCGGCGTAGAGGGCATAGCCGTCGGCCCAGGCTTCCAGCGTCAGGCCGCCCCACATGGCGCGCTGGCCATTGGGCAGGCCGCCCAGCAGCGTGGTCCAGTTGCGGCCGCCATCGGTGGAGCGGGCGATGCGCCCACGCGCGCGGCCAAGCCGGTACCAGTGCGGCGGCCAGCCCACCGCGCCGCCGACGAAGATGAGGTCCGGCTGGTCCGGATGCGCCACCATCGGCTCGGGATAGTCGAGCTCGGAGGCGAAGGCGTTGCGCTGCCAGCTGGCGCCGTTGTCGTGGCTTTCCATCATGCCGACAAGGCCGTTGGAGACGATGATGCGCCCCGGGCGGTCCGGGTGCACGGCGATGCGGTGGATGTCCACCTCCGCCGGTTCCGGGTCCACGGGCAGGGCGCGGAAGCTCTTGCCGCCATCTTCCGAGACCAGCAGCGCGCCGACCTCGATGCCGACGTAGAGGAGGTTGCCCTGGATGACGATCTCCTTCACATGGCCCTGGTGCGGCGGCGGCGGAAAGAACCAGCGATGCGCATCCGGCACGTCGCGCAGTGCCGTCAGCTCCGTCCAGCTCTCGCCCCGGTCGCGGCTGATGAACAGCGCGGCGGGCATGGTGCCGGCGATCAGCACTTCTTCCCCGTGCAGGCGCCCGCTGCGGATCGCCCAGGCGTCGAACTGCGTGATGCCATTGTTGACGAACTTCCAGCTCTGCCCGCCATCCTCGCTGCGCGCCACGCCGCAGCCATGGGTGGCAGCGAACAGCGCCCCGTCTTCCAGCTGCGTCAGGCCGCTGACGAAGATGCCCTCCAGCGCCCGCCCGCGCAGGAACCAGTTCTGCGCACTCTTGCTTTCCAGCAGGAAGACACCGTCCACCGTGCCGATGGCCATGCCGCCGCCGGGAGACGCCGCGCGATGGGCGTTCTCCCCGCCATTGGAGATCAGGATCATCCCTGTATTCCTCTCGGTTTTTCTGGTAACGGCATTCATGCTACGGCTTCTCCGGCCAGGGCACGGCGGCGGATGAAGCCCAGCAGCGCGCGGCCCAGCGTCCCGGCATCCACCCAGGCGGTCATGGGCACGATGTCCACGTCCTGATGCACGGCATCCAGTTCCTCCAGCTCGGCATCGGGCATGATGGATGCCAGGCGCTGGCCAGTGGCGCGGGAATGGGTGTTGTCGTTGCCCGGCACGATGCAGGTGGGCAGGTTCAGCCCGCGCAGCTCGGCCTCCGTCGCGCCCAGGATGGGCGTGTGCAGCCCCTGCTCCAGGCTGTCCCGCCACTGGCGCATGATGCGGATGAACCGCTCCGGCGGAATGGCGAGCAGCGTTTCCGCCCGAGACGGCTCGGCCGCCACAAGATCGCGGAAATGGTCGGTGCGGATTACCTCCGCCATGCCGCCGCGTTCCGCCGCCTCGATGAAGATGGTGTAGTAGCGGCGGGCCAGGCGGCGCACCGCGAATTCGCCGCCCGTGGGGCGCATCAGGAACAGGGCGCGGGCGATGCCGGGATGGCGCAACGCCATCAGGATGGACATGCGGCAGCCGGAGGATGACCCGGCCAGGATGGCGTGCTCCGCACCCAATCCGCGCATCAAGGCCACCGCGTCATCTGCCCAGACATCGAACTCGCCGGGCGTGTCCTCTATGGAAACGCCGGAGCGGCCGGTGTTGCGCCGGTCGTGCAGCAACACGCGGCAGCCGCCCTCGGCCACGACGCGCGCGATGTCGCGCATCTCGTCTAGGCTGCGGCGGCCGCCGGGTGAAAGCATCACCCAGGGGCCGTGCTGGCCGAGGACCTCATAGTACAGGGCAGTGCCGCGGATCGGGGCGTAGGGCATCAGTATTGCCCCTTCGGCTCGAGGCCGAGCGCCATCTGGCCGTACATCGTGCCCACCGCATCCCAGTTCAGGCTGATGTGGCGCCCGACGGCATTCACGTCGCGCCAGGCGCGTTGGACCGGATTGGCGAGGTCCAGCCCCTGGCCGCCGGTGGAGGCGTTCAACGCCTCCGCCGCACGCAGCGCCAGGGTGGTGGCGAAGGACTGGCCGCGCCGGCTGGCAATGCGGTCCTCCACCGAGATCTCCTCGCCCGCGCGGGCAGTCTCGGCACGGGCGCGCAGGTCGCGCAGCAGGATCTCGCGCGCCGCGTCCACCGAGGCAGCAGCTTCGGCGACCCGGAGCTGGATGGTGGCGAACTCCGCCATGCGGTTGCCGCCGCCCGCCACGGCGCCGCGCGTCACGCGCTGGCTCGTCATGTCGAGGTAGCTGTCGAGCGCCCCACGCGCGGCGCCCACCGCCGTCGCGGCCAGACAGGAGGGAATGTTACAGAGCATCGGCATGGCGTAGAGCGGTGCGCCATGGAAGGCGCTGCCAGGGGTATTGCCGGTGCCGGTGTCCTTGACCCGCAGCACACGATGGGCGGGCACAAAGGCGCCCTGCACCACCACGGTGCGCGACCCGGTGCCGACAAGGCCCGCCGTGTGCCAGGTGTCGTCGATCGTGAAATCCACGCGCGGCACCAGCAGGAAGGAGAGCGTGGGTGGCGCGCTGTCCCCGGACGGGATCAGCACCGAGCACACTGCCCAATCCGCCGCATCGCAGCCGCTGGCGAAGGCCCAACGGCCGGACAGGGTGAAGCCCCCTTCCGCCGCCGCCACCTTGCCCGTGGGGGCGTAGGAGGCGCAGGCCGTGGCATCGGGCGTCTTGCCCCAGACATCCCGCTGGGCTTCCTCCGGAAAGGCCGCGATCAGCCACTGATGGGCGGCCAGCAGGCCGCAGGCCCAGCCGGTGGAGGGGCAGGCGCCGGCGATATCCATCACGAGATCGGCCAGGACGTCGAAATCATGCTGCAGGCCGCCGAAGATGCGCGGCTGCACCGTGCGGAACAGCCCGGCATCGCGCAGGGCCGCGACATTATCCTCCGGCACTTGACGCTGGCGCTCGGCCTCCGGCGCGCGGGCGCGAATGCCTGGCAGGGCGCTGCGGATGGCGGCCTTCAGCGTGGCGGCATCGGCCGCCTCGCGGGATGCGAGGTGAGAAAGGGTCATCTGGTTCATGGGGCGGTGCTCCGTTCGCTCAGGCGGCGGGCGCGGCGATGCAGTAGGCGGCGTCGTGGTAGAGAAGCGGCGAGGTGTCCTCGCACAGCTCCACCTGCTCCACCTCGCCGACCAGGATCAGGTGGGTGCCGTACGGGATGGCGGCAGCCTTGCGGCAGAACAGGTTGGCCTGTGCGCCGCGCAGGAAGGGCACGCCATGCTCGCTTTCCTGCCACTCCTCTCCATCGAAGCGGCGCTCGGGCGGGATGCCGCCACCGAAGGCAGCGGAGACCGGGCCCTGCTCGCTGTGCAGCACATTCACGCAGAAACGCGGCGCGCGCAGCAGAATGTCGTGCAGCAAGGTCTGGCGGTGCACACAGACCAGCAGCGAGGGCGGCTCCATGGACAGGGAGGTCACCGCTGTGGCCGTCATGCCGTGCCGGCGGGCGTGGTCGCAGGCGGTGATGACCGTCACAGTGGAGGCGAAGCGGCGCATGGCGGCGCGGAAGGCCGCGGGCACGCCGGACGGCGTGGCAGCAGGGGACGTCATATCTTCCTCCGGAACGCTTGCTTGATGCAGGTCTTTCCGGCAGGCAGCCTAACCACGCCGCCACAACATTTGCAAATGCAAATTTTGCTTTTGCATTAATATGCTCGAGGGCCCCTGTATGTACCGGCTGACCGAAGCTTTCCCCTATCTCGTGAACCGGGTCGGCGTGCGTGTGGGTGAGGTCTTCTCACGGCGCCTGGCGGAGCATGACGTGACGCTTCCGATGTACCGGGTCATGGCCGCGTTGTGGGAGCGGGGCGACCAGCGCCTGGGGGACCTGGCGGAGATGACAACCGTGGAACTGTCCACCCTGTCACGTCTGGTCGGCAGCATGGCCTCCAGGCGCCTGGTGTCGCGCACACGTCCCGCCGACAATGGTCGCGCGGTGGAGATCAACCTGACGGAGCAAGGGCGCGCCTTGCTGGAGCAATTGATGCCGCTGGCAATCCATCACGAACAGATCGCCCTGCGCGGCTTCTCGCCTGAGGAGGCTGAACGCCTGAAGCGGGACCTAAGGACCGTCTTCGCCAACCTGATGGAATTCGAAAGCGAGATCGCGAGGGACGGCTAGCACGCTATCGCTGTAAATCACTTTGCTTGCCAAGCGGAACGGCCACTCTAAGGAAGCCAGCAGCCAGCGAATGGCTGCCATGGACGCGAAGCCGCCAAAGCGGGCACCCTGAGGTGATCCTCGTCAGCTGCTGGATCCGAAGGCCGCCGAGATCCTGGACTCAGCACCTCATCTGCCCGGCCCAGCGTGCTATCCATCCACCAGCCGCGCCGTCGACCTGGCTGACTCTGTCCAGGCGGACGCCGAAGGTCTCTGCAGTCACCGGCTAAGGTCATGCCGAGGGATGGCACTGAAGGAATTGCCCAGTTAAATATCTTGAAGAGTTGAGCGGTGAATAATGGAGCAGGCGAGGGCTTCCGAATTTTATCGCGGCGGATTTTGCACGGGTATTTAAGGGGTTTGAAGCGACTTCTGTCGCTTTACACCTACCCCCGCCAGTGGAAGGCGCCCGGAATCCTTCAGCCGCTCCAGCACAATCGATGAGCGAAGGCGCGCCACGCTGTCATGCGCCAGCAGCGTGTCGTTCAGCAGCCGCGCCAAGGCTCTCAGATCCGGGACATGCGCCTTCAGGAGGTAGTCGGCTTCGCCTGTCATGGCATAGCCCTCCTGGATTTCCTCGATACCGCCAATGAAATCGCGGAATCGCTGTGCATTGCCGCTGCTATGAGTCGCCAGTGTTACCTGAATGAAAGCCAGCACATGGAGGCCGAGGGCCTCGGCCGCCAGCTCCGCCTTGTAGCGCCGGATGATTCCGGCGGCCTCCAGCGCCATGCGGCGCCTGGAGCATTGGGAGGCCGAGAGGCCAATCCGCTCTCCCAGCTGCTGGCTGGTCAGCCGTCCGTCCTCCTGCAATGCCGCCAGCAGCTTGAGGTCGAAGCCGTCCAACTCAAGCAAATCGTGCATCACGGAGCTCCCTGTCGCGAAATCCGTGCATTCTGGCACCGAACCGCGCCCGATATGCACGCCATTCGCGCCAGCCACAGCCTATCCTTCAAAACAATTGGAGGAACATCCCATGGGCCCCTTTCCCCACGACGCCCCCCGCCCCTCGATCAGCGAGCACAACCCGATGGGCACTGATGGCTTCGCCTTCGTCGAATTCGCCCACCCGGACCCGGCGCAGCTCCACACCCTCTTCGGGCAGATGGGCTTCTCGGCGGTCGCCCGGCACCGACACCAGGCGGTTACGCTCTACCGGCAGGGCGACGTCAACTATCTGCTGAATGAGGAGCCCACCAGCCAGGCCATGCGCTTCGCCGCCCTGCACGGCCCCAGTGTGCCTTCCATGGCCTTTCGGGTCGTCGATGCGTCTCACGCCTATCGGCGGGCTCTGGAGCTCGGTGCCGAGCCGGCCGACCCTGAGGATGGTGCCAAGGTCATGGACCTTCCCGCCATCAAAGGAATAGGCGGAAGCCTGCTCTATTTCGTCGACCGCTATGGCGGGAGCGGCTCGACCTATGATGCGGAATTCGAATGGCTGGGCGAATATGAGCCTACTCCGCCCGGCGCCGGCCTCTACTACATCGATCATCTCACCCACAATGTCCATCGCGGGCGTATGGATGTCTGGTACGAATTCTACCGCAAGCTCTTCAACTTTCGTCAGATCCGGTATTTCGACATCAAGGGTGAGTATACCGGGCTCTTCTCCCGCGCGCTCACCAGCCCGGACGGGCGAATCCGCATCCCCCTGAACGAGTCTGCTGACGACGAAAGCCAGATCGCGGAATATCTCCGCGCCTATAAGGGCGAGGGCATCCAGCACATCGCCTGTGGCTGCCGCGACATCCACCAGACGATCGAAACGCTGCGCCGAGCCGGCCTGGCCTTCATGCCCGCCCCGCCGGAGACTTATTACGAGCGCGTGGACACACGCCTGCCCGGCCATGGCGAGGATCTCGGCCGCCTGCGCCGCAACGGCATCCTGGTCGATGGCGAAGGCGTGGTGGAGGACCGCAAGGCCCGGCTGCTGCTACAGATTTTCTCGGCGACGGTTATCGGCCCGGTCTTCTTCGAGTTCATCGAACGCAAGGGCGATGACGGCTTCGGCGAAGGCAATTTCCGCGCCTTGTTCGAGAGTATCGAAGAAGACCAGCTGCGGCGCGGTGTGCTGAAGGCGCCGGCCCCAGGCAAGGCGGCCACCTCATGAATCACGCGGCGGGGCTCCTGCCCCGCCCATGCCTTCAATGATCGAAATTCAACCGCAGGACGGCTCGGCCACCCTCGCGGCCAGCCTGCACCCGATCGGCCAGACGGCCGATGAGCTGGGCCGAGACCTGACGCATCGCCGCCTCCATCGCATCGTCATCGCCTTCCAGCGCAGCGGCCAGGTTCGGCGCGGCGGTGGGGCCGAGGCGCAATGGCTCACCGTCATAGAGCAGCACACAGCGCAGGTTGAACTCATCGAAGCTCACCACCAGCTCGACAGGCCCGCGGCAAAGCTCCGCGTGCCACAGCGTCTCCACCGCTTCTCCCACCGCCATGCCGGCACGGGCGACGACATCGCGCCGCGCGCCCCAAAGCTTGCCGTGATGTTCCAGGAACTCCGTGGCCGCGCGCGCGGCATCCACATCGGTCAGCGTCGTGCGCGCCGTCTGCTTCACCCCAATGCGCAGCAGGATGTTCAGCAGGATGGCCGTCACGGCCGCCACAGCGAGGCCGGAGCCGGTAATGGGCCGGCTCCACTCCGGCGCGCTCTGCACCAGTTGCGGCAGCAGCAGCACCGCGCCGCCGGCGACCACCGAAAGGCCGATGGTGAAGCTCCGCCGGCTGTCCAGCAGACGGGACAGGGAAAGGTCCATCCCCGCCACGATCATATAGGCGGCCGTATAGAGCAAAATGCCGCCGATCACCGCGTCCGGCGTCCGCACGATCACAGCGGAGACAGGCGGCAGGCAGGCCAGCACCATCAGCATCGCCCCGGCCACCAGTCCGATCCGGCGCGCCGTGGCTCCTGTCGCCCGCGCCAGGCCGATATTCGCCGTGGAGGTTCCCACAGCAAGGCAGCCGAGCACGCCACACAGCACGCAGCCCATGGCCGTCGTGTTCACAGCGCGCCCCGCCATCGCCATATCGGCGCGCCGCCAACGGGCATCGTTCAGCTTGTCGAAGGTCAGGGCATTCGCCAGGCCATCGACGGCGCTGATCAACTCCACCAGCAACACCGGCACCACGGCAAAAGTGACGAAGGTGGGAAGGGGCAGGTCGAGGCCCACCAGCGGCAGAGCGAAGAGCGGCGCCGCCGCCTGGGCCGGTGCCGCCACCACCTGGCCTGTCAGCAATGCCACCGCCATGCCGCAGCAGGCACCGATGAGCACCGCCATCACCCGCAGCCGCCGCCCGCCCCAGATGGTGATCAGCACGATGGCGAGCAGCGTCACCCCCGCCGTCAGCGCCGGCAGCAGCGCCGTACCGCCCTGCGTCAACCCGGAGGCCCGGGAAGCCCCGCCTGCAATCATGCTGAGCCCCAGCGACAGCACGACCACTCCCACGACCTCGGGCGGGAAGAACGGCCGCAGCCGCGGCAGCAACCGCCCGAACAGGAAGACGCACAGATTCGCCAGGATCAGCGCGCCCATGGTGGCCGAGAGGCCGTAATTGATGGTGACGGCGATGTAGACACCCATCAGCACCGGGCTCGGCACTGCCACCAGCAGCATGCCCGTGGTGAAGCGCGTGCGCAGCGCATGCATCAGCGTGACCAGCCCGACCATGAAGATGGTGGTGCTGACGAAGGACACCAGCTGGCCGCCCGCGAGGCCCGTTCCCTGGCCCGCGATGACCGCGTAGATGCAGAACATCAGCGCCAGCAGAGTGTGCTGGGCCGCCAGCGCCAGGGTAGTCAGGGGCGGCGGCCGGTCTTCGATCCAATAGAGCAGTTCTTCAGGCCGGCTGCGCTTCATCGCGGTCAGGGGAGGGAAAAAGCTGTCCAGCAGGCCGCGCATTCTCTCTCCTCTGCCGCCGCGTCATCATCCAAGGTTGCAGACTGCCAAGCTTTGCCTCCAGCCGGTAGTACTGATCGACGCCGCCAGAACCCTTGGCGGTAGGCAGCGCGGCGGTTTAGCTTGGCGTTGAGGCGGGAAGGCGGTCACACAGCGTGCCAGAAGCGGTTCAGGACAAGGCGCAAACCTCAGGCACGCCGCCATCCCCCCCAGCGCGTGAACAGCGGCCGGGCCGGATCGGAACCTGGATGGGCCGTATCAGCACGCGTGCGGCCGGCATCGTTCTGTTGATGCTCCTGGTGCTCGGCCTGCTCTCGGGCGGCGCCGCCTTCATCGATTCGAAGCAGGCCAGCGTGATTGAGGAGCTGGGCGTGCGACAACGCGGCCAGACCGAGGCCATCGATGATTTCGCCACGAGCCTCTTCTCCTATAGCGGGCTCCTGACCAGCGTCATGCTGGGCGAGCTGCGGCCCAACGTGGCCGCCCGCCGCGTTCCCCGGCATGTCGAGCTGATGGTCGAGCACCACGACCGGCTGCTGGAAAGCATCGGCGGCCGGCTGGACCCGATCCTGACCTCCACCACGCGCGACATGATGCAGCGCATGCCTGCGCTCGGGCAGGAGATGCAGCAGGCTTTCGCCGAAGACGCGCGGGATCGCCTCACCGCCCTCAACGAAGTGTGGCGCGTGCGGGCCGTCACCTTCAACAGCCTGGTGCGGGAGGCCCGGCGCACGGTGCAGGCGGAGGCCGACAACAACCTCGCCTATGCCCATGCCCTCGCGGATCAAGGCCGCTGGACGAACAGCATCGCGCTCGTCTTCGGCCTCTTCGGCCTGCTCCTCACCTGGCTCGTGCTGGTGCGGTTGACGGCGCGGCCGCTGGGCGCCGTGGCGCAGGCCATGGAGCGCCTGGCACGCGGACAGACCGATATCGATGTGCCCGGCACGGAACGCCGGGACCAGATCGGCGAAATGGCACGCACCCTGCTGGTGTTCCGCGAAAGCCTGGATACCACGAGGCGCCTGAGCGAGCAGGCGCTGAGCGGCGCACGCCGCACCGCCGTCGCCACCAACCAGGCCTCCAACGCCATCAGCCAGATTTCGGACGGCGCGACAACACAGCTCGCCGAGTTGCGCCAGCTGGCCGACGCCTTGGCGCAGAGCAGCGACGCGATACGCGAGGTCAGCCGCATCACGCAGGACTCCCACGGCCGCACAGAGGCCGCACGCACTCTCCTGGCGGACAGCCTCCGCAAGATCGCCACGCTACTGGAAGTGGTGGAAGCAGTGGGCGAGGACACCGCCCGCGTCACCCGCATCGCCACGACCATCGGCAAGGTGGCGACGCAGACCAACATCCTGGCCATCAACGCCGCCATCGAAGCCGCCCGCGCCGGGGAACATGGCCGGGGCCTCGCAGTCGTCGCCGAGGAAGTCCGGGCTCTCGCGGTGAACACTGAGGCGCTGGCGCAGGAAATCTCTGATGTCGTGGTCCAGGCCGGGGCGCGGGCGCGGGAAGGCGGGCAGAGCGCCAGCGCCGTCGGCACCGCCATGGATGAGCTGGAGCAGCTGATCGACGACAGCGCCCGCCTCTCCGGTGCCACTGCCATCGCCATGGAGCAGCAGCAGGCCACCGTGGCCTCCATTGCTGGCCGGGTCGAGGTGCTCACCCGCATCGGCCAGTCCAACGCCACCGCCGCCGAGGAGATCACGGTGACGATGATCGATCTTTCCCGCCAGGCCGAGGAGACGCGCCACGCCGTGGAAAGCGTCGCCGCCGAGCAGCGAGAGGACGACGATGCCCCCCGCGCTTGACCTGCGCCTGCCCCCTACGGCTGAAGGCATCGGCACGATGCTGGACCGCCTCGAAGCCTATGCGGAGGACGCCTCGCTCCCGCCCGCCCTGGCCAGCCACCTGTGCCTGATCTGCGAGGAGTTGGCGGCGAATATCGCGGAGCATGCCACGCCGGCAGGTGCGAGCCTCATCGCCGTGACGGTGCGTCCCGAGGGCGCCGCGCTGCGTGTAATGGTCGAGGATGACGGACCGGCCTTCGATCCTTTGCACGCCCCCGCGCCCGATACCGCCGCGCCGCTGGAAGAGCGGGCGATTGGCGGCCTCGGATTGCACTTCGTCCGCACACTCGCCCGCGAGGTCTGCTATGCGCGGGCGGACGGACGAAACCGCCTCAGCCTCACGCTCGGTCTCACGGACTGAGCGCAGCCACCAGGGATCACCACGCTATGCAAGTCATCGAATCCGGGGTCGAAGACCTGAATCTCGCCGCGCTGGAAGGCCGGCTGGACACAGCGACGGTGCCTGCGGTGGAGCAGGATCTGCTGGCGCTGGTGAAGGGCAAAGGTCTGGTGCTGGACCTGTCGGGCGTGCGCTTCGTCAGCAGCGCCGGGCTTCGTGTGCTGTTGAAGGCCGCGAAGGCCGCACGCGCCGGCGGCAGCGGTTTCGCCGCCTGCGGTCTGCAGCCTGCCGTGCATGAGGTGTTCGAGATCGGCGGCTTCCTGCAGATCATCCCCACCTTCGCGACGCGGGGCGAGGCCATCGCCGCCCTGCGCTGAACCGCGCAATGTCCCGCCTGGCAGCCCTGCCGCACCACCTCATGCCGCAGCCGGCACCGCGGCCTCTGCCGCTCCTCCCATGAGCAACGCAGCCGGCACCGCCCTGGGGTTCGCCATCGCGGATAGGGTCTTCCGCCTGCCCCCGGACGCCGCGCCGGCCGCTCCACCGCCCGCCATGGCCCCCTTGCCGAACGCGCCGGAGGGCCTGCGCGGCCTCATCCTCCAGGGCGGCCGGCTGCTTGCGGTCTGGTGCTGGGACGCTGCCCCCACTGCCTGGGTGCGGCTGGAGGACGGGATGATCGGCGGGCACGCCGTTCCTTTGGCTGATGCCGATGCGCCGCTGCTGCGCCTCCCGGACCTGCCGCCGCCTCCCCCCGCACAGGCCATGCCCGCCGTGACCACCGCCCCCCGCACTGCCAGCGCCACCGCGCCTCTCGCCGTGACGCTAACCCTCGGCGCAGGGCGCGCTCATCTGCCCATGGCGGCGCTCGCCGGTATTCGCCCCTGGCCGGACAGCATCACACCCGTTCCCGACGCCGATGCCGGACTGCTCGGCTATGCGGCGATCACAGACGGCCCGGTGCTGCTGCTGTCGCCCGGCTGGTGCTTCGGCACCGCGGCCACCGAGCCGCCTACCCATCTCGCCATCCTGCGGCACGAGCATCGCCTGCTCGGCTTTCCCTGTCGCGCCGTCGCTCCGGGCGAGGCGGGGGAAGCCCTGCTGCCCCGGCTGACCGGCACCCCGGAAGGTCAGCGCATTCTCGCCCTGGCTCCCCGATCCCAGCCCATCGCTCCTCCACCGCCTCGCCCGCACCGGACATTGCTGCTCTGCCAGGCGGGAGGCGCGCCCTTCTTCCTCCCTGCATCGGAGGTGGAGGCCGTCATCCCCCCGCGCCGCCCGCTTCCCATGCCAGCGCCATCGGATGGCAGCGCCCCGCTGCTCGGCGCCTCCGCCCACCGGGGCGCGATACTGCCGGTCATCGATGCCGCAAGCCGCCTGGGCAGCGCACCACTTCCATCCGAGCCGCCGATGCTGCGCCTGCCCGGCACGCCACCGCTTGCTCTCGCTGTTGCCAGTATCTCGGGGCTTCGCGCCATCCCGGAGGACGACATCGCCCCCATTCCGGGCGACGGCCTGATAGCGGCGATGGTCCACACCGAGGGCCGGCTCGTGCCGCTCTGCCATGCCGCAGCACTGGCGGGGCAGGCCGCATGACCGCCCTACCCCGCGTGCTAGTGGTTGACGACAGCAGCTTCATGCGGCTCGCCCTCCGTCGCATCATCGAGGCCGATGCCGACCTCCTGGTGGTGGGTGAAGCCGCTGACGGGCTGGCCGGGGTGGAGGCCGCCGGCAGGCTGCACCCCGACCTCGTGGTGATGGATCTCGCCATGCCGGTTATGGGCGGCATCGAGGCCACGCGGCGCATCATGGCGATGCCTGCGCCACCGGCCATCGTGGTCGTCAGCGCCCATACGCGGAACGGCTCCGCCCAGGCGCTGGAAGCGCTGGACCAGGGCGCGGCGGATTACCTGTGGAAAGACTCCGATCTCGGCGGCCCGGATCTCGCGCGGCTGGACCGGGAGTTGCGCCCCATCCTGCACCGCTGGGCCGCGGCCCGCCGCCCCCCGGAGCACCCTCTCCCCCGGAGTGAAAGACCAGCCCTGGCCGGCGCAAGGCCGGAAGTCCTGGTGATAGGCGCCTCCACCGGCGGCCCCGAGGCCCTCGCCGCCTTCCTGGAAGGCTGCGGCCCGCTGCCCATTCCCTGCGTCGTGGCGCAGCACATGCCCATGGGGCTGGCGCCGGAACTGGCCGCCGCTCTCTCCCGCCGGCTGTCGCGCCCGGCGGTGGTGGCCGAGGATGGCATGGCCCTCTCTTCCGGCTTGGTGGCGCTGCTGCCTGGGGGCAGCGACGGCGTGCTAGTCCGCCGTGCGGCCACAGGCGCCCTGGTCCTTCGGCTGGCGCCCACGGCGGCTCCTGTCCATCCTTCCGTCGACGTGCTTTTCCGCTCCACCGCGGCCACGGCCACCGGTGCGCTTGGGGTGGTGCTCAGCGGCATGGGGCGGGATGGTGCGGAAGGCGCCGCGGCCATGGCCGCGCGGGGCATGCCCGTCCTGGCGCAACAGCCGGAAAGCTGCATCGTCGGCGGCATGCCTGGCGCGGTCATCGCGGCCGGGCTGGCCCGGAGCGTTGCGCCGCCCGCCGCGCTTGGCGCCCAGGTCGCGGCCCTTCTGGCAACCATGCCACGCTCCGCGCCATGACCGGACAGCCCCTGGATCGCGAATTGCTGGAAGCCTTCGTGCCGGAATTCGCCGCCGGTCTGGCACGGCTGGAGGCCGCCGATACGCCACTGGCCGCCACCCGCATCCTGGACGGGCTGCAGGCCATGGCGGGGGCGCTGGGCCTCGCGGCGCTGGGCGAGGGGCTGGAAGCCGCCGCCGCCGCCACCGAACCCTTCGATGGTGCCGCCCTAGGCGCGGCGGTCGCGTCCTTGCGCCAGCAGCTCGCCACGGTCACGGGAGAGGCAGCGCCCCCAGAGGCGCGGCCGGCAGAGCCCTCCGCCGCTGCCATCCGCACCCTGGTGGTGGATGATTCGCCGACCATGCGCCGCATCCTGGCGGGCGTCCTCGCCCGCGACCCCGCCTTCACCGTCGTTGGAGAAGCCACCGACGGCGCCGAGGCGCTGAACGCGATGACGCTGCTTTTGCCTGACCTGATCATGCTCGATCTCGAGATGCCGGTGCTGGACGGATTCGGCTTCCTCCGCCACTGGGCACTGGCGGGGCATGGCGCGGTGGTCGTCGTCTCTTCCGCCGCCCCTCCTGGCTCGGCCGCCGCGCGCATACTGCGGCGCCTCGGTGCCTCCGGCATCGTCGGTAAGCCGACAGGTGCCTTGTCCTTCGATCTGGCGGAGAAGCGTGGCGATGCCATTCTCGCCGCTGCGCGCCATGCGGCGGGCCTGCCATGCTGAATGACGATGCCCTCTGGGATGAGTTCGGCGCCGAGGGCGAGGAGCATCTGGATAATGTCGAGCGCCTGCTCGCCTCCCCGCTCGATGCCGCCGGTATTGCCTCGCTGTTCCGCGCCTTCCATTCGCTGAAGGGCATGAGCGCGGCGCTGGGCGCGGCGGGCATGGCCCGCATCGCGCATCGCTGCGAGGATCTGCTGGGCCTCACACGGCAGGGCCGCCTGGCCATGACGCCACCGCTGATCCAGGGCTTGCTGGCAGCCGTGGATGCGCTGCGCGAGCTGCGGGCCACCGTGCTGCGCACGCGCGCCGATGCGCCTCCCCCCGCCGGGATTCTGCGACAGCTGGAAGCACTCGCGGATACGCCACCTTCCTCCCCCCCGCCCGAAGCGGCGGGCAGAGCCCCGGTGGCACCTTCCCCCGCCCTGCCGCGCGCCGCTCCTCTCGCCGTGTTGCTGCGCCATGAAGCGGAAGCGCTCGTAGCCACGGCCCTCGCCATGGCGGGCCCCTCCCCGGAGGCACTCGCCCTTGCCGAGGAAGCCGGGCGCGCCGGCCTGCCGCGCCTGGCCAGCCAGCTTTCGCGGGCGGGGCTGGAGGACGCCCTGCCCTGGCTCGGCCAACTGCGGCGGCTGCTGGACGTGCTGGAGGCCATCACCGGCGCCGATGCCGGCGGTGCCGCTCTCTCCGCAGCGGCGGCAGAAGCCGGCGCCGCAATGCTGGGGCCTCGCCTCGCCGCCCTCGCCACCCAGCTTGCCGGTGCCCCGCTCGCCGATTCCATCGCGCCAGATGCATGCGAGGCGGCCCGCATGGCCGCCGCGCTGGGGCATGGCGCCCTGGAAGAATGGCTGCTGCTGGCTCAGGACCTCGCCGCCCGTGCGCCCTCCGATTCCGAGGCCGCCACCCGGTTGGCCGAGATGGCCCCCGTTCTCGCCGCCCATCTCGGACGCTGCGCGCGGGAGGGTACGGTGGCACTGCTCGCCCTCCCGGCGGTGGAACTGCCGGAAGCCCAGCCCGCCGGCACGCTGCCGGAAGAACTGGCCCGGCTGCTGAGCGCGGCGGATCATCGCCGCATCGAGGAGGCCCTGGGCGCTGGCCGCAACCTCTACCGTGCCCGGCTCGGCGTGCCCTCCAGCGCGGAGGAGGAAGCGGCGGTACAAGCCTGGCTCGAAGCCCAGCAGGCCGAGACCCTCACCAGCCGCACGCTGCTGGACACGATACCACCCACGCTGGACATGCTGTTCCTGGCCCCAGCGGAGCCGGATGCGCTGGCCGCCGCTCGCGCCGCATTCGACCCTGCGGGGCGGCTCGTGCTTGCGATGTCCCCATTGCGTGCCGCAGCCTCGGCCAGCGCTGGCGAGACCAGCGGGCCTCTTCCCGCCGCCAATCTGCGCGTGCGGCAGGAGGCGGTGGACGGCGTCATCACGCTGGAGGCCGAACTCCACGGCGCCATCCTTGCCCTCGACGGACTTCTGGGAAAGGAGGATTCCGAGGACCTGCCCGGCACGCTGGCCGCTCTCGCCCGCCGCGCCGGCGGAAGCGTGGGGCAGGAATTATCGGCGCTCGCTGCCCGCCTCGGCCATGCCCGCGCACCGAAGGAGCAGGCCCGCGCCCAGCTTTCGCTCGCATTGCGCAGGCTGGATGAGGCGGTGATGGAGTTGCGCGTGGTGCCTATCGGCACCTTGTTCGCCCGCCTGCCGCGCATTGTGCGCAGCGTGGCGCTGGAGGCAGCGCAGGGCGTGCCAAAAGACGTAGCATTGGAAATGGAAGGCCAGGACGTCCGCATCGACCGGGCCCTGATCGAAATGCTGGCCGACCCCCTGCTGCACCTCGTGCGCAACGCGGTGGACCATGGTGTCGAGACGCCCGAGGCCCGCATCGCCGCCGGCAAGCCACCCCGCGCCACGCTGCGGGTGCGGGCTGAGCGGCGCACGGGGCAGGTGCGTGTCGAGGTGTCGGATGACGGGCGAGGCATCGACCGGGAAGCGGTGCTGCGCGCCGCCCGCGCGCGCGGATTGGTGACGGAGGAGGAAGCCGCTGCCATGGACGACCATGCCGCGCGGCGCCTGCTCTTCCGCCCGGGTTTCTCGACCCGCGAGCGCGTCAGCGAGACCTCGGGCCGCGGCGTCGGGCTTGACGTGGTGCAGGATGCGGTGCGTCGCGCCGGCGGTACGCTGGACCTGACCAGTACACCGGGCCACGGCACTACCTTCGTGCTGAACCTGCCGCTCTCCGCCGCCATGGCGGCCGTGCTGCTCGTCGAGGTCGCCGGATATACCTACGCATTGCCCACGGCGCGTGTAGAGGCCGTATTGCCGCCCGGCGAGCATGCCCTGCCGCTCGCGCATCTGCTGGGGCTGGAGGCCGGCCCGGCAGGGGCCACCGTTCTCCTGCGGCAGACGGCCGGCGGCCAGGTGGCGCTCGCCGTGGATGCGGTGCGCCAGCGTACGGAGTTGCTGTTGCGCCCCCTGCCCCCGACCCTGGCCAGCCTGCCCGCCATCGGCGGTGCCGGTGTCCTGGGCAATGGCGAGCTGGTGGTGATACTGGAGCCCGACGGCATCAGCATGCCGGATGATGCGGAAGGACAAGCGGCATGAGCAGCACGGCCACCGGCCAGGGCGTCTCGATCCTGATCGTCGACGACAGCCCCTTCAACCGGCTGCTGCTGACCAAGCGCCTCGCGGAACTCGGCTACACCAACCTCGCCACCGCCACCAATGGCGTCGAGGGGCTGGACGCCATCGCCGCGCGCAACTTCGACGTGGTGCTGCTGGATATCGAGATGCCGGAGCTGGACGGCATCGGCGTGCTCGAACGCCTGCATGCCTCCGGCCGCGCCGAACCGCCCGTTATCGTCATCTCCGCGCTGACGGATATGGCGGCGGTCGTGCGCTGCATCGAGCTCGGCGCCGAGGACTATCTCCCCAAGACCTTCGATCCGCCTTTGCTGCGCGCCCGCCTTTCCGCCGTACTGGAAAAAAAGCGTCTTCGCGATCTGGCCTCGCAGCGCCTGCATCTTCTGGAAGCGGAGCTGGAGAGCGCGCGGCGCGCGCAGCTCGCCCTGGTTCCGCGCGACTTCGGCGCCATCGCCGGCCACCGCCTCGCCCTGCATGCCGCGATGGTGCCGGCGCGGCAGGTCGGCGGCGATCTGTATGACGCGCTGCGGCTGGACGAGAACAACCTCCTCTTCGCCGTGGCCGATGTCGCGGGCAAGGGTGCGCCCGCCGGCCTCACCATGGCGCGCACACTGGGGCTGATCCGCGCCGCCGCCAGCTTGTTGGCCGCGCGCGACGGCACGCCGGACCCCGCCGACATCCTCAGCCTCGCCAATGACGACCTCGCCCGCGAGAACGAGGATGCCACCTTCGTCACCGTGGCGCTTGGCGTGATCGACATGCGGAACGGGGAGGGGCGCATGGCCGTGGCGGCGCACGAAACCCCGTTGCTCTATGGCCGTGACGCGCCGCCCCGGCCCCTGCCGGAAGCCCCGCGCCAGCCGCCACTGGGTGCGATGGAGGGCATCCCCTATCGCAGCCAGGCCTTTTCCCTCTCACCAGGCGAGGGGCTGCTGCTCTACTCGGATGGCGTGACGGAGGCGGAGAACGCGGCCGAAGCCTTCTTCGGGCGGGACGAGCTGCATCGCGCGCTGGAGGCGGCGGCGAGGCGGGAACCACATCCCCGCGCCGTGGTGGAAGGCGTGTTCGGCGCCGTTTCGGCATTCGCCGCGGGCGCGGCGCAGACCGACGACATCACCGCCCTCTGCCTGCGCCTCAGCGAAGACTGAAGGCGGCCTCTGTCTTCCTTCAGAACGGCAGCCAGAGCCGGCGGTCGAAGGCGAAGGCCCGCTTCGCCACGATCTCCACCCGCGTGGCATCGGGATGCAGGGGGTTG
Organism: Acetobacteraceae bacterium AT-5844; assembly: GCA_000245075.1. Taxonomy (GTDB): domain Bacteria; phylum Pseudomonadota; class Alphaproteobacteria; order Acetobacterales; family Acetobacteraceae; genus Pseudoroseomonas. Next base: position 132,844 of record JH599972.1, read on the forward strand.
AGAAGCAGGTTCGGGCTCTCCGGCACCACGGCTGAGGGCACGCTCAGCACGGGGCTGCGGCGTTCCTCCAGCCAGCGGTCGCCAAAGGCGGCGGGATCTTCGGGAATGACCTCCAGCGTCTCGACCGCGAGATCCTTCAGGTCGATGGTCAGCAGCGTGTAGTCATCGGGCAGCAGCTCTGGCGGCAGGTCCAGATGCACCCGCACTTCCAGCAGCGCCAGCGCGGCGGTGGAGGCGGCATAGAGCAGCGGCCGGCCCGCATGGTTCCACCGGCCGCCATAGAGGCGAGCACCCTCCCCCGTCAGATCGGCAAAGGGCGCGCGGCAGAGCCGCCAGGCCAGCATCGGCCGTCTTCAGGCGGCGATGCCGTGGGCGATGCGGCCGAGCAGGTTCTCCACTGCCCGCGCCCCTTCATCGGTATCCAGCCATTGCAGAGGCGCCTCGCCTCCCAGCAGGCCGGTGGGGCGGCGCAGCCAGGCGCCGGCCTTCTCGGGGTTGCCGAAGGTCTCTTCCGCCACCGCCAGCACACGGGCCACCCGCACGAGCCGGTCGGACTGCTCGGGCGTCAGCGTTCCCAGCTTACGGCGATGGGCGAGCGTCTTGCGGGGCAGGACGATGTCATCGAGTTCCGCCGCGCTCAGCCGGCCGGAATCCAGCACGAACTGCACGGCCGCCACTGGCAGCCCACGGCGCAGCAGCCGCACCAGATCCAGCGCGGAGCCGATTTTCCCCCCGAACAGGGAGGGACCGCCGACGATGTCCAGGGCGTGGATGGTCGTGCTCATCTGCCTTCCTCCGGCCATATGCACGATAGATATGGGCATATGGCCGAAAGCTGCAAGGGGAACGCCCTAGACGGGCGGTTCCCAGGCCCGGATCGGCGGCAGATTGCCGGTGAAACGCTCCACCTGCACCGTCGTCAACTGTCCGGTACAGCCCTGGGCGAGGCGGGAGGTCCCGGCGTCGCGCGTCAGCACATTTGGGTTGCCATGGACGCAGAGGGGCTTGTCCTCCTCGGGGTCCGCAGGATCGTACCAGGCGCCGGTGGCCAGTTGCACCACGCCGGGCATGACCGCCTCGCTCAAGGCCGCGGCCGCCAAGCAGGCACCCCGGCCGTTGAACAGCCGCACCACATCGCCATCGGCAATGCCGCGCTCCGCGGCGTCCCGCGGATGCATGCGCATCACTTCCCGCCCCCGCCGCTTGCTGTCGGCGCTGGTGCCGCCGAAATCCAGCTGGCTGTGCAGGCGCGTGGCGGGCTGGTTGGCGACGATCCAGAGCGGCGCGGCGTCGTCCGGGACATCCAACGGCTGCAGCCAGGTGGGGTGGCCGGGGCAATCGTCATAGCCGAAGGCATCGATGGTGGCGGAGAAGATCTCCACCTTTCCGCTCGGCGTCGGCAGCGGGTTGGCATCCGGGTCGCGGCGAAAAGCGCCCAGGATGCCGCCCGTATCCTCCTCCACCGGCAGTTCCAGTTCGCCCTGCTGCCAGAAGCTATCGAAATCCGGCGCGGGCAATCCGGCCTCGGCCATCGAAGCCTGGGTCTTCTCATAGAGATGCCGCAGCCAGCCCCGGGCGTCCCGGCCCTCGGTGAATTCCTCCTCCTTCCCCAGCCGCGCGGCGAGGGCGGAGAAGATGCTGTAATCATCCCGCGCCTGGCCATAGGGCTCGGCGAGCTGGTGCATGGCGACCATCAGCGGATCGGTCGTGGAGGCGGCGATATCCTCGCGCTCCAGCGTCATGGTGCAAGGCAGGATGATGTCGGCATGCCGCGCCGTGGCCGTCCAGGCCGTCTCATGCACCACCAGCGTGTCCACGCGGGAGAATGCCTCGCGCAGCCGGTTGATGTCCTGGTGATGGTGGAACGGGTTGCCGCCCGCCCAATAGACCAGCTTGATGTCGGGGTAGGCCAGCGTCTGCCCATTATAGTCGAAGGGCGCGCCAGGGTTCAGCAGCATGTCCGAGATACGGGCGACCGGGATGAAATCCCGCACCGTGTTGCGCCCCTGCGGCAGTCCGGCCACGGCCACCGCCACCTTCCGCTTGCCATAATGGGCGATGGCGCCGAGCGCGTAATTATATCCCCCGCCCGGCAGGCCGATCTGCCCGAGCATCGCCGCCAGCACGGCGCCCATCCAGACCGGCTGTTCGCCATGCTCGGCGCGCTGCAGGGAATGCGCCATGGTAATCAGCGTGCGCTTGCCGGCCGCATCCCGCGCCAGTTGCGCGATCTGGGCGGCGGGCACGCCGCTGATGGCCGAGGCCCAGGCGGCATCCTTCACCACGCCGTCCTTCCGCCCCAGCAGGTAAGCCTCGAATTCCGGCCAGCCCACGCAGAAGCGGTTCAGGAAATCCTGGTCGTGCAGCCCCTCTGTGGCCAGGGTATGGGCCATGCCCATCATCAGCGCGGTGTCCGTGCCGGGCGTCAGGGGCATCCATTCCGCCCCCGCCTCCTCCGGCAGGTCGTCCTTCAAAGGCGCGATCAGCACGAAGCGGCAGCCCCGCCGGTGCGCCACCTCCATCGACCCGCGCTCGATATGCTTGCTAACGCCGCCGCCCGCCACGGCGCTGTTCTTCACGGCCATGCCACCGAAGGCCAGCACCATCTCGGTATGGGCCACAATCTGTTCCCAGGTCACGCTATGCCGCGTCACCGGCTCGAACGGCCCCAGGATATGCGGGATGATGACGTTCGAAGCGCCGGCGCTGTAGCTGTTGACCGAGCGGACATAACCGCCCAGCGCGACATTCAGGAACCGGTGCACCTGGCTCTGCGCATGGTGGAAACGCCCGGCGCTGGACCAGCCATAGGAGCCGCCAAAGATGGAACGCAGCCCGTGCTGGTCCCGCACCCGCGCCAGCTCGCCAGCCAGAAGGTCCAGCGCCTTCTCCCAGGAGACGGGCACCAGCTCATCCCGCCCCCGCCGCTTGCTGGGGCCCGGGCCGTTCTCCAGCCAGCCCTTCCGCACCATGGGCTGCGCGATGCGCGCGCGGTGCCGGAGCGCCTTGGGGAAGTTCTGCAGGATGGGGGACGGGTCCGGGTCGCCCGGATGCGGCTCCACCACCAGCGTGTCGCCCTGCCATCCCGCCCGGAACACTCCCCAATGCGAGGAATGCGGCTTCAGCGCCTTGGGATCGGTGGGTGCGTTCATCGGCGGGCGGGTCCTCAGGCTGGGAGGCGGACATCCGCCTTCATGTCACTGAAACATGCCGATTGAAGCTGGCCACCGGGCGGGGATCAAGAGCGCAGGTCTGAAAGCCGCGGCGAACTGTACCAGTAATTTCACCCGGAACTGTCCCTTCTTCAGGCCGGCAAAAAGGGACAATCTGACCCGATAACGTCATAAAAACGGGAAACGTCTCGATGAATCGTCGCACCCTGCTCGCCGCCAGCCTGGCGGCGCCGGGCCTTCTTGCTGTTCGCCCGGCCTTCGCCCAGGGCGAGGTCAACTGGCCCAGCCGCGCGATCACGCTGGTGGAAGGATACCCACCCGGCGGCGTTACCGACCTCGCCTCCCGCGCCGTCTCCGAGCCGATGTCACGCGACCTCGGCGTGCCGGTCGTGGTGGAGAACCGCCCCGGTGCCGCCACCTCCGTCGCCGCCACCTATGGCGCCCGTTCGAAGCCGGATGGCTACACGCTGGTGATGGGCACCACTACCCTCGCCATCAACCAGACGCTGCAGCCCCAGTTGACGCCCAAGGACCCCGTGGCGGAGCTGGACCCGATCGGCATGGTGTTCCAGACGCCCTTCATCCTGCATGTCCATCCCTCCGTTCCCGCCACCAACACGGCGGAGCTGATCGCCTACTGCAAGGCCAATCCGGGCAAGGTGCTGTTCGGCTCGCCGGGCACGGGCTCGGTCAGTCATCTCTGCCTGGAGCTGTTCCGCTCCCGCACCGGCATCGACATCGTGCATGTGCCGTATCGTGGCGGCGCGCCCGCGGCGCTCGACCTGCGGCAGGGCCGGATCCATGTCGTCTTCCAGGCCATCCAGGAAGCCGCCACCACCCTGGCCGATGGCGGCACGCGCGGCATCGCCGTCACCGCCAACGCCCCGATCCCCGGCTACCCCAGCCTGCGGCCGGTGGCCGAGACGCTGCCCGGCTTCGAGGTGTTTTTCTGGCAGGGCCTCTTCGCGCCAGCCGGAACGCCCGCCGCCATCCTGACCCGTGCCGCCACCGCCCTGCGTTCGGCGACCGACAACGCCACGCTCCGCAGCCGCATGGGGGAACAGGGCGTGGCCCTCGTGACGGGCGACGCCGCCACGCTGCGCAACACCCTGATCGCCGACACCAAAAAATGGGGCGATGTCATCCGCGAAGGCAACATCCGCCTCGAATAACGGCGCCACCGCTCCGCCATCCAGCCTCTTCCAGCACGGAATACCCATGTCGATCAGCAATCTCACCTCGCGCATTTCCGGCTTCCACCGCATGAGCACGGAGGAAAGGCTGGAGGCGGTGGCCGCCTTTGCAGGCCTGGATGACGCCACGCGCACGCAGCTCGCGGCACCGGGCAATATCGACCCGCACCTGGCCGACCACATGATCGAGAATGTGGTCGCCACCCTGTCCATCCCCATCGGCGTCGCCACCAATATGCGTGTCGATGGCGAGGACGTGCTGGTGCCGATGGCCACGGAGGAATCCTCCGTCGTCGCCGCGGTCTGCAACTCCGCCCGCCAGTGCTATGACGCCGGCGGCTTCATCACCTCCGTCTCCGGCACGCTGATGATCGCGCAGGTGCAGCTGGTCGGCGTGACGGACCCGGAGAATGCCCGGCTCAGCATCCTGGAGAAGCGCGAGGAGATCAGCGCCATCTGCGATGGTTGCGACCCGATGCTCGTGAAGCTCGGCGGCGGCTTCCGTGACCTGGAAGTCCGGATCGTCAACTCCCGCGGCGGCGCCATGGTCGTCACGCATCTCATCATCGACACGCGGGACGCGATGGGCGCCAACACCGTCAACACCATGGCGGAGACCCTGGCGCCGAAGATCGAGGGCTGGACGGGAGGCAAGGTGTTCCTGCGCATCCTCTCCAACCTTGCTGACCGCCGGCTGGCGCGGGCGCGTGCCATCTGGCCCGTGGAGGCCATTGGCGGCGAGACCGTGCGGGACGGCATGATTTCCGCCTACCAGTTCGCGGAAGCGGACCCCTATCGCGCCGCAACACACAACAAGGGCATCATGAACGGCGTCTCGGCCGTCGTGCTGGCGACCGGCAACGACACCCGCGCGGTGGAAGCCGGCGCCCATGCCTATGCCGTCCGCAATGGCCGCTACACCAGCCTCACCCACTGGGAGGTGACGGCCAATGGCGATCTGGCGGGCTCTATCGAACTGCCGATGCCCGTCGGCCTGGTCGGCGGTGCGACGAAAATCCACCCGACGGCGCGGGCCTGCCTGAAGATCCTCGGCGTCAGCACCGCCGCCGGTCTCGCGCGCATCATTGCGGCGGTGGGCCTCGCGCAGAATTTCGGGGCGATGAAGGCCCTGGCCACTACGGGTATCCAGAAAGGCCATATGGCGCTCCATGCCAACAACGTCGCCATCGCCGCCGGCGCAGTGGGCGACGAGGTGGCGAAGCTCGCTGCCATCCTCGTGGAACGGCGGCAGGTGCGGCAGGACGTAGCCACCGCCGAGCTGGAGCGCCTGCGCGGCGGTTGAGACGGCACTTCCGCCTGTAGAAGTCGGAATGCTGGAGGCAATGCGGAGGCCCGCATCGCCTCGGCAAACCACGAGAATGCGAGATCAGCTCTAGCGCCCTGGCTTCAGCGCATGCGCCAGGAAATCCAGAAAGCGCGTGTCGCTGGCATGGGCGACATTGATACGCAACGCGGGCTCGCTACCACCCCGTTCCGGGCTGAAGACCGCGCCCGGCGCCAGGAAAATGCCCTGGGCGGCAGCCTGCCGGCACAGCGCCTCCTCCTCCACCCCGGCGGGGAGGCGCGCCCAAAGGTAGAAGCCGCCATCAGGCGGGCGGGCCAATGCCAGGCCGAGGGCGGTGAGGTCCTGCACCGCCTGCGTCGCCGCCGCATCCACGCGCCGCGCCAGCCTGCGCAGATGGCGCCGGTAATGGCCTTCCTCGATCAGCCGCGCCACAAGCCGCTCGGCATATTGCGAGGTGGAGACAACGGTCAGCAGCTTGAGGTCGTTCAGCGCCGCCACAAGCGATGCCGGCCCCGCCACGAAGCCGACGCGCAGGGAGGCGGACAGCGTCTTGGAGAAGGTGCCGACATACAGCACCCGTCTGAGCCCATCGAGCGCCGACAAGCGCGTGCTGGAAGGCGGCAGCAGGTCGGCGAAGGGGTCATCCTCCACCAGCTGGACGCCATGCCGCTCCGCCAGTTGAAGGACAGTCAGCGCGACCTGCGGCGACAGGGTACCGCCGGTGGGGTTATGAGCCAGGGATTGCGTGAAGAAGGCGCGGACCGGGCTGCCCACCAGCTTGGCCTGCAAATCCTCGACATCGGGGCCATCGGCATTGCGGCGGACACCGACGATCTCCGCCTTGGCGAGGCGCAATTTGGCGAATAACGGGTAATAGCCAGGATCATCCACCAGCACGCGGTCTCCCGGCGCGACCAGGTGGCGGATGATCAGATCCAGCGCATGGTTGGCGCCCTGGGTGAGCAGCACCTGCCCCGGCGCGCAGCCCATGGAGCGCTCGGCGAGAGAGACGGCAATCAATTCCCGCAGCGGCCCGTAGCCCCAGGAGCTGCCATAGCTGTGCGCTTCCCCCTGATACTGTGCGCGGCTGGCCTGTGTCAGGTGCCGGGCCAGTTCCGACCCTTCCATCCAGGAGGGCGGCGGCCGCCCTTCGCCCGGCCGGACGATGTAATGCTCCTCGGTCTGTTCCCGCAGCAGGGAGACCAGGTTGAGGGCCTCATCCACCTCCTGCCGCCGGGATGGCGGGCGCAATGGCTGGGTGGTGACGTAGTATCCCGCGCCCCGCCGGGCTTCCAGATGGCCCGAGACCACCAGACGCTCATAGGCATCGGCCACGGTGTTCTTGGAAACGCCCTGCTCGCGCGCCGCCGCTCGCACGGAAGCCACGCGCATGCCGGGGCGCAGCCGGCCTTCCTCCACCGCAGCCGCCAGCCGGCCGGCCATCTGGCCAGCCTTCGACATGCTCCTCATCGGCGCCGCACCGACTGCTTGCAATCCAGGCGCGACAAAACCCGAATTCCGGGTATTCTCCCTACCGCCGTCCACGAAAGCCTGATCATGACCAGTAGCCCTACGCGCGCCTTCCTCACTGTCATTCCTGAGGCAAACCCCGAGGCGGTGCACGGCCTCGCCTCCGCCATGCGGCTTCAGATCCTCCGCCTTCTGCGCCAAGAGGGCCCGCTGAATGTCAACCAGATCGGCGCCCGGCTTAACCTGCCGCAATCCACCGTCGCCGCCAATGTCGCAGTACTCGAACAGTCCGGACTGATCGAGACGGAGATGGTCAAGGCCACGAAGGGACAGCAGAAAGTCTGCCATGTCCGCTTCGACGACATCGTTATCCGCCTGGACGGGCCGCAACTGGAGCGGCGGCAGGATCTGGTCGAGGTGGCGATGCCCCTCGGTCTCTATACCTCCTGCGACGTCAGCGCACCCTGCGGCCTCTGCTCCAACCGCGGCGTGATCGGCCTGCTGGACGTGCCTGATTTCTTCCTCGATCCCGCCCGTGTGGAAGCCATGCTGCTCTGGTTCTCACGCGGTTTCGTGGAATACAAATTCCCCAACAACGCCAAGCTGTTGAACGCCTCCGTCACCAGCCTGGAGTTCAGCCTGGAAATGTCCTCCGAAGTTCCCGGCACCAGCCTGAACTGGCCCTCCGATATCACACTCTGGGTCAACGGCACCAAGATCGGAACCTGGACCTCCCCTGCCGATTACGGCGACAAGCGTGGCGCGCTGACACCGCGGTGGTGGAAGCTGGAAGGCTCCCAATACGGGAAGCTCACAAGCTGGGTCGTCACCCCGCATGGGACCTTTCTGGATGGCGTGCGCCTTTCCGACATCACGCTGACGGATTTGAAATTACCGGAACATCATTCGATCCGTCTCCGTGTCGGCATCGAGGACACGGCCCGGCATCCGGGCGGGCTCAACATCTTCGGGCGGCAGTTCGGTAACCATGAACAGGATATCGTCATGCGGCTCCGGCTGGCCTAGTGTACCCGATAATCCGTTTCGTACCGTCAAATTGGTTGACGGCAAGCGCCGCCCTCTTTTAGCGTCCTTCCAAAATCTCCGCCGGCACAGGCGGAATGGGAGGAATGGTCATGTCGTTCAGCCGCAGGTCTCTGCTGGCCACGCCGATCGCGCTCGCCATCTCGCCGGCCATGGCACAATCCGCCGCCACTCCCGGTGCCCCGCCCAGGCGGGAAACGCTGATCCTCGAAAATCCCGAGGGCGTGATCCGCAACCCCAGCTGGTTCAACATCTGGGCCATCAATGCCGGCAGTCAGTATAACGGCCTGCAGCAGCTGGTGATGGACACGCTGTGGTATATCGACCCGGAAAGCGGCCTCGACGGCCCGTTCGATAACTCCCTGGCCTCCGAACCGCCGATCTACAACGCCGACTTCACGGAGATGACGGCGAAGCTGCGCCAGGGCATCCATTGGAGCGACGGCGTGGAATTCACCGCCGCCGATGTGGTGCACACCGTCGAGACGCAGATCAAGAATCCGGGCATGCGCTGGAGCGCGCAGCTGATCCTCAATGTGGATCAGGTGACGGCGCCCGACCCCTATACCGTGGTGTTCAAGCTGAAACGGCCCAATGCCCGGTTCCACGCCAATTTCATGGTCCGTTTCAACGCCATCTGGATCATGCCGAAGCATGTGTTCGAGAAAGTGGCGGACCCGGTGCGGTTCGACTTCAATCCGCCCATCTCCCTCAGTGCCTATGTCCTGCACAGCTTCGACCCGGAAGGCCGCCGCTTTACCTGGCAGCGTCGCGAGGACTGGCAGCGCACATCGCTCGGCCGCTTCGGCGAACCCGGCCCGCGCTACGTTTCCTATGTCGATGGCGGCCCGGCGGATAAGCGCGTCATCGCACAGCTGAACCACGAGCTGGATGTGGTGCATGACGTGGCGCCAGAGGGCATGTTCACCCTCGCCAGGCAGTCGGAGCAAGTGCGAGGCTGGTTCCCAGCTTTCCCCTACGCCCACCCCGACCCCACCCTGCCCTCGCTCATCTTCAACACCCAGAACCCGATGTTCACGGATCGCCGTGTCCGCTGGGCGTTGGCGCTCCTGATCGATATGAAGGCCGTCTCGATGGCGGGCTATCGCGGGGCGGCGACCATCTCCGCCATCGCCCTGCCACCGACCGGCACGCATCCGCGCGATTATCACGAGCCCTTGCAGGAATGGCTGACAGCCTTCGAACTCGACACCGGCAAGCAGAAGATCAAGCCCTACGACCCGACGATCGGGACGCAGATCGCCAACCTGGTCCGTCCTTCCAACCCCAACGTGCCCACCGATGCCGCGCAAATCGCACGCTCGCTCGGCTATGGCTGGTGGAAGCCGAATCCTCAGGCGGCGACCGAGTTGCTGGAGGCCGCCGGTTACCGCAAGCGCGGCAATGCCTGGATGACGCCGGAAGGAAAGCCCTTCAGCATCAAGGTTGTTGTCGAAGGCGAAACGCGCCCCGTGATGACGCGCACCGGTACCATGATCGCGCAGAACTGGCGGCAATTCGGCATCGATAGCCGCATCGACGTCGCACAGGGCACCAGCATGGCCGACCGGCGCAACGCCGGGGATTTCGAGACCATCATGGCCTGGAGTGTGGAAACTTATGGCGGCCATCCGGATCTCGCCTACTTCCTGGACAGCTGGCACTCACAATACGTGGCACCGCCAGGCAAGGCGCAGCCCTGGCGCAATTGGCAGCGCTGGTCCAGCCCGGAGCTGGACGCCATTATCGAACGCATGCGGAGAACGCCCTTCGATGACCCCTCGGTCGTCGAAATCGGCCGCGACTATGCCAGGCTGATGGTCCGTGAAATGCCAATCATCCCGCTCATGGCCTATAACGTCTTCACCACCATGGACACCACCTATTGGACGGGCTTCCCGACATCGGAGAACCCCTACGCCAATCCGGTGCCCAATTGGGGCAACTCCCGATACATGTTCCCACGGCTGAAGCCTCGGCCGGCCTGACCGGTTGCGGGCGCTCTGCACCTGCCCCTTCCGCCCTTGCCTCGCCCACCATCGGGATGGCCTGAATGCGCGCTTATGGCTTCTACCTGCTCAAGCGGCTGATGCAATTCGCCCTGGTTGTCTTCATCGGCATCAACGTCGCCTATGTCATTACCCACGCCACACCGATTGATCCCGTGGAGCAAACCATCAGCGCCGCCACAGCCTTCGGTAATACCAGCCCGGAGGCGATCGACATGATGAGGAGCTCCCTTCAGGATCTTTATGGCACGGGCGGCAGCGCCCTCGACCAATGGCTGGCCTTCTGGGGCCGCATCCTCGTAGGCGACTTCGGCCCTTCCCTCTCAGCCTTCCCCACCCCTGTGGCGACGCTCATCAGCCGTGCGCTACCATGGACCGCGGGCCTGATGCTGGTCTCGACGCTGCTGGCCTGGGGGTTGGGAAATCTGCTTGGGGGCCTGGCCGGCTATTACCGCCGCAATCGCCTGCTGAAATTCGCGGGCATCATTGCGATGGGCATTCATCCTGTCCCCTACTACATCGTCGCCTTCGTGCTGCTGATCCTCTTCGGCTATGTCTGGCCGATTCTTCCCATCACGGGCGCTTACGCCCAGGGCTTGCGGCCAGGCTTCAACCTCGAATTCATCGGCAGCGTCATCCGCCATTCCCTACTGCCTGCCCTATCGCTGGTGCTGGTCGGCATCGGGGGCTGGTTCATGGGTATGCGGTCGCTTGTTCCCACCATCATGGCCGAGGACTATACTGTCTATGCCGAGTTGGGCGGCGTCCGCAAACGTCGCATCCTGGGTTCCTATGTCATGCGCAACGCATTGGCACCGCAGGTCACCGGCCTGGCCATGACGCTGGGCGCAATCTTCAACGGAGCCATCATCACCGAGCAGGTCTTCGGCTATCCGGGCCTTGGCTCGCTGCTGATCTCGGCGGTCCATGCGGGCGACTACAGCCTCGTCATCGGCGTCACCACCATCTCCATCATCGCCGTCTCCTTCGCGGTGCTGCTGGTGGACTTGCTCTATCCCCTCCTTGACCCTCGCGTGCAGGCGCGCTGACGATGTGGAACATCCTTCGCGACCTCTTGCGCTACAACTGGGAATTCGCCGCCGGCGCCATTCTGCTTGGAGCCGTCATCATTGTCGCGGCGCTGTCGTTCATCTCCCCCTACCCTCCACTTGATGTCTATGTAGCCCCGCCGGATATGCCGCCTTCCTCCGAGCACTGGCTCGGAACCAATTCCCGCGGCCAGGACGTCTTCTGGCAGCTTACCGTAGCCGTCCGGAACACGCTTCTCTTTGGCGTCGTGGTTGCGGTCATCAGTCGCCTGATCTCCCTCGCCGTCGGCTTGTTCGCTGGCTATATGGGCGGGTCGGTGGACCGCATGCTGATGTCGGTGAACGACACCTTCATCGTCCTGCCGATCTTTCCCATCTTGGTTCTGTTCTACTTCGTCATGCGCGATCAGATGAGTTGGGCACTGCTGGCGCTGGTCGCCGCTTGCCTCGGCTGGTCTTACGACGCCCGCCTTATTCGCTCCGTGGCGTTGTCCCTCAAGACGCGGGAGTTCACGACCCAGTCGGCCTTCTGCGGCATGAATGCAGCGGAGATCGTGACACGGGAGCATCTCCCCTATGTCATGCCGATCGTCTTCACCACCACCATGAATAACATGAACTGGAGCATCGGCCTTGAGGTCACGCTCTCGGTGCTGGGCTTCACCGATGTCAACACCCCGACCATCGGCGGCATGATCTACTGGGCGAACCAGCATGCCGCGCTGGTCTCCGGCATCTGGTGGTGGATCGCAGCGCCTGTCGCCCTGGTGATCGTCGTCTTCGTCTCTCTCTTCCTGCTGTCCCTGTCGATGAACGAGTATATCGACCCGCGTTCCCGACTTGCCCGCATGGGAAGCGGCTGATGCAGCCGATCCTCTCCGTCAGCGGCCTCAAAGCCTATTACCAGATGCGCTATTTCGGCGTGGCACGGGAGATCCGCGCGGTCGATGACATCACGCTCCATATCAACCGCGACGAAATCTACGGCATCGCCGGCGAAAGCTCCTCCGGCAAGAGCACGCTCATCAAGACCATTGCACGCGCCATCCGGCCTCCGCTCAACGTCGTCGGTGGCTCCATCGCCTTCGACTTCGAAGCCGGGCCGCGCGACTTGTATGCTCTGTCCGAGGAGCAGCTTTCCGCCATCCGCTGGCGGCATCTCTCCTACATCATGCAGGGCTCGATGAACGTCCTGAATCCGGTCCGCCGGATCCGCCACTCCTTCGTCGACTTCGCCTTTCGCCACATGGGGCTGCCCATGCCGGCTTTTCTCCAGCGGGTGGAGGACCACCTGGCCCATCTTTCCCTGCAGCCCGGCATCCTGGAGAGCTTCCCTCACGAGCTGTCAGGTGGCATGCGGCAGCGCGTCACCATTGCCCTCGCCACCGTATGCCGGCCCGACTTCATCATCGCCGATGAACCGACCACCGCGCTCGACGTCGTCGTGCAGAAAAACGTGCTGGGCATGATCCGCCGCCTTCAACAGGAAATGGGGGCGTCGGTCCTCTTCGTGACGCATGACATGGCAGTTCATGCCAATCTCTGCGACCGCCTGGGTATCATGTATGCCGGCCGCCTCGTTGAAGAGGCGCCGACACGCGCGCTCTTCCAGCGCCCGTTGCATCCTTACACAGCCCACCTGATTCGCAGCCTGCCCCGCATCGGCGATGATACGCCGCGCCATGGGCTGGAGGGGCGACCTCCAAGCCTCGCCGCGCCGCCTCCCGGATGCCGCTTTCATCCCCGCTGCCCCCTGGCCATGGACATCTGCAAGCGTGAGGTGCCGCCCATGGAGGAGCTGGAGAGCGGGCACCGCGTCGCCTGCCACGCCGCGCTGCAAGGGATAGCACCGTGACGAAAGCCCTTCTGGAGCTGCGCGATGTCAGCAAAACCTATGCGGGTGGCGGCTTACTCTCCCGCCGGCATGTCGCGGCTGTCTCCGGCGTCTCATTCTCCCTGCAAGCCGAACAGCCCGAGGTCTTCGCCATCATCGGTGAATCCGGCAGCGGCAAATCCAGCCTCGCGCGCATGGTGCTGGGGCTGAGCGCCCCGAGTCAGGGTACCATCCTGTTTCGTGGGCAGGACGTCACGGCGCTCAGGTCGCGGCGCGACAGGCTTGCCTTCATGCGCCAGGTTCAGCCCATCCTGCAAAACCCTTTCGAGGCGTTCAACCCTCTCACGCGCGTGGACCGCTACCTGTATGCGACCGCACGCAACCTCGCCGGTGCGTCCGACCAGGCTGCTGCGGAAGCTGCTGCCGACGGCGCCTTGCAACAGGTCGGGCTCTCTTTGGCGGAATTACGGGGCCGGTTCCCTCACGAGCTGTCCGGCGGGCAGCTCCAACGCGCAGCCATAGCCCGCGCCCTCATTCCACGCCCCGCACTGCTCGTTGCCGATGAGCCGGTGTCGATGATCGATGCCTCGCTCCGCATGACTATCGTCAACCTCTTCCGGGACCTGCGGGAACGTCTGCGGGTGTCCATCATCTATATCACGCATGATCTGGCCACCGCCTATACGATCAGCGACCGCATCGTGATCATGCGTCACGGCGAGATTGTGGAGTCGGGCAATGCCCGCGAGGTGCTCGCGCATCCGCAGCATCCCTACTCCATCCAGCTCAAGGAATCCGTGCTCTCCATCGAGGGAGCCTGGAACAAAGAGACGGCGCTGGTGTCGTCCGGAAACAGGGAAGGATCACGGCTTTGAAGGCGAGGGTGACCATCGATCGTGACGTCGCCATAGGCGATACGCATGAGCGCCTGTTCGGCGCATTCGTCGAGCATCTCGGCCGCTGCGTCTATGGCGGCATCTACGAACCTGGCCATCCGGAAGCCGATGAGAAGGGTTTTCGCAAGGACGTTCTTGCTCTGGTGAAGGAGCTGGCTCCGACCATCATGCGCTACCCGGGCGGCAATTTCGTCTCGGGATACAACTGGGAAGATGGTGTTGGGCCCGTCGAGCACCGCCCTCGCCGTCTCGACCTCGCCTGGATGTCGACCGAGCCCAACACCTTTGGCACCAATGAGTTCATCAACTGGTGCCGGGCGGCGGAGATCGAGCCCATGCTCGCGGTCAACCTGGGCACGCGTGGCGCGGACGCGGCTCGCAACCTTGTCGAGTATTGCAACCACCCTGGCGGCACTTACTGGTCAGACCTCAGGCGCTCTCACGGGTGGGAGGCGCCTCATGACGTAAAGTTCTGGTGCCTGGGCAATGAGGTCGATGGCCCCTGGCAGATGGAGCATAAGACAGCGCAGGAATATGGCCGCGTCGCCACCGAGTCGGCCAAGATGATGAAATGGACGGACCCGAGCCTGGAACTGGCGGCATGCGGTTCCTCGGCGCGCAACATGCCAACCTTCGGTGCCTGGGAACGCGAGGTCCTGGAACACACTTTCGATCATGTGGAGTTCATGTCGCTCCACACTTATCTCAACAACTACGCCGAGGATATGCCTTCCTTCCTCGCCAGTGCTGATCTGATGGATTCCTTCATCGAGGAAGTCGTCGCCATTGTTGATTCCGTCGCGGCGGCGCGGCGCTCATCCAAACGTATCATGCTGAGCTTCGACGAATGGAATGTCTGGTATCGCACGCGTGGAAAGAAGGAAGGCCGCACCATTCCTGGCTGGCCCGTCGCGCCTCCGATCCTCGAGGAAGTCTATACCATGGGGGATGCGCTGGCCTTTGGCGGCGCATGCATCTCCCTTCTCAATCACGCGGACAGGGTCAAGGCAGCCTGTCTTGCCCAGCTCGTGAATGCCATAGCGCCCATCATGACGGAAACAGGCGGGCCCGCTTGGCGCCAGACCATTTTCTATCCCTTCGCGCACATGTCCAACCTTGGTCGTGGAAGGGTTCTCCGCGCCCATGTGGATTCGCCGAGCTACGCCACGAACTACTACGACCCGCGTGGCACGCAGGAACACCGCTTTGCCATGCCGGCGGTGCCGTATCTGAAATGCGCCGCGGTGCATGACAGGAAGGGGGGCTTCATAACGCTCTTTCTGCTCAATCGTCATCTGAGTGAGGATCTTGAGCTTGAGCTCGAAGTGAGGGGAATGGGCGAACTGGCTGTCGATACCTGCCACCAGCTTCACCATCCCGATCTTGACGCGGTCAACAGCCGGGACAACCCCACAGAGGTCCAACCCGTCGCCCTTGCGGATGCTCATATCCAGGGCGGAAGGCTCTCCGCGACGCTGCGCCAGGCTTCCTGGAACGTCATCCGTCTTCGCGCTGCATGAAGCTCTTCATCGTGCTGCCTGGAATGGGCCACCGCATGGCATGTGGCGGTCCTGCTGCGCTCTAGATGGCGTCCTTCACCCGCTCATAGGTCATGTCCAGATGTAACGCCAAGACAGCGGCCAGCGCCTCACCGTCCCGCGCTCGCAGGCTGCGGACCATCTCTTCATGCTCCGCCACCGCGCTGGCCCATTTCTCCGGCCCCTCATTGCCGATGAAGCGGATATGCTTCATCCGCGCCTGAATGGCTTCATGCGCCCAACGCAAGGTCTCATTGCCCGAGGCGGCGACAATCTGGGTATGAATCGCCTGGTTCAGCTTGAAATAGGCCAGCCGGTTCCGCTCGGCATAGCGGTCCATCATCTCGGCATGTAGCGCCTCGATCTTCGCGATCGTCGCCTCCGGGGCTTCGGCGCAGGCCAGCCGGCCGGCCAGCACCTCCAGGGCCTTCAACACCGCCAGACTGTCCAGCACATCCTTGCGCGTCAGCCTGCGCACGACCGCGCCGCGCGCGGGCACCAGCTCCACCAGCCCCTCGCCCGCAAGCATCCGCACTGCCTCCCGCAGAGGTGTCCGGGAAACACCGAGCTGGACGCACAAAACCGCCTCGTTCAGCCTTGTCCCAGGCGCGATCAGTCCCTGGGTGATCAGGTCGCGGAGGCGGATGGCCACCTCCTCCTGCAACGGCCGGCGGATGATGCGGCTGGCTTCAGCCGGCTCTCGAACCGCCTCCCGCACCTCCTGCTTGGTCTCCATGGTCGCGGCACTCCTCGGAGCGGTCAGGATAACCGCATTGACAGCACAAAATACTGTATGCACTGATACTGCATACAGTATGATGGGAGGGGCGCAAAAGGATGAACATCCAGGCCCAACACGCTTCCAAACCCAGCCTGGCGTTGGCCATGGGCGATGCCGCCGGCATTTCAGCCGAGCTGGCCGCCAAGGTGCTGGCGGATGAGGCCGTTCGCGAGGCGGCGCGGATCACGGTCTTTGGCGACGCTCGCGTGCTGGCTCAGGGCGCCAAGGTGGCCGGCGTGGAATCCGATATCGACGTCGTCCCCGATGGCCAGCCCCGTCCCGCGGCCAGTGGCCGCCCGGTTCTCATCGATCTCGCCAATTGCGACCCCGCCGAGGTGCCGCTCGGCGAGGTATCCGTGGCTGGGGGCCGCTTCGCGACGGAGAATTTCCGCCGCGCCCTCGCCATGGCCGCCGCCGGCGAAGCCGACGCCGTGTGCTTCACCCCCTTCAACAAAGGCGCGATGCGCCTCGTGACGCCCGGTTATGAGGACGAGATCGGCTTCACCGCCGAGGCCATCGGCTTCCATGGCGTCGCCAAGGAGTTCAACGTTCTCGAGGGGCTGTGGAACGCCCGCGTCACATCACATGTCCCGCTGTCGCAGGTTGCCAGCCTGCTCAATGTGCAGACCATCCTCGACAATCTGCGGCTGACGAACACCGCCCTTCGCGCCGCCGGCTTCGCGCATCCGCGCATCGCCGTGGCGGGCCTCAATCCCCATGCCGGCGACAACGGCAATTTCGGGCGGGAGGAAATCGACATCATCGCCCCCGCCGTGAAGGCGGGCCAGGCGGAGCAGATCGGCTGCGACGGCCCCTTCCCCGCGGATACCGTCTTCGTCCGCGCCAAGCGCGGCGATTTCGATGCCGTGCTCACCATGTATCACGACCAGGGCCAGATCGCGATGAAGCTGATCGGCTTTGATGCCGGCGTCACGCTCATGGGCGGTTTCCCCTTCCCCATCTGCACGGCGGCGCACGGCACAGCTTACGATATCGCGGGGAAGGGCGTCGCCCATCCGGGCGCCATGCGTAATGCCATGCTGCTCGCTGCCCGCATGGCCACGAGGGAGGCCACCGCCGGCTGACTTCGCCTTTCTGACGCGGAGAACCCCTGAAGGGGCACGCGATTCCATACAGGAGAAACGTCCGATGAAGTTCGTCCCCCAGGCGGCGCTGGCCGCCGGCTTTGCTCTGGTTGCCGCCCTGCCGGCCGCCGCGCAGTCCTCCTGGTCGCCAACGCGGCCCATCGAATTCGTCGTGACCTCCGGCGCTGGCGGCGGCACCGATGTCTTCGCCCGCACCGTCCAGGCCGCCATCACGCGCCATAATCTTGTCCGCACCTCCGTCATCGTCAGCAACAAGGGTGGCGGCTCGGGCGTGGAAGGCTTCGTCTACGCCACGGGCGCCAAGGGCGACCCGCACAAGGTCATCTTCGCCACCAACAACGCCTGGACGCTGCCGATGGTCGCCCGCGTCAACTGGCGGGTAGGAGATCTGACCCCTGTCGCCTCCATGGCCTTCGACGAGTTCATGCTGTGGGTGAAGCAGGATGCGCCCTATCGCACGGCCGCGGACCTGATCACCGCCGCACGGGAAAAGCCGGGCACCATCCGCATGGGCGGCAGCCAGACGCATGATACGGACCAGACGCTGACGGTGCTGATCCAGCGCGCCACCGGCGTCCGCTTCAACTACATCCCCTATCGCGGCGGCGGCGAGGTCGGCGTGCAGCTGGCCGGCGGCCATATCGAGGCCAACACCAACAATCCGTCCGAAAGCGCCGGCGGTTGGCGCGGCGGGCAGGTGCGCCCGGTCTGCGTCTTCCGGCGGGAACCGCTGCCCGCCGGGCCGCAGGTGACGGAAACCCAGGGCTGGTCTGACATCCCCACCTGCGTCAGCCAGGGCGTCGCGATCGAAGAGTTCCGCATGCCGCGCACCGTCTTCCTGCCGCCCGGCGCGCCCGCCGCCGCGCAGGCCTACTGGACCGAGGTGATGCGGAAGGTCAGCGAGACCGAGGAATTCCGCGACTACGTCACCCGCACCAGCCAGAGCGGCCAGTTCCTCAGCGGCGATGCCATGCGCGGCATGATCCAGCAGGAGGAGCAGGCCACGCGGCAGATCTTCGAAGCCGAAGGCTGGCTGACGAACTGAACATCCCTGACCCGGAAAGGAGGAACGGCATGCTGTCCCGCCTGCATCTGGAGCTGATCTTCGCCGGCATCGTCTTTCTGGTCGGCGTCATCGGGCTGTTGGGCTCGACGGCGCTGGACACGGGCTGGGCGTCGGACGGGCCGCAGGCCGGCTTCTTTCCCTTCCGCGTGGCATTGATCCTGATGGCCGCCGCGCTGCTCGTCGCCCTGCATTCCTGGCGCCACCGGGACGCGCTCCGGCGCGTCCAGGTGGCGAATAAGGAGGGCATGGGCCGCGTGCTGGGCTTCGGCCTGCCCATCATCGGCATGGTGGCCGTGGCGCAATGGCTCGGGCTGTACGTCGCCATGGCGCTCTACCTGCTGCTGACCATCCGTCTGCAGGGGCGCCGGCCCTGGTTCACCAGCCTTGGCGTCGCCATCGGCGTTACCATCGTCACCTTCGTCGTGTTCGAGCAGTGGTTCCTGGTGCCGCTGTTGAAGGGGCCGCTCGAAATCATGCTGGGCCTGGGCTGAGGACGCGCCGCGATGCTTTCCAATCTCGACGCGCTGATGCACGGCTTCAGCGTTGCCGTCACCGGCTACCATATCATGCTCATCGTCGCCGGAGTGCTGCTGGGCATCCTGGTGGGCGTGCTGCCGGGGCTCGGCGCACCCAACGGCGTTACGCTGCTGCTGCCGCTGACCTTCACCATGGACCCGGTCTCGGCGATCATCCTGCTGACCAGCCTGTACTGGGGCGCGCTGTTCGGCGGCTCCACCACCTCCATCCTGTTCAACATCCCCGGTGAGCCCTCATCGGTGGCCACAACCTTCGATGGCTACCCGATGGCGCGCCAGGGCCGCGCGACCGAGGCCCTGACCTATGCCTTCCTCTCCGCCGGTATCGGCGCGCTGGTGGGCATTATCGTCATCACCCTGCTCTCCAGCGCCGTCGCCTCCTTCGCGCTGCGCTTCGGGCCACCGGAATATTTCGCGGTCTATCTCCTCGCCTTCTCCTCTTTCATCGCCTTCGGGGGCGGCCGCCCGCTGAAGACGCTCATCTCCCTGATGCTGGGCTTCGGCCTTGGCATGGTCGGCACGGACACCGTTTCCGGTTCCATGCGCCTCACCTTCGACATCACGGACCTGATCCGCGGCATCTCCTTCCTCGTCGTCGTCATCGGCCTGTTCGGCCTGGGCGAGTTGATGCTCACCATCGAGGAAGGCCCGGAATTCAAGGGCGCCAGCGGCCGCATCGACCCCCGCGCGATCCTGCGCGCGGCGGCGGGCATGCCGCGTCACTGGCTGGCGATCCTGCGCGGCAGCGCTGTCGGTGTCTGGATGGGCGTCACTCCGGGCGGCCCCACCGCCGCCTCCTTCATGTCCTATGGCATCGCCCGGCGCTTCTCCCGCCGGCGCGAGAATTTCGGCAAGGGCGAGCCTGAAGGTGTCATCGCCCCGGAGACGGCGGACCACTCCGCGGGTACCGCCGCCATGTTGCCGATGCTCTCCCTCGGCATCCCCGGCTCCGCCACCTCGGCCGTCATGCTGGGCGGGCTGATGATGTGGGGGCTGAACCCGGGGCCGATGCTCTTCGTCGACCAGCGCGACTTCGTCTGGGGCATGATCGCCTCGATGTATCTCGGCAACCTGCTGGGCGTGATCCTCGTATTGGCGACCGTGCCGCTCTTCGCGGCGATGCTCTCCATCTCCTTCTCCATCATCGGGCCGATCATCGTCACGGTCTGCCTGGTCGGCGCCTACACCGTGGCGGGCTCGGGCTTCGACCTGTGGCTCGCCGTCATCTTCGGTGTCGTCGGCTACCTGATGAAGAAGCTGGACTACCCGCTGGCGCCGCTGATCCTCGCCATGGTCATTGGCGACAAGGCCGAGGATGCCTTCCGGCAATCCATGCTGGTCTCGCAAGGTTCCCTTGGCGTGCTCTGGTCCAACTGGCTGGTGGGCTCGCTGACCAGCCTCGCCATCCTCTTCCTGCTGTGGCCCGCGCTCACCGCGCTGCTCGGGTTGCGCAACCGCTCCGTCACCGGCGCCGTAGGGTCCCTGCGGCCGAATGAAGGCACCGAGCCGTCATGAACCACGACATCCTGTTCCGCGACCTGGCGGGGAAGCGCTTCCGCGTCGGCGTCACCGGGGCCAAGGGCAGCTTCAGCCGCACGCTGCTGGCGCAGCTCCACGCCATTCCCATGTTGGAAGTGGCCGCGCTCTGCGACCTTGATCCCGCAGGCGTCGTTACCCTGCTCGGCGCGCTGGGCTACCCGCCCGATGCCGGCATGCTGTGCGAAACGGCGGCGGATGCGGAGAAGGCGATGGAGTCCGGCCGCATCGCGGTACTGCGCGACAGCGCCCTCCTGGCCAACATACCGCTCGACATCGTCGTCGAAGCCACGGGGCAGCCCGAGGCCGGAGCTCGCATCGCGGTGGAGGCCATCCGCCGCGGCGTTCATGTCGCCATGGTCACGAAGGAAACGGATTCCGTCGTCGGGCCGCATCTCAACCAGCTCGCCCTGCAACACGGCGTCGTCTACACCACGGCCGATGGCGACCAGCCGGCCAATCTCATCGGCCTTGTCACCTGGGCGCGGCTGCTGGGGTTCGAGATCATCGCCGCCGGCAAATCCAGCGAATACGACTTCGTGTTCGATCACGCGACCGGAATCGTCACCTGCGAATCCCGGCAGTGCGAAGCCGCCGGCCTCGCCGATCTGTGGATGCTGGGCGAGGACGTTCCCGCGCAACTCGCCAGACGTTCCGCCGTTCTCGCCGCCCTGCCGCAGCGCACGACGCCGGATTATTGCGAGATGAATGTGGTGGCCAATTCCACCGGCCTCGTCCCCTCCCGCGATGACTTCCACTATCCCGTCTGCCGGATCACCGAACTCGCCGACATCTTCATCCCGCGCGAGGATGGCGGGGTGCTGGAACGCACCGGCGTGGTGGACGTCTTCAACTGCCTGCGGCGCACGGAAGAGGTGAGCTTCGGCGGCGGCGTCTTCGTCATCGTGCGGTGTGGCGACAATGTCGTCTGGGAATTGCTGCGCGGAAAGGGCCATGTCGTCAGCCGCAATGGCCGCTATGCCGCGATCTTCCTGCCCTATCACTTGATGGGGCTGGAGACGCCGGTCTCCCTGCTCTCCGCCGCCGGACATGGCCGTGCGAGCGGCAGTGATACGCAGCGCGTCCACGCCGTCATGGTGGCTCGCACCGACCGGGATTTCCGCGCTGGGGAAAGGCTGGAAATGGGCGGCCATCACCATGTCATGACGGACTGCACCGCCCTGCTGCTGCCTGCCGCCGAGGCGAAGGGGCTGGCGCCCTTCTACCTTGCTGCCCACAAGACGCTGCTGCGGGACGTTCCCAAAGGCACGCTGCTGCGGGAAGACATGGTGGACCTCAACGGCTCGCTTCTCCAGCAGCTCCGGCGGGAGATCCAGTTCCCCGCCGCCGGGGCGCCTGCCACGGCGCAGGCCGCCTCAAGCCTCTCGCCCGCGATGGACTAGGGCGGATCGGCAGTCCGTCCGCGGAGCGGGGCCGCCCTAGCTCGGCCGCGTCGCCGCCCGCAGGCGGATGCGCTCCTCGGGGAGCGGGATGAACTCCTTGTCGTCTCCTGGAATCTTGCCGAATCGCCCGGCCTTCCAGTCGGCCTTCGCCTGCTCGATCCGCTCGCGGGAGGAGGAGACGAAATTCCAGAAAATATGGCGCGGCCCGTCCATGACGGCGCCTCCCAGCAGCAGCAGCCTCGCCCCTGCCGGACCAGCGCGCAGAGAGATGCTGTCGCCCGCCCGGAAGACCAGCATCCGGCCCGCGTCAAACACATCCCCGGCAATCGTCACGGCGCCCCGCAGCACATAGACCCCGCGTTCCTCATGCCCCTCCGGTAGGGGTAGAGCGGCGCCGGGATCGAGCATGGCATCGGCGTAGAAAAGCGGCGAATGGGTGACGACCGGGGCCTTGGCGCCAAAGGCATCGCCCGCGATCAGCCGGAGCCGTACACCGCCATCCTCCAGCATGGGCAGGGTCGCGCCCGGATGGTGCACGAAGGCCGGTGCATCCTCTTCGGCGCCCTTCGGAAGTGCGACCCAGGACTGGATGCCAAAGAGCTTTCCGCCTGCCGGCCGCAATTCCTGCGCCGTCCGCTCGGAATGCGCGATGCCACGCCCGGCGGTCATCCAGTTCACGTCACCCGGGGTGATAGGCTGGTCAGACCCCAGACTGTCCCGATGCTGAATGGAGCCCTCGAACAAATAGGTCACGGTGGAGAGGCCGATATGGGGATGCGGCCGCACATCCAGCCCCTGCCCCGACAGGAACTCGCCCGGCCCCATCTGATCGAAGAATATAAATGGGCCGATCATCTGCCGCTCCCGCGCCGGCAGGGCCCTGCGGACTTCGAACCCACCGATATCATGGGCACGGGGGATGATCACCTGCTCCATGCCCTCCGGAAGGTGGGGGATGGCTGCCGGGTCTTGTTCGACGCTCATCTTGCGCCTCCGTCACCGAATGGTGGCGCAGCTTGGCACCGGGGCGCCCTGCCTTCCAGGCTTTCCTAGACCTGTCTAATTCCGGCTTCGTTCCGTTTTCGCCGCACTGCACAACGAACACACATACCGGCGGCTAAGTATAATTGTTACGAATATAATTATCCGATTTTATATTGGTTTGGCGATTGCACTGCGCGCTTGTTATGCGATGTTGCCCCCGCCAGGCCACAATCGGCCACTGCAATAACAAGAGATACTGCCATGCCCCGTACCATCCGCCTCGCCGCCGCCCAGATGGGCCCCACCCAGAAGGCCGAGCCGCGCGATGTCACGCTGGCCCGCATGATCAAGCTGCTGGAAGAGGCGGCCAGCCAGGGCGCCCAGCTGGTGGTGTTCCCCGAGCTCGCCTTCACCACCTTCTTCCCCCGCTGGCTGCTCGAAGGCGCCGAGCTGGAGCAGTACTACGAACCGGCGATGCCGAACCCGCAGGTCCAGAAGCTGTTCGACCGTGCCAAGGAACTCGGCGTCGGCTTCTATGTCGGCTATGCCGAGTTGACGCCGGAAGGCCAGCACTTCAACACCGCCATCACGGTCGGCCCGGATGGCGAGATCCTTGGCAAATACCGCAAGGTTCACCTGCCGGGCAGCGTGGAGCCGCGTGAGGGCTCCCGCTTCCAGCAGCTCGAGAAGCGCTATTTCGAATATGGGGATCTCGGCTTCCCCGCCTTCCGCGGCGCTGAGTCCTGGAACCGCCCCGTCATGGGCATGTTGGTCTGCAACGATCGCCGCTGGCCGGAAGCCTGGCGCGTCTATGGCCTGCAGGATGTCGAGCTGATGGTCATGGGCTACAACTCCGCGGCCTACGATCCGAATGGCGGCACCACCGAGAACGAAGAGATCCGCACCTTCCACTCCAACATCGCTGTCCAGGCCAACGCTTATATGAACGCCACCTGGGCGGTCAGCGTCGCCAAGGCCGGCAATGAGGACGGCTCCGGCCTGATCGGCAGCTCCATCATCGTCGACCCCAACGGCGTCATCGTCGCCCAGGCCAAGACGCTCGAGGATGAGGTGCTGGTGGTGGAAGCCGACCTCGACGCCGTGCGCCAGGGCAAGGACAAGATGTTCAACTTCGCCATGCACCGCCGGCCGGACCACTATCGCCGCATCGTCGACCAGGTCGGCGCCAAGGCCCCGGCCTGATCTTCCCCGGACCCCCAGCAGGAGGCCCTGTCATGACGCAACCCACAACCACCAGCGCGGCCCTGCCGGACGTCTCCGGCTACCGCCTGGTGCCGGAGCGGCATTGGGGCCGCTGGGCGGCCGTCGCCATTATCGCGGTGCTGCTGGCGGGCCTCGCCCGCGCCTTCGCCGTCGGCGACATCGAATGGAACTATGTCGGCGAGTTCTTCACGGCGCCGGCCATCATGCAGGGCCTCGTCAACACCATCTGGATGTCCATCGCCGCCATGGCGCTGGGCATCGCCCTCGGCGTCGGCACGGCCATCATGCGCATGTCGCCGAACCCGGTGCTGCAGGGCGTGGCCATGGGCTACACATGGTTGTTCCGCGGCACGCCGGTCATTCTCCAGCTTCTGCTCTGGTTCAACCTGGCGCTGGTCTTTCCCACCGTCGGCTTCGGCGATTGGTCGATGCGCACGGTGGATGTCATGACGCCGATGCTCGCAGCCCTGCTCGGCCTCGGCATCAACCAGGGCGCCTATACCTCGGAGGTGGTCCGCGCCGGCATGCTGTCCGTGGATATCGGGCAGTATGAGGCGGCGAAATCCATTGGCATGACGCGGATGAAGTCCCTCCGCCGCATCGTGCTGCCGCAGGCCATGCGCGTGATCATTCCGCCGCTGGGCAACGAGTTCATCGGCATGGTGAAGCTTACCTCGCTCGCCAGCGTCATCCAGTTCGCGGAAATCCTGCACGCCTCGCAGAACATCTACTACGCCAATTCCCGCGTCATCGAGCTGCTGATCGTCGCCGCCATCTGGTACCTGATCATCGTCTCCATCCTGACGCCCCTGCAGATGCTGCTGGAACGCCGCTTCGCGCGCGGCACGGGAGGCTCCCGATGAGCAACGCTCCGCTGGTCTCCATCGTGAAGGTGGAGAAGCATTTCGGCAGCTTCCACGCTTTGAAGAGCGTGTCCCTCGACGTCCATGCCGGCGAGGTGCTCTGCATCATCGGCGCCTCCGGCTCGGGCAAGACCACGCTGCTCCGCTGCATCAACCAGCTCGTGCAGCCCGATGGCGGCGCCATCTGGGTGGATGGCGACCTCACCGGCCACCGCATCCAGGGCCACAGCCTGCATCCGCTCTCGGAAGCCGAGATCGCGCGCCAGCGCCTCTCCACCGGCATGGTCTTCCAGCGCTTCAACCTCTTCCCGCACATGACGGCGCTGGAGAACATCATCGAGGGCCCTGTGCAGGTCCTCGGCCGCCCTCGCCGCGAGTGCGAGGCCGAGGCCCGCGCCCTGCTGGAGCGCGTCGGCCTCGCCCACAAGGCAGATGCCTATCCGGCCAACCTCTCCGGCGGCCAGCAGCAGCGCGTGGCCATCGCACGCGCGCTGGCCATGAAGCCCAAGCTGATGCTGTTCGACGAGCCGACCAGCGCCCTCGATCCCGAGCTGGTGGGCGAGGTGCTGGCGGTGATGAAGGAACTCGCCCGCTCCGGCATGACGATGATCGTCGTCACGCATGAGCTGGGCTTCGCTCGCGAAGTCGCCGACCGCGTGGTCTTCATGGACCATGGCAGCATCGTCGAATCTGGTACCGCCGCCGAAGTCCTGGGCAGCCCGCGCGAGACGCGGACCCAGGCCTTCCTCTCCGCCGTCCTGTCCTGAGGAACGCTCCGTGAAGAAGACCCTCGCCCTGGCCGCCGCGCTGCTGGCCACCACCGTCTCGGTCCAGGCGGCCGAGCTGCCCTCTCGCATCACCTCGCGCGGCGCCATCATCGCCGCCGTCGTGCCGAACTATCCGCCGCTGGAGATGCGCGACCCGAAGACCAACGAGCTGACCGGCTTCGATATCGAGCTCGGCAACGCGCTGGCCGCCAAGCTCGGCGTGCGCATGCAGTGGCAGGAGACGAATTTCGAGCAGATGCTGACCTCGGTCCGCACCGGCCGCGTCGACATCGTCCTCTCCGGCATGAGCGATCTCGCCAGCCGCCAGGAGACGGCGACCTTCGTGGATTACCTGCGCAGCGGCTCGCAGTTCTTTACCCAGGCCTCTCGCGCCGCTGAATTCCCGAACCCGCAGGCGCTGTGCGGCAAGCGCGTCGGCGCCAGCCGCCGCACCTCCCTGCCCAACGACATCCGCGCCTTCAGCGACGCCGAATGCGTGGCCAAGGGCAAGCCTGCCATCGAATACGTGCCGACCGAAGGCTCGGCCGATGCCCGCACCCAGCTCCGCCAGGGCCGCATCGACGCCGCCATGCAGGGTGGCGAGACGCTTCCCTACATCATGGGCCTGGAGCCCAACACCTACGCGCAGATCGGCGAGCCCGTGCGCTACACGCTGATGGGCATCGCGACCGGTAAGGAAGAGACCCAGCTGCAGCAGGCGCTGGCCGAGGGCCTGCGTGGCCTGATGGCCGATGGCACCTATGCCCGGCTGCTGGAGAAGTGGCAGCTCACCCCTTCCGCCATCCCCGAGGTGCAGATCAATGGCGGCCGCTAACGCTGTGGGGGCGGCCGCTGATCGCGAGGGGCTGAACGCCATCCCGCTGCTTCCCGCCAACCGGGCGCCCCTCGCGCCCGAATTCCCCTGGCCGGATGGCAATAAGGCGGCGATGTTCCTTTCCTTCGACGTCGATGCCGAAACGGCATGGACGGCGAAGGACCCCGCCCGCTACGGCGAGCTGGTGACCATGTCCTTCGGCGGCTACGAGGCGCGCGTCGGCACCGCCAAGCTGCTGGAGCTGCTGCGCCAGCAGGAGCTGAAGGCCACCTTCTTCATCACCGGCTGGTCCGTCGAGGCGCACCCCGCCATGTGCGAGGCCATCCTGAAGGATGGGCACGAGATCGGCCATCACGGCTTCCACCACGTCATGCCCATGCCGGGCGACCCGATGTTGGTGGAAGAGGTCGATCGTGGGCTGGAGACGCTCAAGCGCCGCCTCGGCGTCGTGCCCAAGGGCTACCGCGCGCCGTCCGGCGAGTTCTGCGAGGAGCTGCGCGTGCTGCTGAAGGCGCGCGGCCTGGTCTACACCTCCTCCTTCCGCGACGATGTGCGCCCCTATCGCCACCTGCTGGCCGACAACACGCCGGGCCTGATCGAGCTGCCCGTCACGGCGAGCTATGACGACTGGCTGCTCGGCCTCTCCCAGCGCTACAGCCGCCACACGCTGCTGACGCGCGAGGAGGTGCTCTCGCTCTGGACGGATGAGCTGGCCGAGCTGCGCGACTGGGGTGCCATGGCGACCACCGTGCTGCACCCGCAATGCAGCGGCCGCCCGATGCGCCTGCGCCTGCTGCGCGAGTTCCTCGAGCACGCCCGCGCCTATGGCGATGTGTGGATCACCACCGGCGAGCAGATCGCCGCGCATTACGCCGCCTGCGAAGCCGCAGGCTGATTTCTGACAACCAACGGAAGGTAGGCTTCATGAAGAACGTGTTTCTCGCCGCCGGCATCGCCGCCATGTCCCTCATGGCGCCTGCCTTCGCCAACGCCCAGCAACTGCCGGAAGACGTCCGGCAGCGCGGCTTCATCCGCGTCGGCGTGGAGACGACCTATCCGCCGATGTCCTACAAGGACCCGGCGACCAATGAGCGGCGCGGCGTGAATGCCGATCTGCTCGCCGCCCTCTCCAAGGAGCTCGGCATCGAGTTCCGCTATGAGGAGATGGCCTTCGCGCAGCTGATCCCTGCCGTCACCACCGGCCGCGTGGACTTCACCGGCACCTCCATGACGGATACGCCGGCGCGGCGGGACCGCCTGACCTTCATCGACTACACCAGCACCGGCGCGCTGATCTTCACCACCACGGCGCAGCAGCGCGGCGCCAACCAGCCCAGCGATTTCTGCGGCCGCAGCGTCGCCGCGCCCCGCACCACCAACTATCCGCGCCAGGTGGAAGAGTGGAGCAACGCCAACTGCGTCGCCCAGGGCAAGCCGCCCATCCGCATCGTGGGCACGGAAGGCGCTGCCGCCACCCGCACCGATTTGCGCCAAGGCCGCGCCGATGGCGCCGTGTTGGGCGCGGAGTATGTGGCCTATTTGAACTCGCAGGAGCCGGGCACCTATGTCGGCATCGGTGAGCCCATCACCCGCGGCCTGTTCGGCTGGTCCTTCGACAAGGCCAAGCCGGAGCTGCGTGATGCCATCGCCGCCGGCCTGAACCGCCTGATCGCCAACGGCACCTATGCCGAGATCCTGAAGAAGCACGGCATCGAGCGTCAGGCACTGCCTACCGTCACGATCGACGCCGGCGAATGAGCCCCCTCCCCGCCACCATGCGCGCCATCCTGTTCGACAGGACCGGCGGGCCCGAGGTGCTCCGGCTGGGCGAACAGCCCATGCCGGTGCCGGCGGCGGGGGAGGTTCTCATCCGGATCAAGGCCACGGCGCTGAACCTCGCCGATGTGCGGCAGCGCCAGGGCGCCTACATCATGTCCTCCGGGCCGCGCGTGCTCGGGCTGGAATGCTCCGGCCACATCGCCGCGCTCGGGGATGGCGTGAAAGGCTGGCAGCTCGCGCAGCCTGTCTGCGCCCTGCTGGGGCGTGGCGGCTATGCCGAATATGCCACGGCGCATCACTCCCAGCTTCTGCCCGTGCCGGAAGGGCTGGATCTCACCGAGGCAGCCAGCATGCCCGAGGCCGCCGCCACCATTTGGTCGAATATCTTCGACATTGGCGGCCTGCGCGCAGGCGGCGTCCTGCTCGTGCATGGCGGCGCGGGGGGTATTGGCAGCCTCGCCATCCAGTTCGGCAAGGCGGCGGAGGCGCGTGTCTTCTGCACCGCCAGCGCCGCGCGCCGTGAGTTCTGCGAGACCCTCGGCGCCGAGCACAGTTTTGACTATCGCGACGATACCATCGCCGAGCAGTTCCTGGCCCTCACCGATGGCCACGGCGCCGATGTCATTCTCGACAATATGGGCGCCTCGCATCTCGAGCGGAACATTGCCTGCCTGGCGCTGGATGGCCGCATCCTGAATATCGGCCTGCAGGGCGGCCGTGTTGGCCAGATCAACCTCGGCGCCCTGATGAAGAAGCGCGGCAGCCTCTGCTCCACCTCGCTCAGTGATCGCTCACCCACGGCCAAGGCCCGCATCATGGCTGGTGTCCGCAGCGATCTCTGGCCGCATGTCGCCGCCGGGCGCGTGCGCCCTGTCATCGACCAATCCTTCACCCTGGCCCAGGCCGGCGACGCCCACAGGGCGATGGAAGCCGGCGGCCGCTCCGGAAAACTGCTGCTGATCTGCGACTGACGAACGAACCGACCACCTGCGGGCGCTAACCCAACGAAGGCGCCCGCCCGCCTTTTCCTACCGCGCGATCCTGCTGCCGGCCTCGCGACCTCCGGCCATCGTGCTCCAGCCTGGAGAGTACCTCATGCTCCGTCGTTCCCTGCTGCAAGCTGCCGCGGCCACGCCGCTGGCCGGCCTCGCCGCGCCGCGCTTCGCCCGCGCCGCCTCCGCCACCACGCTG
This sequence comes from Acetobacteraceae bacterium AT-5844, assembly GCA_000245075.1. Lineage (GTDB taxonomy): Bacteria > Pseudomonadota > Alphaproteobacteria > Acetobacterales > Acetobacteraceae > Pseudoroseomonas. The sequence continues at coordinate 162,427 of JH599972.1, forward strand.
CGCTTCATCCCGGTCATCGACCTGGCCTTCGTGGACCCGATCTATTCCACGGCGCAGGTATCGCGGAACCATGGCTTCATGGTGTTCGACACGCTCTACGGCATGAACAGCAAGCTGGAAGCCACGCCGCAGATGGTCGAGGGCCATCGCGAGGAGGATGACGGCCGCCGCTGGGACCTGACACTACGCGAAGGCCTGACCTGGCACGACGGCGAGAAGGTCACGGCGCGGGACTGCGTCGCCTCCATCCGCCGCTGGTCCAGGCGCGACCCGTTCGGCGATGCGCTGATGGCCGCGACCGACGAGCTCTCCGCCCCTGATGACCGCACCATCCGCTTCCGCCTGAAGCGCCCCTTCCCGCTGCTGCCGCAAGCGCTCGGCAAGGCCGCCGTCCCCGCCTGCTTCATGATGCCGGAGCGGCTGGCGAATACCGATCCGTTCAAGGTCATCCCGGAGGTTATCGGCAGCGGCCCGTTCCGCTTCGTCGCCAATGAGCGCGTGCCGGGCGCCCGCAATGTCTATCAGCGTTTCGAAGGCTACAAGCCGCGCGAGAATGGCGAGAGCGACTGGACCTCCGGCCCGAAGGTCGTGCATTACGACCGCGTCGAGTGGACCACCATGCCGGATGCCGCGACCGGTGCCGCCGCGCTGCAATCCGGCGAGCAGGACTGGCAGGAGACCACGCCGCACGACCTGCTGCCGCTGCTCCGCCGCAACCGCAACATCGCCGTGGATGTGCTGGACCCGCTGGGCTTCACCTGCCTGATGCGGATCAATCACCTGCAGCCGCCCTTCAACAACCCGGCCATCCGC
>JH599972.1:163259-221546 GCA_000245075.1 Acetobacteraceae bacterium AT-5844
GCCGCCCTTCAACAACCCGGCCATCCGCCGCGCGCTGATGGGCGCCATCGACCAGCAGGCCTTCATGACCGCCGTCGCCGGTGACGACGCCGAGTTCCAGCACACTCCCATCGGCTATTTCTGCCCCAACACGCCCATGGCCAGCGACGTCGGCCTCGATGTGTTCAAGGGGCCGCGCGACTTCGACAAGGTGAAGCGCGACCTCGCCGCCGCCGGCTACAATGGCGAGAAGGTGGTCGTGCTGATCCCCGCCGACTCCCTGGCACAGAAGCCGCTGGGCGATGTCGCCTTCGGCACGCTGCAACAGGCGGGCATGAACGTCGAATATGTCGGCATCGACTTCGGCTCCGTGCTCACCCGCCGCAACCGCAAGACGCCGGTGGAAGAAGGCGGTTGGAGCGTGTTCGTCGCCAACTGGCAGGGCATGGACTGGCTGAACCCGGCGGCTCACCTGACGCTGCGCGGCAATGCCAGCTATCCGGGCTGGTCGGAAAGCCCGCGCACCGAGGAACTGCGCGACAAGTGGCTGCAGGCCGCGACGGTGCAGGAGCAGCAGGCCATCTGCGCCGAGATCCAGCGCATCTCCTTCGAGGAAGTCCCCTACTACCCGCTCGGCCAGTACAAGCAGCCGACGGCGTATCGCAAGGCAATCACCGGCATCGGCCGCGGCACCGCGACTTTCTGGAACGTGCGCCCCGCCTGATCCCGCTAAAAGACCACAAGGACAACGACCATGACTGAGCCCGCGACCGCTGCCATCTTCGGCTCCTACGTCCTCACCGAGAGGGACGGGGAGCAGGTGGTGCTGCGTGACCACTGGGTGGTGACCGAGGGGCGGCGCATTGCCGCCATCACCACGGAGCGGCCGCGGGCCGATATCGTGCTGGATGCGCCGGGCCGCTTCGTGCTGCCCGGCCTGATGAACCTGCACAACCATTGCTTCAGCGAGGCCGTCGCCCGCACCCATTCGGAAGATGGCGGCGGCCGCAAGAACAATGAGAGCATCGTCTACACGGTGTTGCTGCCGCTGACGAAGCGCGGCATCGATATCCTGACGCCGCAGGAGCGCCTGGCCATCGCGCGCATGGGCATCCTGCAATTGCTGAAGGGCGGCGCCACCACGGTGATGGAGCCCTTCCGCAACGGCATTCCGGAGATGTTCGACGCGGCGCTGGAGATGGGTATCCGGTTCTATGGCGCGCCCTACCTCTTCTCCACCGCCGACGCCAAGGCGGATGAGAGCGGCAAGGTCATCTATCGCGGCGATGACGGCACCGCCGACCTCGAGGCCTGGAACCGCATCCACGCCGCCTGGGATGGCCGCGACAACGGCCGCATCCGCGTGACGATGAGCCCCCATGCCACCGACACCTGCGGTCCGGACCTGTTGCGCGCCGCGGCCGCGCGCGCGCGCGAGGTCGGCGCCTCCATCACCATCCATCTGGCCCAGAGCAAGGGGGAGGTGAAGACCATCGCCGAGCGCTATGATGGACGCACCCCTGCCGAGTATCTCGACTGGCTGGGCGTGTTGGGGCCGGATGTGCTGGCCGCCCACTGCATTGACTGCACGCCGGACGATCTGCGCCTGATGGCCAGCCGTGGCGCCACGGTGCTGAACTGCCCGCGCGTGTTTGCCCGCGCCGGCAAGACCGCCTCCTTCGCCTATTTCGCCCAACATGGCGTCCGCACCGTGGTAGGCACGGATGGCTACAACATGGATCTGGTCGGCGAGGTCAACGCTGCCGCCATGATCTCCAAGGTCACTACCGGCGATGCGGAGGTGGCGACCTCGCCGCAACTGCTCGCCGCCGTCACGAAGGACGCCGCCGCCGCGATCGGGCGCGACGATCTGGGCGTCATCCGCCCCGGCGCCACGGCGGACCTGACCGTGATGGACATGACCCACCCCCACATGCAGCCGCTGCACGACCCCCGCCGCGCCCTGGTGTGGCTGGGCAACCGCAGCAATTTGGATGCCGTGATGGTGGATGGGCGACTGCTGCTGCGCGGTGGCCGCTACCTGGCGGGCGACGAGGCGGGCATCACCGCCGCCGGCACCGCCGCCATCCAGAAGATCTGGGACCTGCCGGAAGCCCGGGCCGCCTTCCAGGCCTGAGATAACGAGGCCGGGGTGAGTTTCTCCCCGGCCTCACTCCGTCAGGCCGCGCGGACCTGATTGACGAAGCCTTGCACCTCGCTGGTGAGTTGCTCGGACTGCCGCGACAGCTCGCCGGCTGCCGACAGAACCTGGCTCGCCGCCGCCCCGGCCTCATTGGCGTTGCGTCCCACCGCCTCGATATTGCGGGACACCTCCTCAGTCGCCTCCGCCGTCCGCTGCACCGTCCGTGCAATCTCGCTCGTCGCCGTGCTCTGCTCCTCCACTGCCGCGGCAATGGTGGTGGTGATGGCGCTCATGTCGTCGATGGCGCTGGCGATGCCCTGGATGGCCTCCACCGCGTCCTGAGTCGCCGCCTGAATCTGGCCGATCTGGGCGCTGATCTCTTCCGTCGCCCGGCTGGTCTGCTGGGCCAGCGACTTCACTTCGGAGGCCACAACCGCGAAGCCCTTGCCCGCCTCCCCTGCCCGCGCCGCCTCGATGGTGGCGTTCAGCGCCAGCAGGTTCGTCTGCCCCGCGATGGAGGTGATAAGCCCGATAACCTCTCCGATCTTGCCGGCGCCTTCCGCCAGCGCGCGCACGGTCACATCCGTCTGCCGCGCGCGCTCCACCGCGGTGCTCGCGACACCGGAGGCCTGCGCTACCTGCCGGTTGATTTCAGCGATCGAGGCGCTCAGCTCCTCCGCCGCCGTGGCCACGGTCTGCACGCCACCCCCGGCCTGCGCGGCGGCGCTTGTTACCGCTCCGGCCTGGGTCGTCGTCTGCCGGGCGGTGGTAGCCATGGTGCTTGCGGTCGCCTCCAGCTCCGTCGCGGCGGAGGACAGGATGGAGACCATCTGGCCCACCTTGCTTTCGAAACCACGTACCAGCGTGTCCACCTGGGCCGCGCGGCGCTCCCGGCCGGCACGGCCTGCTTCCTGTTCGGCAGCCAGACGGTCGGCGGTGATCATGTTGTCCTTGAACACCTGCACGGCTCCCGCCATGCCGCCGATTTCATCCTTCCGTTCGGTACCGGGGATCGCCACGGCCATATCCCGCTCGGCCAGGCGCAGCATCGCCGCCGTCATGGCCCGGATCGGCGTGGCGACACCCCCGACCAGAGCGAAGCCGCTGACGAGGCAGAGCAGCACGGCCACGGCCATGGCGATCATGATCCAGCTCCGGGCCTGAGCCTCCAGCCACGCTCCATGATCGGCCGCCGCGGTTCCACCCCGCAGATTGAAATCGGCGAGCTGCCCCACGGCACCGCGGAAAGCGACAGCGCTGGTGCTGATAGCGCCGTTCAGCAAGACGAGGAGCGCCTCATTGTCCTGCCGCGCCACGATTGCCGTAAAATCCCGGTCTACCTGCTCGATCTGGCGCCAGGCGGCCATCATGGCATCCGCCAGCCGCACTTCCTCGCTCCCGCTGATCAGCGGCCGGTAACTGGCAAGGGCCCGGTTGGCATCGGCCAAGGCAGCGCGCCCGGCCCGCAGGTAATACTCCCGCCGCTCCGCGTTCGGTGCGACGATGACGGAGCTATAGGTTGCGCGCAGCCGTTCGGAACTGGCTGCCACTGCCCCCAGATAGCGTGTGGCAGGAAGCCAGTTGCTGCGCACATCGGCACTGGCCTTCCCTGTCTCGCCAAGCCTGTCGAGAGCGAAGACGCCCAAGCCCAGGGTGCAGCAGAGGAGCAGCGCAAGGGCCGCCAGCACCTTGGCCCGGATGCTGAGGTCATTGAAAAAGCGCGGCACGGAACTCTCCGAATGGGGGAACGGCCCCATTTACGCGTAGCGGCGCTACCATCCGGTTAGCGCCCGTGCCTCCGCATCATCTGGATGCCCAGTTATGCACAGATTCCGGGGACAGAGCTGTGAGCAGCCCTGTGGACGATCTGTATCCGTTCCAAACCACGAAAAAGGTGCAACCCTCTACGGAAACGGTTGCACCTTTGCCCATTTGAGTTAACCCTCCTGTCGGCACGCAAAGGAAGCTCCGGCAGATGGCCAGCACTACCATCGGTTTAAAAGTGGATGACGCGCTGCGGGCGCGGCTGAAGGCAGCGGCGGAAGCACAAGGCCGAACCCCCCATTGGGTGGTTAAGCAGGCGTTGTTGATGGCGCTGGACCGAGTGGAGCGCGGCGCTTCCCTGGGAGACGATCAGGATGGTGAGGGAGTTGCACCACCCGAGGAAGAAGGTGCAACCGACACCCTGGCTCAGCCCTTCCTGGAGTTTGCTCAAGGCGTACTGCCCCAGACCGTGCTGCGCGCCCGCATCACCGGCGCCTATCGGAGACCCGAGGAGGAATGTCTCCCCCTGCTGATCAGCAATGCCACCCTCGCACCCGCCCAGGCCGAACAGGCGGCGGCCCTCGCCCGCAAGCTGGTGGAGGCCTTGCGCGCCAAGCCCCGGCGGGGCGGTGTCGAGGGGCTGGTGCAGGAATTCTCCCTTTCCAGCCAGGAGGGCGTCGCCCTCATGTGCCTGGCTGAGGCGCTGCTCCGCATCCCCGACCGTGCCACGCGGGACGCGCTGATCCGGGACAAGATCAGCACCGGAGACTGGCGCTCTCATATCGGCCATTCCCCTTCCCTCTTCGTCAACGCCGCCACCTGGGGGCTGGTGGTCACAGGCAAGCTGACCGCCACCAGCAGCGAGGCGGGGCTCTCCAGGGCGCTGACAAAGCTGATCGGCCGCGGCGGCGAGCCGGTGATCCGCAAAGGTGTCGATATCGCCATGCGGATGATGGGCGAGCAGTTCGTCACCGGCCAGACCATTGCCGAGGCCCTGGCCAATAGCCGCCGCATGGAGGCCAAGGGCTTCCGCTATTCCTATGACATGCTCGGCGAAGCCGCGACCACCGCCGCCGACGCCGCCCGCTATTACGCCGATTACGAACAGGCTATCCACGCCATCGGCAAGGCCTCCGGAAAGCGTGGCATTTATGAAGGCCCTGGCATTTCCATCAAGCTTTCCGCCCTGCATCCGCGCTACGCCCGCGCCCAGCATGAGCGGGTGATGACCGAGTTGCTGCCGCGCCTGACGGCGCTGGCGGTGCTGGCTCGGCAATACGACATCGGCCTCAACATCGACGCCGAGGAAGCCGACCGGCTGGAACTCTCGCTCGATCTGCTGGAAGCCCTCTGCTTCGATGCTCGCCTGGCGGGCTGGAACGGCGTCGGCTTCGTGGTGCAGGCCTACCAGAAGCGCGCGCCCCATGTGCTGGACTACATCATCGACCTCGCCCGTCGCAGCGGCCGCCGCATCATGGTCCGCCTCGTCAAGGGCGCTTACTGGGACAGCGAGATCAAGCGCGCGCAGGTGGACGGGCTGGAGGGTTTTCCCGTTTTCACCCGCAAGGTGCACACGGATGTTTCCTATATCGCCTGCGCCCGCAAGCTGCTTGCGGCACCGGATGCCATCTTCCCGCAATTCGCTACGCATAATGCCCGGACCCTGGCGACGATCCATGCCATGGCCGGCGAGAATTTCTATGTCGGCCAGTATGAATTCCAGTGCCTGCACGGCATGGGCGAGCCGCTCTACGAGGAAGTTGTCGGCCGTGACAAGCTGAACCGACCATGCCGCGTCTACGCGCCCGTCGGTACGCATGAAACGCTGCTCGCCTATCTCGTCCGCCGCCTGCTGGAAAACGGGGCGAATTCCTCTTTCGTCAATCGCATCGGCGATCCTTCCATTCCCGTCGACGCGCTGATCCGCGATCCGGTGGAAGAGGCGCGCGCCATCTCCCCGCTCGGTTCGCCGCATCCCCGCATCGCCCTTCCGCGTGACCTGCTCGGGGGCGACCGCCGCAATTCGGCCGGGCTCGACCTGACCAATGAACAGCGCCTCGCCTCCCTCTCCGCCGCGCTGCTCTCTGGCGCCGATGCCTCCTGGCGGGCCGTGCCGATGCTGGGCGATGGCGAACATGACGGTGAAGCCAAGGATGTTCGCAATCCATCCGACCATCGCGACATTGTGGGCCGGGTGACGGAAGCGACCACCGCTCTCGTCGATGCCGCCATGGCGCAGGCTGTGGAGGCCGCGCCCATCTGGCAATCCACCCCGCCGGTGGACCGTGCCGCATGCCTCGCCCGCGCGGCCGACCTGATGGAAACCCGCATGCCATCCCTGCTCGGCGTCATCGTGCGGGAAGCGGGCAAATCCCTGCCCAACGCCATCGCAGAAGTGCGCGAGGCTGTCGATTTCCTTCGCTACTACGGTAGCGAGGTGCGACGGCATTTCGGCAATGATACGCACAGGCCTCTCGGCCCGGTTGTCTGCATCAGCCCCTGGAACTTTCCGCTGGCCATCTTCACCGGCCAGGTCGCCGCGGCACTGGCGGCGGGCAACACGGTGCTGGCCAAGCCGGCGGAGGAGGTGCCGCTCATTGCCGCCATGGCCGTGCGGCTGCTCCATGAGGCAGGAATCCCCCGCTCTGTGCTGCAACTCCTCCCTGGCGATGGCGAGATCGGCGCCGCGCTCGTGGCCGATGCGCGCACGCGCGGCGTGATGTTCACCGGCTCGACAGACGTCGCCCGGTTGATTCAGCGGCAGCTCGCCCAGCGCCTCAGTCCCGCTGGCCATACCATTCCGCTGATCGCGGAAACGGGTGGGCAGAACGCCATGATTGTCGACAGCTCCGCTCTGCCGGAACAGGTGGTAGGCGATGTCCTGACGTCCGCCTTCGATAGTGCCGGCCAGCGCTGTTCCGCCCTCCGCGTGTTGTGCCTGCAGGAGGATATCGCCGATCGCGTTCTCACCATGCTGAAGGGCGCCATGGCGGAGCTCTCCGTCGGCAATCCTGATCGCCTGTCGGTCGATGTCGGGCCCGTCATCACGGAGCAGGCCCGCCGCGGCATCGCGCGACACATCGACACCATGCGCCAGCGGGGCCATGCGGTACACGCGCTGGACCTGCCGGAGAATTGCCGCCACGGCACCTTCATTGCTCCGACCTTGATCGAGATCGACGCGCTGTCAGACCTGGAGCAGGAGGTGTTTGGGCCTGTGCTCCATGTCCTGCGTTTCCGCCGTGACGAGATGGATGCGCTGACCGATGCCGTGAATGCCACCGGCTATGGCCTGACCTTCGGCGTGCATTCCCGCATCGACGAGACCATCGCGCGGCTGACGAGCCGAGCCGAGGCCGGCAACATCTATGTCAACCGCAACCTGATCGGCGCCGTGGTGGGAGTGCAGCCTTTCGGAGGCCACGGCCTTTCCGGCACGGGCCCGAAAGCGGGCGGACCGCTCTATCTGCGCCGACTTCTGGCCATGTCTCCCCCTGCGACTGCCCTGCCGGCGCCGAAGGCAGCCCCCGCCCCCTTGGATGCCTGGCGCCAGTGGCTGCTGGACCAGGGCGAGAGCATCGCTGCCGCTCGCTGCGAGGCCTATGCTGAACGATCCCGTCTCGGGTTGAGGCAGGAACTGGCCGGCCCTGTCGGTGAGACGAACGTCTACCTGCTCGAACCCAAAGGGGCCGTGCTGTGCCTGCCATCGACGCAGTCAGGCCTCTTCATGCAAGTCGCAGCCGTGCTGGCCACTGGTAACCACGCCCGCGTCCTGGCGGATGGCACCTTGCGGCAGTCCTTTCCCCACCTACCCGTGGAGCTTCAGCGCCACATCACCTGGCTGGAGCAGGAGGATTTCACCAACGTCACCGCTGTCCTCTTTGAGGGGGATAGCGATGCCCTCCACAGCCTCGCGCTCCGGGTGGCTGCGCAGGACGGTGCTGTCCTGCCTCTCTTCGGCGCCAGCACCGCGCAGCTCCTGGCAGGCAGCGAGGACTACCCTCTGGAATTCCTGCTTTGCGAGCGATCCATCAGTACCAACACCGCGGCGGCTGGCGGCAATGCCAGCCTGATGTCCATCGGCTAGCGGCAAGGTCAGGGCTTGGCGGGCAGGACTTGCCTGCCAGCCTGCTTCGGCCTTGTCTCGGCGGAGGGCGTCGAGCATGTCCTGCAGGCGTATGAGGGCAGTCTCCGCGGCGTCCGCGCGCCGGCTCTCCCGCTCAGCCATCAACTCCGCACGGGCGACACGGTCCGCCATGTCGCCCAGCGTGTGCTCCAGCGCTTCAAACCTGTGGTTGTCGGCGTCGCGACGAAGCGACCACGCCTGAACCCGCCTCCATGCCCTGGAGAGGATGGCCAGGACGGACCGGCCATCCCATTGCCATGTCAGACGGCGGCTTTGCGCGTGTCCGGCGTGGCGCGCATGACGAAGAGGCGATGGGAAGCGATGTCCACCATGCGACGCATCCGCTCCAGCCACACCTTTTCCGCTTCCTCGATGGAATGGAACGGGCCATGCAGCTCTTCTGTCCCTGCCTCCAGTTCCTGGAAGCTGGTGTCGCGGAAGATGCCTCCCCAGACCACCCAGATCTCGCGGTTGATGTTGGAGTCGCTCATTGTCATCCTCTTCCTGCAGGGGGGCCATCGAGTACATGGCGCGAACCGACCGCCAGGGCCTTTTCAGCGCTGGCAAACTATGCGGATTGAGACCCGCCGGGCAGGGGGGGCAGAGAGGAAATTCCCCTCATTCTGCGGGACCAGGCCCTGCACCCAGGGCATGGCGAAGCCGGAGCGCCGCCAAATTGTCATCAACCAGACCATGGACGAGACGCAGAGAACGACCGCGAGCCATGGCCGCCACGGCTCATAGTCGACGGGCAGCGGGGTGGGAAGCAGGCAGACCAGTCCCCCGAGCAACAGGGCAAGCGGTCCGGCGAGGCGGGACGTCATCATTCGGGATTCTTCCATTTGCGGCATGGGCCGTTTCGGCCGCTGGCACATCATAGGAGGGGGGTATTTCCAAAGTGCTAATTCGACGGACCTCCGCTGGAACTCCCGGACGCCCTGCGGGGGCCGATATCCTGTAAGCAGCTGCTTTATCGCCCTTTGGCGCACCATATCGACCGGCCTGATCGAAAGCTGTCGGCGTAACGACGAGTCGAATCGTCCAAATTCGATCCGCGAAATAATCTCTTCCGCTCTGACGCCTGCTTATCAACTTTCGGTTGAAAGTTTGCCTTCTAGGCCGCTGGTCATACTCGTCTTTTTGCCGACACCGTGTTCCGTTGCTCTTCCTGGGCGGTTGGCTCGTCCACTTCCCTGTTTTTGGCGGCAGCGCCGCACCTTCTTTGAATCCTTGTCAGAGAATCAGAGAATCTCAGAGTCACAGAGTTACGCGGCCCAATTTCCACTTATTTTTCAGCGCTCTAAGTGGGGAATTTGTCCGCGTCGCGACGAGTCTGTGTCGGCTGGAGGACGAGGATGCGTCGGCCTGGCGCCGAGCTTGCGTCGCTGAAACACCGAGTCTCCGTCGGCGTTAAGACGAGCCCCTTTCCCCCTGTCGGCGTCGGGACGAGTCCGCCTCTGTGGATAACATGCCGGGTTCCCGATTCTGCTGCTGCTGCCTTGACCTGTCGCTGTCACGACGAGGTTGTGTCGGCGTCACGACGAGTCAGCCTGCGGAAAAGCTCGTCGCCACGCCGACAATCCCATCGTCACGCTGGCATCCGCCTCCCGCCTTCGCCAAAACCGTGGCCTAGTACGCAGCCGCGCCGGACAAGGGATGCGCGAATCGATGGATGAGCAGCAGGCCTTCGAATTCGGCCCGACCGACAGCCCGCTGGTGGGCAAGGTCAAGGGCGACCGCAACACCATGCGGTACAACTTCTTCTCCCTCCGGCGGGAGAAGGAGACCGAACTGCCGCGCTATGACGACGGCAAGGCCTGGATCGAGGTGGTTGGCACCAAGCATGGCGTTGCCTCGATCTGGGACAAGGAGCTGCTCGTCTATTCAGCGTCCCTCATCGCCGACAAGCTGAACCGTGGCGAGCGCCCTCAGCCCCGCATCACCTTCACCGCGCATGATTTCTTCATCACTACCGGCACGACGCCTGGCGGCTCCGCCTATGAGCGGCTGGAGGAATCGCTGGCCCGCCTGAAATCGACCTTCATCCGCACGAATATCGAGACGGGTGGAGAAGGTGAGGACCGCGGCTTCGGCTGGCTGGACGAGTACAAGATCCTTTACCGCCGCGGTAAGGACGGCCAGAAGCAGATGCGCGCCGTCGAGCTGACGCTCTGCGCCTGGCTGTTCCGCGCCATGGTGCTGGATAAGCACTTCCTGACCTACAGTCCGAAATATTTCGAGCTGCCGCCTGTCGCGAAGCGCCTGTACGAAATCGCACGCAGCGGCCCGCCGGGCGGCTTCCGCATGAACCTCTCCAAGCTGCGCAACCGTGTCGGCACCACCCAGGATCTGCGGCGCTTCAAGGCGGAGCTCGCAGCCTATGCCAACCATAAGCGCAGCCTGCCCGATTTCGGCATTGCATTGATCGATCCGCGCCTGCGCCGCGCCCTGGATAAGGGCTTCCCCAAGCCGGCCGGGCAAACGCCGCTCAAGGCCTGGATGGTCGCGTTCTACCCCACCAGCAACGTCACCTCCCTCGCTCCGCTGGAGACGATGCCGATGCTGGAGGAGGATGAGCTTGAGTTGCCTGAGGCCGCGGAGACCCCCCTCCTTCCCGCCGCCTGATCGGCGGCAGGAAGGGCGGGCCCTAGTTCACCACTCCGACGGAGCCGTCCCGCCGAAAGACCGCTCCTTTCTCCGCCAGGATTCCCTGGACCTTGACGAGGGTCCTGCTCGTCACGTTTCCGTCGCTTTCAAGCCGGCTCAGCGTATTCACCGAGATGCCAGCGACGGCAGCCAGTTCCCGCAGCGTCAACCCGAGGGCCGCGCGGGCCATCCGGCACTGCGAGGCCGTCATGAGCATGGCGGCCACGTTGTTCAGCGCCCCGGCGTCAGGTTGATTTCGATCTCGCGCACCTCAAGCCGGGGAGAGCTGCCGATGCGGACGCGCACCTGCCCTCCACGGGCCAGACGGCGGATCTCCCGCAGGCAGGCATCCTGAATACGCTGGGCGATGTCTTCGCCAAAATTCGCAAGACGGTCGCGGCCAATCTGGGCACGCAGCCGCGCGGCGGCGAGGCTGGCCGATTTGCGGCGATGATGGATCAAGCTGATCAGGGCGGCAGCCATGTCGTTTTCCCGTGTGTCAGGCGTGGCGGAACAGCCGGCGCAGCAGACCACGCTGCGTCGTTTCCGCGAGGGCGGAGAGGAAGCCGGCTCCCGCCATCTGCGGGGCGCGGCTGGTTTGGGGGATGCCGTGGCGGGTCTCCGCGAGAAAACGGCTGGCGGCGGTACGGTAGGCTCGGCCCACCTCGCTCTTCGTATCCAGGCTTGCCGGCCGGCCAGCATTGGAGGAGCGCAGCACCGTCTCGCTTTCCGGCACCACGGCCAGCAGCGGCATCACAAGAATGTCCTGGATGGTGGCGAGCGACATCATGTCGCCCCGCTTCGCCCGCTCCTCACTGTAGCGGGTGACGACGAGGTGCTCCCGCACCGGCGGCAGGCCGGACTGCGCGCGGCGGGAACGGGCGGCGATGTAGCCCATGATCCGGTCGGCATCGCGCACCGAGGTCATTTCGGGATTGCAAACGACGATCGCATGGTCGGCGTGATGCAGGGCCATCATGGCGCCATGCTCGATGCCGGCAGGGCTGTCGCAAATGATGTAGTCGAACTCGGCGGAGAGGAGGTTCATCACATGATCGATGCCCTCCGGCGTCAGCGATTCCTTGTCTGCCGTCTGCGAGGTGGCCAGCAGGTACAGGTTCGGCACGCGCTTATCGCGGACCAGTGCCTGAGAAAGCCGCGCGGTGCCGTCCGCGACATGCAGGAAGTCGTAGACCACCCGCTTCTCGACGCCCATGACGAGATCGAGATTTCGCAAACCCATATCGAAATCGACCACGCAGACGCGGTGGCCCTCCAGCGCCAGGGCGGCGCCGAAGGCGGCGGTCGTGGTGGTCTTGCCCACCCCTCCCTTGCCGGAGGTAACGGTGATGACGGTCGCGGACATCGGGATTCTCCCTGAGGTCTGTTACGTGCGGAAAGGAATCAGGGCAGCGGGGCGAAGCGCAGTGCGCCGTCGGCCAGGCTGATCTGGATCGGGCTGTTCACCCAACTGGCGGGAAACTCGTCGGCGCCCAGGTACAACCCGGCAATCGCCACCATCTCTGCATCGAATATTTTCGCAAAGATGCGAGCAGCAGGATCGTCGCCCAGACCGGCGCTCGCCGATCCACGCAGCGCGCCATAGACATGGATGCACCCGTCGGCGAGCAATTGCGCGCCGGGGGAGACGGAGTGCAGAACAATGAGGTCGGCTTCCACGGCATAGACGCGCTGGCCGGATCGCACCGGCTCGCTGACGATCAGCGGCGGCCGGCGGATACGCTCAGCGGCGAGGTTCTGACGCGGTTCAGGGTCGAGTACCCGGCCCAGCCCGTTTGCGAGGGCCGCCTGCTCCACCTCAATGGCCTGCGCCTTGAACGCAGCGGGCACAAGCCCGCGCTGGCGCAGCAAAGCGACGGCCTCTGCCACGCGTGAGGCGGAGGTCGCGGGCAGCGCGGTCAGGTCCAGGATAGCAGGAGTATGCCGGAAGAGGCCTGCAGTGGCCGCCAGCCGGGCTGTCAGAGCCTTATCCAGTTCCTGGACCGCCACATCGGCGATCTCGACGGTAAGGAAGGGATGCACCTTCCCGCGCAGCCGCAGCGGGCTTGAATCGGGCGCCGGATGCGGCGTGAAGGTCATCATGGACAGTTTCGCCTTCCGTCAGGGTTACCAGGGGCTGTCATCGGCCTGCTCCGGCCTGCCGCTTTTCGCGCGCTACACCGGCATAATCTCGTCTTGGATTTTTCGCAAGAGTTTTCGTTTTTCGCTCAATCGATGGCGTGCGGCACATCAGGCGGCATTCAGGGCGAGATGAGGCCGGCTTGCCGTCGTCAGGCCATCCAGGTGCGCCACAGCCTCCGCCATCCACAGCCGGAACAGAGCCTGACCTTGCAGGAACGGTCCATCCAAAGCTGTCTGCGACACGGGTAAGCATTGGCCGGCCAGCTGTGACCGGGCCACCCGGCGCAATGCGGCGCGCTGGACAGGCTCGGCTTCTTCCGGATCCGGCAATCCTGCCGCACGGCGGAATGACGACAGGCTGCATCCGCTTCCCATGGCTGCCTCTGTGGGCAAGGCTCCAAGCGGACGGAGGCGATGTCCGTCCCAGGCCAATAGCCGCAGATCGTGCCGGTCGGCGCCCGCTGGAACGATGAAGCCCGGCACATCCCCGGGCTCCAGCGCCAAGAGCGTGCCCAACCAGTCGAGTCCCGATGCGAGCAACTCCGGACAGGGTGGCAGGCTGGCGGAGACCAACAGCCGTGCCGCTTCTTCCTCCCTGACGATGCGAGAGCCGCTTGTGGCGTGATCGAGACTTTCCCCGACCAGCAACTCCGTCATGGCTGAATGCCGGAACAAGGGATGAGCAGGCAGGCTCCGAGGGCGGCGCCCCTTCAGTAATGCGACCAGCGCCTCCGCATCATCCCATGGCAACGGGTGGCGCAGTGGTGCATCGAGCTCCAGCCTGGCTTCCTTGCGGATCATACGCTACCTGCCTGGCCGGCCAGGCGCTGCCGACGCTGCGCCGCGGACAGTGCGGCGTCCACTGCGATCGGATCGCCCGCCACCTTCTGCCGTCTCAAAGACAGGGGGGGCTCGTCGTGCGGATCGTCCTCGATCAGCACGGCCTCGATGGCACTGTCGGACTGTACGGCGGTAAGCAGACCTTCCTTATAGTGCACCACCACCCGGGGCGGCGCATCCGCGAGGCGCAGCAGCGCATCCAGCGCGTCCAATGCCTGCTCGAACTCTTCCTGGCTGCTTTCAACCTGCACCAGATCCAGAATCTCGCGGCCTTCCAGGAGGAGACTCGCCTCTCCCGGCGCGCGTCGGCTGATCTCCATCGGGCTTCTCCTGATTTGACTCCAACCGTCGCAGGAGGTGCCATGCCGCCGGGCCGCCTTCAACAGTTTTTCGCATAAACATGCTCGCGTTTTCGTGATTGACGTCACGCCTTACCGCCTGGATAAGGCGGAGAGACGGAGACCCGCATGCCGCACAGCCTGCATCTGGACAGCCCGCTCGCTGGCGTCGCGGCCTATGACCTGACCACTGCCACAGGTCTTGCACTCTTGCGGCGCTTCGATGCGCAGTTCCATCGCCTGCCTCCGGCGGCGCGGGCCGACGCGGTACGGAGCCTGGCCTTGGTGTTGCCGCTTGCCTCCCGCGGCGAGGGGCTGCTGGTGCTTCCGGGCGGGGCGCTGGCTTGGCGGCAGGGCGAATCGGCCCTGGTGGCCGACTCTTCTTCCAGTGTCGGCGTCACGACGAGTGCGCCTGCCTTGCGCCGTGCGGCTGCCGTCCAATCGGGCACATTCTTCATCCATCATACGAAGAATGGCCTTCAAATGGGCCAGAAAGCGGTATTTCCGGCGCAATCTGTCACGCTGACACAGCGTGCCTCCCTTTACGCCGACATCTTGCCCGGCTTGGCCGGGTGGCGGGGGCCGGCCCTGATCCACTGGCACCAGCATGGCGCCGCAGTCTGGGAGATGGTCCCTGCCCCTCCGCCGCTGGCGCTCGCCGTCAGTCTCACGGGTGAGGTTTTGCAGCCGGGCTCGGCGCTGCCCCGCTTCCTCTGGGCGGCTGGAGGCGGTGAGGAGATCTACCAGCACCTTTCTTCCGGCCTCTCCGCCCATCTGGACGAGTGGCTCGCCTCTGAAATCAGCGATGCATTGCGATTCGCTCTGATCGCACACTGGACGGATGGCGAGGACAGCCTCGCCAGCCGACTGGCGGATGGCCTTGCCAGCTTGCCCAGCGCTTTCGCGGCCGATCCGTCGGCGCCTGCGGGGATGGAGACGCTGGCGGATTGGCCGGATGCCATGCCGATGCTGGGAGGGGACCGCTTCCTGCTCGGCCTATCCGCTGCTGAAGCCGGTGAGGCCTGGACTGGATCGCTGCCTCGCCAGGCGCTGGAAGTGTGGCGCGACCTTCTCCCCCCCGGCTCCGCGCTCATCTCCGAAAGGCGAGGCAGCGCCGTTGCTGCCCTGGATACGTTGGCCGCGGACCGGCTGGGGCGTGGCTCCGCCCGGAGTTTGGCGGTTCTCGCGCCTCTCGCCGCCGAGGTCCGGCCCGGGGATCTGCTCCATTTGGTGGAGCGGGTGGCGCTGCGGCTGGGCGCGCCAGTGCTGCTCGCCGTGCCGGCCTGGGGTCTCTTTCACCAACACGATCCGGAAGGCTTCCGCGCGGCGGGCAATGGCCCGGCCTTTGGGCTCGGAGCGGGCCTGGAGTGCTTCGAGCCGGCCGAGTAAACGGATGGTAAATTTTCGCATGAGGCACAGGAAGCGCTTGCGAAAAAAAACGGTATCGTGAATGGTGGCCTCGCCCGCATCAGAAGGGGAAGAGGCGTGAAGATTTTGGTGGTGGATGATTACCCGACGATGCGTCGGATCGTGCGAAATCTGCTGGATCAGATCGGCTTCAAGGATGTCGAGGAAGCTGGCAACGGCGCCGAGGCCCTCGAGAAGATCAAGGTCTCCCGCTACGACATGGTGATTTCGGATTGGAACATGGAGCCCATGACCGGGCTCGAGCTCCTCAAGCATGTGCGCGCCGATGCCGCTCTGGCCAAGACACCGTTCATTATGGTGACCGCCGAGAGCAAGACGGAAAACGTGGTTGCCGCCAAGCAGGCCGGAGCCTCGCAGTACATTGTGAAGCCGTTTACGGCTGAAACCTTGAAGGCGAAAATCGCCTCCGTCGTCGGCTGAGAGGGCTTGCGGTGACCATGGCCCTCCCCGCCATCTCCGGCCCCCATCAGGGGCTTGCGCGTATCGCTGGTCATGTCGCCGCGATTTCCGGCGAGGTGGACCGGCTGCTTGGTATTCCCATGGCACCTCCCGGCGAGAGTGAACGGCTCGGCCAGGTGGTGGTGGAGATGCACGCCCTTTCGAAGCTGCTCGCGGAGACAAGGGCTGAAATCGTGCATCTCTCGCCGCCCTCGACGGCGCTGGGCGACACGCTGGATGCCGTGGTGGACGAGACTGAAAAAGCCGCCATGGAAATCATGCAGCAGGCCGAGCGCGCCCAGGCGGCCGCCGGCCGGCTGCACAGCGGCAGCTCTTCTGACACCAAGGCTGATCTGGCCGAGGTCGATGATGCCGCGACCTGCATCCTGATGGCCTGCGCCTTTCAGGACATTACCGGGCAGCGAATCCGAAAGGTGTTGTCGGCCCTCCGTTCGGTGGAGGAACGCATCGCTACGCTTGTTGGGCTGATGGGCATTCGCGAAGAGGAACGGCTCCAGCGCTCTGTTGGGGCGGTGCCGGGTTCGGAGGCCGCCCTTCTTAACGGTCCCAGTTCCGCCGCTGAAGGCGGGCTCGGCCAAACCGCCGTGGACGATCTGTTCAATTGATACCAGCCGCCGCGCCACTCGCGGCGGCTACTCAAGCCAGGAAGAATGTCATGGCGTTTTCCGTAGGCAATGATCTGCTGGCCCTTCTCGCGCCTGGCGGCGGCGCTGATAGCGGCGCGCGCAAAGTGCCTGCCAACGGCCTGCCAGTCGCCGAGCTTGCTCCCGATTTCGCAGGCATGCTGGCTGCTGCGACCGCGCCCGCATCCACACCTGCCCCGGCTCCCGAAGGCGTTGAGCCCGGCCTCGTGCCTTGGCTTAACTCCTTGCCCGCTGTCCCGCCGCAGCCGCGCCCGGTCGCCACGCTATCTGCCCGTCCGGCCGCGCCCGCCCAGGCCGCTATGCCCTGGGAAACGCTGGCTGCAGCAGCGGAAGAAGCCGATGCGCTAGCTGCCGCCTTTCAGTGGCCCCAACAGGGAGCGATGGCGCCTCAGCCCGTTTCCAGCCCGGCGGAGCTACCGAAAGCAGCTCCGGAAGTGCCCCTCAAAGAGGAGGAAACAGCAACGCTCCTCGGGACAGCGGAGCCAGCACCGCAGGCGCCTCTGCTTCCCGCGCCGCTGCCCATAATAGCGCCAGTGATGCAAGAGGTCGCGAAAAACGAAGAAATAGCCATGCCGCCTGTGGTGGAAGGAGCGGATGACGCGGAACCACCCAGCGCCATGGCTTCCTCAATGCCGACAGCGGAGGCTGAGATCGCGCCGGCGCAGAAGACCATGATGGTTGAGGTGCCTGTTGCCATGCCAGAGGTGCTGCCAGATCCTCGGTCCCAGGCTGCCTCTCCCAGCAGCGCGGCGGTGTCGGCTGCACCGGTCCATCGCGTTGCGGGTGTAAAGCTTGACGGAGAGAAGCTCTCCCTCCCCGCTCAGCCTGCGGATGATGAGCAGCGGCCCAGCCTGACCGCAGGATCCTTCACGGAAGAGAGCGAGCTTCTCCGCATGGAAAAGGTTCCCGTGGTGGAGAGGGTGCCGGCTAGTACGACGCTGCCGGGATACATGCCGGCTGACCCGCCGGCCGATCAGTCGACAACCCCTTCCACACCCTCACTCCAGTTGGCGACGGCCCCGACGGAGCCTGCTCGTTTGGCCGAGGCCCACCGCCCCGCCGCCGCTCCGCTGGTGATCCGGCCGCAGCAATTGGCGCAAGCGGGCCATGACATCGTGGTGCGAGCGAGCAAGGCAGCGGCGGATGGCGTGGAAACGGTGTCTGTCGACCTCCGTCCACCGGAACTGGGGCGTGTCGAGCTCCGTCTCACCTTCCGCGATGGCACCGTACAGGTCTCCATGATTACGGAACGGGCGGAGACCTTTGAGGCTTTGCGGCAGGACCGGGCGAATTTGGAGCAGCAGATGCAGCAAGCCGGGCTCCAGCTCGGTGGCGGCGGGCTCGATCTCCAGCATGGCCGCCTGCCGCCCCGTGATACTGGCGAGCAGACCAGTCACGCTCTTCAGAGCGTACCCCCCGAGGATGAAGGCTCCTCCGAAGAGTTGGCCGCGCCCGCGCGCCGATCTTCGGACAGCCTGATCGACCTGATCGCCTGATCTTCCCTTTTTTCAGGACTTTCCTCCATGGCCACAACAGCTATTTCCGCAACGAGCAGCGTTGCGGAAACCGGCAATGCCCCGCCCATCACGAGCCTTGGCAATGCCAGCCAGGATTATGATCGCTTTCTCAAGCTGCTGACGGCGCAGATGAAGTACCAGGATCCGATGTCACCCACGGATCCGACCCAGTTCGTCGCGCAGCTCGCTCAGTTCTCACAGGTTGAGCAACAGCAGCGGAGTAATGTGCTGCTGCTCGCCATCCTGGAGCAGGTAAGCGGCGCCGGCAGCCTGTCTGAGAATGCCGCTTTGATTGGTAAGAGCGTGCAGACCAGCGTCAGCAACATCACCCTCCCGGAGACAGGGAATGCTGCGTCGGTCAACGTCTCGATTCCCAGCACCAGCACATTGAAGAATTTGCGGGTAGAAGTGCTGGCCTCGAGTGGGGCAATCGCCCGTAGCGTGTCCGTCGGCAAGGGCGACACGGCTTTCGCCTTCGACGGCCGGGACAGCAATGGCAACCGCTTGGCAGCGGGCACCTACTCCGTGCGGGTCGTCGGCGACGATGTCAACAACACGCGCCAGTTGGCGGGAACCATCAGCAGCGACGGCAAGATTACTGAGGTTCGGCAGGTTTCCGCCGGAAGCTTCGTATTAGCGCTGGAAAACGGGAATACCGTTTCGCTGGATGACGTAACGCGCCTTAGCCAGTAACACGGAGCGCAAGGGGCCGCTGGAGCGCGGCCCCTGCCCTTTCTAGCTGTGAAGCAGACGCGTGATGACGACGTCCCGCAGCCCCTCTTCCCGCACCTGAGCCAGGCTGTCGTAAAGGCTGTCCCGCAACATGGACGGATCGGTCTGCCCTGGGCGGAGCTGATTCCGTTCCGACAT
This sequence comes from Acetobacteraceae bacterium AT-5844, assembly GCA_000245075.1. Taxonomy (GTDB): domain Bacteria; phylum Pseudomonadota; class Alphaproteobacteria; order Acetobacterales; family Acetobacteraceae; genus Pseudoroseomonas. Next base: position 182,156 of record JH599972.1, read on the forward strand.
GGCCATCAGCTTTCGCAGCACGGCCTGCCGCAGCAATGGCGACACATCCTTGAAACCCTGCGTCTGCTCGCTCTGGGTCTCCAGCGTGACGGAGATGACGACATAGGCCATGCGCCGGCCGGCACTTGGCAAGTTCACGGTGAAATCACCCAGGGGGACGAAGTCGAACTCTTTCTTGGCAGCTTCCGCCGCCCCGGCCTGCATCGGCGCCAACGCCATGGCGCCTGCCGCCCCCAGGATGGCAAGCCCCATGCGGCTCAAGGAAGCACGGCGGGAGTAATGTGTCGGCATGGGCTCGCTCCGGTTCATCGCTGGGATGAATTTCGCAATGCCGGGCCGTGTCGTCAATCGGGTTGTCTCATTTTTTGTGACGCATACACATATTTTATCTGGACGGGCCTAGCCCCTTCTGGGCCCAGACAATGCCGATAACCTTAGCCACCGCTTCAAAATGCTGCGGCGGAATGGCATCCCCTACCTCAACTGCTGCGTGCAATGCGCGCGCCAGAGGCTTGTCTTCAATAATGGCGACGCCCGATGCCTGGGCCAGTTCGCGGATCCGCCTCGCAAGCGCGTCCACACCCTTGGCCACGCATACCGGCGCGTCGTCCTGCCCGCGCTCATAGCGCAGGGCCACGGCGAAATGGGTTGGGTTCGTCAGCACGACCGTCGCGGTCGGCACCTCCGCCATCATCCGGCTGCGGGAGGCCTGGCGTTGCTTCTTCCTGCGTGCCGCCTTCACATGCGGGTCGCCCTCGGTGTTGCGGTTCTCATCCCGCATCTCCTGCACCGTCATGCGCTGCCGGCGGGCATATTCGAAGCGCTGGAAACTGATGTCGATGGCGGCAACGACCGCGGCAACCAGGGTCACCGCAAACAGCACGGTGACGATCATATGGGTGACGAGGCCAGGAAAGGCCGCCGGGTCGAGCGCCGTCATTCCTATGCTCTCATCATAGAGCGGGCGGCCGACCACCCAGCACGCCAGGGCAACGGCGCAGGCCTTGAGCGTGTTCTTGACGAACTCGAACAGAGCCTTCAGCCCCAGAATGCGCTTGAATCCGGCCATCGGGGAGACATGAGACAGCTTCGGCGCCAGCCGTGTCTTTGAAAAGACGACGGTGTTCTGCATCAGGTGCGGCAGCAGTGCCCCCGCCAGCAACAGGCCGAAGACCGGCAGCAGTGCGATGGCCATGGCTTCGATCGCTGCATGGGCCGCCCTGCGGTAGCCTTCCGTGGTCAGCTCAAGGAACGCTTCCGGCTGTTCGATCAGTGGAAGCAGGATCTCGCCCACGCGCCTCGCCGCCAAGCCGCCTGCGAGCCCCACGGAAAGAAGCATGGCCGCATAAAGGCCGACGTTCGAGCCTTCGCGAGAGGAGGGAACGTCGCCCTTCTCTCGTGCCTGTTCGAGCTTGCGGGGAGAAGCGTCGAGCGTTTTCTCCTGGCCACTATCCTCGGCCATCAGCGCACCATGACAAAGACATCGGCATAGGCGCCCAGCAGTTCAGCAACCGCCCCGGGCGCGGTGAGGGCCAGCAGCTGCAGCCCCGCCATCAGGAGTGCCGGTGCACCGATCATGAAGACCGGCATGGCCGGCATGGCGCGGTTGATGCCGGCCATGGCCAGGTTGAACAACACAGCCAATGCCAGGAATGGCATGGAGAGCTGCATGGCCAAGCGGAATGCGCGTGTCACCATGGAGGTGACTGCCGCGGCCGATCCTCCCAGTGGCGGGGGCGCGCCAAGGGGCACCATGGCGTAGCTCTCGGCCAGGGCGCGCAGTCCGCTGTGATGCCCTTCCACGGTGAACAGAGCTGCCAGCCCGCCAACATACAGGGCGGCGCCTACCACAGCGGAGTTGTCGTTGCCGACGCCGAAAACGAAAGCGTTGCTCAGCCCGATACTCAGGCCAATGACCTGCCCAGCAGTCTGGATGGCCGAGAGCAGAATGCGCGAGAGCACTCCCAGAAGCGTGCCGGTGGTCACTTCCATCACCACCGCGAACATCCCACCCCAGATGCTGGGCACCGGGAGGGCCGGCCCCGCCAGCGGAGCGATGCAGAGGGCCGCGGCAAGTCCCGTCAGAATACGGATGCGGACCGGAACGGCATGCTCACCGAATCCGGGCAGGAGCATCAGCGCCGCCGAGATCCGGCAGAAGACCAGCGCCAGCCGATAAATCTCGGCTGGCAGCCAGGTCGCCAAAGGATACGCGCTTTCCACCAAATCAGATCTGCCCGACGGTCCGCAGCTTGGCGCGCTGATGCACCTCGGCATGGGAAATAACCGAGATGGTCGGATTGATCCGCTCCACCAGGTGGCGGACGAATGGCCGCACCTGGGCGGAGGTCAACACGGCCGGCCAGTCCCCCTTGGCGGCTGCCTCAGCGATCCGGGTGCGGGTCAGGTTGACGAGATCCTGGATCTTGCTCGGCGCCATCACGAAGTTGCGGTGGTCGCCCTCCTCATGGATGGCGGTCCCCACCTCTTGCTCCCATTCGGGGGAAAGAAGGATAGCAGTGATATATCCGTCTTCCTGAGCCAGACCCCGGCAGATCTGAAGGGCAAGGCGCTGACGCACATGTTCCGTCAGCATGGAGACGTTGCGGGTGAACCCGGCCGCCTCGTGCAAGGCCTCAAGAATCAGGGGCAGGTTGCGGATGGACACCCGCTCGGCCAGGAGCGTCGCCAGAACCTTTTGAACTGTGGCGAGCGGCAGAATGGTGGGAATCAGATCGGAGACGAGCTTCTGCTGCTCCTTCTCCAACCCCTCCAACAGCCTCTGGGTGGCCGCATAGCCCTGGAGCTGCGACATGTAGCCCTTGAGGACTTCCGAAAGATGTGTCGTCAGCACGGTCTCAGCATCCACGACGGTCAGGCCTTGCGACAGCGCCGTCTCGCGCAGATGCGGCTCGATCCAGCGTGCGCGGATCTTGAAGCTGGGCTCTTGCGTATCGACGCCGGGGACCTCGATTTCCTGGCCGTTGGATGCAAAAGCCAGCAGCTTGCCCAGGATCAGCGTCTCCCGTGCCACCTCCACGCCCTGGACCTGGACGGAGTACTCACCGGAGGCGAGATCCATGTTGTCCTTGATCCGCACCGCGGGAAGGATGAAGCCGAATTCGAGGCCGAAGGCACGGCGCAGCTTCTTGATCTTCTCCGTCAGGCTGCCCTGGCGGCTGGAGGTCAGCGAAACAAGCCCCATGCCGAGTTCCAGCCGGACGTCATCGACGCGAATCAACTCCGACATCGATTCCTCGCGGGGCGCGGCCTCGGGTTCCGCGGCAGCGGCGGCTTCCTGAGCGGCACGGCGGCGTACGGCACTCTGGGCATACCAGCCGCCGCCCGCGGCAAGGGCGGCCAGCGCGATGAACGGCAGGAAAGGCAGGCCTGGCAGGACAGCGAACAGGCCGGCAAGCCCTGCCGCGAGATAGAGCGGCTTGGGCTGAGCACCCAGCTGGCTGACGAACGCCTTGTCCGTGGAACCGCGCACGCTGCCCTTGGAGACCAGCATGCCCGCGCCCACCGAGACGATCAGGCCCGGAATCTGCGAGACGATACCGTCACCAACGGCCAGGGTGACGTAGTTTCCAGCCGCGGCATCCAGGCTCATGCCATGTCGCAACGTACCGACAACAATGCCGCCCAGCACGTTGACGATGGTAACGATGATGGAGGCGATGGCGTCGCCACGCACGAATTTCGATGCGCCGTCCATGGCGCCGAAGAAGGAGTTCTCGTCCTCCAGGTCCCGGCGGCGACGCTTTGATTCGGCGTCGTCGATGATGCCCGCCGCCAGATCGGCGTCGATCGCCATCTGCTTGCCGGGCATGGCATCCAGGCTGAAGCGGGCGGCCACCTCCGCGATGCGGCTGGCGCCCTTGGTGACGACGATGAAGTTCACGATAATCAGGATGGCGAAGACGATGACGCCGATGATGAAGTCACCGCCGACGATGAAGCTGGCGAAGCCGTGGATCACGCTGCCGGCTGCGTCGAGCCCCTGATGGCCGTGGGAGAGGATAAGGCGCGTTGTCGCGAGGTTGAGGGCCAGCCGCAACAGCGTTGCCACCAGCAGAACCGTGGGAAAGGCCGAGAAATCCAGCGGCCGCTCGATCCAGATGGCCACCATCAGGATCAGGACGGACAGAGTGATCGATGTGGCCAGGCCGAGATCGACCAGCCAGCTCGGCATGGGAAGGACGAGGACTGCCAGCAGCAGCACCATGGCTGCCGCGAAAACGAGGTCCTGGTGGCCGATGCCACGGCGGAGGCGCGCGAGAAAGCCCATCGGCTCAGAGCCCCACGATGAGTTGCGCGATTTCCTCGGTATAGGTTTTCAGCGCAGCGAAGCCGAGCGGCAGCGACAGGACCGCCGCCACCATGGTCATGACAATCTTGGGCACGTAGGACAGCGTGACTTCCTGGATCTGTGTCAGCGCCTGCAAGAACGAAACGGCGACGCCCGTGATCAGCGCGGCCAGCAGAGGTGGGCCGGCCACGACCATGGTCGTGTAAAAGCCGTTGCGCAGAACCTCGATGACGTCACCTTCATTCATGGGTTTACACCGCCATGCGCAGGACGTCGGTATAGGCACCGACCACCTTGTCGCGGAGCTGCGTCATGGTCTGTACTGTCAGCTCGGCGGCAGTGGCGGCTTGCACCACCTCCTGCACATCCGCCGTGCCCGCGACACCGCGTGCGCTGACGAGTTCCGCGCGCCGGAGCGTGGCCAGGGAGCTGCGCGCCGCATCGCCGACCATGGTGCCGAAATCGGTGCTGGCGGGAGCGGCAGAGGCGCCATAGGCGCGAATGGCCGCGGAGACTGGCCCGATGGCCTGGATGGGATTGGGCATATCTTACGACCTCAGAATGTCGAGGGTTTTGCCGTAGAGCGAACGGGCTTGCTGCATGACCGCGATTCCTGCCTCGTAACTGCGCTGGGCGCCGCGGAGATCCGCCTGCTCGATCAGCGTGTCGATGTTCGGCATCTTCACGTAGCCCTGTGCATCGGCCGCCGGATGGGACGGGTCGTACTGGGTGCGAAAGTCGCGCTGGTCACCGACGATGGAGTCGGTGCGCACGAGCTGCGCGCCGGTAGCGCGGTCCATCGTCTGGCGGAAGGAGATCAGCTTGCGGCGATAGGGATCGCCGCCGGGCACGGCGGCCGTCGACGAGGCGTTGGCGATGTTTTCCGCGGCCACACGCATTCGCACCGCCTGGGTGCTCATGCCGGAGGCGGCTGTGGCCATGGCCTGCGTCAGCGGGCCGGAGCCGCCGATGGGTTCGAGCCGGATCATGCGCGGCCACCGATGGCCGAACGCATCAGCGCCGCGTTGCGCTTATACACCACGGCCGCGAGGTCGTAGTTTTTCGCAATGTCGGCCTGCTTCACCATCTGCTCTTCGAGATCCACCGTGTTACCGTTGGGATCCTCGCTGTAGGAGTTGGCACGGTCCGTGGTGACGTCCACGCCCCGGCGGGAGCCGGTGATATGCCCGGCTTGGCTGCCTGCGAGCTTCAGTGGCGCCACCCCTCCTTGCGTCCGTAGCAGGGCGCTATCGAACTGGAAGGGCTTCACCTCCCTCGCGCGGTAGTGGGGCGTATCGGCATTGGCGATGTTCTGCGCCACGACATTCTGGCGCTCGGATAGATGGCGCATACGCGCGCCGGTAATGCGGAAGACGTCGATGCCGTCGAGCATGTGCGATCCTTCTCCCCGGATTGGATGGTTGAGAATTAGCTGTTTCGCATTCCGGATGTCGAGAGTTTTTCGCATAGACGGGCGGGGAAATCCGGGCCAATCTGCGGCGACCAGGCTGCCATAGCGGCCCTCTTCCGAACCGGGTGCCCTATTGATGGATTATTTTCGCAAAGAAAACATGCCGCCCTCCGCGACGCGACCGGCGGCCAGCATGGCCGATGCGCCCGCCCTGCTGCGCGGCTTGCCGCGGCGTGGGCGTTGGGGGCACCTCTCCGCCGTGCACGGTGCTGCCTTCTCCATAGAAGGGCTGGGCAGTGCCCTGTCCATCGGCGACCGTATGGTGGTTCAAAGACAGGATCGCCCGCCGCTGCAGGGCGAGTTCGTCGCCTTTGATGGTGACGTGGCGATGGCGGTGCCAGAGGGGCAGACCGAGGGGCTGGCCCCCGGGGCGCGTGTGTGGCTGGAAGAGCCGCTCATTCTTTGGCCCTCCGACGGCTGGCTGGGCCGTGTCATCGATGGCCAGGGCCAGCCTCTCGACGGGGCGGGCCCCTTGCCCGCCGGCCGCCGGCCCGTACCGCTGCGCCGGGCGGCGCCCGATGCTCTGACGCGCCGCCTGGTCGGCCCGCGATTGGAGACCGGGTTACGGGCGCTGGACGTCTTCACCCCCATCTGCCGCGGCCAGCGCATGGGCATTTTTGCAGCTTCCGGCGTGGGAAAATCCACATTGATGGGCATGCTGGCCCGTTTTGTGGAGGCGGACGTCATCGTCGTGGGGCTGATCGGCGAGCGGGGACGAGAGGTAAGGGAGTTCCTTGACCACACACTAGGCGCCGAGGGGCGGGCGAGATCTGTCGTCGTGGTCGCCACCTCCGACCAGCCAGCCCTGGTGCGCAGGCGAGCCGCGCAGGCGACGCTCGCTGTTGCGGAGCATTTCCGTGCGGAAGGCAAGCAGGTCTTCCTGCTGCTCGACTCCGTTACACGCCTGGCGCATGCACAGCGCGAAATCGGCCTGGCGGCTGGCGAGCCGGCGACGGCCCGGTCCTACACCCCTTCCGTTTTCAATGAGCTGCCGGCGTTGCTGGAGCGCGCTGGGCCCGGGCCCGAAGGCGAAGGAGATATCACCGCCGTCATCACCGTGCTGGTAGATGGCGATGACCACGACGAGCCAATCGCCGATGCGGTGCGCGGCATCCTGGATGGGCACATTGTTCTGGATCGCCGCATCGGCGAGCGCGGACGGTGGCCAGCCATTGATATTCTGCGCTCCGTCAGCCGTGCGCTGCCCCGTTGCCATAGCTCCGAGGAAAATGCGTCTCTCATGGAAGCACGTCGCCTGCTGGGGGCCTATGCGGATATGGCAGAGATGATCCGGCTGGGGGCTTACCGGCAGGGCAGCGACGCGGTGGTGGATGCTGCGATCCGGCACCAGCCGGGGCTGGATGCGTTCCTCAACCAGAGTGTCGACGAACGGGCCACAGCCCCCGAAGCATTCGCGCAACTGAACGCACTGTTAAGGGAATAGGAGCGCGGCCTTTCGGCCCGCCTTCACTGGTAGATGATGCTGAGCAAAGCGGAAGCGCTGGCGCCGCTGAACGTATCGCCACCCCATGGAACAGGCTGGATAAGCGAGGCAATTCCGCTTGAACTGGCCAATGCCTGCGCCTCCGCAACGCTCGACTGTGCAACGAAACGGTCGAGCATCTTGTTCAGCTTGGTACTGTCCTGAAAATCTGCAATGTCCATGCGCTGCTCAAACGTCGACTTCTGCTTGTCGACGTCCAAAGTCCCGAAGCTGTCGGGCAGCCCGAGGTAGTTCTGAACCACGGAGGCCAGGTTGCGATCCGCGATGACGCTGTACCAGCTCGTAACAGTTGGCAGAAGGCGCTTGGCATAGATCGCCTGACGTAAGGTCTCTGAGCTCTCCCCCAGTGATTCCTCGAAGCGTGCCTGAGTGTAGAGGGAAATGATTTGCTCGACCGTGGCGCTGTCGGTGACCTTGGGGCCACCCTGTGCGGCGATGGCTTTGCTTCCAGCCAAATTTTCTGCCAGACTCGCACGCGCGGTGCTGGCGGGGTCCGCAACGAAGGTGAAATTCACAGCTTCTCCGCGACCCTTGGCGTCGGAAAAAATGATTTTCCCACCCAGTGCTGTGACGCTGATGTCGCTGTTCTTTCCGTCCGCCTTTCTGAACGCCGCTTGCAACGCTGCTGCCACCTCGATGCGGCTGTTGGCGCCTTCCAAGGAAACGTCTGAGACGGATATGCCGCCGAAGGTGCCGCTAAAGCTCGTAAAGGTTTTGCCGGCGCGGATGCCCTCCACCTGCACCGTCGCACTGGAGGGTACGGCCGGGATTTCCGGAATGCGGAGCCCTCCGTAGTTTAGGGCCGAGGAGATTTTGCGGTATTTGGCGTCCGTCATACGGGCGGCCACTGATGACGTATCGGTGGGGTCGCTGTCCAGCACCTTTTGCATCAGGGCGTTCATGCCGACCTGAGCATCCAGCCCATAGGCTTTCAGGACCATTTCCTGGAGCCGGCGGTCGTCCAGCAGATCCTTGGCCGTCGCCATGGTAGGCAGCGTCTCTCGCAGGTAAGCGATATCGCGCTGTAGGACCGGGTCCTTGATAAATGCCGAGAAATCCTGCGGCGTCTTGCTCTGCAGAATCTTCCACCCTGCAAGGCCTGTCGGTAGGCCGACGCTGATGGCATTGATGCTCATGCTTCAAACATTTCCTTGGCGCCAAGCGGCGCTTTGCGCTGCTGCCTGCGCAGGCGGAAAGCATGCCGCAGTTCGGGTGACATGCCTCCCTGGCAAGTCTTTGTTGACGTAGCAGGGCGATTGGAAGGCCGTGCGCAGTATACGAACAGTCCACTACGACAGCGGCCGCCAACCTTAATCCCGCTCAAGGAGTTACATCGGTCTCGCCGTATGGGCAGACGGCGGGACGCTGCCTACCATCGCAGGATGCGGATGGGCCGTGCCTTGCTCGGACTTCGATCCATCGCGCCGGAAGCGTTCGGGCGGCGCAAGGCCGAGCAGCGCGGCTTCATAAAGAACCAGTTCACGGAGCGCAGATAAGGCACGATAGATATTGCCGTCATGCATCTGTGCTTCGGCCTCATCGAGCAGTGCAATGTGCTCGGCCTTGAGGAATACTCCCCGAAGCCGGCGAACTTGCTCTGCGAAGGCCTCGCTGGACCCCAGAACCGGCTGCGCGTTCAGCAGGACCGCTTGTGCGGCGAAGTAGGCACGGCGGACGGGGGTCGAAGCGTCCTCGATCAGCAGGACATCCTTCTCGCGGACAATTTGGGCCTTGGTCTCGACCATCAAATAGGCGCGGCGGTCTCCGTTGGTAACGACGGCGCCATTGATGAAGAGCCTTTCGCCAGGGGCCAGTTTGAGGATCAGTGACATCAGGCGAGATCCGGCTGAATGGTTACTGGTTGCAAGCCTGTCATCACGGCGCGATTCACGTCGATGAGGGCTTCGGGAGTCTTTCGGTCCCGCAGAACGCGGTCGCTTTCGGCAAAGACCCAGCGAGCCAACGACAGAAGGCGGGCGCGTAACGTGATGTCCCAGAGATTGCCGTCATCCGCAAGGTCGGCGGCAAAAGCCGTCCAGATCATCCGGTTTTCATGCACCGCCGTTGGCATAGCGGTGGGGCCTGCCCCGTCCGCCGCGGCACGTTCCAGCATCAAAGTGGTACGCGCGAGAATATGGTACTCTATGGCGCGCGGGCTTTCCGTCGTTCGGATGACGGCGCCGTAGGCGGCCATCGCGCCGCTTGGGCGCTGTGTGGGCGCGTGCAGGATGTTGTCCGTGGTGGCGCTCAACATCGGATTCTTCCTTGGTCATACGCGGTCTGCGATCCGCTTGGGGATGATGTCCGCTTGCGGAACGGGCTGAGCCCGCCGGCTTGTTCACCGGCGAGACCCAGGAGTGAGGCGCGGCGGGTGGCCGCGCCCCGTTTTGACTTAGCGGAACAGCGACAGGATGCTCTGCGGCGCCTGGTTGGCGATGGAGAGCGCCTGCGTGCCCAGCTGCTCCTGCACCTGCAGCGCCTGCAAGCGGGCCGCTTCTTCGGACATGTCGGCGTCCACCAGCGCACCGAGGCCGGTGGTCAGCGTGTCGGCCAGCTTGTCCAGGAAGTCCTTCTGCATGTCGATGCGGGTAGCGGCCGTGCCGAACGAGGCAGCAGCATTCGCGACATTGGTGGTCGCCTCGTCCAGCTTGGAGAGCAGAGTATCGTAGTCGGTCTTGGACGAGTTGAAGCCCAGCAATGCATCGGTACCATCGGCGCTGGTAAGGCGCAGGGCGCCGCTGGCCGTATCGACCTCCACACCATAGTTGACGCCAGCAGCTGCGGCGGCGGCCAGGAATCCACCGCCCGTCAGGCCGGTGACGTTGTCGATATCCCAGCCATTTGCACCGGTACCCTCGACCAGAGCATCCTTCAGGACCGTTGCAATATCCTTTCCAGTGACGTTCGTGTTGGTCACGTCAGAGGCGGCGACAGCGATAACGAAGACGCGGTCATCGACGCTGCTGCCGTCGAAGATACGATCGCCGGTCTCGTAATCGTCGCCCACAACCTTCAGCTTGTAGGTGATATCGCCCTTGTCCGTCGTGACCGTACCCGGGGTCAGATCGAGGGAAACCACGAACTCATCGCCGAGCTGCAGCGGCTTGTTGGCGAAGGTCATCTCCAGGGTAGACGCGGCACCGTCGATGTCGTTGAGGGCAGTGCCCAGCGCGTTAGTAGCGGGGGCGATGCCATCGGCACCGGCGACGACTTTCAGCACGTCGGTCAGGGACACGCTGCTCGTGCCGCTGTTGCTACCGAGGCGCAGAGAGGAGTCACGGTTCTTGGCGCTCAGCGTGAAGTCGGTGGTGGACGCCGTGCCGTTCACGATGCTGCGGTCGGCGGTGAACTTCTCGCTGAAACCGGCGTCGGCGTTCAGGAACTCCACCAACTTTTCGACGGTGGTGATGTTCTTCGTCAGCTTGACGGTGAGCGTGCGATCCGTGCCGGTCTCATCAATATACTTCACTTCCAGCTCATTGCCGGACTTGAGGTCGAGCGCGCCGCCAGTGGCCGTCAGGTTCACCTTCTGCACGCCATCGTTCAGATTGGACAGAGTCTGATCGGCGCGCGACAGCACGGTCAGGTTCTTCAGGCTCGACAGCATGGAGCCGTCTTCGACGCTCAGATTCTGCTTGCTCAGTGCGGTGTAGGACGCGGTGGAGACGCCGTTCACCGAATTCACGGAGGTCAGCACATTCTGCGAACCGGCGCTGTCGATCAGGTTGACGCCCTTGAACGAAGCGGCGGAGACGATGGAGCTGATGGTGCCGATGTAGCCGTCGATATCCGCCTGAACCTGCGCCTTGTCGACCGCGGGGTTCTGCGCGGACGTCACCTTGGTGCGGATCTGCTTCACCAGATCGGCGATCTGCTCGGCCGCGGTCTGGGCGGTGGCAACGATAGAGGACGAAACGGAGAGGTTCTCGCTCACCTGCTTCGTATTCGCGATGTCGGAACGCATGGCGGTGCCCACAGCCCAGGTCGCCGCGTTGTCCTTGGCGGTCGCGACTTTCAGGCCGGTGGAGATGCGGTTCTGGGTGTTCAGCAGGTTCTTCTGCGTCGACTTCAGCGACTGCAGGGCAGTGAGAGCACCGTTGTTGGTGAGAATCGAGCTGACCATGATTGCGCCCTTCAAGGGTTCCGGTTTCGGGAGCGCCTTCTGACGCGGTCATCGCATTTCTCAGCCTGTTTCCCAGGCCAATCGCGATGAGACAGGTCTATCAGAGGCGAATTATTTTTCGCAAGCGTGCCGTGTGCCACCTGTGTCTTTTTTCGCGTGCTCCGCCTCCGCCTCCTGCTCTTCCCTGTCCAGATGTTGAGCTCGGCTTCGTTCTCCGGCGTATTCCGCCTTCCCTTTCGGCCCGTTACCTCCAGGGAAGGCGGTTGAAGGCGCGCTTCAGGCCTTGCTGTCCATGCTGGCTGCAAGGGTGTGACGCAGAGGCTTGCGGCGCGGTCCTGGAAACGGGCTCCCCTGCGGGCCATAGGTGCCCGGATTGGCCATCTCAGCCAGATCTGTCTTCAGCTTCTCTCTGACCATGTCTAGAGCGCCTGCCACCGCGCCGAGCACCAGCGCATTTTCCTCGGCCGCTGCCATCATCGCTTTCAGCGCTGCCCGTTCCGCCGGAGTTTCAGGTGCGCCAGCGAGGGCGAGATTCATCAGCGCGTCACGCTTTTCCTCCATCAGGGCTTGCAACGCTGGCAATGCACCGCTGCCTGCCGCCTCTGTCTCTCTCCAGAGCACAGCCTGCAGGCGACTGGCAGCCTCGATCATCGCGCTCATCGTGTGGCCGCCTGGCCAGCACGGCCCCGCATGAGACTTTCGATGGCCGGAGCAAGCCCCAGCCCCCCTCGCTGTGTCATCGCCTCGCCCATGGCGGTGTCCATGAAGCTATCGAAGGCGCCGGCGCCAATGCCGCCATCAAACATTCCTTCGCGCTTCTGCGGTCGGGCGGCGCGCAGCATGTCCGAGGCCAGTACCGATTCGAGTTGCCGGGCCACCCGCCGCTCCGGCGTCGGCGTTGAAGAAGAGATTGGGTCCATGTTTCGAGCCTTTCTTGAAAAAAATTCGCTTCCGCTGCCGGAATGCGTCGTCATCTTAGGAGGTTGTCAGAAAATTTTCGCATAATAGGCTTCACAACCTGCCACCAGAATGGATGGCTCCCCGATCTCCAGAAGGAGCCACCCTTCCGCGCGAAACGCGTGGTGAGACAGGACTGGCCGCCATGGGCGACGTAATGGGCGAGATGTGGCAAGAAGCCTCGGAATATTTGGAGGATGCGGAACTCGCGCCGCACCGCCGCCGGCATCAGATCCGGCGCCGTGCCCTGGCGCCGGAGCTGCGCGGTGAATTCGACGCACGCCTTCTGGCGGGCGAGGATGTTCAGAGCCTTGCGCGAGCATTCAATATCGAGCCGTGGTACGCCCAGCGCCGTGCGAAGCGCGTGCTCAGCCGTGCCAGCCTCGACCGTCCGATGTCACCTTTTCTCTCTCCCCTGTCCGAGATGGATGAGGACATGACCCCCCTGCAATATGCCTGCGGCCTGCTGGGTACGCGCGTGCGCCCGCTCCGCAACGGCTATTACGTCCTGGATGGCCGTGAGGCCGGCCCTAAGGAAGTAGCCCGGGCCGCGAACCGCCTTCTGCGGGAACGCGGCCAGAGCGAAATCCCCTATCCCGGGCTGAATCCGCTCCATCGCTGATGGCCATGCGGGGATGCCTTCTGTCATCCCCGCAATGTCGCTTCAGCGGCTGCCTTCCTGGAGCGGCAGGCAGGACGCCGCCTCGCGCAGTTCGCCGTCCAAAGCGGCCAGGTTTGCAATGCCGTCTTGAGCCAGCTCGGCCGATGCACCCGCGGCTGCCTGTGCCACCTCGGCAAGTTCCTGCAGGGCGGCCTCGGCGGCGGCAACCAGCGCAGCGGTTTGGGCCGGGGCCGACTCCACACCCGTATTCACGGAGAGGGACAGCGCCTCTTCTTCGGAGGGCGCCGGCGCCGGCTCAGGGTCGCGGCGGCGGTGGAGGCCCCGCACCCGTGCGCCACGTTCGATGCCGATCTCATCGTAAACCAGCTCGGCATCCACCAGTGCGGTCCGAGTGATCTCGATGTCTTTCGCAATCACCGTGCCCCGCAGCGTGCCGTTGATATGCGCATGCTCGACCGTGACGAGGCCTTCAATCAGACCGCCAGGTTCCAGGACCAGCGATGCGGCATGCAGTTCGCCGCGCAGCACACCTTCCACACGCACCGCGCCGCGGCTGCGGAGGCGGCCCTCAAGCTCGCTGTCAGCGGCGATAAGCATGGCGGGGGTTTCCCCGGATTTAGCGCGGAGCACCGGCGTGGAAGGGGACGGAGCCGTGCGAGGCGCCGGAGGCTGACGATTTGCGAAGACCGGCTCGGGGCGGGACGGCGCGACCACGGCTTCATCCGTCGTCAGGTCGATGCGCTCGTAGGTGATGCGGGGCTCCCCGCCGCTGGGCTTGCCAAAGAAGCTCATGATGCGTCCCGTTCTAGGAGGACGGCCCAGGCCCGGCCTTCGGGGTGGCAACCGTCGTGAGTCGCTTCTACAAATTTCGCATCTTCGTTGCAACAGTTTCGCATGAGATGGGGCGCAGATTCCTACGCATGGTGATTTTGTGCTTCGTGCTGCCCTTCAGGCGGCGACTTGTCTGTGAATGCCCGCGAGTGACAGGGCTTCATCCAGGTGGCGGCCGTCCTGCAGGGCGGTGTAAAGGCCGGTGAGCCAGAGGCTCGTAAGCGTCAGGCCCTCCACGCCGATTCGCAGGACCGCGTCTTGCAAGGTCTGTAGTGTCCAGTGTGAGGGTACGGGGCGATCCGTTTCCCGGGGCCAGTGGAGCCCTGCTGGCCATGCCACCTCTCCCCCTTCCCAGGACAGCCGGCCCTCTGATTCATGGGCATGACTCGCCAGCAACACATCCGGGGAAAGCCCTGTGGTGAGGATCAGCGCCACCGCGCGGCCGAGATCGGCGTCACGGCGTTGGGCTTCGGACAGCACCTGCGCGCAGCAGGCCGCCTCCAAAATGAAGACACCATCTTTGGCAGGGCGATGAAAAGGGTTGTCCAGGTCCGGCAGATAGAACTCCCGCAAATCGTCGATCGCTACGGCGAGGGCGGCCTGCTCCACCAGCATGCCACAGAGCTCTCCCAGAGCTTCCAGGCGACGCACGCGCAGCCCCACGAGGTCTTCCGGCTCCAGTGCGAAGAGCGGCAGGGCGCTGGCCGGGTCAGCCATGAGCGGCGCCAGGCGGTTGACGGGGGCCTGGTGCGTCCCGCCCTCACTGGCTGGCAAGGTGCCTTGATCGATGGCCCAGCGGCGCAACGCTTCGGCGCCAGTGCCGGAAATGCGCTTGTGGCCTATGCGAATCGTGGACTTCTTGAGGGCGGTACTGGCCGCTTCGGCCCAAAGTTGTGCTTCGGCTGAACTGACGAAGCCATCCCGGCGAAAGGCCGCGGGGCCTTTGCCGATCTCGACAGACCAATCGCCATCCGGCCCCGGCACAGGGCGCATGCTCATGCGCAGGGCTCCCTCCCAATGCGAGGGGCAGAAAAGCCGCTGCGGGGTTCGAAGGCAAGGCGGCAGGCGCCGCCTTGCATGAGGTCACGAAGGAGGTTCGGTGAGGATCAGGCGGCGGCGGTTTCGGCCGGCACCGGGGCCGGCGGACCATAGACAGCCGGGCCCGGCCAGGAAGTGCCGTGGCGCAGCAGCGGAGCGAATTCCTCAGGCAGGCGGGCCTCGATCGCGACGGCGGCGCTGTCGATCTCCACGCTGCCGCTGGCCTGCATGCGTGTCTCGAGCTCCACGCTGCGGGCGGAAGGGTCGGCAAGACGGAGGGTCTCACGGACCTGCGCCAGGGCAGCGCCGCGCAGCGCTTCCAGCACTTCCGAACGGCTGAGGCGGATGGTGTGGCTAACGAAGAAAGGCGAAGGACGGGTCATGAGGCTTCTCCTGATGCCTGTTCATATTTCGCGGAGCGGTCCGCGAGGTGTGGCCTGCCGAAATTTTTGGCGGCACCGGTCTTCTAGCATCATTTCGCACAAGCTGCCATATTTCGCTTCGAGACAATGATGAACACATTCCATCTTTTCCCGATATCTTCAGCGCTCCGGTCCAGGCTCGCAGCCGGACGCCTGCCTTGTGGGGCGGGGTCAGCCTGCGGCATGGGGCGATGGGCTCCAGGCGGTTCGTCGATTTTTGCGTCTTTGCGGGAAAGCGAAAAAAAGGTAAACGCAGCCAAGGCCCCTCCCTACGACGCGCCGGGGGGCGATTCGAGGCCCGGCCACCGGGCCGCAGGATGGGAGATGCGAATCGATGGCACGTGCGAAGGCGGCCGCCCTGCGGGCGGTTGGAGGTACGTCCGGCAAGGCCCAGCCTCTGCAGGCCGGCCGGATCATACAGATCCAGGGCGGTGATCCGGACGTGCCCGCCTTCTCCATCGAATTGGTGACGCCGGACAGCGCGACGGAGCTGCTGCAACGCAAGCGCCCCAGCGCGGCCGAGAACCCGGCCGCCATCAATGCCTATGCGGAGGCGATGCGCGAGGGGCGTTGGATTCTGAACGGCATGCCCATCATCCTCTCACGGGCAGGCGTGTTGCTGGATGGCGTGCAGCGCCTGCGTGCTTGCGTGAAGGCGGGCGTACCTTTCCTGACAGTGCTGGCGCAGAACATTCCTGACGATGTGCTGCACACGATTGATCAGCAGCGTCGTCGTTCCTTCGCGGGCGTTCTTGAAACGCGCGGCATTCCGCACGCCCACGCCTTGCAGTCGGCGCTGGTCAAGCTGATCCGCTATGATGACGGCAAGATGCTGCGGGGGGCGGGTACGGCCTCCTGGTCCCGCATGGACCGGGTGCTGCGCGCCAATCCTGATCTCGTGGCGGCGGTGAAGATGTCGCTGGAAAGCGAGGCCAGCGTCCTGTCGGAAGCGGTGCGCACGCCGCTGTTGTTCATGGGCTTTCAGGTGGATGAGGCGGCAACGCGCCGGTTCCTCGATGCCATCGCGAATCCCGAGAAATACACACCGATGGAGCCAGGCGCCCGTGTGCGTGACCTGATCGATATCACGCGCGGCGATCCGACGACCCGGCTGAAGCCGGTGACGCTCTTCGCCGTCTGTATCAAGGCGCTGAACGCCACCTTCAGTCGCGAGCATCTGCGCAGCTATGCCTGGTTGGACAAGACGGTAAACCCGACGAAGGGCGAGGATTTTCCTGCCCTCGGCGGCTACAAGGGCCTGAACGACCCTGGCCATGCCGACGAACGCGAGGAAACCGCGCACCAGTTGCGCGAGGCAGTCGCTCGCCTGGCCTCCGAGGAAGGGGTCTATCCGCTCGCCATCGAGACGGTGACGCCGGAGATCGCAGTAGAGTACCTCGCGCACAATACCCGCAACCGCAAGATCGTGGCCGCCCATGTGGACTCGATCGCCCGCGACATTAAGGCGGGCAACTGGATGATGAACGCGCAGCCCATCTGCTTCGCGCGCGATGGGCGGTTGCTCAATGGTCAGCATCGGCTTTCCGCCGTGTTGCAGGCAGGCGAGGCCATCGAGGTGCCGGTGATGCGCGGGTTGCCGGAGGAGGCTTATGCCACCTACGACATCCACGCCAAGAAGGGGCCGCAGCTCGGCGCTGCCTATGATAATTTCGGGGACAAGCCCCTGGTGGCGGCAGCCGCGGTGCTGCTGTGGAAGCGCGAGCTCAAGCCCAGCGGCGTGCGTAATGCCAAGCCGACGCCGTCGGAGGTAATGAAGATCATCGAGCAGCACCCGCGCCTGCTGGAACTGCGGACCTTCGGGCGGAAGATGATCGAGTTCGGCCGTGGCTCCGTTCTGACCTACGCAGCCTATTGCATTGAGCGCGATGATCCGGAGCTGGGACGCGTTTTTCTGGAACGGTTCGAAACAGGTGCGGACCTGCCACGCGGGCATCTTATTCTGGAGCTCCGCAAGCGCATGCAGATCATGCGGCGGGAACGCACCAGCCAGGACGAACAGCTTAAGGAATTGCTGGCGGCCTGGGAACGCTTCAAGGAAAAGCCTGATCTGGACCGGTTGAAGCGCGCCTCCTGACGTTCAGCGCCAATGCTGGCGGCGCAGTTCGGCGTCTTCCGCCATCTGTTCCGCCTTGCGGCGGGCGATTTTAAGGGCCGCGCGCTCCGCCGTCTCCAACGCAATCTCGAGGCGTTTGATCTCGGCAAAATTCTCCCGCAGCGAGTCGCGTAGCTTGTCCTCCTGCCGTTGCAGGAGGTTGATGGCCAGCTCCAGCTGTTGCTTCTGCCGCGTGTGGATGCGCGACCACTCCGTCCATAATGCCATTTCAGCAGCCTGCCCCCGGGCCCGGTCGGTCTCTCGCGTGGCGGCCGCGTCATGCATCGCGAGTTCCTCCCGCGCCAGCAGGGTTTGACGCTCGGCTTCGGCGAGTGCGGTCCGCTGTTCATCGGCCCGGCGGCGCGCGAGTCGGATCAGGGTTGGCAGGCCGCGCATGGATGTCCTCATCGGCTCTGGCCCTGGGCTTGGGGCCGTGTTACGAATTATCCGTTTTTCGCATAGAAGTCGAGGATGCGGATGCGGCGATGGATGCGGGGCCTGTTGGTTGTGGGCGCGGCGGTAACAGGGCTGGGGGCCGCTGCCTCCGCCTGGCCTTCCCGCCCTGTGCGGCTCGCGGCCGAACAGGGTGTCTCCGGTTCCGCTTTTGCCGTGGCCCCGGGGGTCCTGGTTACCAATGCTCATGTGGCGCTGCGATGCCAGATGCATGGCCTGCCTTTGAAAATCGTCGGTCGCGGCGGGGCGTGGCGTGTCGCGATATTGGATGCCGAGGCTGACCTCGCCTTGCTGCGTGGCCCGGCGGAGGACGAGGCCGTTCTTCCTATCTCTGCCGCCGCCCGTTTGCCGCGGGGAACTCAGGTGATCGCCATGGGATATCCCACGCAGGGGGTGGAAGGCCGCATGGCGGGCCAGTTGCGCGCGAGCCGCGGCGGCGTGCTTCGTGCGACCCTGACGGTTCATGACCCCCAGGGTGGCCGGGCGGTCAGCTTTGTCATGACCGACCGTGCTGGCCGGGAGGTCGAACCGGCCTGGGATGATGGCGTGCGTTATTTCGGCGCGGATCGCGCGCGGGCTTTGCGCTGGCGGCTGGAGATTGACGCGCCCTCTTCGGGCGGCAGCTCCGGCGGACCCGTGCTGGACGCGGCCGGCCATGTCGTGGGTGTTGTCTATGCGGGGGGGCGCGGACTGACGGCAGCCATTCCGCTGGAGGATGTGCGGGACCTCTTGGCCCGGGCAGGAATCGCTCCCGTGCTGCGGATGCCGGCCCAGAGGCGAAGCCCGGACTGGGCGGCCGTTGAAGCGGCCGCTGCCAGGGCAATGTACCGCGTGACCTGCTGATCAGGCAGCCACAGGCGTTGCGCCGGGCTGAACGGCGGGATCCTGGATCTGGGCAGGGCCCGTCCGGCCCAGTTTTATGATGCTCTCAGCGAGATCCTCGGCACCGTTGGCCTGCAGGACGAGCATCAGGTCGCGTAAGGCGGCATCCAAAGAGAGGCTGTCGGCGGCATCCTGAGTGCTGATCAGGGGACGGTCTTGCGGCAACCCGCCCCCCTCCGCCGCCGGATGGTCCGACGGCAGCAACCAGAGCTGCTGAGAAAAGGAACGCACGGCATGCGGTGCGTGCCGGGCCGGAGCGGCCGGAGCGCCCGCCAACAGATACACCTGCCCATCAGCGGAGCGGCGACGATGGATCTCGCCGCCATTCGGCAGGCGGGCGGTGCTTTCCCACTCCCCCGCCGCGGCCAGCATCAGCAGAGCCAGCAATTGCCGTCCGCCGTGGCAATGGGCCAGAACAGCGCGGACGCAAACTGCGCTGCCAGCGACGCGGAGCTGCCTGGCGACATCGCCAAGTTGCCGGCGAGCTTTGGTTTCAGCCTCACAGGCATGCCCCTCGAGGGCAAGATGCAGGGAGGGATCCAGATATTCCGGGGTGAGGACGCCCAGGTCGCGCTTCATGCGGGCAAGACAAAGCTGATCCATGGCCGTCGAAGCGGTGTTCAGGAGCAGTGTCAGTCCCAGCATATGTCCGTCTCCAAATCGGATGAGGGCCGCTCACTCGCGCAATGCGAGCATTCGACTTCGCGTTCTGCGTGTATCTCCCGACTTCATACTCTCTTTTTTGACGATGTCACCGGCTTTGTGGAATCAAGAAGCCGAACATAAAACCTCTATAAAACAACGGAATAATGAATAAACGGGCCCTTCCCTTCCTTCTTGGCCGCTATCATAGGTTGAAAATTTCTGAGCCATTTACGAGACGAAGTGCGGAAAAGGGTATAAAAAGAGACAAAGATCGTAATGTGAGGATTCATGCGGTTGATTCCGGCTGCGTTTCTGGCTCTCTGCGCCCTCGCCGCAAGCCCCGTCGCCGCCCAGGGCGCCGGGTTCCATCGTCAAGGGCCTCCTCCCGCTCATTCTGGCCGAGGCCCCGACCGACAGCCGGACCGTGCCTATCCGCGTCAAGACGGTATCCAGTTGGACGTCGGAGGACTGTGGCTGGAGCCGGCACCCCCCTCGCCAGCCGAGCGTGAGCCGGACCCCGTAAGGCGGCCGATGTTCAGTGATGGCTGGACGCGCGACGGCTTCGGTACCCAGCGGGGTGGCTGGCGTTGAGCGCCGCCGCCACGGTGGGCCAGCGCGGCTTTGTCCTGATTCACCGGGAACTGGGTGTCTATGTGGGCCGGGCACCCAACATGTCTTGCTGGTCGAAGCTGAACGCGGCCGGGCAGGTGGCCGTCGCGACCTTTCCTAGTGAGGCCAAGGCGAGGTGGCACGTCGATATTTGGGAAGGCGGCTGGATAGAGGACCAGACGGCATCCGGGTTGAGCTTACATTCGGTGGAAGTGGATCTGCCGGATGGCTGGGCCAGTATCACGGCACTTCGCGCTGCGGGGCTTGAAGAGCATCTGGGAGAACTGGCCCATGCCGGCTGGTGCAACCGGCCGGGCCAGTGCTAGGCGCGCATTCAGATGAACTGAAGGTCTGCGTGCAAGGCGCCGCTGGCCTTCAGCGCATTGAGCACCGAGATCAGGTCACGTGGGGCGAGCCCGAGCGCATTCAGGCCATTGACCAGAGCCTGCAAGGTATTCGCCTGCGGTAGCACTGCGAGGCGCCGGCCTCTCTGGTCGTCCACTTCCACCTGTGTACGAGGCAGCACCACGGTTTCTCCGTTGGAGAAGGGCGCAGGCTGGCTCGCGATCGGGCTCTCCGTCACGCGGATGACCAAGTTGCCATGGGTAATTGCCACCGGCTCGACGCGTACCTCCGCGCCGACCACAATGGTGCCGGTCCGCTCATCCACGACGATGCGGGCGGGCGTCTGCGGCCGCACCTGTAGGGCTTCCATCTGAGCGACCAGGGCAGGCAGCCTGTCCCGGAAGCCGAATGGCACTTTCACTTCAACGGTCGCCAGGTCGAGCGCTGTCGCGCTGCCCGGGCCGAAGCGGCTGTTCAGCACCTCCTCAATGCGGACGGCGGTAGTGAAATCCGGCGAGCGGAGCGCGAGTCGGATGCTGTCCAAATTTCGCAGACTGACGGGAACTTCGCGCTCCACCAACCCGCCGCCGGGAACCCGGCCTTGAGTGGTCACGCCACTGGTGATGCTTTGTGCTTGCCCCGCCGCCTGGAAGCCACCCACCACCACAGGCCCCTGGGCCACGGCGTAAACCTCGCCATCCGCCCCCATCAGCGGGGTCACGATGAGAGTGCCACCGTTCAGGCTGCGGCTGTCACCCAATGACGACACCTGGACGTCGATCGGCGAGCCCTGACGTGCGAAAGGCGGCAAGGTAGCGGTGACGATCACCGCCGCGGTGTTACGCGTCTGCACGCGCGCATCCGCGACGTTGATGCCCATGCGCTCCAGCATCGCCGCGAGGCTCTGCTGGGTGAAGGGCGTGTTGCGGAGCTGGTCGCCCGTACCCTGAAGCCCGATGACAAGGCCGTAGCCGACGAGCTGATTGCCGCGCACTCCTTCAATGCTGACGATGTCTTTCAGGCGCACCTGCGCCATCGCGGGAGAGGCGGTGACGCAGGCGCAGGCGAGTAGAAATACCCGAAGGAGTCGGCGCGGCATTCAGATTGCTCCCTTTCAGATGCGATAGCGCAGGCCGGCTTCAGCCAGGGCCGCGTGAGGGACCAATCGTGGGTCAAGGCCCAGCAAGCTGCGCAAAGTGCCGAGCGTGTCCTGAAGACGCAGGCTTGCGGCGGCGCCGCTGGCAGGCATCAGCGCCACTGCGCTCCGCCAAAGCAGCACGGCCGCCTCGCGGGCCAAAGGGGTTGCCATCATGAAGCCTTCTCCGCACTCCTCAGCTGTGCAGCTCAAGGCATGGGCGATGGCGGCATAAGTGGCGATGTCCTCTTCTTCCAGAGCCAGGGGAATGAAGGATTCTTTCGTGGCAACGGCCGCGATGGCGTTCATGCCGGGTTCTCCGTGTCTCGTGCCGTAATCAGAGGTAGTTCACCAGGCTCAGCTCCTGCAGCCGCGCCGTGATGGAATAGGTTGCCTGTAACTGGATCTGCAGTGTGCTGACCCTGTCGGAGAGAGTGTAATAGTCCGCGCCTTCCAAATTATTGATCTGCTGGGTCGCGGAGGTCACCGTGCGTTCCTGAATAGCCGCGACCCGCTCCAGCCGTGCTTCCTTGGTGCCGAGCGTGCCCGCCACGGTCGTAAGCTGTGTCTGCGCGCCGCGGATCAGCTCTCCGGCGCGGCTATTCAGAGCGGCCTTCGCTTCCTCTGTCAGCTTTGTCTCATCGTTGCCCAGCAAAGAGGTCAGCGCGAGCGCTTGCAGCGTGTCCTTGAAAGCACCGTTATCGCCTCGCACGTCATAAGCCAGGGTCTGGCCTTCGGCGATGCGGACCAGGTTTGGCGTGCCATCGCCGGTCGTGCTGCCAGACGTATAATAGAGGGTGTAGAAGTCCGAACCGGGTCCGCCGAATACCGCGTCGATCTGGTCCAGCACATCCTGCACAGTGCTTGCATCCAGGGGTACGCCAGCATTCGCAGCCACAACAGAATCCACAATGCTCTGCATATGCGCAGGCAGATCCGTAATATTACTGACCGGACGAGAGGCGCTGTCCGTTCCTCCGAAGACCTTTTGGCCCTGGAAATCCGTGTTCAGGAGGTCGGCGATCGAGCCCAGGATGTCGGGTGTATCGGCGGCGAGCATATGGAAGCTCTGCTGCCGAAGCGTATCCGCCTGCAGGATCTGCTTCGAAGTATCCTCGAGAACCGA
Organism: Acetobacteraceae bacterium AT-5844; assembly: GCA_000245075.1. Classification (GTDB taxonomy): domain Bacteria; phylum Pseudomonadota; class Alphaproteobacteria; order Acetobacterales; family Acetobacteraceae; genus Pseudoroseomonas. Next base: position 204,744 of record JH599972.1, read on the forward strand.
GCCGATCGAGGTCATTGCCGTCTGCATCGTTTTCATGCGCTCGCCGGCAAGAGCGGTCGCGTTCTTCAGCGCATCACCCTGCTGGATATCATCATACAGGCGATATAGCAGAGATGCGCCCACGCCCATTTCCTTTGCCGGATCGCTCTTCCGGCCGGAGGCGATCTCGGCGGTCGACTGGGCAAGCTGGATTTGCAGCGCCTGCAAGTTGGCTTGGCGGCCGAGGGCAACGCCGGCGCCCGAAATGCGCTCCATCATGACGGTATCCCCTTTCAGCGAATGGTGCTCAGTTCCTCAAGCATTTTGGATGCAGCCTGGATGATCTGCACTGAGGCAGAATAGGTCTGCTGGACCATCATCAGGCGCGACAGCTCTTCATCGACATTGACCGCCGTCTTGTTCACGAGGTCGGTGCGCGCCTGCAGCGCCAGGCTGGAGCGCGTGGTGGCGCGGTCGGTCCAGATGGCGCGCTCACCTTGCATCAGGCCGATGGCCTGCGACGCCGCCTGAGAAAGGTTCATGGAGCCCGGAAGGCCACCGCTCGTGTCGTAGGTGCGCGTGGCATCCATCGCGTTCAGCCAGCCAAGGATACCGGTGTTATCGGAGGCGTTGCCCTCCGCCGTCGCCTGCATGCCGTCTCGCATGCGCCAAAGAGCGCCACCCTGTTCAGGATCCACCTGCGTATTGATGCCGATGGTGCGTGCCATGCCGACGAAGGGCTGCGAGGGATCGAAGGTGGCGCTGCCATCACGGGTGAAGAGGCCCGCCTGCAGGCCGGTGAGAGATGTATCCGATTCCTGGAAAGTTACGGCGAGTTGGCCAGCAACCTGATCGAGCATGTCCGCGAATTTGGGCATGGTTTCGTCACGCATCTTCAGGCCGGCGGCGAGACTTCCGCTCTCGGAAATGCGCAGCACCCGCCCGTCAACCGTGATATCCGACAGGCCATCGGTATAGGGCGCGGTACCGCCATGCCGGACGTCGGATGGAATTTCGGGCACATGCGTGAAGGAGAGCTTGTGCACCGTACCGCTATCGAACAGCGTGGTGCCGCCGTCGGTCATGACGATGAGCTTGCCGGGGCCGTTATTGTAGATACGGAGCGGCAGCTTCTGCGACAGATCCGCGAGAAGGGTCTCGCGCTGGTCCTCGAATTCGGCGGTCGACGCGCCGCGGGCGGAAGCCTGCGCAAGCTTCTGCTCAATCTCCTGAAGCTTATCCAGGGACGTGTTGACCGCCGCGACATCCCGGGAGATTCCAAGATCGGCCTGAGTGCGGACGTTGGAGACGGCCGCGTCCATGTCCTGCAAGCCGGCAACCAGGTCTTGTGCTGCGGAAAGCGCCTGGGTCTGCGCCACGGCATTGTCGGGCGCGGCAGAGAGCGTGGTCAGCGCTTCCTTGAGGCTCCCAAGCAGAGACGACAGCGAGCGCTCGTCCGCAGGCTGGCCGATGGCGCTGGTGTAGGTTTCCAAGAGAGATTGCATCCGGCTCGCGAAGGCCGAGGCACCGTCGGCGCTGCGGGAAGCCGCGGCCAGCACGGCGTCGCCCGCGCGCTGGGTAACGCCGGTGGCAACGCCAGCCCCCTGGCCCGCCACGAGGTTCTCGCTGCGCGGCATGTCGCGCCGCACATAGCCAGGGGTCTGGGCGTTGGAGACGTTGTTGGAGATGAGCGCTGCGGCCCGCTGTTCAGCCGCCAGCGAGCTCAGCGCGTTCAGCATCGCGCCTTGAATGGACATGGCTCGGATCCCGCCTGCGTTTCAGGATGTCATGGCATTTCGCATAGTGGGGGCGCGACCTCGCGCGCCCCCGCCGGCGATTACCGCTTCAGGGTTGTCGCCTCTTCCAACATCTGGTCAGCGGTCCGCACCACTGTGGCGTTGGAGCTGTAGGCACGCTGTGTCTCGATAAGGTTGGTCAGCTCCGTGCCGATGTCCACGTTGGAGGATTCCAGCGCACCACCCGAGGTCGTGCCTGCTGCCCCCTCGCCCGCGACCAGAAGACGCGGAGCCCCTGCCGTACGGGCCATTTCGTAGGCGTCGCCGTTGATCGGGTTCAGCCCGTCCGGATTCGGGAAGACCGCGAGCTTGAGCTGATAGATCGGCCGCGACTGTCCGTTGGAGAAGGTCGCGATAACCTTGCCGTCATCCTCGATGGATACGCGCTCCAGCAGGCCGAAGGACGAACCATTCTTTTCAATCTTCGTCGGCACGAAGCTACCGCTCAGCTGGGTGACGCCCTCGAAGCTGTCGAGGTTACCGAGCTTGACCGGCAGGCTGGCGGTCCCGTTACCCAGGGAGAGGGTCAGGGTGCCGTAGGTTCTGTCGTAGGTGCCGAGGCCGGCGACAACATCGGGCGACCCGTCGCTATCGCTATCCTGACCATGGACGGAAGGATCAGGCACCTGTGCCGTGGTATCGAGCGGAACGCCGGTCGTGTACTTGCCGCTGGCGTCAGTAACAGACTTCAGCGTGCCGGCATTGGCGCCGGTGTTCCAGAATTCCAGCGAGATGCGCCCGACCAGGCGGTCCGGGTCCGTTGCTGCTTTCGCCGGGTCGACCGGGGCGAGCGCGCCGGAGTCCGTGGCGCTATCGAAGATTTCCACGGTCCAGGTGTAGGAGCTCGGGTCCGAGGCATTTTCCGGAACCACCGGCACGAAGCGGTAGGTCAGGGTCTGAGTGCCACCGAGTGCGTCATAGTAATCGACATTGCTGACGAAACTGTCGATATCCGGCGGCGGCGACGCATAGGCGGTCTGGCCGCTCGGCAGATTCGCCCAGAATGTCATCTCCGTCGTCGGAGAAGAAGCGACGCTGATGTTGTTGATGTTGACAGTCGTCAGGCTGTCCATGTTGTTGTCGCCGACCGTGCCGACGGGCAGGCCATCCGTGCCCAGCTTGACGCCCTGCAGATAATAGCCCGCCGCGTTGACGAGGTTGCCGGCGGCGTCCGGACGGAAGGAGCCCGCACGGGTCGCCAGGTACTTACCGTTGCTTCCCGCGGCTTCGTTGACGACAAGGAAGCCGTTGCCGTTAACGGCGATGTCGGTATCGATCCCGGTCGCCTGCAGCTGGCCCACCGAACTGATTGCGACGCGGTTGCTGGCGGAGGTTCCTGCCAGCGCGGAAGAGCCGTTGCTCGAGCCATACAGCACGAGGCTGGAGAATTGCGTATCCACACGCTTATAGCCAACGGTCGAGCTGTTGGCGATGTTGTTGGAGATACCGGAGAGCTTGGTGGCCTGAGCGTTCAGGCCGGAGACGCTGGTCCGGAGAGCATTGATAGCCGTCATCGGTGGTCCCTGCGATGGTTATGGGATCAAAAAGGGTTTGCAGTCAGGTTGCGAGCAGCCTGGCCCGTTTTGGGGCGGGACCGGCTCCGGCTTCTGCCGGAGGGCCGGTGAAGGTTGGCGGTTTCACCGCCGGGGTTCCTGTGCGGTGCGGCGGGCGGCCTGGGCCGCGCGCGCTGCGGCCACGACATCGGCGCGCATGACAGTGATGGCGATGCGCCGGTTGCGCGGATCATTCGGTGCTTCCGGCATCAGAAGATCGACCGACGCCTTGCCTTCCACACGGTACATTCGTGCCGAGGGAACGCCCTCGCGCTCGAGGACGCGGCGTGCGCTATTGGCGCGATCAGCTGACAATTCCCAGTTGCCATAGCCATTCCGGGTGAAGGACTGGGCGTCGGTATGGCCTGAGATGACCACGGCATTTGGCACTGTTGCCAGAACCCCGCCAAGCACCTGCAAAATTCGCTGCAGGCGAGGCGTGGGGTCGGCGGTACCGGAGGCGAACATGGGCAAGCCGTCGCGATCGAAGATCTGCAGCCGGAGACCCTCGGGCGTCATTTCCACCTGCATATTCTGCGCGAAGTCGCGGAGCGCGCCGTCACTGTTGCCGAGCTGGCGTTCGATCTCGGCCTTCATCGCCTCGAAGCGCTGGCGTTCGATTGGATCGGGGAGGCCGCTTTCCTGCGCCGCACTCGTGGAGGCTTGGGGAGCTTCACCGTTATTCGCAGTCTCGCCGCCATCGCTGTCCTCGCGCAGTCCGCCGTCGCTGACCTGAGTCAGTGGATCCTGGCGGGAGTCGCCCGCTACCAGCACGGAACGGCCGCCATCGAGCGCACCATTGCCGGATGGCATGTTGAGGACAGAGGAGGCGTTGAAGAACTGAGCAATGCCGTCCCGTTGCGCCTCCGTGGTCGAGGAGAGCAGCCACATCACGAGGAAGAACGCCATCATGGCCGTCACGAAGTCGGCGTAGGCGATTTTCCACTGACCGCCATGCTCGTCGTCATGCGCCGCATGGTGCTTTTTGACGATGATGGGGCGTTTGTTGTTGTCGGAACTCATGCGAGGGGGCAGCCCGTTCTCATGCCTGGGGGGACATTATAGCGGAGGATTTTCGCATTCAAGTGCGACGATCCTGTTCGGTGTGTCTCAGCGTGAGGTCCCCCGCGAGCTTCAACCGGTGCAGCACAGCCTCGAACCTCTCGGCCAACTCCGCCATCAGAGGACGCGGCAGCGGCTCCGCGCTCTCCATCACTACGTCCAGGCGCCTGTCCTCCAGCCTGCCGCGCAGTTCGAGGCGGCCGGTGGAGGGCAAGCTCAAACGGATAGCAAAGGCACCCCGTGCAGAAGCCTGGCCAACCCCGCCCCTGCGCTCCCGATCCGGCCGCCAGAACAATTCGATCCAGCCGGCCTGATGGGCGACCTGAATCGGCACGCGCTGCCCGGCCCAAAGTGAGGGCTCACCGAGGGAAGGCGGTGGGAGAGGCGCCGAGCCAAGCAGCCCTAGCAATGATTTTTCGCTGATGCCGAGGCCCAGGGCCATACGTGCCAGGCGAGCCTCTCCGAGCCAGCTTCGGATATCGGGCCGCAGTGCCGCAAGCGCCAGCGGCAAGGTCATGCCCGCCGGGCCGCCGGGCAACAACGCTTCGAGGCCTTGGATTGCGGGCGGCGGGTCCGGTGGGGCGGGTTCTGGCGGCGCCGCGCCGCGCGCCGGCACCGGGCCGACAATCCGCGCGGCCGCGGCATAGCCCATCTCCGCCTCGCGGCCCGCCGTGCCGTGGCGCGGCGCATGCACGGCGATAACCGGCTCGGCGCTCTTGCTCATGAGAGCTCCTGGTTGCCGATTTCATCTTCCTCGAGGATGAAAATACGGCCCTCATCCGCCAGGCGCTTGGCAATGGTGATGATCTCGGTCTGCGCGTCCTCAATCGCCTTCTTGCGCTGGGCGGGCATGTTCTCGATTTCGTCACGCATAATGGTGGCCGCGCGTTCCGACATACTGCCAAGGAACAGTTCCCGCAGCTCCACGCTGGCGGCGGTCAGAGCCACCTGCAGCTTGTCTGCCGGGCATTCGGCGACGAGCGTCGCGAAGGTGGTGCGATCGACACGGATCAGGTCGTCGAAGGTGAACATGATGCGCCTGATGCGAGTGGCCGCATGCGGCTCGCGCGCCTCGATCTGCTTCATCAGGTGCTCGACAAGGCCCTTTTCGGCACGGTTCATGATCTCGGCGACAATCTGCGAGCTGTCGCGTTCGTAGCTGCGGCTGAGGTTGGTGATGAATTCCTTCTGCAACGTCTGCTCGATATCCTGCAGGACGCCCTTCTGGATGCTGTCCATCCGCACCATGCGCAGCACGATCTCGTCGACCGACGAGGTTGGCAGGAGCGCCAGCACGCGCGCGGCGTGCGCTGCCGGAAGCTTGGCCAGGATCACCGCGGCCGTCTGCGCCAGTTCCGTCCGCAGGTAAGTGGCGAGGACCTCAGGCGAGATATTCGCCAGCTTCTCCCACATGGTCTTGCCCTCGGGGCCACGGATTTCATCCATGATCTCGACGACCTTCTCATTCGGCAGCAGGCGCTTCAGCAGCCGCTCCGTCGTCTCTGCCGTGCCGATGATGGTGCCGGTACGGCCGACCTCGGTACGGAAGCGCATGATGACGCGTTCCACCGTGTCGATATCCACCTTGCCCAGATTGGCCATGGCGCGGCTGACGTGCCGGATTTCCTGTTCCTCCAGCCGGCCAAACATGGACTGGATGCGGTCTTCGTCCAGCGTCATGAACAGCACCGCGACATCGGAAAGGGAATCGGCCTTGATGCCGTTCTCCACAGGGCGGATGGCGCGGCGCGCCTCAGGGGCTCTCATCGGTCGGTGCTCCCGGCACGCAGGGTCTGAAGAGGTGTCAGGATGGCGGCGAGCATCGCCACCACCTCCGGCGGCATGGCGCCGCCATGGTCGATCCGCGCCAGCTTCTCCGGCAGGTCGGCCCCTGGGGGCACAGGGCGCTCCTGGCTGGCGGCAATGGCGTCGAGCTGTGCCTCCAGCGTCGCCAGTGCTGTGGCGCCTGGCTTGGCTTCCTGGCGCGCTGCCCAGCGCAGGGCGGCAGCCAGGCGGCGACGGCGGCGAATGCGCAGCAAGACGTCGCTCATGTCGAGAAGCCTCGCACCAAGGAGCCTGCAACCAGTGACCATCCATCGATCAGCACGAAGAAGATCAGTTTGAATGGCAGGCTGACGACGACGGGCGGCAACATCATCATGCCCATGCCCATCAGGACGGAGCTGATGGCCATGTCGATGGCGAGAAACGGCAGGAACAACAGGAAGCCGATCTGGAAAGCCTTTGTCAGCTCCGACACCAGGAACGCGGCGGAGAGGATGTGAAGAGGTACTTCCGCCCGCTGCTGACGTGTCAGTGCGCTTGCCGAAGCACCCTCGGCGGGCTGCCATTTGGCGATGCTGATGAACAGCGCGAGCTCCTGTTCCCGCACATTCGCTTCCATGAAATCACGGAAGGGCCGGATAGCGCGCTCCGCCGCCTGCTCCTCCGTGATGCTGCCCTCGATGAGGGGCCGCCCGGCATCGTTCCAGGTCTTTTCCAGAACGGGCGCCATAACAAAGGCGGAGAGAAACAGTGCAAGGCTGACGATGACCGTATTGGGCGGGGATTGCTGCAGGCCAAGTGCGGTGCGCAACAGCGACAGCACGACAACGATGCGCGTGAAGGCAGTCGCCACCACGAGAATGCCCGGTGCGATGGCAAGCAGGGTTGTGGCGACGATCAGGCCCACGACACTGGTCGTCAGGCTCTGGCTGCCGCTGGCGACGGCGTTGGCGCCCTCCGGGCCCAGACTCAGAGATACACTCTGGGCCAGAGCGGGAGAGGCGGCCAGCATCAGTGCCAGCACTGCCATGATCATTCGAAGATGCGGCATTCTGCCTGCTCTCCGCTGGTTCGTTGTCAGGCGGCGGAGGAGACGATCTCGGTGATCGAGATCGACAGCCTTCCGTCATCGGTGATCTGAATTTCGCCTCGGGCAATGAGGCGCTCATTCGCAAGCAGGTCGATCGGCTCGCCGACCTTCTTGTCGAACTCGATCACGGAGCCGCGGCTGAGATTGAACAGCGCCGCCATCGGCAGGCGCTTGTTCCCCAGCACTACCTGCACATTCACGGGGATGTCCATGATGCGCGGCTTGCGCTCGGTCAGGAAAGGATTGTCGGTCCCGGTGGTGGTTTCGCCGGTCATGGCGCGATCTCCTGCAGAGTCTCGGACGAGGCGGGCGTGGCCCGGTCGGCGTCGAGGATGGCGAGCACCCGTGCCAGCAAGGCATCGGGGCGATGGACAAGTCCGCCGTTGACCCAGGACACCTCGGCATTGCCGGGGGCCATGCTGGGTTCGGGGCGCAACCGCAGGCGCTGGGGCGTGTCCTGCGGCTGGGGGAAACCTTCCTGCTGCATCGCGGCCAGAGTGTCCGGATGCGCGGTCAGGAGGAGGACGTCGTCGCCGCGCTCGGTGAGCGCATCGGCGACGAGCGCGGCGATTTCCGCGCCGGCGCTGCGGGCCAGCAGGGTAGGTATCAGCGCTTCCAGCGCGGCGGCGACCGTGGCGCGGACATTTGCATCCAGCGCGCGCCGGTCATCGGCACGTTTCGCAAGAAGGGAATCAAGCGCCTGAGCTGCCAAATTCGCACCTTGGCTGGCGCGCTGGGCGACCTCCACTTCAATCCGTCCGGCAGCGGCGGCCTCGGCCTGGGCCGCACCTTCGGCGCGGCCCTTGGCCAGGCCCTCCTCCAGCCCGCGCCTGTGGCCGGCATCGAATGCGGCGTTGCGCATCCGCTCCTCCTCCTGCTGGCGCAGGATGGTGGAACCATCCTCTCCCGCCAGCAGGAGGTTCAACGAGGGCGGCAGATAGGGGCGAGAAGCGGTCCTCATGCCGGGCTCCCTTCCTGGATCCAGTGACGGATCACGGCGAGGGCCTCCTCAGGCCGCTGGTCGATCAGTTCGTTCAGCGCGTTCAGCGAGGACACACGGATCTGGATGTCCTGGCCGACCGTGGCGATGGCTTCTTCCATCGGATCCAGCGCCATGGCGGCTTCGGCGGCAGCGGCGGCCTCGGCGGCGGCCAGTTCCTCAGCCAGGCGGCGCATGCGGTCGCGGCGGCGGCGCAGCAGGATGCCGGCAGTACCCAGGCTGGCGGCCAGCACCAGGAGCACCAGCACCATCTGCGTTGTGCTGAGCCGCAGGCCGCCTTCCGCATCCGCGGAAGCGAGGGTACCCACGCCCTCATCCGGCAGGAAGCGCAGCGTATCGACCGTCACGCGGTCCCCGCGCCGCTCGTCGAAGCCGACGGCCGAACGCACCAGGGCGGCGAGACGATCCAGTTCCTCCTTCGGGCGCGGCTGCTCGGTGCCGTCGGGCGCGGTGATGCCATCGACCACCACAGCAACGCTGACGCGGCGGACGGCGCCGGGCTCCCGCGTGGTTTCCTCGATCTTGGAGGAGATCTCGTAATTGACCGTCTCGTTGCTGCGCTGGGCGTTGGAGGCGCTGCGGTTGGTATTGTTGCCGCCCGCCTGCTGGTTCGGCAGGTTCTGCCCCACCGTCACCGGCTGCGGACCGCGGCCATCCTCGCTGCTTTCATTCTCGGTCTGGCTCTGGCGGCCACGCTCAACCTGACCCATGGGATCAAAGGTTTCCTGCCGCGCTACCGTACGTGCGCCCTCGATCTCAACGGCGGCGATTGCGCGAACACGGCCCCGGCCAACGATCGGCTCCAGCAGGTCCAGCACGGCCTTCTGCAGCGCATGCTCCTGCGCCGCACGGATTTCTCCGATGCGGCCGGCAACCGCACCGGCACCTCCATCCGCCGCGAGCACGACACCGGAGGGATCGACCACCGACACATCCTCCTGCCGCAGCCGCGGTACAGCGCCGGCCACCAGCAGGCGGATCGCGGCCGCCTGAGAGGAGCCCAGGCGTTGGCCGGAAGAAGTCGTCACTGTCACCGAGGCGGTGGGCGGCGGCGCGTCACGGGAAAAGCTCTCGCGTTCCGGGAGCACGATATGAACGCGCGCGGTCCGCACGCCCTGCATGGTGATGATGGTCCGGGCCAGCTCTCCCTCCAGCGCCCGCACCCTTTGGATGCGCTGCATGAAGGAGGTCATCTGCATGGGGTTGGCTTGGTCCAGCAGCTCGTAACCGGCACCGGTCTGGCGCGGCAGGCCTTCGCTGGCGAGCTGCATGCGCAGCCGGGCCACCTGCTCCGCCGGCACCATCACGGTGCCGTCGCCGCGGGCCTCCACGGGGATCTTCAACTCTTCCAGCCGCGCGACGATGCGTCCGGCTTCCGAAGGTTCGAGCCCCGCATAGAGAAGGCCGTTGGTGGCCTGCGGCGCGCGCGCCACCAGCACCACGGCGAGGATGGCTGCGGCGGCCACCACTGCAAGAGCACCGAGTTTCGCCGGGCCCAGCCGGGCCAGCGTCGGACCCAGGCTGCCGAGGTCGAAACCGGGTCGGAGGGTACTTACCTGCTGCATCGATACCTGTCGTCCCGTTCTGGCCGTCGATATTTCGCATAAGCGTTTTTGGCGTGGAATGCGAAAGCGCATCGGGTTATATCTGCCCCCGCTTCTCTTGTCGCGCGAAAAATCGCTCTTGCCGGGAGTTCCCCCGCCATGTCGGACACACTGATGGATGCCTCTGCGAAAAAACCACGGAGAAAGGGCCGCTTTCTCCTTATGGGAATGGCGGCCCTGCTGCTGCTCGGCAGCGGCGGGGGTGCGGCCTGGGTCTTCGTGCCCGGCGTACAGGAAGCTGTGCGAAAAATAACCTCGTCCGGGGAGCCGGCCGATGAAGCGTCGGCAGCGGCGACCCCTGCCCCGGCGGCCCGGCCCGTCTTCGTGGAAATGCCGGAGATGACGCTGACCCTGCCCAATGCCGGGCGCCCCAGGCAGCTACGGCTCAAACTTGCTGTCGAGGTGAATGCCGATCCGACCCAGCCGCCGCCGGAGCTGATGACACCCCGCGTCTATGACAGCCTGATTCTCTATCTGCGTACCCTGCGCGATAGCGAATTGGACGGGGCGCTCGCGATGGACCGGCTGCGAGGCGATCTGCACCGCCGGCTGGACCTGCTGCTGGGGGACGGCAAGGTGCGGGACGTGCTGATCACCGGATTCGTGGTGGCCTGACGGTATGAGCGGAACAGAAGAAACCCCCTCTTCCGAATCGCCGATGGACGATTCCCTGGCCGATTGGGGCGCTGCCGGCGTCGCAATGGGTCAGAACGATATCGACGATCTCTTCGGCGGCAGCGAGGCGCCCGAGCCCGAAGTCGTCCGCAACGGTATGGAGGCGCTGGTCGGCGGTGCTGTCCGCTACGATAAGCTGCCGATGCTGGACATCGTGGTGGACCGGCTGGCCCGTCTGCTGACGACCAGCATCCGCAAGTTCACCGCAGACAATGCGGATGCCGTCATCGACCGGATGAGGCCGGTGCGCGTCGGTCCCTTCCTGGATACCATCACCCTGCCCGCGATGATCGGCATCATCCGCATCGAGGAGTGGGACGGCTATTGCCTGGCAGCGCTCGATTCGCAGCTGATCGGCTCGATCGTCGATATCCTCCTGGGCGGCCGCCGCAACGCCGTGCAGCCGATCGAGGGACGCCCTTACACGCCTATCGAACGCGCCTTTGTCGAGAAGTTCGTAGGCCTGCTCACGCAGGATATGAGCCGGGCGTTCGAATCGGTCAGCCCGGCGACCTTCCGGCTGGAGCGCTTCGAGATCACGCCAAGCTATGCATTGATCACGAAGCCGACGGCGGCGGCACTGACCTTCCGTGCCGAGATCACCATGGAAGGCCGCGGCGGGCACATCGATTTTCTGCTGCCCTATGCGTCCATCGAACCGGTGCGGGACCTGCTGAGCCAGGAGGTTCTGGGCAAGAAGATCGGAGGCGACACCATCTGGCGGGGCCATCTGGCCGAGGAGCTGCCGCGCGCCAGCACTGAGCTGACAGCCGTGATCGAATCCCGGACCATGCCCTTTTCCGAGGTCGCGCGGTGGCAGCCTGGCTCGGTGGTCGAGTTGGACCGGCGACAGGATGAGCCGCTGGACGTCTTCTGCCAGGGCTTGCTGGTCTGCCGCGCGCGAATGGCTGCGAAAGACGATCGCGTCGTGCTGCGCGTGGAGGAGTGCGTGATCGAAAAGGACTGGCCCGGCGATACGCCGGCATTGGATGGCTGAGGAGAACCCCGTGACATACCTGCAGATCCTCGATGCCGCCGCCTTGGCGGTGCTCGCCGCGCAATCGGGATGGATTGTGATGCTCTACCGGCGGATGGGCCGGCTGCGCGTTGCGCTCGATTCCGCAGGCGACGTGATCGGCCAGCTCGATGCGGCATCCAAGCGCCTGGACAACTCGGCGGGCGGCATCGTCCAGAAGGTGAAGGACGGCATTGGTGAGGTGGACAGCAAGATCAGCGCCTGCCGCAAAGTGGCACAGGAGCTGACAGCTGCCTCGCGCCAGGCAGAAGAGATCGCGGCCCGGCTCGATCAGGCGCTGCGGCAGAATCGCAAGCTGCAGACAGCCCGTGCCGCCGCGCCGCCGCGCGAACTGGCCGAACCGCTGGGTCTGGCCGCCCGGCTGGCAGGCCGCCACGCGCCGGTTCTGGAGATGACGCCGGCCGCTTTGCCGCCGCCCGATCTGGCTGCCGAGCGCATGGCCGAGATGGCGGTGGAGCAGTTGCTGCGAGCGGAGGCGGCGCCTGCCGAGCTGGTACTGGCGCCCGCGCCTGCGCCGGCGGAACGGCGGGTTTTCCGTTTGACGCTCGATTGAATTCAAGGAGATCGCGATCATGAACTTCGGGGTATCTCCCCCGCCCTGGTATCGAAGGATGGCCGGGCCGCGTCTGGGATTGCCGCTGATGATGCTGGGTCTGGCCGCGCTGGTGCCAGGGCGGATTGCCGGGCTGTCGGATGTTCTGCCGGCCTGGTCGAGTGCCGTGGCCACCCCTGCCCAGGCGGTGCCACCGCTTCCGAACGGACCGGTGCCGTTGCGCGATGGCCTCGTGGCCGTGCCGCGTGTGTCGGACACGCTCGCGGGGCCGGCGCGGGCCAATCCGCTTGGTGATGAGCGGCCGGGCGAAGGCCGGCTCCTGGCAGAAGTCAACCGGCGGCAGGTGGACCTCGAGCGGCGGGAGCGCGCTGTGGAGTTGCGGGAAGCCCGCGTGCAGGCCGCCGAGGGGCTTGCCCGCACGCAGATCGCCGAGCTGACGCGGCTGCGGGAGGAGATGGAGCGGCTGGTCGTCCGTGAGGGCTCCGCCGCGGAGGCCGATATCGACGCGCTCGTCTCGCTCTATACCAACATGCGGCCACAGCAGGCGGCCAAGGTGTTGGACAAGCTGGAGCCTCCCCGCGCGGCGACCATCCTGCTGAAGATGCAGGACAGGCAGGCGGGTCCAATCCTGGCGAATATGGACCCGAATTCGGCCCTGGCCGTGACACAGGAAATCGCCGGCCGGCGCGACGCCTTCCGGCGATAAAGACAAACCCGGCGGCTGGAAGGCCGCCGGGGACGTTTTCAGTAATGGGCCGTGCGAACCGCGCGGCTCTTGCAGAGCAGCATCTCCGCATGCTCGGCGGCCACCGCCACGTCGCCTTGGCCGGTGCGCAGCGCGTAGCCGCCTTCGGCCAAGGCCGTCAGGCGGTGTTCCCCCGCTGAGGAAAAACCCGCGACAGGAAAAGAGAGATCGCAGTCGAGCGGGGAGGATTCGCCAGCTGCGGCCATTCCGGCCGCCAGGCGCCGCGCCAGGGACAGCACGGCGTCGAGCGACTGTGCGACGGCGAGAGGGGCGGGCGCGATGGCATCTTGCTGGCGTGCCAGGCTGAGCTGCCAGGACAGTTCTACGCTGCTGTCCCGATGGATGTGGATCTGCCAGCCATCCCGCTGCGCCTTCCAGCGGCCGTAACCATCCTCATGAAAGCCCAGGGCAGAATCAGCGGCTGAGCCGGTCGGGACAGGCAGGCTGATGCTGAGGCGCAGATCGCGCAGCCGACGGGCGATTTTCCGCTCTCGCCGCATGCGGAGCCAGCACGCGAGCCCTGCGGCGGCGACGGAGACGGAAGCGAGAGGGCCCGGCAGCAACTCAGGCATGGTGGTCAGGACGAGCCCGGCGCTGGCAAGGCTCAGCAGTGCCGTCGAGGGAGGAAGGTTGGGGCCGTATTGGCGCCAGTTCTGCATGGGCGTGCTCCGGCAGATGATCTTTCATCCCCAGCATCGGAGACATATGGAAAAATTTCGCAAATCCCGGCGCGCGAATTTGCGAAAAATATTGACCTCCGGTGTGCGAATTGCGAGGAAGGGGCCGCACCCATCATGAGGCTCTCCCATGTCCGTCCAGTCCGCCGTTTCTGATTCCAATGCGTGGGGAGAAGCCGCCATGGCCAAGGCGGCTGCTCTTGGCCGCCGGGACGGCCTTCTGGGCCGGCCGCGCGATTTCACTCTGGCCGAGGTTGAAGGCGCGCTCACGGTCGTCGAGACAGAACAGCAGGCGCCGATCGGCCGGCCGCTCCTGGCCTCGCAGAGCCGCCTGCTGTTGGCGGCGGTGAAGCAATGCTACGTCGCCGGCTACCATCATGGTGGCGATGTGCGGCGGGAGCAGCAGCGGCGTCGCGCCGCCACCCCCGCCTGAGCGTCAGATCGTTCCGCCCGCATAGGCCCGTCGCGCTTCTGTCAGCGCGGCGGGTGTGTTTTCGTGTCGGAGCGCGCCAAGAAGCGCTGCCGGCATCTCGGTCCGCTCACCCTGTGTGCCGATCTCCTGCGCCGCTTGCCCGCGGCCCATACGGTTGAAGACCTCAACCAGGGCGGAGGCCATCATCCGTTCCGGCGCCTTGGCGGAACGCGCCGGCGGCCCGCTGCCCCACCAGAAAGGCTCCGCGCTGGCAATCGCGTTCTCGGACAGGGCGTCGCCGGCGACCGGCGTGAAGTCCACCGGCCCAACCGGGGCCGCCAGCCCCAGCTGGGCATAGACCTGCTCCACCTTGCCGCGAATGTTGTCGAGGAACTGCTTTGCCGAGAGTGGTGCGCCGTTTGCGCCACGGAAGAGGTTGGCATTGGCGCGGGCGGCTTCCGGCATGATGTCGGACGCTGCCCGGCCAGGCTCTTCAGCGACGGCACGCAGCATGCGGCTGGCGCCGCCCGTGCCGAGGAAGTGACCGAGATACAGCTCTCCCACATCCGGTTTGCGGCCGAGGGTTGGCGTCAGGCTCTCGGAAATGTCCTTGAGATGCTCCGCGCCCAGCCGCGCGGAAAGTTCGGGGTTGTCGCGAAGGGCGAGGATGCGGTTGCGCTCCTCCGGGTCCGCGACAGTGAGCCGGCCCGTCGTGCTGCGGGTGATGGCGGCGGCTTCCTTTCCCAGCCCGTGATTGGCGCCGTGCTTCTGCACTGTGCTGAGCCAGGTCTGATCGATGAACTGGAACAGGCCGCGTGCCGAACTGGTCGGTGCCTGCGCGTTGGTTTGGAAGCCGCTTTCGATGGCGGCTTTAGCAGCCAGCACATTGAAGCCGACGCCGGTGCTGTCTGCTGCGTGTCGCAGCGCGCGCGTGACGTGGCTGGCGACGTTGTAGCGCCCGAGGTTTTCTGTCTGCTGCGCACTGTCTTGACGACGGAGGCGGTCCGATGCGGCGATAGGTTGGGGCATGGGAACTCCGATGTGGTTATGCGAAAAATGTTTGTAGCAGGGAGACATGCGAAATGATATGAGAGAGTGCATCGGCCCCATGGGACCGAACGCACCGCCACAGTCAGGGCCCCTCATCGATGATTCAGATCGCCGGCATTGTCGGAGTCTTCGTCGCCATCTTTGGCGGATACCTCCTCGCAGGCGGCCATTTGGCCGTGATCCTTCATTCCGTAGGGCCGGAGATGATCATCATCGGCGGCTCCGGCGTGATGACGATGTTGATTTCCTGCGACGGCGCGGGTGTGGCGAAGGTGCTGAAGTCGCTGGGCAAGGTTTTCAAAGGCCCTCGCTGGCGGCGTACCGATTACAGCGATCTGCTGAGCCTGCTCTACCTGCTGCTGCGTACCCACCAGAAGGAGGGTGCCGCGAAGCTGGAGAAGCACATCGAAAAGCCTGATGCCTCCCCGATTTTCTCCCGCTATCCGCGAATCGCCCAGGATGTCGCTGTGAGCGGGCTGGTTTGCGACACCATGCGCACCATCACGCTCAACAATAAGGACCCGCACCTGGTGGGCGAGATGATGGAAGCCACCATCGAGAAGCGGTCGGCGGAGGAGATGAAACCCGCCAAGGTCCTGCAGACGGTTGCGGATGCTTTCCCCGCGCTCGGTATCGTCGCCGCGGTGCTCGGCATCATCAAGGCGCTGGGCGCCATTTCCGAAAGCCCTGAGGTTCTGGGCCGCATGATCGGCTCGGCGCTGGTCGGAACCTTCCTCGGCGTCTTCCTGTCCTATGGTCTTGTTGGTCCGATGGCATCGCGGCTGAAGGGCATCTTCGAGGAAGAGCGCCGGATGCTGGACGTCGCCCGCGCGGTCATTACGAGCTACCTGCAGAATCTCTCGCCGCAGATTTGCGTCGAGGTGGGCCGGCAGTCCGTGCCGACGAAGCTGCAGCCGAGCTTTGACGAGATGGAAGAGCAGCTGCGGGAAGCCGGCCGTGTGCGTTCCGACGGCGCCGAGGGTGGCGGGGAGTAATGCCGGTGCGTCGTCCCTTCTTGCTGGCGGGCGTGGCTTTGCTGCCGCTACTTGGCCAGGCCGCGGCAGCGCAGGAGCCGCCTACCGGCTCGGGCCCCGTGCGGGTGCGGACAGGCCAGCACACCGACCGTGGGCGTATCGTCCTGCATCTGGGCAATGTGCCGCCCTATGCTGTGCGAAAAGTAAGTGGGGGGTTTGAGCTGCGCCTGCGAGGCCAGTACCCGCTCGACCTCTCCACCATTCGTCGGCTGAACGAACTCGCCGGCATCGAAGGCCGCCAGGAAGGTGGCGAGACGGTTGTGCTGCTCCGCACGGAGGGTGAGCAGAACGCTGAGGCCGGTGCTTTCGACGGCATGCTCTATGTCGATTTACGCCCGGCCGGGGCTGCCCGCAGCGCGACAGCGCTTGAGGCGGCACAGCGTCGACTGCTGGACGATGCGGTGCGTCTTGGCCTGATGAAACCTGAGCAGGCGGCTGCAATGTTGCAGGCAGCCCGCCCCGGCTCTTCCCCGGCGGAGCCGGCGTCTCCACCCCCGGCCGAACCGGCGCGCGTTGCCGCGGCGGCGCCCGTGACGGTGCCTGCCCCTGCTTCTCCCTCTGCGCCACCGCAACAGGTGGCAACCCCCTCCCCTGCTCCGGAAGCGCGACTTTCAATGCCGGACGATCTGGCGGCCCTGAGAGAGGCCGTCATCGCCAAGTTGGCCGTGCTGAACGGTATACAGTCCCCACCCTCTTCCGGCCCGCAGCCTGCTATGGCTTCACCGCAGCCGCAGCCGCAGCCGCAGCCGCAG